>NZ_CP119133.2:6300000-6900000 GCF_001636945.3 Streptomyces sp. FXJ1.172 | reverse complement strand
TACTGCCCGAGCCGTTGTTCTGAGCGGCCCTGGGGCTACTCGTCGTAGTGCCGGGCCTCGAAGACATTGCCGTCGGGGTCCCGGAAGTAGAACGTGCGCGGGGCGTTGCCACGGGCGCCGAAGGAGTCGTGGCCGATGTCGGACAAGGGCACGCCGTGGTGCTCCAGCCGGGCGCGCAGGGCGTCGAAGGCGTCGGCGGGCAGGGAGAGGCAGACGTGGTTGACCGGGTGGCCGGCGCTGTCGGCCGCGCCCGGCAGCATCCTCATGCGTTCCGCGAGGGTGTGCGGAGCGAGGTCCAGGATGGTCTCCTCGTTGACGCGCACGGAAGGGAACGCCACTTTCTCCTCGACGAACTCGGCGACCCTCACGGGCTCCAGACCGACGGCCTCCGTGTAGAAGCGGGCCGCGGCCACCGGATCGGACACCCACAGGACGACGTGGTCGAGACGCATGCTTTTCTTCGTCATGCGGCCCAGGCTGGTGGCGTCCCCCACAGGCCGCAAGCGTTTAGCCGCGGCCGGCGCCCGCCAGAGATCCAGAGACGGGAACGGCCGACGGACAGGAGGCGGTGCGCGTGGTGCTCGTGGTGTCGGAAGAGGTCCGGGAAGCGATCGACGCACGGCGGCCGGTGGTGGCGCTGGAGTCCACGATCATCGCGCACGGCCTGCCCCGCCCGCGCAATCTGCAGGTGGCGCTGGAGCTGGAGGACGCGGTGCGGCGGGAGGGCGCGGTCCCGGCGACCATCGCCGTCCTGGACGGCCGCCCCCGGGCCGGGCTGGACAAGGAACAGCTGGAGCGGATCGCGAACGAGGACGGCATCCGCAAGCTGGGCCACCGCGATCTGCCGCTCGCCGTGGCCGCGGGGGTGAGCGGGGCGACCACGGTGTCGGCGACGGCACAGCTGGCCGCGCTCGCGGGCATCCGGGTGTTCGCCACGGGCGGGCTGGGCGGTGTGCACCGGGAGTGGACGGTGACGCAGGACGAGTCGGCCGACCTGGGCCTGCTGGCGCGCACCCGGATCACGGTGGTCTGCGCGGGCGTGAAGTCGATCCTGGACGTGCCGGCGACGCTGCAGCGGCTGGAGACACTGGGCGTGGCCGTAGCCGGGTACGGCACGGACCGGTTCCCCGGCTTCTATCTGTCCGACTCGGGGCATCCCGTCGACTGGACGCTGCACAGTCCGGAACAGGTTGCCCAGGTCATGAGGGCGCAGGACCGGCTCGGCGGCCCGGAGTCGACGCTGATCGTCGCCAACCCCGTCCCGCAGGCGGAACAGCTCGATCCCGAGCTGCACGCACGCGTGCTCGCCGACGCGCTGCGCGCCTGCGCGGAGCAGGGCGTCACCGGGCAGGCGGTGACGCCGTTCCTGCTGGGCTACCTGGTCCGGCACACGGACGGCGCCTCCCTGAGCGCCAATCTGGCGGCCGTGCGTGGCAACGTACGGCTGGCGGCCCGGATCGCCACGGCGTGGACCAGGGGGTGACCGGGGGCCTGGACGGGGGCCTGCTGGTCGTGGGGGACGTGGTCACGGATGTGGTCGCCCGGCACCGGGGGCCGCTCGCGGCCGGTACCGACACGGCCGCCGCGATCCGGACGCTGCCCGGCGGCGCGGGAGCGAACGTGGCCTGCTGGGCAGCCCACGCGGGCTGTGCGGACGTACGGCTGCTCGGGCGGGTG
The DNA here is from genome assembly GCF_001636945.3 of Streptomyces sp. FXJ1.172. Lineage (NCBI taxonomy): Bacteria > Bacillati > Actinomycetota > Actinomycetes > Kitasatosporales > Streptomycetaceae > Streptomyces > Streptomyces sp. FXJ1.172. Next base: position 6,898,323 of record NZ_CP119133.2, on the reverse strand, counting down.
GGCTCGGACACGGCAGCGTGGCACGAGCGGGAGCTGGTCGCGGCCGGGGTGCGACCCCGGCTGGTGGTCGATCCGGAGGCGGCGACCGGGACGGTGGTCTGTCTCGTCGACACGGGGGCGGCGGCCGAGCGCACGTTCCTCACGGACAGCGGGGCGTCCCTGCGGCTCGAGCCCGCCGACTGGTCGGACGCCTTGCTCGATGGGGTCGCCCGACTGCATCTGTCGGGCTATCTGCTGTTCACGGAGCCGAGCCGGGCGCTGGCGCGCACGGCACTCGTGGCGGCACGCGCGCGTGGTGTTCCGGTCAGTCTGGATCCGGCTTCGGCGGGCTTCCTGGTGCGGTTCGGGGTGGACCGCTTCCTCGCGTTCGCCGAGGGGCTGGACGTGCTGCTGCCCAGCCGCGACGAGGCATGTCTGCTGACCGGGCTGCCGGATCCGGCGGACGCGGCGGCCAAGTTGAGCCGTCTCGTGCCGCTGGTGGTGGCCAAGGCGGGCGCGGACGGGGCGCTGGTGGCGCGTTCCGGCGCGGCGCCGACCCGGATCCCGGCGGCGCCTGCCGCCCCCCGGGACACCACGGGCGCCGGTGACGCGTTCACCGGTGCGTTTCTCGCCGCGCTGCTCAGGGGTGCGGATCCGGAGGAAGCGGCGGCCCAGGGCTGCCGGGCGGGCGCGCAGGCGGTACGACGGGTGGGCGCCAGACCGCCGCGTCCGGGGAGCGACGGCTAGTGCCCCGGCAAGCAGCGTTTGCCTTTCAATGAGCGGCGTCCGGTGCGTGCTTTGGGGGTCCCCCGGCCGGATGCGCTCGTACTGGACGCACTTGGGCTTTCGGGCGGTGCGGCGAGTGGGGCCCTCTGGGGAATGTGTCGGGCGTCGCGACGGGGCGATCTTGCCTGCCGGGGCACTAGCACTAGTACACGCCGAGGCCGATCGCCGTCGGCAGCCAGGCAGCGCAACCACCCGGCCAGGCGCCGTCAGGCGCCGGGCACCGTGAGCGGCCGCGCGGCGACAGCGCTCGAGTGCCGGGCGCCCCACCCGCCCGGCGGATGCCTCGCGTGGCACCCGCCCGCGCGGACCGGGTGCGCCCTCCGCGTCCGTTCCGCGTGCCTGATCGTGGGCGCTCAGGCCTTCTTCCCCCACGCCGAGATCATCGGTGCGGTGGCGAGGTCCATCGAACCGGCCTCGACGTTGGCCAGGTGCTGGTCGATCTCCTCGTCGGTGGCGAGTCCGGCGGCGACGAGGCGGGCGCGGATCTGGCGGACCGTCGCGGCCTCCAGCACGGTGCAGGCGGGTGATGTCATCGGGAAGTAGGCGTCCGCCTCCACCTCGTGCAGCCCGGCCTCACGGAGCAGGCGCGGAAGCTTGCGGCCGTACGACAGATCGGCGCCTCGTTCGGCGAGCAGCTTGCGAAAGCCGTGGCGCAGCCGGTTGGCGAGCCGTTGCTCGGGACCGTGCTCGTCGGGACAGATCAGCGGCTGGAGCGCGGGATCGGCGTCCTCGACGAGCAGCCCTCCGCCGGGCCGCAGCGCCCGGATCATGGACCGCAACGCCTGTTCCCGGTCCGGGACATGGACGAGGACGAGCCGGGCGTGGACCAGGTCGAATCCCTCGCCCGGCGGTTCCTCGGTACCCACGTCGTGGATGCGGACCTCCACCCGCGGATGGGGCGTGGTGCCGAGCAGCGAGGTGTCGATGTCGGTCGCGACGACCTCGCCGGTGGGACCGACTTTCTCGGCGAGCCAGGACACCACCGAGGTGCCGCCCGCCCCGACTTCCCAGCAGCGCCAGCCGGGCCCGATGCCAAGCCCCTCGAGGTGCCGGAAGGTCACGGGATCGAAGAGGGTGGCGAAGGCGTCGAAGCGCCGGCCCGCCTCGTTCTGCCGGTTGGCCAGGAGGTACCCGTCGGATCGCGTCATGTGGGGATCATCTCAGCCACCCGATCGGTCCGGATCGGCCGACGCTCCGGACCCTGGCGAGGCCGGGGGCCGGGAGAGGACCGGGCGTCAGGGGCTCTATCCACAGGCGGGAACCAAACGGAACTTCCCGTTCCCACAGGCTTGCCCGCGTTTCGCCCTCGGCTGGCAGACTTGCCGGGCAAGGCGCGGAAGCGTCACGCGAGGAGATCCATGCGAGGAGACCCAGATGTCCATGGCAGGGAATCTGCGGAAGGTCACCGGACTGGGCAAGGTCGGCGGCCTGCGCAAGGTGGCGCAGTTGGCCCGGCGGCGGCCGCGTGTTGACCTGAGTCATCCCGCCAGGTCACCGCTGGGATCCTCGGTGGTCAACTGCGTGACCTATCAGGACGGTGTGCGCGTGCCGACCTGCACCGACCTCGTGGACGCCGTGAAGATGGTGCGCAAGACGGGAGAGGGATTCGTCTGGCTGGGGCTGCACGAGCCGACGGACCGTGAGTTCGCGGGCATCGCCGAGCTGTTCGACCTGCATCCGCTGGCGGTGGAGGACGCGGTCGAGGCGCACCAGCGCCCAAAGCTGGAGCACTACGGCAACACGCTCTTCGCGGTGTTCAAGACCGTCTGCTACGTGGAGCACGAACGGCTGACGGCGACCAGCGAGGTGGTGAACACCGGCGAGATCATGGTGTTCGTCGGTGAGGACTTCGTCATCACGGTGCGCCACGGCCGGCACGGCTCGCTGGGCCCGCTGCGCGAGGAACTGGAGGCGCGTCCGCACCAGCTGTCGAAGGGGCCGGCAGCGGTGCTGCACGCGATCGCCGACCACGTCGTGGACGACTATCTGAACGTCACGGACGCGGTGCAGGCCGATATCGACCAGGTCGAGACGGACGTGTTCTCGGAGAACGGTGCACGGCTCGACCCCGGCCGTATCTACCAGATGAAGCGTGAACTGCTGGAGCTGAAGCGGGCGGTGGTGCCACTGGGCCGCCCGGTGGAGGACCTGGCCACCCGGCCCATCAGGGCCGTCCCCCCGGAGATACAGGCGTACTTCCGCGATGTGCTCGACCATCTGATCCGGGCCAAGGAGCAGATCTCCGCCTTCGACGAGCTGCTCAACTCCATCCTCCAGGCCCACCTCGCGCAGGTGACCGTCGCGCAGAACGAGGACATGCGGAAGATCACGGCCTGGGCCGCGGTGATCGCCGTGCCGACGATGGTGTGCGGGGTGTACGGCATGAACTTCGACCACATGCCGGAGCTGCACTGGCGGTTCGGATATCCGCTGGTCATGACCGTCATGGCGGTGGCGTGCCTGGCGCTGTACCGGGGCTTCCGGCGCAACGGGTGGCTCTGAACGGGGAGGGCTGGGCGGGGAAGTCGGAGCGGAGAAGTCTGAGCGAGCGGGCCTGAGCAGAGAGGTCTCGGCAGAGAGGTCTCGACGGGGAGATCCGGGCGGGGAGGTCTCGGCGGGCGCCTGCAAGAACGGGCCCGTCCGTCGACGGGGCGTTCGGTCAGCCGCTCCAGGCGGGATGGCGTGGGTCGTCGGTGCGTACGAGGACGTCCGCCGTGCCGGCGGGGTCGGTCTCGGACGCGTAGCGCTCGAAGGCGGGGAGCGTCCACTGGTCGGCCTCGGGGGTACGGCGGCGCAGAGCGGCCGGGGACAGCTGGAGGTGCACGGTCAGGTCGAAGGGGAACCAGTGACGCAGCAGGAGGGGGCCGTGGAGCAACAGGATTCCGCCGGGCGGGAGTTGGACGTAGGGGCTGCGGGTGGCGCGGTCGGTGGCCGGGTCCCACAGGTCGGGCAGGACGCGCCCGCTGCCTCCGGGGTCGAGCGGGCCGAAGACCTCCCGCCACAGGGCGCCCGTGTCGAACCATCCGCCGTAGTACGACTCCGCGTCCCGCCGCCCGTGTTCGAGACGCAGCGAGGCGGGACGCAGGAAGCCCTCGGCGCCGACCACGAGAGAGGGCCGGCCGCGCACGCGCAGTGCCTCCGCGATCCGCTCGGCGAGGTCTTTGGGACGGGCGGCCGGGGCCCCGTCGAAACCAACGCGCGGCCAGGCGCTCCCGTCGGCCGGCTCCAGACCGGCCAGCCGGTCGGCCAAGTGTTCCGCGAGCCGGCCCCAGGTGATCGCTTCGAGTCGCACACGGCCCATGATGCCGGGTGGGAGAGCGTGCGAAGACGGCGGCTGCCGGGGAGGGCAGGGCCGACTGCGCCTGGGACGAGGCCCGCTCCGGCGACACACGAGGTGTGCTACGGCCAGGGACAGGGGGTCGCGCCCGAGCCGCGGACAAGGTGCACCGCGGCCGGAGACGGGATCCCGCCCGGGCCATTGGCGAGGTGCACCGCGGCCAGAGACAAGGTCCGCCCGAGCCACAGGCAAGGTGCACCGCAGCCAGGGACAAGGTGTGCCCAGGCCAGACCCGGTGCAGCAAGGTCAGAGACAGGGGTTGCCCGGAGCACAGACTAGGTGCACTACGACTGGAGATGGGGTGCCCTACGGCCGGAGACGGGGTCCGCTACGGCCGGAGACGGGGTCCGCTCCGGCCGGCGCAAGGGCGGCCGCGGCGGTGGCATGCCGGGCCTCTGCCGTACGCCGATCTCGCGGTGGCGGAGGTGGACTGGATCCGGGCTCCGGTGCGGCACCGAGAAGGAGCAGGGGGCGTGGGAGGAGCGGGCGGTGGTGGGGAAAGTACCGCGTATGACCCTTTCCGTGGCGCCAACTCCCCATGTTCCCGGACGGCTTGTCGTCGTCCAGAGTGCGAAGCGCAAGCGGTGTGCCGCTTGTCGGCGCGGGCCGCTGTCGCTGCTCGTGCTGGAGGAGGGGGCACCGCGCTGCCTGCACTGTGCCGACCTCGGCCACCTGGTGTTCCTGCCGCGCGGTGACACGGCTCTGACCCGCAGATCGCGGGAGGAGAGCACACTGTCAGCGGTGGTCGTGCGCTTCAACCGGCGCAAGGGCCGCTACGAGCGGCAGGGCGTGCTCGTGGAGGAGGCAGCGCTGGCCCGGGCCGAAGCGCGCTGTCTGGCGGACGCGGAGGCACGGCGTCGGCGGCGGGCGCGGGACGCGCGGCGCAGGGCGGCGGAGGACGAGCGGTTCGTGGCGGCGTTCGCGGCCGAGGTCGTCCGGCTGTTCCCCGGCTGCCCGGCCGAGCGGGCCCGGGCGATCGCGGCGCACGCGTCCGTGCGGGGCAGCGGGCGCGTGGGGCGCAGCGCGGCTGGTCGGGGGCTGGCGGAGGGGGCGGTGACCTCGGCGGTCGTGGCGGCCGTACGGCATGTCGACACGCCGTACGACCAGCTGCTGATGAGCGGGGTTCCGCGGTACGAGGCACGGCGGCGGATCGCCCCGGCCGTGGAGGGCGTGCTGCGGGCCTGGCAGGGCGCCGGGGCGGATGTCGGCTGAGCGGAAGCCGGGCGGGGGAACAGCGTACGGGAAGGTAAAGGGACAGGGGGCGAAACAGGCGCCGGCGCAGGGCGTCAGGTGAATCGGTCATGGTCGGCGCGCCGCCCTGGGCATGGACTGGGACTGGCGGTGGCGCCGGGCCCGGCCCGGGTGGGCGGGATGAGATGAGGCGTGGAGATGATCGACGGGCCGTTCTTCGTGCTGGTCGTGACGGGAGTGCTCGGCACCGGGCTGATGGCCGGGGTCTTCTGTGCCTTCTCGGTCTTCGTGATGCGGGGGCTCGCCGCGCTGCCGCCCGCGCAGGGTGTCGCGGCGATGAACGCGATCAACGGCGCCGCGCTACGGCCGGCCTTCATGACGGTGTTCACCGGCGCGGCTGTGCTCAGCGCGATGATCGCGGTGGTGACGTTCGTGGTGTGGCCGGACGACGGGGCGGCCGAGCTGCTGCTGGGCAGCGCGCTGTATCTGGTCGGTTCGTTCGGGCTGACGGTCGTCACGAACGTTCCTCGCAACGAAAAGCTGGCCCGGCTGGGCCCGGGCACGTTGGAGGCGGTGGTGTACTGGCCGGTGTATGTGCGCGAGTGGACGTTCTGGAACCACGTCCGCGCCGTCTCCTCCGCAGCGGCCACCGTCGTCTACGTCCTGGCCCTCACCTGACCCCTCTGACCGTGTGACCGTCTGACCCTCTGCCTCTCCGACCCCTCTGACCCCTCTGACCCCTCTGATCCTTCTGGCCCCTCCCGCCCCTGCCGGAGCCCACCAGAAAGCGCTGTCCGCCACTCTGCGCAGTCGGCGCCACGGACGTATCGTGGCCGGAAGAGTGCCGGAAGAGTGGCGACGATCATGGCCGATCCCAAGGGTTTCATGACCACGCCGCGCCAGGAGTGGCCGCGGCGGCCCGTCGAGGAACGGGTGCGGGACTGGGACGAGGTGTATGTCCCCGGAGCCCTGCTGCCCATCATCAGCAAACAGGCCGACCGCTGCATGGACTGCGGCGTGCCGTTCTGCCACGAGGCCTGCCCGCTGGGCAATCTGATTCCCGAGTGGAACGACCTGGTCTCGCGGGAGGACTGGCGGGCAGCGAGCGACCGGCTGCACGCGACGAACAACTTCCCCGAGTTCACCGGGCGGTTGTGCCCGGCGCCGTGCGAGGCAGGGTGCGTGCTCGCGATCAACCAGCCGGCCGTGACCATCAAGAACGTCGAGTGCGCGATAGCCGACCGGGCCTGGGAGGAAGGTTTCACCTCGGCACGGCCCCCCGAGCGGCTGTCGGGGAAGACGGTCGCCGTCATCGGCTCCGGGCCCACCGGGCTCGCGGCGGCCCAGCAGCTGACCCGGGCCGGGCACACGGTCGCCGTGTACGAGAGGGACGACCGGCTCGGCGGGCTGATGCGGTACGGCATCCCCGAGTTCAAGATGGAGAAGCACCATCTGGAGCGGCGGATCGGGCAGATGCGGGCCGAGGGGACGAAGTTCCGTACGTCGACGACGGTCGGGCGGGACGTCGGGGCGGCGGAGCTACGCGGACGGTACGACGCCGTGGTCGTCGCCACGGGTGCGACGGCGTGGCGGGAACTTCCGGTGCCGGGCCGGGCGTTGGACGGGATACACCAGGCAATGGAGTATCTGCCGCTGGCCAATCGGGTGTGTGAGGGGGATCTGGAGGTTTCGCCACTGTCGGCGGCCGGCCGGCACGTGGTGATCATCGGCGGTGGGGACACCGGCGCGGACTGCCTGGGGACGGCGGTGCGCGAGGGGGCGGCGTCCGTGACCCAGCTGGACATCTACGCACAGCCGGGCGGCGAGCGGGACGAGGACACCGAGCCGTGGCCGACGTACCCGAAGATCTACCGGTTGTCGGCCGCACACGAGGAGGCGCGGGACCTGCGTACGGCACCGGCGGCGGACGCAGACGCGCGGCTGTTCGCGGCGTCCACGCTCCACTTCGCCGGGGACGACAGCGGGCATGTGCGGTCGCTGCACCTGGTGGAGGTGGACGAACGGCGGCAGCCGGTGGCGGGCACCGGGCGGACACTCCCGGCCGACCTGGTGCTGCTCGCCCTCGGGTTCTCCGGGCCGGACCAGGAGGACGGGTTGATCGGGCAGTTGGGGCTGGCGCTCGAGTCGCGCGGCACGATCGCCCGGGACGACGGTTTCGCGACCAACGTCCCCGGGGTGTTCGCGGCCGGGGACGCGGCACGCGGACAGTCACTCATCGTCTGGGCGATCGCGGAGGGACGGGCGGTGGCGTCGGCCGTCGACCGCTATCTGACGGGGAGTTCACAACTGCCCGCGCCTGTCTCTCCGAGGGATCGGCCGATGAGGGTGTAACCACCGGCCGACGGGTGGCGTGGCCGTCCGTCAGTCTTGAACGTCCGTCAGCACTTGAACGTCCGACGGCCTTGGACGTCCGTCAGCTCTTGAACGTCCGACGCCTTCGGCCATCCGTCGACCTTGGACGTCCGACGGCTGACGGCTGACGGCTGACGGCCAACGCCATGAGGGCGATCGGTCAGCCGTTGCGTTCGTCCGTGCCCGCGACCTTCCCTGTCGACAGGGCGACCCGGTTCCAGGTGTTGATCGTGAGGATCAGGGCGAGGACATGGGCCAGTTCCTCATCGTCGAAGTGCGCGGTGGCCTCGGCGTAGACGGTGTCGGGGACGCCTCCGTCGGCCACCAGGGTCACTGCCTCCGTCAGCGCGAGCGCGGCCTGTTCCTTCGGGGTGAAGAAGTGCCGGGCCTCGCGCCAGAGGGCGACCATGTGGAGCCGGTCCTCGCTCTCGCCGGCCTTGCGGGCGTCGTTGGTGTGCATGTGGAGGCAGTAGGCGCAGTGGTTGAGGTGCGAGGCGCGGATCTGGATCAGCTCCACCAGCGCGGGGTCGAGGCCCTCGCGGGCGGCGGCGTCGAAGCCGACGATGGCGCGGAAGACCTTCGGCGCGGACTTGGCGAAATCGAGTCGGGTGCGGGCTGCCTCGGCGTCGCTGATCGCGGTGTTGACGTCGGCTTCCGCGGTGATCGTGTTCGTCGTCATGGCTTCAACCTACGGGCCGGAAAGACCGGTTGTAGGGTGCATTTCCATGACGGAATCATGGGTCAATTCCGCCGAGCGGATCGGGGCCGACCTGCATCTGGAGCTGTCGGGTCCGGGCGGGCGGCGGGCCGCGCTGATCCGGGCGCTGCGGGAGGCCGCGCGCAGCGGACGGCTGGCCCCCGGCACACGCCTGCCGCCGTACCGTTCGCTCGCCGCCGATCTGGGCGTGGCCCGCAACACGGTGGCCGACGCGTACGCGGAGCTGGTCGCGGAGGGCTGGCTGACCGCCCGCCAGGGCTCGGGCACCCGGGTGGCCGAAAGGACGGCGCCACTGCGGGATGCCGTACGGACGCCGCTGAAGGCGCCCGCACGCGCGCGTGGGCCGCGGCACGATCTGCGGCAGGGCACGCCGGACGCCTCGGCGTTCCCGCGGGCCGCCTGGGCTGCGGCTTACCGGCGGGCACTGCAGGCGGCGCCGAGCGAGGCGTTCGGGCCGGGAGACCCGGCCGGGCGCCGGGAGCTGCGGGAGGCGCTGACGGCCTATCTGGCACGCGCGCGTGGCGTGCGGACAGGGCCCGACCGGATCATCGTCTGCTCGGGCTTCGCGCACGCGCTGCGGCTGTTGTTCGGCCAGGGCGCGGGCGGGGTGCTGCGCGGTCCGCTCGGCGTGGAGGCGTACGGGCTGGGCTTCCACCGAGGACTGCTCGCGACGGCCGGGGTGCGCACGGTGCCACTGCCGCTGGACGGGGACGGGGCGCGCGTGGACGTGCTCGGGCGGGAGCGGGCCGTACTGCTCACGCCCGCGCACCAGTTCCCGACCGGCGGCCCGCTGCACCCGGAGCGCCGGGCGGCCGTGATCGACTGGGCACGCGCGCGCGGGGCGGTGGTGCTGGAGGACGACTATGACGGCGAGTTCCGGTACGACCGCAGGCCCGTGGGCGCGCTTCAGGGCCTCGATCCGGAGCGGGTGATTTACATCGGTTCGGTCAGCAAGAGCCTGTCACCGGCGCTGCGGCTGGGCTGGATGCTCCTGCCGCAGCGGTATGTCGGGCCCGTGCTCGAGGCGAAGGGCGAACGGGAGGGCTGGGCGAGCGTCCTGGACCAGCTGGCGCTCGCGGAGTTCATCGTCTCCGGGTCGTACGACCGTCATGTGCGGCGCATGCGGCAGCGCTACCGGCACCGGCGTGACCGGCTCGTCGCCGCGCTCGCCGCGCACGCGCCGCACGTCGCGGTGACGGGTCTCGCGGCCGGGCTGCACGCGGTGCTGCGGCTGCCGCCGGGCACCGAGCGGTCCACGGTGAAGGCCGCCGCGTGGCAGGGCATCGCCCTCGACGGACTGGCCGCGTTCCGGCATCCGGAGGCCGGAACGACGTCGGGCGCCGGGCTGGGTGACGGACTGGGTGGCGGATCGGGCGACGGACTGGTGGTCGGATACGCGGCTCCTGCCGAGCACGCCTACGGCGCGGCACTGGAGGCCCTGTGCGGGGTACTGCCGCCGGGGTGAGGGCGAGGCTCGGCATGGGGCCCGGCGGCGGTGACGAAGACCGGCACCAGTACCAGGGAGTTGGGCGACAGCCAAGAAGCAGAAACATGAGCAGACGCAGGCGCAAACGCAGATGCAGGCGCAGGCGCGGACTCAGGACAGCAGGAAGTCGGCCTCCCCCGCCTTGGCGCCCTCGATGAACGCGGTCATCTCGTCCATGGTGTAGATCAGCGCCGGCCCGTCCGGGTCGGTGGACTGGCGCACGGCGATACGGCCGTCGGCCAGCTTCATCGCCTCCAGGCAGTTACCGCCGTTGCCGCCGCTCCAGGGCTTGTGCCACCCCTCGCTGCCCAGCTCCCGCGCGGGCATGCCGTTGTAGACGTGTCCGCGCGGCTTGATGCGATCCATTCACAGCTCCTTGCGGAGATCCTGGAGGATCTCCTTCGTGCGTTGTGCCGTAGCGGCCTGCGCCGCCATGCGGTCCATGACCTCGAGGTGGGTCGCCACCTCATTGCGCGCGTCCAGGTAGACGGCGCCGGTCAGGTACTCGCTGTAGACCATGTCCGGCAGTTCTGACATGGCAAATCGGAACAGCACGAAGGGCCCGTACGTCCCCGGATGCGGCCCATTGGCGAACGGGGCCACCTGGAGCGTCACATGGGGCAGCTTCGTGGCCTCCAGCAACTTGTCGATCTGCGCGCGCATCACCTCCGGTCCGCCGACCTGGCGGCGCAGGGCGGTCTCGTCCATCACCGCCCAGAAGCGGGGGGAGTCGGTACGGGTGAGCAGTTCCTGACGTTGCATGCGCAGCGCGACGTGCCGTTCGATGTCGTCCGGACTGGTCTGGCCGACGGCGCCGGACTTGAGCACACCGCGCGCGTAGTCCTCGGTCTGGAGCAGGCCGGGGACGAAGTGCGGCTCGTACGAGCGGATCAGGGCGGCCGCGCCCTCCAGGCTCACGTACATCGAGAACCAGCCCGGCAGGATGTCGTGGAACCGTTGCCACCAGCCGGGCCTGTTGGCCTCCTCGGCGAGCTGGACGAACATGTCGGCCTCGTCGTCGGGAACGCCGTAGGCCTTCAGCAGAAGTTGCAGATACGGGACCTTGAGGGCGACCTCGGCCATCTCCATACGGCGGATGGTGGCGGGGGCGACGCGCAGGACGTGGGCGGCCTCCTCGCGCTTCAGCCCGGCGCGTTCCCGCAGGTCCAGCAGGCGCCGGCCGAGGACCACCTGGCCCACCGTCGGCGCGGACCGCGGCTCGCTCACGCTGCCACCTCCACCGAAAACCCCTACCGGACAACCTCTGCCGCACTGCTTGCCGACAGCCCTGCGGCGCCATTCGAAGACTCATTCGAAGACCGGGGCGGATCTCCGATGCCCCCAATTGGCGCCGCTCGACGTGCTGTTGCGAGCAGTGTGCCACGGCCTTTGACCGAGTCACACAGCACTCTGCAATTTTCAGAGTGACACTTGCCAAGTGTTCACGGCGGGGAGATAGTGGCAAGCGTGATTCCGTCCGCGCCCTTAGGAACAGCCGCCGCCGCAGACCGTTCCGGTCTCGGTGCCGCGCAGGGAGCAGCTCCTCGGTGGGGCGCTGCCGAGCGCCGGTTCCGCTTCGAGCTGGCCGCACATCCGGGTTCCGTCGCCCAGGCAAGACGCCTGGCGCATGCCCGGCTGACCGCCTGGTCGGTGTGCGCGGACACCTGCGACAGCGCGACTCTGGTCATATCCGAGCTGGTCACGAACGCGATCGTGCACACCGCGAGCAGCCACGTCGTGTGCGAGCTGCTCGACCACGACGACATCGTGCGCATAGCCGTCCGCGACGAGGGCTGTGCCCCCGGCGAGCCTCACCCGTCCCCGCAGCGACCGGACGAGGAGCACGGGAGGGGATTGTTTCTCGTCGACGCGCTGTGCCGGGCCTGGGGTACACAGGAGCACGGTCCCGGCCTGCTGGTGTGGGCCGACCTGGACCGGCAGAGCGACCCGGCCCATGACACCGCCGAGCCGCGCGGTGACCTCGGGTGGGGCGCCCGCCCCAAGCCGGGCCGCTCGGACCCCTCCGACGAGGACGAGTCGGCCGAGGCCAGCCACGAGGGCACGGAGCAGGCCTGCGCCCACGGGGCTCCGGTGCGGGACGACGACGGTCGCAGGGCTCCGAAGCAGGTGCGTCGCGAAGTCCCGGGGCAGGCACCGCCTCAGGTGCCCGAGCGGCAGCACCGGTACGCCACGCCGGAGCAGCCCGCGCACCTGGCGTCCGAGCAGCTGCGCCACGCAATACCCGAGCCGTACCGCCCCACCGGACCGGAGCCCCATCGGCCCCGGCTCCCGGACCGCCCCTGGCACCAGCCGCTGCACCGGGCCCCCGAGCAGCGCCGTGCCGGAGAGCGCCCGTGACCAGCCGATACGACATCACCGGTGCGAGCGCAGGCGGCAATGGCGCCAGCCGCCACTACGGCACCGGTCCTGACGTACCCGGCCCGGCCGGCGCTCCCCAGGCTCCCGTCCCTGCCCGCACCCTCGCCGCCACCCCCGTCCCTGCCCACAGCCCCGACCGCCCGATCGGTCTCGACACCCTCGTGCGCCTGCAGCGCCGCCGGCCCGCCCCTCAGGCGCCGCGCAGGCTGCCGCTGCCGGAGGGCATGACGGCTCCGCTCGGCCGTGACGCCGTGGCCGTACCGGACCGCCTCGGCCCGCTCGTCGTCCCCCGGCTCCCCCGGCTGGGCTGCGTGTACACCGACGGCACGCGTTGGTGGTGGATCGTTCCGTCGGACTCCGACTACGCCCTTCCCTGGCCGTCCCCCGCCCAGTACGCCCCTGGCGCGCTGGTCGCCGGCACCGCGCGGCTCATCCACCGCCCCGAGGGCACGGCCCCGTACACTCCGCCGATCCCGCTGTACCTGGCCCTGTGCCGGGCGACCGGAACGGCCCCGGACTGGTCACGGGCGGTCTCGGCGTAATCCGGGCCGCAGCACCACCGGTCGGGCCCCGGACCCCGGGCCGCATCGCACCGCACCGCACCCGCGTCGCAGCCCTGGAGCAGTTCACCGCGTGCGGCTCCGGGCCCGCTCGCTCCGTGCGGGCCCGGAGCCGCTCACTCCGTGGCGTCGCCGCCGCGCACGATCACCAGGAACGTGTCCGTCGCGAGGTCCATGACGACCTCGGCGGGCAGGCCTTCCAGACGCCGCGCGCGTGCGAACTCCTCCGCGGGCCAGGAGCCCCGCGGGCCACCGGCGGGAAAGCGCTCGAGCACCGTTCGCCCGTTCACCATCTCGCACCTCCAGAAAGCTTCGCTCTTTTAGGAGTTAACGCCCTGGAGAAGGGAAACGCCTCGCTCAGTGACAGGACTGAGACATTACCTACACCCGTTCGGCGTGGATCGTAAGGATCCGTTTACCTTGTGACATCATCCGCACACTCTGTGTCAATTGTCGTACTCGTCGTGAAGACGGAGCCCTTCGCTGTCGTCCGGCTGGCGGCCCAGCGCGGTGAGGTCGAGCAGGCCCGCGAGGGTACAGGCCCCGTCCAGCCCGTCGTCGTAGGCCGAGTAGGTGTGGAAGACCCGGTCGTGGTCGCGCAGGAAGCAGCTGATGCCCGGGCGCTCGACCAGGCCCTTGTCCGACTCCACGGTGGCTTCGAAGTCGCGGTTGAAGTCGCCGTGGGACGAGGAGTACCAGGGCACCGCCCAGCCCATGCGCGCCTTGAACGGCAGGATCCTCGTGAACGGGGCCCGGGAGACGGACGCGAACGAGGTGTTGCGGGCACTCAGATGGGCGAGGTGACCGAGCTGGTCCAGGAAAGCCGCGCAGCACGGACAGCCGGTCTCCCACTCCGGCGCGAACATGAAGTGGTGGACGACGAGCTGGGCGCGCTCCTCGAACAGGTCGAGGAGGGTGGCCTTGCCGTCACCGCCCTCGAAGACGTACTCCGTGTCGACCTCGACCATGGGAAGCTGCCGCCGCCGCGCGCCCAGTTCCTCGCGCGCCCGCCTGACCGCCTCTTCCTTGCGCAGCAACTCCTCGCGCGCCGCGCGCCACTGCTCACGCGAGACGATCTCCGGAAGCGCCATGGGTCCTCCTGTCCGCCGGTCGGTTCGGGGTGGTGACCGTCGGCGGGAGCGGAACTCATCGCCGCGCGCGAAGATTTTTCGGCGCCTCTTCGGAACGACCGTCGGGCGGGGAGGGGCGGCGGGGCGGGGCGAGTGCCTGGACGCGCCCCGCCGCCCGCCCTGTCAGTGCCCGGGTTCGCAGTTCAGGCGGGCCAGCAGCAGATTCGGGTCCTTCTTGGTGAAGTACGCGGCGCTGTCGACGTAGACCGTCCCGTCCTGCACGGCCAGGGAGGTCGGGTTGGACAGCCCGTCCTCCCGCGTGAGCACCGCGGTGCGGGTGCCGTCGGGGTGCACCTCGACGACCTCGTCGTCGCCGATCAGAGCCGCGAGGACGGTGTCGCCGTCCGGTGCGGCGAACGTGAAGTCGTCGACGTGGTCGAGCCCGGTGGCCCGGGTCTCGACAGGCCCCGCGGAGCCGTTCGGCCGTACGGGAATGCGCAGCAGGGTCCCCCGGTCGCTGTTCGACACCCATACGGCGCCGCCGTGGATCTTGACGCCGTTGGCGCCGAAGCCGGCGCCCGTGACGGGGACCGGGTCGAGGGCGGTGTCCCGCGCCCACACGGTCGGCGTGCCTCCTGCCTGCGGGACCCGCCACACGATCCCCTGCACCGAGTCGGCGGCGTAGAGCACTCCGTGGCGCTCGTCGAGGGCGAGACCGTTGGGCAGTGCGGTGGCCGGCAGTTCCGCGATCTGCTGGGGCGCGCCTCCGTCGGGGGCGATGCGCCAGATGCCGGTCTTCTCCGTGCCGGTGGCGTAGTTGACGTAGAGCGTGCCGTCGTGGGCGCGGACGATGCCGAAGACGGTCGCGGCCTTCAGGTTGGGGGTGTTCGCGTTCGGTTCGTCGGGCAGGGTCGCGCGGATCGTGTAGTGCCCGTCGGGGGCGACGTGGGCGACCTGCCGTGCGGAGGCGAAGGTCAGGTCGGCGGAGCCGTCGGGCTCGACCGTGATGTTCTCCGGCGACTGTCCTGTCGCCAGGTCGAAGTGGGCGATGATGTGCGGCTGGGACACGGTTGGTTCACCGGCGGACGCGGGTGACGCCATGAGGACACCGGCGGCCACGACGGCCGTGACGACGCCGGTCGCGCATCTGAGACGGGTGAGTCGGGTGAGTCGGGGCATGAACCTCTCCTCCGAGCGGGGAACATGGACCTTTCTCACGGACGCAGAAACGCCGCGGTGGGTTGATCCCGGCTGACCCGCAGGTGGGTCACAGTCCGCGGGAACGCCGGCGGCCGCACCGATCGGCTGGACCAGCCCGACCAGCTGGACCAACCCGACCGGCCCGACCGGCTCACCCGGCAAGGGGCAGGGCGGGCAGCCGTATCGCCGCCCGCTCCCGGCCCTTCTCCAACTCGGCCAGCAGCTCGGCGAGTTGGTCCATGTGCCGGGGTGCCGGGCGACCGGTGTCGTCGAGGTGGACGGCGCACGCGGTGGTCGCGTCGACAAGTCGCTCCAGGACGTCCGCGACCGCGTCCGTGCCCGCGGTGTGCCGGGCCAGAGCGGGCAGTTCGGCGGCGGCGAGGGCGATGGCGGTGCGGGCCTCGGCGAGGGTGCGGTAGGCCTCCCGGCGCAGCACCCAGCGCTCCGCGCGCTCGCCGAACTCGCCGGACCTGCCGCGCTCGCCACACTGACCGGACTCGCCGAACTCGCCGAGGACATGCGCGAGGTAGGCCTGCGCGGCGCTCCCGGCCGCCTCGAGCCGGGCCCGTACCCCGCCGCCGCGCTCCCCCGGCATCGGCAGATGCCCGACGACCAGCACGAGCGCGCACGCGAGCAGCGTCTCGCCGATCCGGCTGAGCGAGGCCTGCGGTTCGCCGCCGACCATGATCAGGGCGAGGACGAGCACGGTGACGACGGCGGTCAGCGCGGCGAAGTGCCGGGTGGCGACGGGGACGAGCGCCCCGCAGACCGCGACCAGCGCGATCAGCCCCGCCGGGCGCGGCAGCAGCGCGGCGAGTCCGGCGAACACCAGGGCGCCGAGCACGGTACCGGCGGCCCGGCACAGCACGCGGGAGGCGAGCGGGCCGAGGTCGGGTTTGACGAGGAAGACGGCCGTGGCGGGCAGCCAGTACCAGTGCTGGTGGTGGCCGTACCAGCGGGTGTGGTGCAGCGCCTGGGCGATGGCGGCGCTGGCCCCGAAGCAGAGGGCCACGCGCAGCCCGTACTCGCGTCCGCCGGTGCCGACCGCGGCCCGGGCCGCGTCCTTCGTGCTCCGCCGCCGGGCCGGCAGCCGGTGGTCACCGCTGTCGGCCCGGTCGAAGGCCTCGGCGGCTCGCAGCAGGGCGTCGTCCAGGGCACGCAGCGCGGGAACGGACCGGCTGGGGGCGGGCAGCGGGCCGGTGCCGGTGTTGCCGCGGACGGCGGCGGCGAGCCGCCGGGGCGCTTCCGCCGCCCGCACGGAGACGGGCTCCCCTGCCCAGTACAGGGCGGTGGCGGCCTCGGCCAGGGGCAGCGCGGCCGCGTACTGGGCGTGCAGCCGACGCTCGGCGGCGGAGCCGGCGTACCAGCGCAGCCGGGGTCCGGCCAGGGCGTCCTGCGCGTGGTCGAGGGCGGCGGTGAGCGCGGCGCGCCGCCCCGCCGCCTGCTCACCGCCCACGGCATCGAGGAGGCCGGCGACGGCGTCGTACACCTCGGCGACCGCCTGCCGCTCCCCGTCGAACCGGAAGTCCCCGGCGAGCGAACCGGGCGTGGGCAGCGCGAGCCGCAGCAGGATCAGCCAGCCGGCCCCGGCGAGGAAGGCGAGCGCCCGCTGCCAGCCGCTCTCGGCCGCGGGCATCCCGGCACCGAGCGCGGCACCGACGAGGAGCTGCGTTCCGGCGGCGGAGGCGACCGGTCCGACCGCGCTGATGCCACCGGCGACCAGCCCGAGCAGGGTGAGCGTCACGGTCAGCGGTACGGCGGCCATCGCCTGCCCGGCGTACGTGCCCGTGAGCAGCCCGAACGCCCCGGCCAGCGCGGGCACCCCGAGCCGCCTGACGCTGGCACGGCGGCTGCCGGGCCGGTCGTTGATGCCGGCGAGCATCGCGGCGATGGCGGCGAGGACACCCGTGGGCAGCCGGTCCGCCAGCACACCGGCGAGCAGCAGCGGCCCGGCGGCGAGCGCACCCCGGGTCACCGCGCTCCAGGGAACGGGACCGCGCTGGGCGCGCAGGGCGTGGGCGAGCCAGAGAGGTACAGCGGGCCGGGACACGGGACTCCTGTTCGTACGACGGCGGGGTGGGCCTTCGGACGACGGTGGCCGGCGGACCGCGCCTCCACGGTAGGGCGGGGCGGCCGGACAATCGGGGCGATCACGTTTCAGGGAGATGAAAGGTGCCCGGAGCGGCCGGTTTCTTTATGAACGCAATGCGAACGCGATGTCCCGACGATCCGCTCGGCTTCGGTGACGGCACGGATCAGCGCTTCGGGCTCGGCCCGCAGCGCACTCACCACCGCGTCGATCCCGCGCAGCCCGGCCCGCTCCAGCAGCCGCTTCTCGTTGGTCACCCACTCCCCGCGCGCCGCGAGCACCCCGTGCGCGGCCTGGGCGGCGGCCGTGGCAATGGCCCCGGCGGTCTCGGTGAGGCGGCCGTGCGGGGCGTGGTTGGCCTTGGCGTAGGCGAGCGTGACGGCGGCGGTGCCGTGCCACCGCTCGGCGGCGGTCACGCGCAACTTGGCCGGGTAGCCCGCCGGGCGCGGGAGGGTGCCCCTGAGCACGTGGTTGACGGCGAGTTCGGCGACGATCAGGTACGTGGGAATCCCGGCGAGGTGGAAGAGCAGCGGCTCCACCCGGAACCGCCCCTCCTCCGCCTCCGCCAGCTCGTGTTCGACCACGTCGAGGTCGCGGTAGTGCACATCGACCCGGTGCCCGTCGACGGTCAGCCAGGCTCCGCCGTTGAACACCCCGCCGCCCCAGCCGCCGACCTCGGACACCTCGCCCTCCCAGCCGACGGCTCGCAGGTCGTCGGGGTCGAAGGGGCCGCGGTAGTAGATCGCCAAGTCCCAGTCGCTGTCGGGGCGATGAGTGCCCTGAGCCCGGGAACCGCCGAGGGCGACGGCCTGGACGGTGGGCAGGGCGGCGAGACGGCCGGCGGTGGCGGCGAGGAACTCGGGGTCGGGCAGGCTGGGCATGAAGCGGCACTTCCGGTCGGCGCGGGCGAGGACGGGGACGGTGACGGGGCGAGGGAGGGCGGAGCACGGGCGTGCGCGCGGGCGCGGGCGGGGCGGGGCGGGGCGGGGCGGGGCGGGGCGCAGGCAGCGTAGGGCGCGGACGGGACGCGGGGCGACACGATAAACGGGCCCTCGCCCGATCGGCGGGTGCGGCGACTCGGCAAGCCGGCGCGGCGCATGGGCACATGCGTGCGGGACGGCAGGGGTCCGGATGCACGGGGACGGCAAAGGGTCCGGATGCACGGGGACGACATGGGTCCGGATACGCGGGGACGACGGAAATCCGGATGCGCGGGGGCGTACTGGCCGCAGATGATCGGAAGTTGCCGATTCCCGCCCCTCCAGGAGCCGCCGTGATCCGCCGAGTGAACACCCCCGGTCTCTTCCCACCGCCCACCTATGCGCACGCCTCGGTGGTGGAGGCGGGCACCAGGCTTGCCTTTCTCGCCGGGTCCGTGCCGCTGGACGCGGACGGGAGGATCGTCGGCCCGGGCGATCCCGTGCGGCAGGCCGAGCGGGTGATCGACAATCTGCGCGAGCAACTGCACGCCGTCGGAAGCGACTTGGCGCATGTGATCGTGACGGATGTGTACGTCGTCAGCAGCGAGACGGCCGACCTGTCGGCGGTGTGGGACGTCGTGGAGGCCTCCGGGCTGAGCGCGGGACCGCACTCGTCCACGCTGCTCGGGGTCTCCTGCCTCGGGTACCCCGGGCAGCTGGTGGAGATCACGGCCACGGCAGTGGTGCCGCAGGCGGGCGGGCCGGACGGGACCGGGGTCGTGCTCCGGCGGGCCGTGGGGGCGGACGCCCGGTCCGCCGCCGACGTCTGGCTGCGCTCCTTCGCCGCCGCGCTGCCCGGCGTCGTCCGGCCGCACTCCGACGACGACGTCCGGGACTACTTCCGGGACGTCGTGGTGCCGTCGCGGGAGACCTGGGTGGCTCAGGCGGCCGACGGCGGGATCGTCGGGGTGATGGTCCTGCACGAGGAGGAGCTGTCCCAGCTGTACCTGGATCCCGCCTGGCGGGGACGGGGCATAGGCGACCGGTTCGTAGCGCTGGCCAAGGAGCGCAGCCCGGGCGGGCTGGCCCTGTGGACCTTCCAGGTCAACAAGCCCGCCCACCGGTTCTACGAGCGGCACGGCTTCACGGCCGTCGAGTTCACCGACGGGAGCGGCAACGAGGAGCGGGAGCCGGATGTGCGCTACGTCTGGCGGCCCCGGGACTGACACCCGGTCGTCCTTGCTGCCGGGTCACCGCGGCTGCCGCCCCCACCTCCTGTCCTTCGGCAGCGGCTTGTCGTAGCTGCCTGCCCGGCTGGTCGTCAGGCCCAGGGCCACCAGGGACTCGGCGAGCCGGACCGCCGCCGCCACACCGTCCACCACCGGCAGCCCGAGCTTCTCGCCCACCGTGCGCTGCAGGCCCGTCATCCCGGCGCAGCCCAGGACGAGGACCTCCGCGCCGGCGTCCCGGGCCCGCTCGGCCGCCGTCAGGAACGCGGCCTCCGTGCGCCCGGGGTCGTCGGCGAGGTCGAGGACACCGAGGCCGGTGCCGACGACGGCGGCGCAGTTGCGCGCCACGCCGGCGGTCTCCAGGCTGTCCTCGATCTGGCCACGGGAGCGGTCGAGGGTGGTGACGACGCCGTAGCGGCGGCCGAGCAGGCAGGCGAGGTGCGCGGCGGCCTCGGTGATGTCCACGACCGGGACGTCGACCAACTCCCGTACGCCTTCCCGGCCGTGCTCGCCGAATCCGGCGAGCACGACGGCGTCGTACGGCGGCCCGTCGTAGGTGCGCAGCGCGTCCAGGACGGCGGCCGCCGAGAGGTAGCTGTCGAGCCAGCCCTCGGCGGACACAGGACCCCAGGCGGGGGTCAGGCCGGCCACGGCGGTGCCCGGGCCCGCGGCGGCCCGGGCGCCTTGGACGATCTCCTCGGTCATCTCCTGCGTGGTGTTGCAGTTGGTGACGACGATCCGCACGGCCGTCAGACCTCCTCCGCCGTACCGACCGCGCGGTCGCGGCGGTTGAGCACGGCGTACAGGGCGGCGGCGAGCGCCGTACCGATGAACCAGGAGTACGGCGCCACGTCGCTGAAGCTCTTCACCAGCGCCAGCACGGCGGCGACCGCGGCGGAGGGCAGGAACGCCCACAGCGCCCTGGGGTTGACGCCCTTGCGGTAGTGGTACGGGCTGCCCGGCCGGGCGTCGAAGAGGGCGTCGGCATCGATCCTGCCGCGCTTGACCCAGTAGTAGTCGATCATGATCACGCCGAACAGCGGGCCCAGGAAGGCGCCGAGGCCGCCGAGGAAGTAGTTGACCACGGTCGGGTTGGAGAAGAGGTTCCAGGGGGTGACGGCGAGTGCGGCCACCGTGCTGATCAGGCCGCCTACCTTGAAGGTGATCTTCTGCGGCCAGACATTGGCGAGGTCGTACGCCGGTGAGACGAAGTTGGCGACGATGTTGACGCCCATGGTGGCGACCGCGAACGTGAACGCGGCGATGACGAGTACCCAGGTGTTGCCGACCTTGGCGACCAGTTCCGCCGGATCGGTGATGGCCTGTCCGAACGCCTTCAGCGAGCCGGCCGTGACGATCACCGACACGACGACGAAGGCGGTGGAGTTGATGGGCAGGCCCCAGAAGTTGCCGCGCCGGACGGTCTTGTAGTCGGGCGCGAAGCGGGAGAAGTCGCAGAAGTTGAGCATCAGCGTGCCGTAGGTGGCGAGGATCAGGCCGATCGCGCCGAACCACTGGCGCCACTGCTCGCCCGTGCTCACCGGGTGCGGGGTCGAGGTGAGCGAGATGCTCCAGTGGGCCTTCGCCAGGACCCAGAGCGCCAGCGCGATCATCACCAGCCAGATCGCGGGACCGCAGAAGTCCTGGAACCTGCGCACGGACTCCATGCCCTGACTGATGATCAGCGCCTGGATCAGCCAGAGGGAGAGGAAGGAGATCCAGCCGAGCGCGTCGAGACCGAGGAAGGAGTGGTGGGTGAGCGACTTCAGGCCCGGCCAGGCGGCCAGCAGCATCACATTGACGGCGACGGAGGCCAGATAGGTCTGGATGCCGTACCACATGATGGCGATCACGGCCCGGATCAGCGCCGGGATGTTGGCGCCCCAGACGCCGAAGCTGATGCGGCTGACCACGGGGAACGGCACGCCGTGGCGCTGGCCGACCTTCCCCATCCGGTTCATGCCGGCGTAGATGAGCACGAAGCCGGCGAGCAGGGCCGTGAAGACCTGCCAGACGTTCATGCCGAGGACCAGCAGACCGGCGGCGAAGGTGTAGTTGCCGAGGTTGTGGACGTCGGACATCCACATGGCGAACAGATCGAAGACCTTCCAGTTCCGCTGCTCGGCGGGGGCGAGGTCCTCGTTGACGAGGCGGGGGTCGGGGACGAACGCGGGGGCGCCGGTGGCTTCGGCGCGGTCGGCGAGGGACACGGGGCCTCCTGGACAGGGGGACGAAGGGGCCATACCGCAGCTCATGCGAGAACTCGGGCGTACCGCTGGCCGAAAGCCGGCGATGCGGCCGCGTTTGGTATACCAAACTGCCGACATGGTGCCGTCGTCAAGCGTTCGGACCGATGTCGTTGCCGTTACGGCCCCGTAAAAGTCGCCTCGCGTCGGCGAAGATGGGCCCATGACGAAGATCGAACCCCTGGGCGCGGTGCGCGAGCGAGTGCTGGCGAGCCTGCGGGAGGACATCATCGCCGGGCGCCTGGCACCCGGTGACCGGCTCGTCGAGCGGGAGCTGGCCGAGCGGTTCGGCGTCTCGCGGGTACCGGTGCGGGAGGCGATCCGCGCGCTGGTCGCCGAGGGCTTCGTCCTGTTCGAGTCGGCGCGCCGCACGGTCGTACGCCGGCTGACCCCGACCGATGTCCGGGAACTCTTCGAGCTGCGCGAGGCGTTGGAGGTGTACGCGGCGGGACTGGCGGCGTCCCGGGTGACCTCCGAGGCCCTGGCGGAGCTTCGAGAGCTGCTGGAGCAGGCGGCGCGGGCGACGAAGGAGGGCGATGCCGAGGCGATCACGGACATCAACACCCGCTTCCACGACCGCATCCGCGCCCTGGCCGGCAACAGCCTGCTGATCTCGGTCATGGAGCCGGTCGACGGCCGCCTGCGCTGGCTCACCAGGCGGAACGAGGAGTGGCCCCAACTCCTCTCCGAACACCGTGAGTTGTACGACGCGATCGCCTCCGGCGACCCCGAGCGCGCCCGTGCCCACGCCCTCGGCCACGTCCGCGCCAACTACCGCTCGACGGTTCGGCACCTGTTCGGGGAGGACGCCCTCTGACCACGCGCGCTACGGCAGCCCGGCCGCCGTCGCCGCAGTGCGCAGCACCTCGCGGAGCATCCCGGGGGTGAGCCGGCCGGTGAAGGTGTTGCGCTGGCTGACGTGGAAGCAGCCGAAGAGGTCCAGTCCGTCGAACGCGACCCGGGTGCCGTGGCCGAAGGCCGGGCGGGGCCGGGGCACGGTCCAGCCTGCCTCGGCGAACGCGGGCAGCGCGGCCTGCCAGCCGAAGGATCCGAGGACGACGGCGGCCCTCAGCGTCGGACGCAGCAGCTTCAGCTCCTGGACCAGCCAGGGACGGCAGGTGTCACGCTCACCGGGGGTCGGCCTGTTGGCGGGCGGGGCGCAGTGCACCGGCGCGCTGACGCGGACGCCGTACAGCTCCAGTCCGTCGTCGGCACTGACGGAAGTGGGCTGCGAGGCCAGCCCCACGTCGTACAGCGCCTGGTAGAGCACGTCTCCGGAGCGGTCGCCGGTGAACATACGGCCGGTGCGGTTGCCGCCGTGTGCCGCCGGGGCCAGCCCGATGATCAGCAGCCGGGCGTCGGCCGGACCGAAGCCGGGCACCGGGCGCCCCCAGTACGTCCAGTCGGCGAACGCGGCCCGCTTGGTCCGCGCCACCTCCTCGCGCCACTCGACCAACCGGGGGCAGGCCCGGCAGTCCGCGACGCGCCGGTCGAGCCGGGCGAGGGCGCTGCTGTCGTCCATACGCCCACCGTATGCCCCCTTCGCCGTGGACACGGTGGCGATGTCGGCCGGCTCGGTGCCCCGGAAAACGCGTCCGACTCGACCGGCCCCGGGAGTTAAGGTCGGAGCATGGCTTCCGAGGATGCGGACGACAACGTGAACCGTGGCCCCGGCGGGCCCCACGGAGCGAGCCCCGACCGGGACACCGACGGCTCCGGCACCTCTGCCGGCCAGTCGCCGCCCGATCCGAAGATCGCCGCCGCGGTGGCCGCCGCCGAGGCCGCGGGGCCCGCGACCGGCGAAACGGTCCGGATCGACAGCTGGATCTGGGCCGTGCGCCTGATCAAGACGCGTTCCCTTGGTGCCACCGCCTGCCGGGGCGGTCATGTGCACGTGAACGGTGAGCGGGTCAAGCCCGCCTACGCCCTGCACATCGGCGACGAGGTGCGCCTGCGGAACGAGGGCCGGGAACGGATCGTGGTCGTCAAGCGCCTGATCCGCAAGCGGGTCGGCGCGCCCGTGGCCGCCCAGTGCTACATCGACAACTCCCCTCCGCCCCCGCCCCGCGAGGCGGCTGCCCCCGCCGGTCTCCGCGACCGCGGCACCGGCCGCCCCACCAAGCGGGACCGCCGCGACATGGAACGCCTTCGCGGCCTCGCGGGTCCGGGCGTCCCGGGCGGCTTCGGTGCCTTCGGCGGCACCGCGGGCACCGGAGCCACCAGCGGCTTCGCCGGACTCGGCGGCCCCGGTGGATCCGGGGGCCGGAGTGGTTCCGGGGGCCGGAGTGGTCCCGGGGGCCGGAGTGGTTCCGGGCCGCACGAGCGCGGCGGGTCCGGTGGGCGCGGTGGATCCGGCGATTCCGGCGGTTCCGGTGGCTCCGGCCGTTCCGGCAGGCGCAGTGGATCCGGGTCCGACGGGACCGGTGGCCGTCCCCGAGGTCGGTGACTCCGAGGGCGAGATGCCCCCCACAGGCACGCACCCGACGGTCCCGGCCGGGCCCCCGCGCCCGGCCGGCGCCACAGCCACAGCCACAGCCACAGCCACAGCCACAGCCCAGGCTCACCCCCGCCGCACCAGCCGCAGCAACTCCCCGTTGGACCCGCGGCGCGCCCAGGCGATCGCGATGAGCGGCACCATCAGGATCAGCGGAGTCGCCGCGTTCTGACCGTCGAAGGCAGTGAGCTGGACGATGAACGCGCCCACCATGAGTGCGCTGAGCGCGATCGCCGCCACGGACTGGAGCAGCGGTATCAACAGGGCGATTGCTCCGGCGAGTTCGAGCGTGCCGATGGTGTACATGGCCCCGCTGCCCCAGCCGATCCTGTCGAAGGACTCGACGGCCGAAGGGTGCGCGATGAGCTTGGGCAGGGCACTCGCGATGCCGTAGAACAGGGCGAGCAGCACCTGCACCGAGCGCAGTGCGCCCCGGGCCCACCGCGTCCGGCCGGTGTGCGGACCGGCGGAGGCCGCGGACGTCGTGGAGCTGACGGGAGCGGTGGTCTGGGACATGAGGGTCTCCTGGGGGAAGCGGTGCGGTTTGCTTTCACCGAGGTAGACCGTGCATGACCCGGAAACTCATCGCTCTGCGGCGATCCGGCCCGACCGGGTGCCCGCTAAGCCCTGCCGTCAAATGCCCTTCGGCACCGCCCGCACCCATATCCGGTCCGGTGTCAGATACGTGTCCACCTCCAGTCCCGCTTCCGCCAGTGCCGCCTCGAACTGCTCCTTCGTCAGGGGCCGGGCCAGGAAGGTCTGGGTCCACAACGCGTCGGGGAATTCGTACTCGGCGCGGATCGCGTTCACGCCCTCTCCGACGGGCTCGACCGACGCGATCCGTACCGTGAATCCGCTCGGGTCGACCCGCTCCCTGGGCACGTTCGTGTGGTAGTCCTCGCCCTCCCGCTGGATGAGCACGCAGCCGCCCTCCGCCACATGCCGGGCACAAGCGCGCAGCAGGCCCCTGCGCACCTCCTCGTCACCGGCGTGCACCAGGAACGAGGCCAGCATCACCACGTCGAACTTCTCGCCGCCCAGGTCCAGTTCCTCGATCGGGCTGCATATCGTGCGCGCGCCGCGGACCCGGGCCAGCATCTCCGCTGACTCGTCCACCGCCGTGACCGTGAAGCCCCGTTCGAGCAGGGGGTGGGTCATCCTGCCCACTCCGCTGCCCAGCTCCAGGATGTGTGCCCCGGCCGGTACGGCCGCGGCGATGATGTCCGGCTCGTCGCCCACCGGCAGCCGCTCGTACACCTCGACCGCGCAGCCGTCCGGGGTGATCGCTCCGGGTCCCGTGCCCTCGTGTCCCTCACGCATATCCGCCGTCATGCCCGAACAACGGCCCGTGCCCGCACGGGCGTTCCCGTACCCCGCTGGTTCACCCGTTCGAGTTACGCCTGGCTGGTAGACCGGCGCTCACCGGACCTGGAACGGGAACCATCCGTGCCCGATGTACCAGTGACCGCCCGTCCTCAGGTGGTCCCCCACCGCACGCTCCACTGACGTGCGCCGTGGCAGCTCCGCCACCGGGAGATCGGGGTTGCCGAAGACGAACTGGACGGGCTCGGTGTCGGCCGGTTCGGTGTCCTCGCGGGCCGTGCGGAACCGGTCCTGGAAACGGATGATGTTGGAGTCGGCCGGCAGATACCGCCTCAGCTGAGGGTCGAGCAGCCAGGAGTGGCACAGCGCCGCCACCGGCCGTTCCTCGGGGAAGTACCGGGCGAAGAACTCCCGGGCCCACGTCAGGGAACGGTCGCAGGCGGACGGGGTCAACGGGCCGTGGAAGTCGGGGATGTGCAGGTTCAGGCAGGGTGTGCCGGGCACCGCGTCCACTCCGGCCGCCGCGAGCACCGGTGCCGAGCGCTGCCCCAGCCGCGCCCGCTCGAACTGCAGCCGGCCCAGCTGGAACAGCTCACCACGGAAGTGCCGGACGAGCCAGCGCCCCGTCCGCAGGCCGGTCGCGCCGTGCCGTCTGCGGTGCGCCGCCATGTGCCGGCCCAGGTCGGCCAGGGTGCGCCGGGAGATCTCGGGCGGGATGCCGCGTTCCCGGTACCGGTCGAGGGTGCGCGGGACCGCGGCGACGAAGACGTACACGGGGAAGGTGCGGCCCAGGTCGGCAGGCGCCGCGGCGAAGAGTTCGGCGAGGTCGGGCGGGTGGCCGGTCCCCTCCGGGCCGCGGAACAGTTCCTCGACGCACTCCTCGACGAGCCGCAGCAGGCCCGGATCGCCGGTGATCCTGCGCCGCTGTGCCACCAGGCCGTTGATGTCCTCGTGCGGCACGGCCAGGTCGAGGAGCAGCCCGGGCAGATCGTCGGCGTCCGGCAGCAACGGGTCCCCCTGAGTGAGATCGGACGAAGGACGGGCACACCACAGGCAGGAGAGGCGCAGGCGAGAGGCGGGCGCCGTTGGTGGACGGCGTCACCGAAGAGTACGTTGCTGGAAGGAGTGGTGTCCCATGCGTACGGGCAGTGAACCGTCGACCGCGCGCAGTGCTCTGCGGGCGCGCTTCTGGCTGAGCCTGTGGGGGCTGGTCTGGGCGATCTTCGGCACGGCCGCGTTCGCGCTCGCCGGGCGTCCCGGCTGGGCGGCGGCCTGCGGGGTGCTGTGGCTGGTGGTCACCGTCGACATGACCATGATCCTCAGACACATGCGGCAGGGCCCGCACTACCAGCCGGGCCGTGACGTACCGCCGTACCCGCCGCCGGAGGACGGGCCGCCGTACCGGCCCCCGGCGGCCCGACCGCCGTACCCCCACCGGCCGGGACACCGGCATCCGTGAGCGGCCTGCGCCCGCCGGGACGACGGCATCCGTGAGCGCGTCACGCACGGCACCGGGGCGGCCGACGCACCCGGGCCCCGGCGACCGCTCAGTCGTCGAAGCGCGCCGCCTTCAGGTAGTGCGGGTTGGGATCGAGCGCGGCCGCCAGCCGGAAATGGCGTTTGGCCTGGTCGGAGCGGCCTTGACGTTCGTAGGTGCGGGCCAGTGCGAAGTGCGCGAACGCGTTGTCCGGCTCACGCTCCAGCACGATGGTGAACTCCAGCTCGGCGGGCCGCAGTTGCGCCGCGGCGAAGAAGGCACGCGCGCGCAGAAGTCGGGCTGCGGTGTTCTCCGGGTGTGCGGCGATGACTCCGTCGAGCAGTTTCACCGCGCCCCGCGGGTCCCGTGAGTTGAGCAGATGCTCGGCTGCACGGAAGTCGATGACATGCGTCTCCGGCGTACGTCCGGTGGAACCGCTGGTCTCGGGCACGGCAGAGTCCTTCCCTCACTCGGGCAGTTCAACGCCCGGCCGGGGGGCCGCTATTCCGCGGACGCCTCGCGTGCCCGGCGTACGAGGTCGTCCCAGACCTCGGTGACGCGCTTGTGCAGCGCGTCCAGGGGTATGTCGTTGTCGATCAGGATGTCCGCGATCTCGCGGCGCTGTTCGCGCGTGGCCTGCGCGGCCATGCGCGCGCGTGCGTCCTGCTCGGTCATCCCGCGCAGCCGTGTCAGCCGGTCGAGCTGGGTCTTCGGGCTCGCGTCCACGACGATCACGAGGTCGTACAGCGGCGCCAGGCCGTTCTCGGCGAGGAGGGGTACGTCGTGGATCACGACGGCGTCCTTTGCCGCGGCCTCCTCCAGTTCGCGGGAGCGGGCGCCCACCAGGGGATGCACGATCGAGTTCAGTACGGCGAGCTTTTCGGGGTCGGCGAAGACGACCGAGCCGAGCCGGGGCCGGTCCAGGCTGCCGTCGGCGGCCAGCACGCCCTCGCCGAAGGCCTCCACCACGGCCGCGAGGCCGGGGGTGCCCGGGGCCACGACCTCGCGCGCGATGCGGTCCGCGTCGATCAGCACGGCCCCGTGCTCCACGAGCAGCCGCGACACCTCGCTCTTGCCGGCGCCGATGCCACCGGTCAGGCCCACTTTCAGCATGACCGGAAGCTTAGGCCCTGCCACTGACAGCGCGACCGGCCGAGGTCAATTCTCGCCCTCGCGCTCCGCCAAGAACCGCTCGAACTCCAGCCCGATCTCGTCGGCGGAGGGAATCTCCACCGGCTCGGCGAGCATGTTGCCCCGGCTCTCGGCGCCCGCCGCGGCGTCGTACTGGTGCTCAAGGCCCTGGACGAGCGCGGTGAGTTCCTCGTCGCCCTCCTGGATCTGGCGGTCGATCTCCGTCTGCGTGCGGTGGGCGTCCGTGCGCAGCGAGTGCGCCACGCCCGGCAGGACGAGCCCGGTGGCGGCCGTGATGGCCTCCAGGACGGTCAGAGCGGCGTCCGGGTACGTGGAGCGGGCGATGTAGTGCGGGACGTGCGCGGCGACGCCCAGGACGTCGTGCCCGGCCTCGCCGAGGCGGTACTCCACCAGTGACTCGGCGCTGCCGGGGACCTGGGCCTCCTCGAAGGGGCTGCGGTGGCCGGGGACGAGATCGGTGCGGTTGCCGTGCGGGGTGAGGCCGACCGGGCGGGTGTGCGGGACGCCCATGGGGATGCCGTGGAAGTTCACGGACAGGCGCACGCCGAGCCGCTCCACGATCTGTCGTACGGCCGCCGCGAACCGCTCCCACTCCACGTCCGGCTCGGGTCCGGACAGCAGCAGGAAGGGGGCGCCCGTGGTGTCCTGGACGAGGCGCACCTCGATCGCCGGGATCTCGTAGTCGGTCCAGCGGTCCCGCTTGAAGGTCAGCAGGGGCCGGCGGGCCCGGTAGTCCACGAGCCGGTCGTGGTCGAAACGGGCGACGAGCTGGTGGGGCAGTGAGTCGAGCAGCCGGTCGACGATCTGGTCGCCGGTCTCGCCCGCGTCGATGTATCCGTCGAAGTGGTAGAGCATGACAAGTCCGGCCGACTCCTGGGCGAGCGCCATGTCGACGACGGCCAGGCCCTTCGGCTCCCATGCGTACAAACCCTGCGGATCAAGCACTGTGACCGCTCCTCCTCGTGTTCCTCATGGACAACGCCCCCTGGAACACGGGCATTCCCGCGACACGCCGCTGATCAGGGATCTCAGGGGAGAGCTGGTCCCTGCACACGTCTGAGGGGCCGTACCCGAAAGGTACGGCCCCTCAGCCTGCTATCGGCTAAGCCTCAGCGGCGGCGATCAGCTCTGGCCACCGGCCAGCTTCTCGCGCAGCGCGGCCAGCGCCTCGTCCGAGGCCAGCGCGCCGGAGGTGTCGGCGCCCTCGGAGGAGTACGAGCCACCGGTCGCGGCCGGAGCCGCAGCCTCGCCGCCCTCGGCCGCGGCAGCGGCGTCGGCCTCGCGGGACTTGATGACCTGCTGCTGGTGCTGCTCGAAGCGCTGCTGCGCCTCGGCGTACTGGCGCTCCCACTCCTCGCGCTGCTTCTCGTAGCCCTCGAGCCAGTCGTTGGTCTCGGGGTCGAAGCCCTCGGGGTAGATGTAGTTGCCCTGGTCGTCGTAGGACGCGGCCATGCCGTACAGGGTCGGGTCGAACTCGACCGAGGCCGGGTCGGCACCGAAGGACTCGTTGGCCTGCTTCAGCGAGAGGCTGATGCGACGACGCTCGAGGTCGATGTCGATGACCTTGACGAAGATCTCGTCGTTGACCTGGACGACCTGCTCCGGGATCTCCACGTGGCGCTCGGCCAGCTCGGAGATGTGGACCAGACCCTCGATGCCCTCGTCCACGCGGACGAACGCACCGAACGGAACCAGCTTCGTGACCTTACCGGGCACGACCTGGCCGATCTGGTGGGTGCGGGCGAACTGCTGCCACGGGTCTTCCTGGGTCGCCTTCAGCGACAGGGAGACGCGCTCGCGGTCCATGTCGACGTCGAGGACCTCGACGGTGACCTCCTGGCCGACCTCGACGACCTCGGAGGGGTGGTCGATGTGCTTCCAGGACAGCTCGGAGACGTGGACCAGACCGTCGACGCCACCCAGGTCCACGAAGGCACCGAAGTTGACGATCGAGGAGACCACACCGGAGCGGACCTGACCCTTCTGGAGGGTCGTGAGGAACGTCTGGCGGACCTCGGACTGGGTCTGCTCGAGCCAGGCACGGCGGGACAGGACCACGTTGTTGCGGTTCTTGTCCAGCTCGATGATCTTGGCCTCGAGCTCCTTGCCGACGTACGGCTGGAGGTCACGGACGCGGCGCATCTCCACCAGGGAGGCCGGGAGGAAGCCACGGAGGCCGATGTCGAGGATGAGACCACCCTTGACGACCTCGATGACGGTACCGGTGACGATGCCGTCCTCTTCCTTGATCTTCTCGATGGTGCCCCAGGCACGCTCGTACTGGGCGCGCTTCTTCGAGAGGATCAGGCGGCCTTCCTTGTCCTCCTTCTGGAGGACCAGGGCCTCGATCTCGTCGCCGACGGCGACGACCTCGTTCGGGTCGACGTCGTGCTTGATCGACAGTTCGCGGCTCGGGATGACACCTTCGGTCTTGTAACCGATGTCGAGCAGGACCTCGTCCCGGTCGACCTTCACGATGACGCCGTCGACGATGTCGCCGTCGTTGAAGTACTTGATCGTCTCGTCGATCGCTGCGAGGAAGGCTTCCTCGTTACCGATGTCGTTGACCGCTACCTGCGGGGTGGTGGCGGTGGTCTCGGTGCTGCTCGTCATGTGGGAAAGGGCTCCGGTACGGACATTGAAGTCGTAGGTACTGCTTACGCCGGGAGCCCGTTTCGCTCTGATGAAGCCGGACAGCCAAGGAAGCGCCACACAAAACCGCTGGTGGCGCCTCGACAACCGAGGGGACATACAACAGATGCGAGCGCAGCCTGCTACGTCTGAGGTGCGCAGGCCCGCAGCGCAACTTGTAGCATACGGGGGCAGCCGGAAAGGGTCAATGCGCGAACGCGCACACCGGGGGCGGTTCACCGCATTCCCGGCAGAAGAAACGTCCCGCAAGGCGACGCACGCCTGGAGGTCCCCTTCCGTGTCGGACCCCTGGCGGGTTGGACGGAAGAGTACGACGAGGGAGCCGATCATCCAAGAGCCGGAACCGTACGACCCCGGCAACGCCGTGGATTCCACCTCGGAAGCCACGCGGCGTGACGCCGGTGTCGCGGAGAGCGCACGGGCCAACCGGGGCTGGTGGGACCGCAACGCGGACGAGTACCAGATCGAGCACGGCAGGTTCCTCGGCGACGACCGCTTCGTGTGGGGCCCGGAGGGGCTGGACGAGGTGGAGGCCGAGCTGCTCGGTCCGCCGGAGGAACTCAAGGGCAGGGCGGTCCTGGAGATCGGTGCGGGTGCGGGCCAGTGTTCGCGCTGGCTGGCCGCCCGGGGGGCATGGCCGGTCGCGCTGGACCTCTCACACCGCCAGCTCCAGCACGCCGTGCGGATCGGCGGATCGTTTCCCCTCGTCTGCGCGGACGCCGGGGCGCTGCCCTTCGCGGACGGCTCCTTCGATCTCGCGTGCTCCGCGTACGGGGCGCTGCCGTTCGTCGCCGACCCGCGGCTGGTGCTGCGCGAGGTACGCCGGGTGCTGCGGCCCGGCGGCCGGTTCGTCTTCTCGGTGACGCATCCCATCCGCTGGGCGTTCCCGGACGAGCCGGGCCCCGAGGGCCTGTCGGTGTCCGCTTCGTACTTCGACCGCACGCCCTATGTGGAGCAGGACGAGGAGGGCCGCGCGGTCTACGTGGAGCACCACAGGACGCTCGGCGACCGTGTCCGGGACGTCGCGGCCTCCGGTTTCCGGCTGGTGGACCTGGTGGAGCCGGAGTGGCCGGCCTGGAACACCTCGGAGTGGGGCGGCTGGTCCCCGCTGCGCGGAAACCTGATCCCGGGCACGGCCATCTTCGTGTGCGAGCGGGACTGACCTGCCTGCCGCCTACGCGCGCGTAGGCGGCATTGCGTCGGCGCCCGCGCGCGTGGGGTGCGTCTTCCGTCGTACGACACTGGGGACGTGATCCGTTACGCCGCCCTGGACGCGCTGCCCGTGCGCTCCGCCCTGCCTGCCCTGACCGACGCCCTGGAGGGTGACGGCACGGCCGTCCTGGTGGCGCCGCCCGGCACCGGCAAGACGACTCTGGTGCCGTTGGTGCTGGCCGGGCTGGTCGGCGACGGTGCGGCGCGGCGGGTCGTGGTGGCCGAACCGCGGCGGATCGCCGCACGGGCGGCGGCCCGCCGGATGGCGTGGCTGCTGGGCGAGAAGCCCGGCGAGAGCGTGGGTTTCACCGTGCGCGGCGAACGGTCCGTGGGACGGCGCACGCGCGTGGAGGTCGTCACGACCGGTGTGCTGCTGCAGCGGCTGCAACGGGACCAGGAGCTGCCGGGCGTCGATGTCGTGGTGCTCGACGAGTGCCATGAGCGGCATCTGGACGCCGACACTGCGGCCGCCTTCCTGTGGGACGTGCGCCAGACGCTGCGGCCGGAGCTGCGGCTCGTGGCCGCGTCGGCGACGACGGACGCGCAGGGCTGGGCGCGGCTGCTCGGCGGGGCGCCGGTGGTCGAGGCGGCGGGTGTCGCCCATCCGGTGGAGGCGGTGTGGGCGCCCCCGGCGCGCCCGGTACGGCCGCCGCACGGGATGCGGGTCGATCCGGCGCTGCTGGCGCATGTGGCGTCGGTGGTGCGGCGGGCCCTGGCCGAGCGTGCGGGCGACGTGCTGTGCTTCCTGCCCGGCGTCGGCGAGATCGCGCGCGTGGCCGGGCAGCTCGGGGATCTGGGCGACGTCGAGGTGCTCCAGGTGCACGGTCGCGCGCCGGCCGCCGTGCAGGACGCGGTGCTGGCGGGCGGGGAGCGGCGCCGTGTGGTGCTGGCCACGTCCGTCGCCGAGTCTTCGCTGACCGTGCCCGGGGTGCGGGTGGTGGTCGACTCCGGGCTGGCGCGGGAACCGCGGGTGGACCACGCGCGCGGGCTGAGCGGGCTCACCACCGTACGGGCGTCGCGGGCGGCCGGGCGGCAGCGGGCGGGTCGCGCGGGGCGTGAGGCGCCGGGTGCGGTGTACCGGTGCTGGACGGAGGCCGAGGACGGACGTCTGCCCGCCTTTCCGGCGCCGGAGATAAGACTGGCCGATCTGACCGCCTTCGCCCTTCAGGCGGCCTGCTGGGGCGATCCGGACGCCTCCGGGCTGGCGTTGCTGGATCCGCCGCCGGGCGGGGCGATGGCGGCGGCGCGCTCCGCGCTGACGGCCGTGGGGGCGGTGGACCGCGCCGGTAGGGCCACAAAGGCCGGTGTGCGGTTGGCCCGGCTGGGTGTGCACCCTCGGCTGGGGCGGGCGCTGCTGGACACGGCCGGGCAGGGGGCGGACGTGGTCGCGCTGCTCTCCGAAGAGGTTCCCCGGGACTACGGGGATGATCTCGGCGGTGCTTTGCGGCGTGCCCGGCGTGGGGGTGACGCCTACGCGGCGCGATGGGCCGCGGAAGTACGGCGCCTGCGGGCCGTCTCCACGGAGTCTTCCCACCGGCCCGCCCATGACTGCCGGCCAGAAGGTGCCCCTGAGGCCGAGCAGGGCACCGGTGACGACCGGCTCGCCGGGGCCGTCGCGGCGCTCGCCTTCCCCGAGCGGGTCGCCAGGCTCGACGGCGGGTCGTATCTCATGGCCTCCGGGACCCGGGCCGAGCTGGCCGAGGGGTCCGCTCTGCGGGGTGCTCCCTGGATCGTCGTCGCCGTTGCCGACCGGCCCGCCGGCAAGGGGCACGCGCGCGTGCGGCTCGGGGCCGCCGTGACGCAGGACGTGGCACTCGCCGCTGCCGGGTCCCTGCTGAGCGAGCAGGACGAGGTGCACTGGGCCGACGGGGACGTCGTCGCCCGGCGGGTCGAGCGGCTGGGGGCCGTCGAGCTGGTCGTACGGCCGTTGCGGGACGTCGGTCCCGGGCTCGTACGCGGCGCTCTTCTGGAAGGGCTGCGCCGGGAGGGGTTCGGGCTGCTGCGCTGGTCGCCGGAGGCGAAGGCGCTGCGGCAGCGGCTGGCCTTCGTGCGGGCGCATCTCGGGGAGCCGTGGCCGGACGTGTCCGACGACGCGCTGCACGCGCGCGTGGACGAGTGGCTGGAGCCGGAGCTGGGCCGGGCCCGCCGGCGGGCCGATCTCGCGCGGATCGACGCCGGGCAGGCGCTCACCCGGCTGCTGCCGTGGGCGAGCGGGGAGGCCGGCCGGCTGGACGAGCTGGCGCCGCAGCGGATCGTCGTACCCAGCGGGTCCAGTATTCGAATCGACTACGACGATCCGGAGCGGCCGGTGCTCGCCGTCAAGCTGCAGGAGATGTTCGGGCTGGAGGAGACGCCGGCCGTGGCGGGGGTGCCGCTGCTGGTGCATCTGCTCTCCCCCGCCGGACGGCCCGCCGCCGTCACGGCCGACCTCGCCTCCTTCTGGAAGGACGGCTACAAGGGCGTACGGGCGGAGCTGCGCGGGCGGTATCCGAAGCATCCGTGGCCCGAGGACCCGGTGGCCGCCGAGCCCACCCGGCACACCAACGCGCGGCTCAGGCGGTGACCGGTTCCGGTTCCGCCGGCTGGGCGGGGGCCGGGTCCTGGGGATGGCGGGAGCGGGCCTCCAGGCCGAGGGAGAGGGCCAGGAGCAGCAGGCCGAGGATCAGCGAGCCCCAGGGGACGTACGAGGTGAGCATCAGGACCAGGGTGCGGTTGTGCTTGACCAGGGCGACGGTGTGCTCGATGTAGTCCTCGCGCATCTTCACGTCCCCGGCGAACGCCGTGACCCGGGCGCGGCCGCCGAGCAGGGTGCCGCCGCGCAGTTCCTCCTGGTGGAGTTCCTCGCCGTAGACGGGCGCGCCGGTGACCGGTTCGACCCAGAATTTACGGACCGTGCTGTACCAGCGGGTCGTGCCCGTCCTCGCGACCGACTCCGGGGTGATGCCCTGGACGGGCATGGTCTTCGGCATGGGGACCCTGGTCCAGGGGACGGTCTGCTCGAAGTAGTAGACCTTCAGGCCGCGGAAGGTCTGGGTGCCCTTGTAGTGGATGGGGCTGGTGGTGCGGGTCTGGGCGTCGAAGTACTCGTAGTCGCGCTTCTGCGTCAGGAAGGGCCACTTGAACTCGATGCCCTGGCGGGTGACCGGGTCGCCGTCGACCATCTCGCCGGTGGCGTGCACGGGGTCCTGGGTGTGGGCGTCGAAGATGTAGCGCTCGGGGACCTTGGAGACCATCTTGCCGTCGGGGCCCTGGACGTAGGACAGGCTGTCCCAGACGACGACCGGCCGCCCCGCCGTCTTCTCGATCTTCTCCGCGGCCGCCACGTCGCCCTTGAGGGTCTGCACGATGGTGACCCTGGGGACCTTCTTGGCCTGCATGGTGCCGTAGTCGAGGAGGGTGGCGTCCCTGGCCTCCAGGACCATGTCCTGGTACTGGTTCGCGGGGATCCTGGCCAGGCGCGGGAAGGCGTACCAGCGCATCAGCGGGGACAGCGCCGCGCAGAAGACGGCGCAGGCGAGCAGGACCAGGCTTGCCTTGCGGCGCATTCGAGGCCTCCCTCCCGGACGGGCGCGGCTACGGGTGCACGGGCACCGTCGTCAGCAGCGGCTTGGGGGACGTGCGGCCCGACGGCGAGCCCACCGCGCTGATCGTGAGGACCAGGGCGAACGCGAGGGCGAGACCGGTCGCGGCGGCGATCAGGGCGCGCATCGGGGCCTCCCGGCGGACGGCACGGTTCCTGACGGTCGTTGCCCCGCCAGTTCCTGATGGATCGTCAGGTTCGGCACCGTAGCAACGGGCGGGCGAGATGAGAACAGCGGTGCACGCACGAACGAGGGCGCCCTCCCCGCCGCTGCGGGAAGGGCGCCCTGCCGGACCGTGTGGTGTCAGGAAGACGGGGACGGGCTCGGCGACGGGCTCGCCGAGGTGTCGGCGGCGACCTTCAGCTCGACGGTGAGCGTCGCGCCGCCGGTGGTGGTGATCCGGAGCAGGAAGGTGCCGGTCGTATCGTCGGCGTACAGCTTCGGCAGCGTGAGCAGGCCCTTGGCGTCGGTCTGGAGACCGGTGAGCGTGCGTACGGGCTTGCCGTCCTTGTCCTTGAAGTAGGGGCCCTGGTCGTTCTCGCTGGGGTCGAGGGACGACTTGATCAGGGTGGCGGTGGCCGCGACCTTGTCCGCGACGGCGCCCTTGTACGTCGCCTTCACCTGGACCTGGTCGGCGAACTCGCCGCCCGGGGTACAGGTCAGCGGGGTGTCGCTGGTGCGGGCCAGAGTGTCGGCGGCGCGGGGGGTGACGGTGGCCGTGTAGGCGACGCCCCTGGCCGAGCGGCCCACGACGGCCGCGGTGACCTTGAAGTCGCCGGTCTTCTCGCCCGCCTGGAGCGCGGGGGCGTGCGCGATGCCCTGGGCGTCGGTGACGACCGTGGCCACGCTCTCGCCGCCGGTGAAGGTGGCGTCGGTGTCATCGCTGATCATGAACCGGATCCGCACCTTGGCGACGGACTTGCCGGCCTTGGTCTCGGCGCGGGTGGAGATCCGCTCGGTGAAGGTGTCGCCCGCCATCGCGGTGAGCTGGGTGGTGCCCGCGTCCTGGAGGTGGTCCACCGTGTCGGTGGGCGTGGGCGTCGGGACGGGCGGCTTCGGCGGGGTCGGGCTCGGGCTCCCGCCGCCGGGCGTACCGGGCTTGCTGGGCTTCGGGTCCGGCTTCGGGGTGGGCCTGGTCTTCGGCGGATCCGACGGCGTCGGCGTCGGGGACTGGGTGTGCCGGGTGCCGTCGTCGCTGCGGTGGCCCGGCACGCTGCCGCTGCCGTCGGGCACGGAGTGGGTGCCCTTGCGGTAGTACTCCAGCCAGCTAAGGACCGTGTTCAGGTAGTCCTGCGAGTTGTTGTAGCTGAGGATCGCGCTGTGCAGGCCGTCCTCGCGGGAGAGGTCCCAGCCGTTGCGGCACAGGTAGTGGCCGGCGGCGAGGGCGGCGTCGTAGACGTTGTTGGGGTCCTTCTTGCCGTCGCCGTTGCCGTCGCGGCCGGCCCAGGCCCAGGTCGACGGGATGAACTGCATCGGGCCGACGGCCCGGTCGTACTCGGAGCTGCCGTCGTAGACCCCGTGATCGGTGTCCTTGATGAGCGCGAAGCCGTTGCCGTCGAGCACCGGGCCCAGGATCGGGGTCAGCGTGGTGCCGTCGGCGTCGACCCGGCCGCCGTCGGCCTGGCCCGACTCGACCTCGCCGATGGCTGCGAGCAGTTGCCAGGGCAGGTTGCAGCCGGGCTTGGAGGAACGCAGTTCGGCCTCGGCCTTCTTGTAGGCGTCGAGGACCGTCGCCGGTATACCGGCCTCACCGTCCCCCTGGGCGACCGGGGTTCCGGCGCTCGGCGAAGAGCTGGGGCCCGGGCCGGGGTTGGGGCTGTTCAGCGGCGGGAGGTCCGTGTAGTACGGCGAGTTGCCGGTGGCGTTGCCGCCGGAGGCCGTGCCCGGTACGGGGACGGAGGCGCCGGCCGCCGCCTGTCTGCCGTGTTCCTTGCCGGTCGCTCCCGGAGCCTGGGACGCGGACAGAGCCGCGACCGCTGCCGCGGCCACGGCGGTGGTCGCCGCCCCCTTGCGCAGCCGCCTGCCGAAATGCGCCGCCATAGAGTGAACCCCTCCTGTGGACGCCCCTGCGTCCCTCTCCGTCCGCCTGCCTCGCTCTGGTGTGACGGTTGACCCGGTGCACAGGTTGCATCTGTTGCGCAGTTCCCTCTGTGCAACGCGTGTGCGACCGTGCGCCGGCCCGGCGCCGCAGGTGACCCTACGGCAACTTGCTTGACCCGGGCACCCGTTCCCGTCCGATTTTCACCGGTTGGCCGACTTTCGTCGTCGGCCCTGGCGCCCCGCTCCGGCCTCGCATACTGAACGGGCCTGATCACCGGCTTCCGGCGGTCCGCCCGACGACCGTCCGAGGGGGCCCCGTTGCCGTTCACACTCAGCCACGCGGCGGCCATGCCGCCCGCCATCCGCCGGGACGGAACCGGCCGCGGGCCGCTGGTGCCGGCGGTGCTCGTCGCGGGGTCGTTCGCGCCCGATACGACCTTCTACGCGGCGAATGTCCTGCCCGGCGGCATGGAATTCGGCGCGGTCACGCACGCGTTCGCCGGGGTCGTGACGGTCGATGTGCTGATCGCCTGGGCGCTGGTGGGGCTCTGGCTGCTGGTCCGGGAGCCGTTGCTCGCGCTGCTGCCCCCCTCCCGGCAGGGCCGGCCGGCCGCCCTGCTGCGCTGCGGTGCGACACGCGCGCGTGTGCGGGCCGCCGAGGCGGGGTGGTGGTACGTCTCCGCGGTACTGGGCGGGCTGACGCATGTGGTGTGGGACGCGTTCACACACGACGGCCGGTGGGGGACGCGGCTGGTTCCGGCCGTCGAACGCGACCGTCCGATGGGTGTGCCGCTGTTCTCGTGGCTGCAGTACGGCTCGTCCGTGGCGGGCGCGGCCGTGCTCGCGGTGTTCGCCGCGCGGGCGCTACGGCGGCTGCCGGCCGGGGCACCGGTGGGGGTGCCGGCGCTGTCCGCGCGGGACCGGTGGCGGGCCATGGCGGTCATCGGCGGGTGCGCCGTGGCCGGGGCGGTGCAGCGGGTGGCGCGGGAGTGGCCGGGCGGGGGCGCGTCGGCCCGGGTGTGGGAGCTGGTGCCTGCGCTGTGCTTCGGGGCGGGCGCGGGGCTGGTCCCGGGGCTGCTGCTGTACGCCGGCGGGGTCAGGGTGTTGCGTCGGGGCCCGGCGCCGGACGGTCCTGGAGGTCCCGGCGGTCCCGGAGGTCCCGGTGAGGCGGTCTCTGCGGGTCGGGAGCGGCCGGCCGCTCGGTGAGGGACGCGACGAAGACCGTGAGGGTGGGCCGGGGGCGCGATCTCGGAATCAGTGTGAGCGCGAGGGCGAGATAGCCGCGGGCCAGGTCGGCCCACTGGCGCCAGTCCGGGACGTGGTCCGTGCGGGCGGCCGGGCCGGTGAGTCTGCGCCGCAGGACCGTGGCGGCCGTGCGTACGGTTTCGGCCAGGTCGGCGGGGATGCGGGCGGTGCTTGCGTCGGCCGCGAGGGCCGGGACCGGCGAGGCCGGCAGGGCCTGCGCCGAGGCGGTGTCCGCCCAGGCCCGGGTGTCTGCCTCGGGCGTCCGGCGGTGAAGCGTGCGTATACCCATGCCCGCAGTGTTGCGGCTGCGGGGGGTGCGGGGCGTTTTGACGGGGGCCACGTGAGTGACGGGCCCTGCGGGGGCGCGGCCCGCGTTCAGTCGCGGACGCCGGTTCGGTGTGCTGGTGGGGCGGGGTGCCGTGGGGTGGGGTGGGGTGCCGTGATGGGTCGGGGCGGGCCGTGGGGGTCGGGGCGGGCCGTGGGGGGCGGGCACCGCCGGTCCGCGTCGCGGGGGCGCTGTCCTCGGCCTTCGCCGGCAGCGCCCCCTCGTCTGCGCACCGCGGGTCAGTGCGCCGCGGACTCCCAGTCCGGGCCCGCGCCCACCGAGACGTCCAGGGGGGCCCTGAGCTGGACGGCGCCCGCCATCTCGCGGCGGACGATCTCCTCCGTGGCCCGGCGCTCGCCGGGGGCGATCTCCAGGACGATTTCGTCGTGGACCTGCAGGAGCATGCGGGACTTCAGGTCCGCCGCCCGCAGCGCGCTGTCCACCTTGAGCATGGCGATCTTGACGATGTCGGCCGCCGTGCCCTGGATGGGCGCGTTGAGGGCCATGCGCTCGGCCGCCTCGCGGCGCTGGCGGTTGTCGCTGTTGAGGTCGGGCAGATAGCGGCGGCGGCCGAAGAGCGTCGCTGTGTAGCCCGTCGCCCGGGCCTCGTCGACCGCGCGGCGCAGATAGTCCCGGACCCCGCCGAAGCGCTCGAAGTAGGTGTCCATGAGGGCGCGTGCCTCTCCCGCGTCGATGTTCAGCTGCTGGGAGAGGCCGAATGCGGACAGGCCGTAGGCGAGGCCGTACGACATCGCCTTGATCTTGCGGCGCATCTCCGCGTCCACGGCGTCCCGCTCGACCGCGAAGACCTGGGAGGCGACCGTGGTGTGCAGGTCCTCGCCGGAGGTGAACGCCTCGATCAGGCCCTCGTCCTCGGAGAGGTGGGCCATCACGCGCAGCTCGATCTGGCTGTAGTCGGCGGTCATCAGCGACTCGAAGCCCTCGCCGACCACGAAGCCACGGCGGATCGCCCGGCCCTCGTCCGTACGCACCGGGATGTTCTGCAGGTTCGGGTCCGTGGAGGACAGGCGGCCGGTCGCGGCCACCGTCTGGTTGAACGTGGTGTGGATCCGGCCGTCGCCCGCGATCGTCTTGATCAGGCCCTCGACGGTGACGCGCAGCTTCGCCTGCTCGCGGTGGCGGAGCATGATGACCGGCAGTTCGTTGTCGGTCTGGGTGGCGAGCCAGGCGAGGGCGTCGGCGTCCGTGGTGTAGCCGGTCTTGGTCTTCTTGGTCTTGGGCAGGGCCAGTTCGCCGAAGAGGACCTCCTGGAGCTGCTTGGGCGAGCCCAGGTTGAACTCGTGCCCGGCGGCGGCGTGGGCCTCCTTCACGGCCTGCTGCACCGCGCCCGCGAACGTCTGCTCCATCGCCTCCAGATGCGCGCGGTCGGCCGCGATGCCGTGCCGCTCCATACGGGCGAGCAGGGTGGAGGTGGGCAGCTCCATGTCACGCAGGAGGTCCGCCGCACCCACCTCCTCGAGGCGGGCCTCGAAGGCCTCGCCCAGGTCGAGGACCGCGCGGGCCTGGATCATCAGGGCCTCGGCCTCGGCGCCGTCGTCCGCGCCGAAGGCGAGCTGGCCGTCGGCCGCGGCGGCGGGCGCCAGCTCGCGGTGCAGGTACTCCAGGGACAGCGTGTCCAGGTCGAAGGAGCGGCGGCCCGGCTTGACCAGGTAGGCGGCGAGCGCGGTGTCCATGGTCACGCCCTCGACGCTCCAGCCGTGCTCGGCGAGGACGCGCATGGCGCCCTTGGCGTTGTGGAACACCTTGGGGCGGGCGGCGTCGGCCAGCCAGGCGGCGAACGCGTTCTCGTCGGCCTCGTCCAGCTCGGCCGGGTCGAACCAGGCGGCCGCTCCCCCGGCCGCGGCGAGGGCGACCTCGGCGACCGAGCCGGTGCCCAGCGCCCAGGTGTCGACGGTGGCGACGCCCAGGGCCTGGCCGGCGTGCTCGGCGAGCCAGGGGGCCAGCTCGCCGGTGCCCAGGACCGTGCCGTCGATCGCCACGCCCTCGGCGGCGATCGGCGTGGTCTCGGCCTCCTCCGCGCCCGGGTCGACGGCGTAGAGACGCTCGCGCAGGGACGGGTTGCGGATCTCCAGGGTGTCCAGGACCATCGCGACGGCCTTGCGGTCGTACGGGCCCCGCTGCAGCTCGGCGACCGTCTTGGGCAGCTCGACCTGGCGCTCCAGCTCGGTCAGGACGCGGTTGAGCTTGACCGATTCCAGGTGGTCGCGCAGGTTCTGCCCGGCCTTGCCCTTGACCTCGTCGGCCCGCTCGACCAGCTCGGCGAACGAGCCGAACTGGTTGATCCACTTCGCGGCGGTCTTCTCGCCGACGCCGGGGATGCCGGGGAGGTTGTCGGACGGGTCGCCGCGCAGGGCCGCGAAGTCGGGGTACTGGGCGGGCGTCAAGCCGTACTTCTCGGAAACCTTCTCCGGGGTGAACCGGGTCAGCTCCGAGACGCCCTTCGTCGGGTAGAGCACTGTGATGTTCTCGGTGACCAGCTGGAAGGAGTCGCGGTCGCCGGTGACGATCAGGACCTCGAAGCCCGCGGCCTCGGCCTGGGTGGCGAGCGTGGCGATGACGTCGTCCGCCTCGAAGCCCTCGACGGCGAAGCGCGGGGCGTGCATCGCGTCGAGCAGCTCGCCGATCAGCTCGACCTGGCCCTTGAACTCGTCCGGGGTCTTGGAGCGGTTCGCCTTGTACTCGGTGAACCGCTCGGAGCGCCAGGTCTTGCGCGAGACGTCGAAGGCCACCGCGAAGTGCGTGGGCTCCTCGTCACGCAGGGTGTTGGCCAGCATCGACGCGAAGCCGTAGATCGCGTTCGTCGGCTGGCCGGTCGCGGTCGTGAAGTTCTCCGCGGGCAGCGCGAAGAACGCGCGGTAGGCCAGCGAGTGCCCGTCCATGAGCATCAGCCGGGGACGGGTGCCGCCGGGGGTCTTGTCGGTCTTCTTCGATGCTGTCTCTGCCACGTCCCCGATCCTGCCACGCCGCACTGACACTCCGGTCCGGGGCGCCGAGGGTCGTCGCCCGGTCACGCGACGTGCCGGTGGTGACGCGGCGGAGGAAGGCGGGCGGGGTGAAGGGCGGAGTGAAGGTGAGAAGCACACGGGCGACGGTGGCGTTGTCACCGGGCCGTGGGAGGATCGACCGTCCAGCGGGCACACGCAGTCGAAGGGGAGCGTGCGATGGCGACGAAGCCGCCGAAGGGTGATCCGGTCCAGGATGCGCCGCAGATCGCGGAGCCGAAGCACGCGGCCGCGGGGCTGCCGGCCATCGGCCACAGCCTGCGCATGGCCCAGCAGCAGATGGGTGTGCGGCGCACCACCCTGACGCTGCTGCAGGTGAACCAGAAGAAGGGCTTCGACTGCCCGGGCTGCGCCTGGCCGGAGCCGGACCACCGGCACACCCTGGAGTTCTGCGAGAACGGCGCGAAGGCGGTCGCCGAGGAGGCCACCCTGCGCCGGGTCGCACCGGAGTTCTTCGCCGCGCACCCGGTGGCCGACCTGGCCACCAGGAGCGGTTACTGGCTGGGCCAGCAGGGCCGGCTCACGCACCCCATGTATCTCCCCGAGGGCGGCACGCACTACGAGCCGGTCACCTGGGAGCGCGCCTTCGGCATCGTCGCCGAGGAGATCGCGGCCCTCGGCTCCCCCGACGAGGCCGTCTTCTACACCTCGGGCCGCACCAGCAACGAGGCCGCGTTCCTGTACCAGCTCTTCGCGCGCGAGCTGGGCACGAACAACCTGCCCGACTGCTCCAACATGTGCCACGAGTCGTCCGGGTCGGCGCTCAGCGAGACCATCGGCATCGGCAAGGGCAGCGTCCTGCTGGAGGACCTGTACAAGGCCGACCTGATCATCGTCGCCGGCCAGAACCCGGGCACAAACCATCCCCGCATGCTCTCCGCGCTGGAGCGGGCCAAGGCGAACGGCGCGAAGATCATCAGCGTCAATCCGCTGCCCGAGGCCGGCCTGGAGCGGTTCAAGAACCCGCAGACCGCCCAGGGGCTGCTGAAGGGCGCCGCCCTCACCGACCTGTTCCTGCAGATCCGCATCGGCGGCGACCAGGCGCTCTTCCGGCTCCTCAACAAGCTGATCCTCGAGACGCAGGGCGCGGTCGACGAGGAGTTCGTCCGCGAACACACCCACGGCTTCGAGGAGTTCGCCGAGGCCGCCCGCGCCGCCGACTGGGCCGGGACGCTGGCCGCGACGGGCCTCACGCGCGCGGAGATCGAGCAGGCGCTGGGCATGGCGCTCGCCTCGAAGCGCACGATCGTCTGCTGGGCGATGGGCCTCACCCAGCACAAGCACGCGGTGCCGACCATCCGCGAGGTGGTCAACTTCCTGCTGCTGCGCGGCAACATCGGCCGGCCGGGCGCGGGCGTGTGTCCGGTGCGCGGCCACTCCAACGTGCAGGGCGACCGCACGATGGGCATCTTCGAGCGGCCGGCCCCGGCCTTCCTGGACGCGCTGGAGAAGGAGTTCGGGTTCGCCCCGCCGCGCGAGCACGGCTTCGACGTCGTACGGGCCATCCGGGCGCTGCGCGACGGGGAGGCGAAGGTGTTCTTCGCCATGGGCGGCAACTTCGTCTCCGCCTCCCCCGACACCGAGGTCACCGAGGCCGCGATGCGGCGGGCGCGGCTGACCGTGCATGTGTCGACCAAGCTCAACCGCTCGCACGTGGTCACCGGCGCGCGGGCGCTGATCCTGCCCACGCTGGGCCGCACCGAGCGGGACGTGCAGGCCTCCGGCGAGCAGTTCGTGACCGTGGAGGACTCGATGGGCATGGTGCACGCCTCGCGCGGGCGGCTCGCGCCGGCGAGCCCGCGGCTGCGCTCCGAGCCCGCGATCATCTGCGGCCTGGCGCGCCGGGTGCTCGGCGAGAGGAGCGTCGTGCCCTGGGAGGAGTTCGAGAAGGAC
This sequence comes from Streptomyces sp. FXJ1.172, assembly GCF_001636945.3. Classification (NCBI taxonomy): domain Bacteria; kingdom Bacillati; phylum Actinomycetota; class Actinomycetes; order Kitasatosporales; family Streptomycetaceae; genus Streptomyces; species Streptomyces sp. FXJ1.172. Next base: position 6,854,343 of record NZ_CP119133.2, on the reverse strand, counting down.
TACGCGACGATCCGTGACCGCATCGCGCGTGTGGTCCCCGGTTTCCAGGACTTCAACGCGCGCGTGGCGCACCCCGGCGGCTTCGCGCTGCCGCATGCCCCGCGCGACGAGCGCCGCTTCCCGACCGCCACCGGCAAGGCGAACTTCACGGCGGCGCCAGTGGAATACCCGGACCTGCCCGAGGGCCGGCTGCTGCTGCAGACCCTGCGCTCGCACGACCAGTACAACACCACGATCTACGGCCTCGACGACCGCTACCGGGGCATCACGGGCGGCCGCCGGGTGGTGCTGGTGCACCCCGAGGACGCCCGGGCGCTCGGGTTCACCGAGGGGGCGTACGTCGACCTGGTCAGCGAGTGGAAGGACGGCGTGGAGCGGCGGGCGCCCGGCTTCCGGATCGTGCACTACCCGACGGCCCGGGGCTGCGCGGCGGCCTACTACCCCGAGACGAACGTCCTGGTCCCGCTCGACGCGACCGCCGACACCAGCAACACCCCGGCCAGCAAGTCCGTCGTCGTACGTCTCGAAGATCACACGGGGAGCAGGGCGGACCGTCTGGAACAATCGGCGACCGACTGAGCGTTTGCTCAGCGAGGAGACAGTGGTACGACGAAGGAGCCGGGCCCATGGGCGAGCAGCAGCAAGTGAAGTTCCCGCAGGACGTCATCGACGAGTACGCGGCGCTCGGTGTCGACCTGCCCGCGCTGTTCTCGGCCGGCCACCTGGGCACGCGGATGGGTGTGCAGATCCTTGAGGCCTCGGCGGACAAGGTCGTCGGGACCATGCCGGTGGAGGGCAACACCCAGCCGTACGGGCTGCTGCACGGCGGCGCCTCCGCGGTGCTGGCGGAAACCCTGGGCTCGGTGGGCTCCATGCTGCACGGCGGCAGCTCGAAGATCGCCGTCGGTGTGGACCTCAACTGCACACACCACCGCGGGGTCCGCTCGGGCCTGGTGACGGGTGTGGCCACGCCCGTGCACCGGGGGCGGTCGACGGCGACGTACGAGATCGTGATCAGCGACGAGGAGGGCCGCCGGGTGTGCAGCGCCCGGCTGACCTGCCTGTTGCGGGACGTGCCGTCCGGCGGCGCGGCGCAGGTGCCGCCCGCCGCGGGCTGACCGGCTCGTCCCGGGCCGTTGCCCCCTGCCGTCCCGGCCCTTAGCTTCGGGACATGGGACGGCGAGGGGACCCCCGGCCGGGGGCGAGGTTCCTGCTGCTCGGGCCGGCGATGTGCGCGCTCGTGCTGACAACGGCCTGCGGCGCGCCCGGCGGCACCGGACACCACGCCGCCCCGGACCCCCCTCACGCCACCCCGCCCTCCCCCGCCCCCACTTCCCCCGCCGGCCTGTGCGCCCGGCTCGTCGCACACTGGTCGCGCGAGGTGCTCGACGGCACCACCTACGGCGACTACCAGTCGATGGGGCTGTCCAACGGGGAGTACGAGATCCTGCGGGGCGTCGTGGACGCGGCGCGGCCCGTGAGACGGCGTCAAGGGACCAGTGCCGCCGATGAGTTGATCGTCCGTCGGGCCAGTGCCGCCTGCGACGGGCGCTACCGGCACGGGGCTCCGAGCGAAAGCCCCTGGCAGTGAGCGGCATCGGCCCCCTGGAGCCCGGCGAGGGCACGCACGCGTGGGACACCGGGGAGGCACCCCCAACTGCCCACCGCACAGAGCGGATCCGCACGGCACTGGTGACCCGTTACGCCCGCCACCGCCGTGCCAGCCTCGCCCTCGCCACGGCCGCCGCACTCCTCGGCGCGGGCGGCTACCTCTACGCCACCCGGCCCCAGCGGCCGCCGTCGCCTCCGCCGCCCCCGACGCCGTATCCCGCCCAGGCGGTGGACGTCGCCTACGCGGGCGGACGGCCCACCGCGGCCGGTGCTCCGCCGCGCAGCTTCAGCTTCGCGGTGCTACTGAGCGTGGAGTCCGGGCCGCCGGTCACCGTGACCCGGGTGACCCAGCCGTACGCGGGACTGTCGCTGGTGACGGACCCGCGAACCCCCTTCCGGACAAAGGCGGGATCCGACCGCAAGATCACCATAACCATGCACGTGACGGAATGCGGAAAAGTACCTAAGGACGCCGGACTTCCTTTCCTGGACGTAACTCTGCGTAATACGCGTGCAATGCAGATTCAGAGCTACATCCTCGGCGCGCGCTACGCGCAACACCTCTCCCAGGCACTGAAAGCCGCCTGCGGCAACAAGATCATGACATCACCAAAACCCTCGAGACGCCTGAATTGATCATGGTGAATCCTGCGGGTTCTCATCATGCGGACGGAGCGAATCGGGCGGAATTCCGACCTTCCCCCCAGGGCGTACCGCTCTGCATTACGTCGTGTCATAACAAGAGCGTCACAGCCTCGGTCAGAGTCTCCTCCACGTTCCCTGCACACGCTTAGAGTCACCGCCAGTCACCGCGCCGACGGATTGTCTTTTGGGCTTGTCACTTCGGGCAGGCGCGCGGCTCGACCGTTTCCAGCGGGAGACGGTCGTCCAGGGGAAAGGACTGATCGTGCGTCAACGTTCGCTCATCGCCATCACCGCCGCGCTGGCAGCGGGAGCACTCACCCTCACCGCCTGCGGCTCGCGCGACAGCGGCGACAAGGGTTCCGGCTCCGACAAGGGTGGCGGCAACACCGTCGTCATCGGTGTCGACGCCCCGCTGACCGGCGACCTGTCCGCGCTCGGCCTGGGTATCAAGAACTCGGTGGACCTGGCCGTGAACACGGCCAACAAGCAGAACTTCGTCAAGGGCATCACGTTCAAGATCTCGGCCAAGGACGACCAGGCGCAGCCCTCTTCCGGCCAGCAGAACGCCTCCGCGTTCGTCTCCGACTCCTCCGTCCTCGGCGTCGTCGGCCCGCTGAACTCCTCCGTCGCGCAGTCGATGCAGAAGGTCTTCGACGACAACAAACTGGTGGAGGTCTCACCCGCCAACACCAGCCCGGACCTGACCCAGGGCACCAACTGGCAGACCAGCAAGCAGCGCCCGTACAAGTCGTACTTCCGCACCGCGACCACGGACGCCATCCAGGGCCCGTTCGCCGCCCAGTACATCTACAACAAGGCCAAGAAGACCAAGGTCTTCGTCATCGACGACAAGAAGACCTACGGCGCCGGTCTCGCCAAGACCTTCACCAACGAGTTCACGAAACTCGGCGGAAAGGTGGTCGGCACCGAGCACATCAACCCCGACACCAAGGACTTCTCCGCGGTCGCCACCAAGGTCAAGAACTCCGGTGCCGAGGTGGTCTATTACGGCGGCGAGTACCCGCAGGCCGGCCCGCTCAGCAAGCAGATCAAGTCCGCCGGCGCCAACATCCCGCTGATCGGCGGCGACGGCATCTACGACCCCACCTTCATCAAGCTGGCCGGCCCCGCCGCCACCGGTGACTTCGCGACCTCGGTCGGCGCGCCGGTCGAGACCCTGGCCTCCGCCAAGGACTTCGTCGCCAACTACAAGGCGGGGGGCTACAAGGACGACTACGCGGCCTACGGCGGCTACTCCTACGACTCGGCCTGGGCGATCATCGAGGCCGTGAAGAAGGTCGTCGACGACAACGGCGGCAAGCTGCCGTCCGACGCCCGCGCGAAGGTCACCGCCGCGGTGCAGAACGTGTCCTTCGACGGTGTGACCGGCAAGGTCTCCTTCGACCAGTACGGTGACGCGACCAACAAGCAGCTCACTGTCTACTCCGTGACGAGCGGCGCCTGGAAGGCCGTGGAGTCCGGCACCTACAACGGCGGCTGACCCCACCCCACCCGCACCAGCCGAGCCGCGCGGGGCGCTGTTCCACTGGCGCCCCGCGCGGACTCGCATCCGGCCCCATCCGTCGAACGTTCCGAACATCTCGGAGGACATGCGGTGAACGAACTGCCGCAGCAGCTGGTCAACGGCCTGCTCCTAGGATCCATGTACGGGCTGGTCGCCATCGGCTACACAATGGTCTACGGCATCGTCCAGCTCATCAACTTCGCCCACGGCGAGATCTTCATGACCGGCGCCTTCGGCGCACTCACGGTCTACGCGTACATCCTTCCCGACGGCACCTCGATGTGGGTCGCCCTGCCGCTGATGCTGATCGGCGCGATCCTCGTCTCCGTCACCGTCGCCGTCGGAGCGGAACGGTTCGCCTACCGCCCGCTGCGCACCGCCCCGCGCCTCGCGCCCCTCATCACCGCCATCGGTCTGTCCCTGGCGCTGCAGCAGGCGGTGTGGGCCTGGTACCCGCAGGCGAAGTCCGCCCGCACGTTCCCGACCATTCCGGGCGGCCCCTTCACCATAGGCAACGTCACGATCCAGACCGGTGACATCTTCCTGGTGGCCGCGGCCCCGCTCAGCATGGCGTTCCTCGCCTACTTCGTGATGCGCACCCGTACCGGCCGCGGCATGCAGGCCACCGCCCAGGATCCGGACACCGCGAAGCTGATGGGCGTCAACACCGACCGCATCATCGTGATCGCGTTCGCCCTCGGTGCCGCCTTCGCGGCCGTCGGAGGTGTCGCCTACGGTCTCAAGTACGGCCAGATCGACTTCAAGATCGGCTTCCTCCTCGGGCTGAAGGCCTTCACCGCGGCCGTCCTCGGCGGCATCGGCAACATCTACGGCGCCATGCTCGGCGGTCTCGTCCTCGGTGTGGCCGAGGCCCTGTCCACCGCCTACATCTCGGACATCCCCGGCATGGACAAGTTCGGCAGCCAGTCCTGGGCAGACGTCTGGGCGTTCGTACTCCTCATCCTCGTGCTGCTGTTCAGGCCGCAGGGCCTGCTCGGCGAGCGCGTGGCGGACAGGGCGTGACAGCGATGACCACACAGACCACACCGTCCGAGTCCCCCAAGTCGCCCGGGACGACGGCGGCTTCGAGCACCCCCGCGGCCGCTCCGCGCGGCCTGATCGGCCTGCCGGCCCCGCTCGGGCGGGCCCTCGCCACCGGCGGCGGCGTCCTCGCCATCGTCTCCACGTTCATGTCCTGGACCTGGACCACCAACTTCCCCGGCGACCTCACGGTCTACGGCTACCCGGGCGGCCTGCAGGTCCTGGTGCTGATCGGCGGCGTCCTCACCACCTTGTTCGGCCTCGCCTCCTACGGCGTCAAGGGCCTCGGCCACCTGACGCCCGGCAACGCGGACGCCGCGCTGAAGATGGCCGCACTCGGCACCTTCGGCACCGCCTGGTACACCGTCATCGCCATCAGCGCGGAGCTGGGCGGCCTGGTGAACCTGGACCCGGGCGGCTTCGTCGTCGCCGTCGCCACGCTCGTCGCCCTGCTCGGCGCGCTGGCCCTGCCGTTCACGCGGCCGGAGCCGGACCCGGTCGACCCGGACGACACCGGCTGGGAGCTGTTCAGGCACAACGCCCGGCAGAACTGGAACACGTTCCGCGCGGCCTTCGCGAGCGAGGCCCCGGCGCCGGCCCGCCCGCTGCCCTCCTGGGCCGAGATCCTCGTCATCATCGCGGCCATGGCCGTGGGCCTGATCGTCTTCAGCTACGGCGTCGGCACGCCGTACGACGAACTGTTCGTCGGCTTCCTGATCATCGCCGGCTTCGGTTTCGCCGCGCTCTCCAAGGCCGGACTCGTGGCCCGCGTCTCGGCAATCACCACGAAGCACCGGAACATCACCATGACCGGCGCCTTCGTCGCCGCCGCGGCCTTCCCGTTCACCCAGTCCAACGACCAGTACGCGACGATCGGCGTCTACATCCTGATCTTCGCGACCGTCGCGCTGGGCCTGAACATCGTCGTCGGCCTCGCCGGCCTCCTCGACCTCGGATACGTCGCCTTCCTCGGTGTCGGCGCCTACACCGCGGCCCTGGTCTCCGGCTCGCCGTCCTCGCCGCTGCACGTGCACTGGCCGTTCTGGGCCTCGGCGCTGCTCGGCGCGGTCGTCGCCATGGTCTTCGGCGTCATCATCGGCGCCCCGACCCTGCGGCTGCGCGGCGACTACCTGGCCATCGTGACGCTCGGCTTCGGTGAGATCTTCCGGATCACCGTCCTCAACATGGACGGCACCTCGGGCCCGGACGTCACCAACGGCTCCAACGGCATCTCCTCGATCCCGAACCTGAACATCCTCGGCTTCGACTTCGGCCAGGAGCACCAGATCCTCGGCTCCACCATCGGCAGGTTCGCCAACTACCTGCTGCTGATGCTGGTCATCACGCTCATCGTGGTCGTCGTGTTCCGGCGCAGCAGCGACTCGCGCATCGGCCGCGCCTGGGTCGCCATCCGCGAGGACGAGACCGCCGCGCTCGCCATGGGCATCAACGGCTTCCGGGTCAAGCTCATCGCCTTCGCGCTCGGCGCCTGCCTGGCCGGGCTCTCCGGCTCCGTCCAGGGCCACGTCACCTACACGGTGACCCCGGAGCAGTACCAGTTCGCCTACGCCGTGCCGCCCAACTCGGCCTTCCTGCTGGCCGCGGTGGTCCTCGGCGGCATGGGCACCATCTCCGGTCCGCTGGTCGGCGCGTCCCTGCTGTACCTGATCCCGGCCAAGCTCCAGTTCCTGGGCGACTACCAGCTCTTCGCCTTCGGCGTCACCCTCATCCTGCTGATGCGCTTCCGCCCGGAGGGTCTCATCCCCAACCGGCGCCGCCAGCTCGAGTTCCACGAAGAGGCCGACGCGCCCGCCGTCCTCACCAAGGCAGGGGCCTGACCACGATGACCACCGACACCACCACCCAGGGCACCGCCCCCGGCGCCTCCGCCCCCGGCGAGGCCGTCCTCGACGCCCGCGGCGTGACCATGCGCTTCGGCGGCCTGACCGCCGTACGCAATGTGGACCTGACCGTGAACAGCGGCGAGATCGTCGGCCTGATCGGCCCCAACGGCGCCGGGAAGACGACCTTCTTCAACTGCCTGACCGGCCTGTACGTGCCCACCGAAGGCGAGGTCCGCTACCAGGGCCAGGTGCTGCCGCCGAAGTCCTTCAAGGTCACCGCGGCCGGCATCGCCCGGACCTTCCAGAACATCCGGCTGTTCGCGAACATGACCGTGCTGGAGAACGTCCTCGTCGGCCGGCACACCCGCACCAAGGAGGGCCTGTGGTCGGCGCTGCTGCGCGGCCCGGGATTCCACCGCGCCGAGGCGGCCTCCCGCGAACGGGCCCTGGAACTGCTGCGGTTCGTGGGCCTGGAGAGCAAGGCCGAGCACCTCGCCCGCAACCTCCCCTACGGCGAGCAGCGCAAGCTGGAGATCGCCCGCGCCCTGGCCAGCGAGCCCGGTCTGCTGCTGCTCGACGAGCCGACGGCCGGCATGAACCCGCAGGAGACCCGGGCCACCGAGGAACTGGTCTTCGCCATCCGGGACCAGGGGATCGCCGTCCTCGTCATCGAGCACGACATGCGCTTCATCTTCAACCTCTGCGACCGGGTGGCCGTCCTGGTGCAGGGCGAGAAGCTGGTCGAGGGCGACAGCGCGACCGTCCAGGGCGACGAGCGTGTGATCGCGGCCTACCTCGGCGAACCCTTCGAGGACGCGCCCGGCGACGAGGAGGTGGCCGAGGTCGAGGCCGCCGAGGCACAGGCAGAGGCGGCCGAGGCGGACACCGAGAACACGACCGACGCCGCGCCCGGCAAGGAGAACGACCGATGACCGCACTGCTCGAAGTCGAGGACCTGAGGGTCGCCTACGGCAAGATCGAGGCCGTCAAGGGCATCTCCTTCACGGTCGAGGCCGGTCAGGTGGTCACCCTCATCGGCACCAACGGGGCCGGCAAGACCACCACCCTGCGCACGCTGTCCGGTCTGCTGAAGCCGGTCGGCGGGCAGATCCGGTTCGGCGGCAAGTCGCTGAAGAAGGTCCCGGCCCACCAGATCGTCGCGCTGGGGCTCGCCCACTCCCCCGAGGGGCGGCACATCTTCCCGCGCATGACCATCGAGGACAATCTGCGCCTCGGGGCGTTCCTGCGCAGCGACAAGCCGGGCATCGAGAAGGACATCCAGCGCGCCTACGACCTCTTCCCCATCCTCGGGGAGCGCAGGAAGCAGGCCGCGGGCACCCTCTCCGGCGGTGAGCAGCAGATGCTGGCGATGGGCAGGGCGCTGATGTCCCAGCCGAAGCTGCTGATGCTGGACGAGCCGTCGATGGGTCTGTCGCCGATCATGATGCAGAAGATCATGGCGACGATCGCCGAGCTGAAGTCCCAGGGCACGACGATCCTGCTGGTCGAGCAGAACGCCCAGGCCGCGCTGTCACTGGCCGACCAGGGGCATGTCATGGAGGTCGGCACGATCGCCCTGTCCGGCACGGGGCAGAACCTGCTGCACGACGAGTCCGTGCGCAAGGCGTACCTGGGCGAGGACTGAACCGAGGGGGTTTCCCGCGCCCCTTGCGGGGCGCGGGAACGCTCAGCCCTTCTTGCCCGCCTTCTTCTCCTCGCTGTCCGCGATGACCGCCTCGGCGACCTGCTGCATCGACATGCGGCGGTCCATGGAGGTCTTCTGGATCCAGCGGAAGGCGGCCGGCTCGGTCAGGCCGTACTCGGTCTGGAGGATGGACTTCGCCCGGTCGACCAGCTTGCGGGTCTCCAGACGCTGGGTGAGGTCGGCGACCTCCTGCTCCAGCTGCTTCAGCTCGGTGAAGCGGGAGACGGCCATCTCGATGGCCGGGACGACGTCGCTCTTGCTGAACGGCTTCACCAGGTACGCCATGGCACCGGCGTCCCGGGCACGCTCCACGAGGTCGCGCTGGGAGAAGGCGGTGAGCATCAGGACCGGGGCGATGGACTCCTCGGCGATCTTCTCGGCCGCGGAGATGCCGTCCAGCTTGGGCATCTTCACGTCCAGGATGACCAGGTCCGGCTTGTGCTCGCGGGCCAGCTCGACGGCCTGCTCGCCGTCCCCGGCCTCGCCGACGACCGTGTACCCCTCTTCCTCCAGCATCTCTTTCAGGTCGAGCCGGATCAGGGCCTCGTCCTCGGCGATGACGACACGGGTCGTCAGCGGAGGCACGTGCGACTTGTCGTCGTCGGGCGCGTCTACGGGCTGGGGCGACTCGGCGGTCACGGGGGCTCCTCGTTCAGGGCAGGGGTACTGCTGACAAGAGCCTACCTAGCTACGGTATGGTGGACGCGCGGAGGGTCGGGGGAAACCTTGGATTCTGCGAGCCCCGGTAGCCCAATTGGCAGCAGGCAACGGATTCAAAACCCGTACAGTGTCGGTTCGAGTCCGACCCGGGGCACTTTTCCTTGTAATCCAAGGTCACCAAAGACACGCAAAAGAGAAGTATGCAAAAGGGGCCCCTCGCGCTGAGGGGCCCTGTTCTGATTACTTCGGGCTGTCGTCCTCGCCGATGTGGTGCACCCGGACCATGTTGGTCGAGCCGGAGACCCCGGGCGGGGAGCCGGCCGTGATCACCACGACGTCGCCCTTCTCGCAGCGGCCATACTTCAGCAGCAGCTCGTCCACCTGGTCGACCATGGCGTCGGTGGAGTCCACGTGCGGACCGAGGAAGGTCTCAGCACCCCAGGTGAGGCTGAGCTGGGAGCGGGTGGCCTGCTCCGGGGTGAAGGCGAGCAGCGGGATCGGCGAGCGGTAGCGGGAGAGCCGGCGGGCGGTGTCTCCCGACTGGGTGAAGGCCACCAGGAACCTGGCGCCGAGGAAGTCTCCCATCTCGGCGGCGGCCCGGGCGACCGCGCCGCCCTGGGTGCGGGGCTTGTTCCGCTCGGTCAGCGGGGGCAGGCCCGCGGCGAGCATGCCCTCCTCGGCCGCCTCGACGATCTTCGCCATGGTGCGCACGGTCTCGACCGGGTACTTGCCGACGCTGGTCTCGCCGGAGAGCATCACCGCGTCCGTGCCGTCGAGGACCGCGTTGGCCACGTCGGAGGCCTCGGCGCGGGTCGGGCGGGAGTTCTCGATCATCGAGTCCAGCATCTGGGTGGCGACGATGACCGGCTTGGCGTTGCGCCTGGCGAGCTTGACCGCGCGCTTCTGCACGATCGGCACCTGCTCCAGCGGCATCTCCACGCCCAGGTCGCCGCGCGCGACCATGATGCCGTCGAAGGCGGCCACGATGCCGTCCAGGTTCTCCACGGCCTGCGGCTTCTCGACCTTGGCGATCACCGGCAGGCGGCGGCCCTCCTCGGCCATGATGCGCCGCACGTCCTCCGCGTCCTTGCCGCTGCGCACGAAGGACAGGGCGATGACGTCGAAGCCGGTGCGCAGGGCCCAGCGCAGGTCGTCCTCGTCCTTCTCGGACAGGGCGGGGACGGAGACGGCCACACCTGGGAGGTTCAGGCCCTTGTGGTCGGAGATCATGCCGCCCTCGACCACCCGGGTGTGCACACGCGGGCCGTCGACGGCGGTGACCTCCAGACAGACCTTGCCGTCGTCCACGAGGACGCGCTCACCGGGGGTGACGTCGGCGGCGAGGCCGGCGTAGGTGGTGCCGCACCGGTGGCGGTCGCCCTCGACGCCCTCCTCGACGGTGATGGTGAACTCGTCACCGCGTTCAAGGAGTACGGGGCCTTCGCCGAAGTGGCCGAGCCGGATCTTCGGACCTTGAAGGTCGGCGAGAATGCCGACGCTGCGGCCGGTTTCATCGGCGGCCTTGCGCACCCGCCGGTAACGCTCCTCGTGTTCGGCATGAGTGCCGTGGCTGAGATTGAACCGGGCGACGTCCATTCCGGCGTCGACCAGTGCCTTGATCTGGTCGTACGAGTCGGTGGCGGGCCCCAGAGTACAGACGATCTTTGCTCGGCGCATACGTCGAGCCTAGGCCTTACCCGCCGGTAGAGAATCGGCCTCACATGACCACTCAACAACCTTTGAGTAAAGGGTTGTTGACAAGTGTTGAATTGTGCGGTCACTCGCTCCGATGAGCGAATTCCCCTCCCGGAAAGCCCGGCGGAACGAGACATGCGTGGTCAGGCCGGAATCTACGCGTGTCATCGGCTGATGGCCAGCAGTGACAGGTCGACGGCGTCGGCGATGGCCTTCGCGCCGGCGTCGTTGACGTGCAGGCCGTCGCCGCTGTTGAACTCCTCTCGGATCCGGCTGGGTTCGGCCGGATCCGCGACGGCCGCCGCGACGTCCACGATGCCGTCGAAGGGGTGCTCGCCGCTCAGCAGCCAGGCGTTCACCGCGCTCCGTACGGCCTGCCCGGACTCGCTGTCGTAGCCGTCGTAGACCGTGCCGCGGTACGGGCCGATGGTGGAGCCGACGACGGTCAGTCCGGCGGCGTGCAGCCGGTCGGCGAGAGCCGTGAGCCCGGCGATGAACGCATCGGCCGTGGGCGGCTCTCCGGGCTCGGGGAAGGCGATGTGGCCGGGCAGACCGAGGTCGTTGAGGCCGATGTGGATCAGGACGTGGCTGACGCCCGGCACCGCGAGGACGTCCCGGTCGACGCGGGCGAGGAGGCGTTCGCCGATCTCGTCGGTGAGCAGGCGGTTGCCGGAGATGCCCTGGTTGACGATCCAGCCGCGGTCCAGACGGCGGCCGAGCTGGGCGGGGAAACTGTTGTCGAGGCCCGGCGTGGTGGCCGCGCCCTCGATCCAGGAGTCCCCGAAGGCGACCGTGATCCGGGTGTCCTCGGGCGCGCGGACGTCGGCTCCGATCCCGAAGTGGCCGGTGGGCACCTCCTCGGCGTCCCGCAGGGTCGCCGCGGTCAGCTGGTCGCCGGGGGCCGCGTGGCCGATGTCGTACGGCACCGCGGAGAAGGTGGTCAGGCCGGTGTCACCCGGCAGGTAGAGGCTCACCGTGAGCACCTGGCCCGCGGTGACGGGCCGCTCGACCGGGTCGGAGATCAGTTCGCCGCCGGCGGGGACGATGACGTGGGCGGCGCCGTCGAAGGTGAGCGGGGTGCCGGCCTCGTCGGTGCGCAGGTGCGCGCCGCCGATCTCCAGGGGCTCCTTGCCATATCGGTTGCTGAGGGTGATCCGTACCGCCTCACCCCCGCCGGCCAGCCGCAGGGTCTGCCGTACGGTCTGATCGGCGAAACCCCGGCTCGGGAACAGGGCGAAGGCCTCGTGGGGGTCGATGACGGCGGTGCGGTGGGCGGCGATCCAAGTCGTGGTCATGGAATGCGCCAACACTGCCGACGGCGCGGTTCTTCCGGCCTTGCACGCTTCTCACCGTCCGTCGGCGAGAGGCGTCAGCTGCCGGGGAGCCTGGCGGGCCGGCCGAACCAGGGGCAGGGCGTCCTGAAGTCCGAAGGTGGTGAAGGCGGTCCGGGCGGGCAGCGGGTAAGGGCTCTTCCCCGTGAGCGAGTTGAGGATGGTGGCGCTGCGCCAGGCGGCGAGGCCGAGGTCGGGGGCGCCGACGCCATGAGTGTGCAGCTCAGCGTTCTGGACGTAGACCGAGCCGATGACCGAGGGGTCGAGGACGAGCCGGAACTCCTCGTCGATGCGCGGGCGTTCGCTGCTGTCGCGGCGCATGTAGGGGTCGAGCCCGGCGAGGATGCGGTCGAGCGGGCGCTCGCGGTAGCCGGTGGCGAGGACGACGGCGCTGGTGGTGAGCCGGGAGCGGCTGCCCTGCTGGAGGTGCTCCAGGTGCAGTTCGACCTTGGTGGTGGCGATCCGGCCGGCCGTGCGGACCCGGACGCCGGGGGTGAGGACGGCGTCGGGCCAGCCGCCGAGAGCGCGCCGGTACAGCTCGTCGTGGATGGCGGCCAGGGTGCCCGCGTCGATGCCCTTGTGCAGCTGCCACTGGGCGGCGGTCAGCCGGTCGCGGACGGGCTCGGCGAGGGCGTGGAAATAGCGCGTGTAGTCGGGGGTGAAGTGCTCCAGGCCGAGCTTGGAGTACTCCATCGGCGAGAACGCCTCGCTGCGGCCGATCCAGTGCAGCCTCTCGCGGCCTTCCGGGCGGTGGCGGAGCAGGTCGAGGAAGACCTCGGCGCCGGACTGCCCGGAGCCCACGACCGTGACGTGCTCGGCGGCGAGCAGGCTGTCGCGGTGGTCGAGATAGTCGGCGGCGTGGATGACGGGCACGCCGGGCGCGTCCACCAGGGGCCTGAGCGGGTCGGGGACATGGGGGGCGGTGCCGACGCCGAGGACGATGTTGCGGGTGTGGGTACGGCCCAGGGCCTGGACCTCGCCGTCGGCGTCGAGCTGGGTGAAGTCGACCTCGAACACGTCCTGTTCGGGGTTCCAGCGCACCGAGTCGACCTGGTGGTGGAAGTGCAGCCCGGGCAGGCTCTGGGCGACCCAGCGGCAGTAGGCGTCGTACTCGGCGCGCTGGATGTGGAAGCGCTCGGCGAAGTAGAAGGGGAAGAGCCGCTCGCGGGTCCTCAGGTAGTTCGGGAAGCTCCAGGGGCTGGTCGGATCGGCGAGGGTCACCAGGTCGGCGAGGAAGGGCACCTGGATGGTGGCGCCCTTGATGAGCAGGCCGGGGTGCCAGTCGAAACCGGGGCGCTGTTCGTAGAAGACGGCGTCGAGTTCGGCGAGCGGGTCGGCGAGGGCGGCCAGGGAGAGGTTGCACGGTCCGATGCCGATACCGACCAGGTCGCGGGGGGACGCGGACTCGTGCTGCGCGGGGTTGGTCATACGGGGGTGCCTTCTTCTGCGAGTTTCAGCAGCCGGGCCAGGTCGTCCGGCCGGATGTGGGGGTTCAGGAGGGTGGCCTTGAGCCAGAGCCGGCCGTCGGGCCGGGCCCGCCCGAGGACGGCCCGGCCCTCGTGCAGCAGCCGGCGGCGTACGGCGGCCACGGCGTCGTCGCCGGCGCCCGCGGGCCGGAACAGCACCGTGCTGATCACGGGCCGGTCGTACAGCTCGAAACCGGGATGCCCGTCGACCAGGGCGGCGAACTCGCGCGCGTGGGCGCAGACCCGGTCGACCAGGGCGCCGAGTCCGGTGCGGCCCAGGGTCTTCAGGGTGACGGCGATCTTGAGGATGTCGGGGCGGCGCGTGGTGCGCAGGGAGCGGCCGAGCAGGTCGGGGAATCCGGCCTCGGTGTCGTCGTCGGCGTTCAGGTAGTCGGCGCCGTGGTGGAGTACGGCGAGTTCGGCGGGGCGGGCGACGGCGAGGAGGCCGGCGGCGACCGGCTGCCAGCCGAGCTTGTGCAGGTCGAGGGTGACGGTGTGGGCGGCCTCGAGTCCGGCGAGCCGCTCGCGGTGGCGGTCGCTGAACAGCAGGCCTCCGCCGTAGGCGGCGTCGATGTGCAGCCGGGCGCCGTGGGCGGCGCACAGGCCCGCGATCTCGGGCAGCGGGTCGATGAGGCCGGCGTCGGTGGTGCCGGCGGTGGCGGCGACGAGCAGCGGACCGGGGAGCGTGGTGAGGGCCTCGTCCAGGACGGCCGGGTCGAGGATGCCGCTCGGGGCGGGGACGACGACCGGGTCGGGCAGGCCGAGCAGCCAGGCGGCGCGCGTCAGCGAGTGGTGGGCGTTCGCCCCGCAGACCAGCCGGACGCCGGCGCCGCGGGTCTCGCGGGCGAGCAGCAGGGCGAGTTGGTTGGACTCGGTGCCACCGGTGGTGACCAGGGCGTCGGCGAGACCGGCGGCGTGGGCGAGCGCGCGGGTGACCGCGGCCTCCAGGGCGGAGGCGGCCGGGGCCTGGTCCCAGGAGTCCAGGGACGGGTTGAGGACGCTCACCGCGAGGTCGGCGGCGGCGGCCACGGCGAGCGGCGGGCAGTGCAGATGGGCCGCGCAGAGCGGGTCCGCGGGGTCTGCGGCGCCCTCGGCGAGGGCGTGCACGAGGGCGCGCAGGGCGTCCGGGTCGCCGTGGTCGGGCAGGACGTCGCCCAGTACGTCGGCGACGCGCGCGGCGATCGACCCGGGGCCCCGGCGGGCGGCGGCCCGCCGCGCGCCCGGCCGCCGGCCGCGAGCGCGTCGAGGACGGTGTCGAGCAGGGGGGCGAGGGCCCCGGCGGCGCGGGGGCCGCCGGGGCCCGAGGCGAGGGGCGGGACGGGCAGCGGGTCGGCACCGCGCATCGGCTGTCCTCCGCTCATGGGCTGCCCTTCGGGCGTGTCCGGCACCGGTGTGCTTCCGGCTTATGGGTGGACATCCAGCTTGTACGGGAAGCAGCCCGTGTGTCCCGAAAGACCGACGATCAGAACCCGAAAGTGGGTACTGCCGTGCGGGGAAAATGCGTTGGGATTATGCCTGTCCGCCGAAGTCCCCGACGTGGTCGCGGGCCCACTCGGCGAAGGTGCGGGCCGGGGCACCGGTCAGCTTGCCCACCGTGTCGGTGATCTCCGGGGGCACGCCGACGGTGTCCGCGAAGGTCTGCAGCAGCCGCTGGAGCATCTGTGGCGGCAGGTCCGGGAACAGCTCCGGGGCCACCTCGCGCGGGTCCCCCTCCACGAAGGCCAGCTCCCGGCCCACGGCCGCCCCGATGGCCGCGACCTGCTCGGCGTTGCTGGTCGCCGCGGGTCCGGTCAGCCGATGGACGGCGCCCTCGTGGCCGGCGTCGAGCAGGGCCCGTTCGGCGACGGCCGCGATGTCGTCCTCGTGGATGGGTGCGGACAGACCGTCCGGGTAGATGCCGCGGACGGTGTTCCCGGCGCGGATCTGCGGGGCCCACGCGAGGGCGTTGGTGGCGAAGGCGCCTGGGCGCAGGAAGGTCCAGGCGAGCCCGCTGTCGCGGATCTGCCGTTCCGCGGTGGCGTGCATGACGTGGATGGGGTGGGTCTCGTCGGCGCCCTCCTGGATGATGCTGCTGGAGAGCAGGACGACATGCCGCACCCCGTGCGTGCGGGCCGCCTCCAGCAGCGCGGGCGTGGTGGCCTGGGCGTACAGGTAGAGGGCGCTCGCCCCGTCGAACAGGGCGGCCGGGTCGTCCGGCTGGAACCGCACCACCTCGGCGCCCTCGGGCAGTACGGCCCGCTGCGGGTCACGGGTCAGCGCCCGCACGGGCCGTCCCGCGGCGAGGAGACGGTCGACTAGGGCACGGCCGACGTTGCCGGTCGCGCCGGTCACTACGATCACGATGCCGCCTTTCGAAGACTCGGTCGAACACTCGTGACCGAGCCTAGGAAGGGGGCCTGCGCGCCGCATCGTCGGCAAGCAGCATCCGCGTCCTACGTCGCCCGCCCTAGTCCTGCGTCTTGCGTCCTACGCCTCCCGCACCTCCTCGGGCGCGTCCTGCCCGCCGCGCACGCGCAGGGCCCGGGACAGGTCGTCCAGGCGGTCGGCGAGGGCGCGGCGCAGGGCCGGGGTCGGGTCGGCCTCGCGCAGACAGGCCTCGCCGAGCCGCAGGTTCTCCGGGTCGACGGCGTGGGCCGGGAAGGCCGAGCGGCCGGCGGCGCGCGCGATGGCGGGGCCGCGGCGGGCGCTGACGGCGACCGCGTCCGGGTAGAAGCGCGGCACGTAGTGCCGTACCAGATCGGCCTGTTCGGGCTGCCAGAAGCCCTGCGCGGTGGCCGTGAAGAGGTAGTTGGACAGGTCGTCGCCGGTGAACATCGCGTCCCAGGCCGCCCGCTTGGCCTCGGGGTCGGGCAGGGCGGCGCGGCAGCGGGCGGCGCCCTCCTGGCCGGTGGCGCTGACGTCGCGCTCCAGCTCGGCGGCGATGGCGGCCTCGTCCGTCGCGCCGAGCACGGCGAGCCGGGCGAGTATGCGCCAGCGCAGCTCGGGGTCGAGTTCCGGCCCGCCGGGCACCGTGCCGTCGGCGAGCCAGGCGGCGATGGTGTCGGGGTGGGCGGCGGCCCCGATCAGGTGGCGTACGGCGATCAGGCGCAGGCCGGGCTGGTCGCCGTCCTCGGTACGGCGCAGCAGGTCGCGGCAGAGGGAGGTGAGCGTCGACAGGGCGGCCGTGCGGCCCTGCGGTGTCAGGTACTGGTCGGCGAGCTGGCCGGAGGCGAAGCCGAGGACGCCCTGGGCGATGGCCAGGTCGGTCTCGCGCGGGAGATGGGCGCGGGCCGTCTCCAGGTAGGCGGCGGGCGGCAGTTCGCCGTCGCGTACGGCGTCCCGCAGGGCGTTCCAGACGACCGCGCGGGTGAGCGGGTCGGGCAGCCTGGACAGTTTGGTGTGCACCGCCTCGAAGGACCCGGCGTCGAAGCGGACCTTGGCGTAGGTGAGGTCGCCGTCGTTGAGCAGGAGCAGCGCGGGGCGCTTGCCGATGGGCTGCGGGCCGGTCTGCGGGACGTCGAGGCCGAGGCGCTCGCGGAGCACGAGACGGCCCTCGTCGGCGACGTCGTGGTCGTACAGGCCGATGGTGAGGCGGTGCGGGCGGCTGCCCGCGCGGTCGACGGTCAGGGTGCAGGCGCCGTCGGCGGCGGCGATCTTGGGCGTGAGGGTGTCGACACCGGTAGTGCCCAGCCAGCTGTGCGCCCAGGCGTGCACGTCCCGTTCGGTGGCCGAGGCGAGGGAGTCGAGGAAGTCGGCGAGGGTGGCGTTGCCGAACCTGTGCCGGGCGAAGTGGGCGTTGATGCCCGCGAGGAAGTCCTTCTCGCCGAGCCAGGCGGCCAGCTGGCGCAGTGCGGAGGCGCCCTTGGCGTAGGTGATGCCGTCCATGTTGAGCAGGGCGACGGCCGTGTCCGCGATGGATTCGGGGGCGATCGGGTGGGTGGTGGGCCGCTGGTCCGCGTCGTAGCCCCAGGCCTTGCGGTCGACGCCGAACTCGACCCAGGGATCGGTGAAGCGGGTCGCCTCGAGGAGGGTCTGGTAGCCCATGTACTCGGCGAAGGACTCGTTCAGCCAGATGTCGTCCCACCACTTGAGGGTGACGAGGTCGCCGAACCACATGTGGGCCATCTCGTGCGCGATGACCAGGGCGCGCTCCTGGCGCTCGGCCTCGGTGACGGCGGACCGGAAGACGTACTCGTCGCGGAAGGTGACCAGGCCCGGGTTCTCCATGGCGCCCGCGTTGAACTCGGGGACGAACGCCTGGTCGTAGGAGTCGAAGGGGTACGGCTCCTCGAACTTCTCGTGGTAGCGGTCGAAGCACGCGCGCGTGACGTCGAGGATCTCCTCGGCGTCCGCCTCGAGGTGCGGCGCGAGGGAGCGGCGGCAGTGGATGCCGAAGGGCAGTCCGCGGTGCTCGGTGCGCACGGAGTACCAGGGGCCGGCGGCCACGGCGACGAGGTACGTGGAGATCAGCGGGGTGGGCGCGGCCTGCCAGACGCCGTCGGCGCGCTGCTCGGTGACGCCGTTGGCGAGGACGGTCCAGTCCTCGGGCGCCCTGACGCGGACCTCGAAGACGGCCTTCAGGTCGGGCTGGTCGAAGGCGGCGAAGACACGCTGGACGTCGTCGAGGAACATCTGCGTGTAGACGTAGGTTTCGCCGTCGCCGGGGTCGGTGAAGCGGTGCATGCCCTCGCCGGTGCGGGAGTAGCGCATGGCGGCGTCCACGCGCAGCTCGTGCTCGCCCGCGGTGAGGTTCCGCAGGGCGAGCCGGCCGTCGTCGAGCGACTCCGGGTCGAGCGGCTGTCCGTCGAGCGTGACCGCGCGCAGTTCGGCGGGCTTCAGCTCGACGAACGTGTCCCCGGCCGAACGCGCGGTGAAGCGGATCTCGGTACGGGAGTCGAAGGTCTCGTCCCCGGTGGTGAGGTCCAGTTCGACCGTGTAGCGGTGGACGTCGAGGAGCTGTGCTCGGAGCTGCGCTTCGTCGCGCGTGAGTACGGACATGCAGGCCATGCTGCCCGATCGCACTGACAGCGCACAGGGGGTGGACGGTTTCACGGCTTATGTCCGGATCTTTGATCCGGCGCGCGCCCGCTTCCCCGTCGCCCCGTCCGCTCCCCAGGTCTCTGCTGACCGATCGGTTACTGATCGGGACGCATCAAGCGTCCGAGGTTCCGTCGCCGGTCAGAGCCTCGTCCGCGATCCGTTCATGGTGCCTGATGACTTCGGCGATGATGAAGTTCAGGAACTTCTCGGCGAAGGCCGGGTCGAGCTTGGCGTTCTCGGCGAGGCGGCGCAGCCGCTCGATCTGGCGTGCCTCGCGGGCCGGGTCGGCGGGCGGCAGCTGGTGCACCGCCTTGAGCCGGCCGACCTGCTGGGTGGCCTTGAAACGCTCGGCGAGCAGATGGACGACGGCCGCGTCGATGTTGTCGATGCTCTCGCGCAGCCGCTCCAGTTCCTGGCGGACCTGGGGCTCCATGTCACCGGTGCCGGTATTGCTGGTGGTCATGGCCGTCAACCCTATGCGGTCGGCGGGCCACGTCCACGGGGTGTCCGGAGAGTGGATCACCGGGGGATCGTCGGGGTCCGGGACCCGGTCGCTCCAGCCGCCGGGGACGCTGCGGCCCTGCTGGGCGCGGAAGCGGACCGGGGCGAGGCCCACACGGCGCGTGAACAGCCGGGAGAAGTAGGCGGGGTCGTCGTAGCCGACCCGGCGGGCGACGGCCGCGACGGGCAGCTCGGTGGCGGCGAGGAGTTCCTTGGCGCGGGCCAGACGGATGCCGAGCAGATAGTCCTTGGGGCTGCATCCGGCGGCCCGGCGGACGGCGCTGCGCAGTTCGGCGGGGGTCATGCCGTGCACGCGCGCGTGGTCGGCGACGCTCATCGGGGCGCAGGCGTCCCGGGCGAGGGCCTCGAGCACATGGTCGCCGTCCGGGGCGAGGTCGGCGCGGGCCCGGCGCAGGGCGACCAGCAGCTCGTGCACGGCGGCGCCGGTCTCCACCTCCAGCAGCGGGTTGCCCCGGCGGGCGGCGCGGACGATGCGGGCGATCACCGCGCGGGGTCCGGAGGCGTCGGAGAGCGGGACGACGGGCCGCTCGGGTTCGATGTAGCCGAGTTCGGCGTAGGTGGCGGCGGCGGGCCCGGCGAAGTCGACGAAGCCCTCGTCCCAGCCGGTGTCCGCGTCGGGCGCGTAGTGGTGGGGCACTCCGGGGGTGAGCCAGAGCAGCGCGGGCGCGGTGACGGCCGTACGGCGGCCGTCGGCGCCCCGGTACCAGCCGCCGCCCGAGCTGATCACGACGGCCACGTGGTGGTCGAGGACGCGCGGGCCGACCGTGGGCAGCGCGCCGTGCTGGAGGCCGACGCCGAGGCAGACCAGGCCGAGGCGGTGGTGGACGGGATGGGGGCTGAAGAACCGCATCCAGGTCTGGTACATCGGCACTCCTCCCGGCGCCGTCGCCCGCCGACTTTTGTCCAAGCAACGCCGATCTTCGTCCATGGCACTGATCACCGGAAGGGGCGAGGCTGGGCCGCATGAGCGAGTTCACGGTGGGGGAATCCGACTTCCTGCTGGACGGGCGGCAGGTGCGCCTGCTGTCCGGGGCGCTGCACTACTTCCGGGTGCACGAGGCGCAGTGGCGGCACCGGCTGGCGATGCTGCGGGCGATGGGCCTGAACTGCGTGGAGACGTACGTCCCGTGGAATCTGCACCAGCCGCGCCCCGGCGCCGCCCGGGACGTGCAGGCCGTCGGCCGGTTCCTGGACGCGGTCCGGGAGGCGGGCCTGTGGGCGATCGTGCGGCCGGGTCCCTACATCTGCGCCGAGTGGGAGAACGGCGGTCTGCCGGCGTGGCTGACGCACGAGCTGGGCACGCGCGCGCGTACCCGCGACGAACGCTACCTGGGTCATGTGCGCGCCTGGTTCCACCACCTGCTGCAGGAGATCGTGCCCCGGCAGATCGACCGCGGCGGGCCGGTGCTCATGGTGCAGGTCGAGAACGAGTACGGCAGCTACGGCAGTGACACCGGCTATCTGACGGAGCTGGCCGGTGTGCTGCGTGCCGGGGGGATCACGGTCCCGCTGTTCACCTCGGACGGGCCCGAGGACCACATGCTGACCGGCGGTTCGCTGCCCGGGGTGCTCGCCACGGTGAACTTCGGCTCCCGCGCGCGCGTGGCCTTCGAGACGCTGCGCCGGCACCGCCGCAAGGGCCCGCTGATGTGCATGGAGTTCTGGTGCGGCTGGTTCGACCACTGGGCCGGCGAGCACGTCGTACGGGACGCCGGTGAAGCCGCGGGGACGCTGCGCGAGATCCTGGAGTCCGGGGCGTCGGTGAATCTGTACATGGCGCACGGCGGCACGAGTTTCGGGGGCTGGGCGGGCGCCAACCGGGCCGGCGGCGCCCTGCACGAGGGTCCGCTGGAGCCGGACGTGACCTCGTACGACTACGACGCGCCCGTGGACGAACAGGGCCGCCCCACGGAGAAGTTCCGGCGCTTTCGCGAGGTCCTTTCCGAGTACCACCGGGGGCCGCTGCCCGAACCGCCGCCGCGGCCCGCCGTGTTGGGCGCCCCGGCCGAGGCGGCGCTCACCGGCTGGGCGCCCCTGGGCGACGTACTGGCGGCGTTGGGCGGCGAGGAGACCGTGACGCCGGTGCCGCCCGCCTTCGAGGAGCTGGGGGTCACCCGGGGGCTGGTGCGCTACGAGGTGGAGGTGCCGGGGCCGCGGCAGCCGTATCCGCTGCGCGTGCGCGGGCTGCGCGATCTGGCGGTGGTGTACGTCGACGGCGTACGGGCCGGGGTGCTCACCGAGGAGGAGCCGGAGCTGACGGAGCCCGTCGCGGGCCCCGCGCGCGTGGAGCTGTGGGTGGAGTCCCTGGGGCGGGTCAACTACGGGCCGCGCCTCGGCGAGACGAAGGGCGTCACCGGTGGCGTCCTGCACGAGCGGCAGTATCTGCACGGGGTACGCGCGCGTGGGCTGGATCTGGACGCCTTCGACGCCGGCGTGGACGCGGTGCCCTTCGGCGCGCCGCCCCGGCAGGACGCCCCGGGGCTGTACCGGGGCACGCTCACCGTGCTCGGGGCCGGGGACGCCCGGCTCGAGCTGCCCGGCTGGACCCGCGGCTTCGTCTGGATCAACGGATTCGGCCTGGGCCGCTACTGGACGGCGGGCCCCCAGCGGTCCCTGTACGTCCCCGGCCCGGTGCTGCGGGAGGGCGGGAACGAGCTGTGGGTGCTGGAACTGGAGGAGACCGGCCCGCACCGGCCGGCGCCCCGCCTGCTGCCCGTGTGACCGGCGGCCCCGCGCGCCTACAGTGGAGAGGAGTTCCGGCGTCATTGGGGGTGCGAACGTGGCGAACGGCGGACCCGTCGAGCACGGCTTCCCGCACCTGGACACGGTGCGGGACGCGGTCAACGCGCTGTACAGGCGTCTGTCCCGCGACACGGTGCAGACGTTCTCGACCAGCCTGGCCCCCGCCGACGTGGCCTTCTGCGACACCGACGACCTCCACCTGGGCGCGCAGCGCGTGGCCCGCGAGATCGTGCGGCACTTCCGGCTGCCGGACGCGCGGCTGATCGTCGGCTTCCGGGAGATGAGCCACGCGGCGAACGTCGAACTAGCGGCGGGCCCCGAGTACTTCGTCGAACTGAACGACCGTTTCCGCACCCATCGCCGGGACATCGGCGCGGCGCTCGCGCACGAGGTGGCGCACGTCTATCTGCACCGTCTGGACCTCGCCTTCCCCACCACGGCGGAGAACGAGATCCTCACGGACACGGTGACGGCCTACCTGGGCGCGGGCTGGCTGCTGCTGGACGCCTACCGGGAGGACAGCGTCTCCTCCCAGAAGCTCGGCTATCTCACCCCCGAGGAATTCGGCTACGTCCTGGCCAAGCGGGCGCTGCTCTTCCAGGAGGACCCGTCCGTGTGGTTCACCAGCCCGCAGGCCTACACCGCCTACGCCAAGGGCATGGCCCGGGCCCGCCGGGACGAGCAGCAGCCGCCGCTGACCGGCGCGGGCTGGGCGGGCCGGCGCCGCTACGCCCACGACCGCCGGCACGCGTCCGCCGTCCTGCCGGGAGCACCCTACGCCTTCACCCCCGACCCCGCCGGCCACCTCCGTGTCACCTTCCCCTGCCCCACCTGCCACCAGCGGATCCGGGTGCCGGTGCGGGGGCGCGTCCGGGCGCGGTGCGGGCTGTGCCGCACGGTGCTGGAGTGCGACACCTAGGGGGTGTGTTCGGATCGTCCCGGCGTCGCGGCCCGGCTCGCCGGCTGAACTCCCGTACCACCAGGCCCTGTCCGGTGAGCACGGTCGGCACACCTAGGCCCCGTAGACCGCGCCCGGCGGCTCCGCGGCCGTCAGCAGTTCACGTGCCGTCTCCCCCGCCTCGGCCGGAGTCCGGCGCGCCCCCTTGTCGGCGGTGGGGCCGGGCCGCCAGCCCTCCATGACGGTGATCCGCCCGCCCTCCGCCTCGAACACCCGGCCCGTCACGCCCGCGCTCGCGGCCGAGCCCAGCCAGACCACGAGCGGGGAGACGTTCTCCGGCGCCATGGCGTCGAAGCCGGTGGCCGGGGCCGCCATCGTCTCGGCGAAGGCACGTTCGGTCATGCGGGTGCGGGCGGCGGGCGCGACGGCGTTGACCTGGACGCCGTAACGGGCCAGCTCGGCCGCCGCGACCAGGGTCAGCCCCACGATCCCGGCCTTGGCGGCGCTGTAGTTGCCCTGTCCCACCGAGCCCAGCAGACCGGCCCCGCTGCTGGTGTGGACGACCCGAGCCACCGGCGTGCGCCCGGCCTTGGCCTCGGCCCGCCAGTGCGCGGCGGCGTGCTTCAGGGGCAGGAAGTGCCCCTTGAGGTGGACGCGGATCACGGCGTCCCAGTCGTCCTCGTCGAGATTGACCAGCATGCGGTCGCGCAGGAACCCGGCGTTGCTGACGAGCGAGTCGAGCCGGCCGTACGTCTCCACGGCCGCCCGGATCAGGGACGCGGCGCCCTCGGCCGTGGCGATGTCCCCGCCGTGTGCGACCGCCTCGCCGCCGGCGGCCCGGATCTGCGCGACGACGGTTTCGGCCGGGTTCCTGGCGTCGGGGGCTCCGTCCAGCCCCACGCCCAGGTCGTTGACGACGACCCGGGCGCCCTCGGCCGCGAAGGCGAGGGCATGGGCACGGCCGAGCCCGCGGCCGGCGCCGGTGACGACGACGACCCGGCCGTCGCAGAGTGCGCTCATCTCACTTCTCCCGGTTGGCTGTCGCGGCGTCGAGGAAGGCGGGCCGCTCCCCGCCGCCGTGCACGTGCAGGCTCGCCCCGCTGATGTAGGAGGCCGCGTCGGAGGCCAGGAAGACGGCCGCGGCGCCGATGTCGGCGGGGGCCGCGAGCCGGCCGAGCGGGACGGTGCGGGAGACGGCGGCGACGCCGTCCGGACCGCCGTAGTGCAGGTGGGACAGTTCGGTGCGGACCATGCCGACCACGAGGGTGTTGACGCGGACCTCGGGCGCCCACTCCACGGCCATGGAGGCGGCCAGACTGGCCAGGCCCGCCTTGGCGGCCCCGTACGCGGCCGAGCCGGGCGAGGGTCGGGCGCCACTGACGCTGCCGACCATCACGACGCAGCCCCGGCTGCGCCGCAGGTGCTCGTACGCGGCGAGGGACGCGGTCAGCGGGGTGATCAGGTTCAGCTCGACGACCTTGGCGTGCCGTTCGGCGTCGGCGCCGGCGAGCAGCCGGTACGGCGTGCCGCCGGCGTTGTTGACGAGCACGTCGAGCCGGGGCAGCGCGGCGAAGAAGTCCCGTACGGCGGGCGGGTCACGCAGGTCGAGTGAGGCGAACTCCACGCCGTCGAGGGGGTGTTCGGGCGGCCGTCGGGCACAGGCCAGGACACGGGCCCCGGCCTCGGCGAACGCCCGGGCGATCCCCGCTCCGACGCCCCGGGTGCCGCCGGTGACGACCACGGTGGTGTCGCGCGGCAAGTTATCCACAGGCCCTCCCGCTTGTCTGCGCCGACTGCTAGCTTCGAAGCCTCACACCTAACAAATGTTTGGTGGAAAGGTAGCTGATGCGCCCATGGGTGTCTCCCGTTCGTCCCCGGAAAAAGGGATTTCCGTCATCACCGTTGACTTTCCACCGGTGAACGCGCTCCCGGTTCGCGGCTGGTCCGACCTGGCCGACGCGGTGCGTGAGTCCGGCCGCGACACCGGCGTCCGGTGCGTCGTGCTGGCCGCCGAGGGCCGCGGGTTCAACGCGGGCGTGGACATCAAGGAGATACAGGCGGCCGGGCAGGGCGCCCTGATCGGCGCCAACCACGGCTGCGCGGAGGCCTTCGCGGCGGTGTACGAGTGCGCGGTCCCCGTCGTCGCGGCGGTACAGGGCTTCTGCCTGGGCGGCGGGATAGGCCTGGTGGGCAACGCGGACGCGATCGTGGCGAGCGAGGACGCCGTCTTCGGCCTGCCCGAGCTGGACCGGGGCGCGCTGGGCGCCGCGACCCATCTGGCCCGGCTGGTCCCCCAGCACCTGATGCGCGCCCTCTACTACACGGGACGCACGGCGAGCGCCGCCGAACTGCACCGCCACGGCTCGGTGTGGCGGGTGGTGCCGCGTGCGGAACTGAGAGACGCGGCACTGGAGCTGGCGCACGAGATCGCCGTGAAGGACGGCCGGCTGCTGCGCATGGCGAAGGCCGCGATCAACGGCATCGACCCCATCGACGTGCGCCGCAGCTACCGCTTCGAGCAGGGCTTCACCTTCGAGGCCAACCTCAGCGGACTGGCGGACCGGGTCCGCGACACGTTCGGGAAGTACGACACGTCCGGGAAGGACGACACGTCCGGGAAGGACGACACGTCCGGGAAGGACGACACGTCCGGGAAGGACGACACCTCGGGCAAGGAGGGGGCGTAGATGGGCGGCAAGACGATGACCGCCGACGAGGTGGCCTCCCGGCTGCGGAGCGGCATGACCCTCGGCATCGGCGGCTGGGGTTCGAGGCGCAAGCCGATGGCGCTGGTCAGAGCCCTGCTGCAGACGGGCATCACGGACCTGACGGTCGTGTCGTACGGCGGCCCGGACGTCGGGATGCTGGCCGCGGCCGGCCGGATCCGCAAGCTGGTCACCGCCTTCGTCACCCTCGACTCGATCCCGCTGGAGCCGCACTACCGGTCGGCGCGCGAGCGGGCCGCGTTCGAGCTGACGGAGGTCGACGAGGGGATGTTCCTGTCGGGCCTGCGCGCGGCGGCGCACCGGCTGCCGTTCCTGCCGGTCCGGGCGGGCCTCGGCTCCGACGTCATGCGGATCAACCCCGGCCTGAGAACGGTCACTTCGCCGTACGAGGACGCGGAGACCCTCGTGGCGATGCCGGCCCTGCGGCTGGACGCGGCCCTGGTCCACGTGAACCGCGCCGACCGGCTGGGCAACGGGCAGTGCCTGGGCCCGGACCCGTACTTCGACGACCTGTTCTGCGCGGCGGCGGACGCTGCCTACGTCTCCTGCGAGCGGATCGTGGACACGGCCGAGCTGACGAAGGAGGCTCCCGCGCAGTCACTCCTGCTCAAACGCCTCGCGGTGACCGGTGTGGTGGAGGCCCCGAACGGCGCGCACTTCACCTCCTGCGCCCCGGACTACGGCAGGGAGGAGGCGTTCCAGCGGCTCTACGCGTCCACGCCCTGGCCAGAGTTCGCCGGCAGGTTCCTGGGCGGGGGCGAGGAGGCCTATCGGTCGGCGGTGCGGGAGTGGCGGAAGGAGCAGGCGGGATGAGCACACCGGAGAAGGCGGTCACGCGGGCCCCTCTTCCCCCGCCCACCCGCGCCGAGTACTGCGTGATCGCCTGTGCCGACGCCTGGCGCGGGGCCGGGGAGATCCTGGCGAGCCCGATGGGTCTGATCCCCTCGCTGGGTGCGCGGCTGGCCCGGCTCACCTTCGCGCCGGACCTGCTGCTGACCGACGGTGAGGCGCTGCTCATCGGCCCGGACGGTACGCCCGAGGGCTGGCTGCCCTACCGGCAGCACCTGGAGCTGGTGGCGGGCGGACGCCGGCACGTGATGATGGGCGCCAGCCAGATCGACCGGTTCGGCAACCAGAACATCTCCTGCATCGGCGACTGGGCGCACCCCCGCCGCCAGCTGCTCGGGATGCGCGGTGCACCGCTCAACACGCTCAACAACCCGACGAGTTACTGGATCCCGAGACACTCCCGGCGGGTGTTCGTGGAGCGGGTGGACGTGGTGTGCGGGGTGGGGTACGACCGGGCGGCCGGGCTGGGGAGCACGGCCCGCTTCCACCACCTCGCCCGGGTGGTCTCCGACCTCGGCGTCTTCGACTTCGCGACCCCGGACCACTCGATGCGGCCGGCCTCGCTGCATCCCGGGGTGAGCGCGGAGCAGGTGCGGGAGGCGACGGGCTTCGCGCTCGCCGTACCGGACGGGGTGCCCCGCACCCGGGACCCCGATCCGGCGGAGCTGCGGCTGATCCGTGAGGTGCTGGACCCGGACGGGGCACGGGACCGTGAAGTGCCCGGGGCGGCGAGGAGGTGAGGGCGTGATGGAGACGGCGCTGACCCGGCTGGTCGGCACGCGGCAGCCGATCGTGCAGACGGGGATGGGCTGGGTGGCCGGCCCACGGCTGGTCTCGGCGGCGGCGAACGCGGGGGCGCTCGGCATCCTGGCCTCCGCGACGATGACACCGGACCGGCTGCGCGAGGCGATACGGGAGGTGCGTTCGCGCACCGACGCGCCGTTCGGAGTGAACCTGCGCGCCGACGCGGGCGACGCGGCCGACCGGGTGGAGATCATGCTGGCGGAGGGCGTCCGCGTGGCCAGCTTCGCGCTTGCCCCCTCGCCCGGGCTGATCGCCCGGCTCAAGGAGGAGGGTGTGGTCGTCATCCCGTCCGTCGGGGCGCGCAGACATGCCGAGAAGGTGGCCGCGTGGGGCGCGGACGCGGTGATCGTGCAGGGCGGCGAGGGCGGCGGGCACACCGGCGAGGTGGCGACGAGCGTGCTGCTGCCGCAGGTGGTGGACGCGGTGGACATACCGGTGGTGGCGGCGGGCGGGTTCTTCGACGGGCGCGGTCTGGTGACGGCGCTGGCGTTCGGGGCGGCCGGAGTGGCGATGGGCACGCGGTTCCTGCTCACTTCCGACTCGACCGTGCCGGACGCGGTGAAGGCCCGGTATCTGGCCGCGACGGTCCGGGATGTCACAGTCACCCGGGCGGTGGACGGCCTGCCGCACCGGATGCTGCGCACGGACCTGGTCGACGCGCTGGAGCGGTCGGGCCGGATCCGGGTCCTGGCCCACGCGGTGCGGAAGGCGGCCGGATTCCGGCGGCTGTCGGGGCTCAGCTGGCGGGCGATGGTCCGGGACGGCCTGGCCATGAAGCGCGGAAAGGAGCTGACCTGGAGCCAGGTGCTGCTGGCGGCGAACACGCCGATGCTGCTGAAGTCCGCGATGGTGGACGGTCGTACGGATCTCGGGGTGATGGCGTCCGGACAGGTCGCCGGGGTGATCGACGACCTGCCGTCGTGCGCGGAGCTGGTGGAACGGATCGTGAAGGAGGCGGAGGAGGTGCTGACCCACCTGGCGGGACTCAGAGACGCTCGATGATCGTCACGTTGGCCTGACCGCCGCCCTCGCACATCGTCTGGAGGCCGTAGCGGCCGCCGGTGCGCTCCAGTTCGTGCAGGAGGGTCGTCATCAGGCGGACGCCGGTCGCGCCCAGGGGGTGGCCGAGGGCGATCGCGCCACCGTTGACGTTGACCTTGCCGGGGTCGGCGCCGGTCTCCTTCAGCCAGGCCAGGACGACCGGCGCGAAGGCCTCGTTGATCTCCACGAGGTCGATGGCATCGATGGTCAGGCCGGTCTTCCTCAGGGCGTGTGCGGTGGCCGGGATGGGCGCGGAGAGCATGCGGATGGGGTCCTCGCCGCGCACGGAGAGGTGGTGGACGCGGGCGCGGGGGCGCAGTCCGTGGTCGCGTACGGCCCGCTCCGAGGCGAGCAGCATGGCCGCGGCGCCGTCGGAGACCTGGGAGGAGCAGGCGGCGGTGATGGTGCCGCCGTCGAGGACGGGTTTCAGCGTGGCCATCTTCTCCAGCGAGGTGTCGCGGCGGGGGCCCTCGTCGACGGCGGCCTCGCCGCAGGGGACGGTCTCGCGCTCGAAACGGCCGGTGTCGAGGGCCCGCAGGGCACGCCGGTGCGAGCGCAGGGCGAACTCCTCCTGGTCCTCCCGGCTGATGCCCCACTTGGCGGCGATCATCTCGGCGCCGGCGAACTGGTTGACGGGCTGGTCGCCGTAGCGGGCGCGCCAGCCGATGCTGCCGAGGAAGGGTCCGTCGGTCAGGCCGAGGGGGGCGGCAGCCTGCCGGGAGGCGAAGGCGATGGGGATCTGGGACATGTTCTGCACACCGCCGGCGATCACCAGGTCCTGGGTGCCGGAGAGCACGGCCTGCGCCGCGAAGTGCACGGCCTGCTGGGAGGAGCCGCACTGCCGGTCGACGGTCACGCCCGGCACCTCCTCGGGCAGGCCCGCGGCCAGCCAGCAGGTGCGGGCGATGTCCCCGGCCTGCGGCCCGACCGCGTCCAGGCAGCCGAAGACCACGTCCTCCACGGCGGCCGGGTCGATCCCGGCCCGCTGCACCAGCGCGGTCAGCACATGCGCGCCCAGGTCGGCCGGGTGGACCGCGCTGAGCCCTCCCCCGCGCCGCCCGACGGGCGTGCGGACCGCTTCGACGACATAGGCCTCGGCCATGGCAACTCCCTCACAGGAAAGGGGCGTTATGCGTACGGTGTCACTCGCGTACGGCGATCCCGTCCAGCACCATCGACAGGTACTGGCGGGCGATCTCCTCGGGGCTGTGCTGTCCGCCGGGCCGGTACCAGGAGGCGGCGACCCAGACGGTGTCGCGGACGAACCGGTAGGTGAGGCGGACGTCCAGGTCGGCGCGGAAGACATGCTCGGCGACCCCGCGCTCCAGCGTGGACAGCCAGGCCTTCTCGAAGCGGCGCTGGGACTCGGCGAGAAACGCGAACCGGTCCTGGGCGACGAGCTGCCGGCTCTCCTTCTGGTAGATCGCGACGGCCGCGCGGTGCCGGTCGATCTCCCGGAAGGACTCGGTCACCAGCGCCTCCAGCGTCTCGCGGGGCCCGAGCCCGGAGGCCAGGACGGTGTCGTAGCCGTCCCACAGCTCGTCGAGGAAGGTCCGCAGGATCTCCTCGAGCATCGACTCCTTGGAGTCGAAGTGGTAGTAGAGGCTGCCCGCGAGCATCCCGGCGTGGTCGGCGATCTTGCGGACGGTGGTGGCGTTGTAGCCGTGCTCGGCGAAGACCTCGGCGGCGGTGGTCAGGAGTTCGCCGCGCCGGGCCGCTGCCGGGGTCACCTGGGGCTTCTTCTTGGTCGGCACGGATCCATTCTGGTCCCCGGCCAGGCCGGCCTAGGCATGCTGGCTGCTGACGGCGACGACCTCGCCGGTCATGTACGAGGAGTAGCCGGACGCCAGGAACACGATCACGTTGGCCACTTCCCAGGGCTCGGCGTACCGCCCGAAGGCCTCCCGCTCGGTCAGCTGCTCCAGCAGTTCGGCCGAGGTGACCTTCACCAGATGCGGATGCATGGCGAGGCTGGGGGCCACCGCGTTGACCCGGACGCCGTAGGCGGCGGCCTCGACCGCCGCGCACCGGGTCAGCGCCATCACCCCGGCCTTGGCGGCGGCGTAGTGCGCCTGCCCGGCCTGGGCGCGCCAGCCGACGACGGAGGCGTTGTTGACGATCACCCCGCCGCCGGTCTCCCGCATGGCCCGCAGGGCGGCGCGGGTGCAGCGGAAGGTGCCGTTCAGGGTGACGTCGAGGACGCGGGACCACTGTTCGTCGGTCATGTCGACGAGGTGCG
The DNA here is from genome assembly GCF_001636945.3 of Streptomyces sp. FXJ1.172. NCBI lineage: Bacteria > Bacillati > Actinomycetota > Actinomycetes > Kitasatosporales > Streptomycetaceae > Streptomyces > Streptomyces sp. FXJ1.172. The sequence continues at coordinate 6,823,980 of NZ_CP119133.2, read as the reverse complement.
AAGTGCCGCCCAGTCCCGCGTTGTTGACGACGATGTCGATCCTGCCGTGCTCCCGGACGGCCGTCTCGAACAGGGTGTGCACCTGTGCCTCGTCGGTCACGTCGCACGGCACCGCCGCCACCCGGCCCGGGAACTTGCGGCCCAGTTCCGCCTCGTGCTCCTTGAGCCGGCGCGTGTGCGCGTCGCTGATCAGCACGCGCGCGCCCTCCTCCAGGAAGCGGTGCGCCGTCGCTCCGCCGATGCCGGCGCCGGCCGCCGCGGTGATGACGGCGGTGCGGCCCCTGAGCAGTCCGTGCCCGGTGACGTAGGCCGGGCTCTCGACGCCTGTCATAGGGCCACGCTAACCTACCAAACACTTGTTAGGGAAGGCCAACGGAAGAAGGGGGCGGCGGCGACCGTGGACCTGACCCACTCCGAAGCCGACGAGGAGTTCCGCGCCGAGGCCCGCGCCTGGCTCGAGGCGCATGTGCCGCGCACGCCGCTGCCGTCTCTGGAAACGGCGGAGGGCTTCGCGGCCCACCGCGCGTGGGAGGCCGAACTGGCCGCGGACCGCTGGTCGGTGGTCTCCTGGCCGCAGCGGTACGGCGGCCGGGACGCCGGTCTGCTGCGCTGGCTGGTCTTCGAGGAGGAGTACTGGGCGGCGGGCGCGCCGGGCCGGGTCGGGCAGAACGGCGTCAGCCTGCTCGCGCCGACGCTCTTCGACCACGGCACGCAGGAGCAGCGCGCGCGTGTACTGCCCCCGATGGCGACCGGCGAGGTGGTCTGGGCGCAGGCCTGGTCCGAGCCGGAGGCGGGCTCCGACCTGGCCTCGCTCACCTCCCGGGCGGTCAGGACGGACGGCGGCTGGCTGCTCAGCGGCCAGAAGACCTGGTCCTCGCGGGCGGCCTTCGCCGACCGGGCCTTCGGCCTGTTCCGCAGCGATCCCGGGGCGCCGAAACCGCACCAGGGGCTCACGTACCTGATGTTCGACCTGCGGGCCCCCGGTGTCACCGTCCGCCCGATCGGGCGCCTGGACGGCAGACCGGCCTTCGCGGAGCTGTTCCTGGACGACGTGTTCGTGCCGGACGAGGACGTGCTCGGCGAGCCCGGCCAGGGCTGGCGGATCGCGATGTCCACGGCCGGCAACGAACGCGGGCTCACCCTGCGTTCACCGGGCCGCTTCCTCGCCTCGGCGCACCGGCTCGCCGGGCTGTGGCGGGAGCGCGGCTGCCCGGACCACGCACGCGCCCGCGTGGCCGACGCCCTCATCGACGCCCGCGCCTACCAGCTGTTCACCTACGCGGCCGCCTCCCGCTTCCTGGAGGGCGAGCGGCTCGGCCCCGAGTCCAGCATGAACAAGGTGTTCTGGTCCGAGCTGGACCTCGCGCTGCACGAGACGGCACTCGATCTGCTGGGCGAGGAGGGCGAGTTGACGGACTCGCTCTGGTCCGAGGGGTATGTGTTCGCGCTGGCCGGGCCGATCTACGCGGGCACCAACGAGATCCAGCGGGACATCGTCGCCGAGCGGCTGCTCGGCCTGCCGAAGGGACGCCGCTGATGCGCTTCCTGCCCGATGCCGAGCAGCGCGCCTTCGCGGGCTCGCTGCACGCGATGCTGTCGGCCGCGGACACCCCGGCGGTGATCCGGGACTGGAGCGACGGCGACCGCGTGAGCGGACGCGCGCTGTGGGCGCGGATCGCCGGGGCGGGGGTGTTCGGCCTGGCGGTGCCCGAGGAGTGCGGCGGGCTCGGCCGGCATCCGGTGGAACTGGCGCTCGCCTTCGAGGAGCTGGGGCGCCACGCGGTGCCGGGTCCGCTGGTGGAGACGGTGGTCGCGGCCGTCCTGCTCGGCGCGCCCCCCGCGGCGGTGCCCCGGAACGCGGTGCCCGGGCCGGCCGGCCGGTTCCTGCCGGGACTCCTGGCGGGGACGGACCTCGTGACGGTCGCGGGGCCCGCACTCGACAGCGATGCGGCGCTCCTCGCGCTCGACGCCGACGCGGCCTCCCTGCGCCTCGCGCTCGCCCCCGACGGACTCCGCCTGGCCCGCGCCGCAGGGACGGCGCGCCCGTCCCTGGACCCCGCCCGCCGCCTGACCCCCCTCACCCCGGACGGCGAACTCCTCACTCCCCACGCCCCGTACGGCCTCGCCCTCACCTGGGCCCGCCTGGCCACCGCCGCCCAGGCGCTCGGTGTCGGGCTCGCGCTCCTCGACCGCACGGTCGTATACGTCCGCCGGCGCACCCAGTTCGGTGTCCCCGTCGGCTCCTTCCAGGCGGTCAAGCACCGCCTCGCCGACGCCAGGACCGCGCTGGAGTTCGCGCGCCCGCTGGTCCTCGGCGCGGCGGTGTCGCTCCGGCCCGCGGACGTGGCCGCCGCCAAGCTCAAGGCGTGCGAGGCGGCGTACCGCACGGCCCGTACGGCGCTGCAGCTGCACGGCGCGATCGGCTACACCGCGGAGTACGACCTGTCGCTGTGGCTGACCAAGGCCCTTGCCCTGCGGACCGCGTGGGGCACGCCCGAACAGTGCCGGGAGGTGTTTCTGGAGGACGCGCTCAAGACGTCGGCGCCCTCGGACTCGCCCTGACCGGCGGCCGGTTCAGGCGGCGGTCGGCCGTACGATCCCGGCGGCGCGGGCGGCGGCGAGCCACTGGGTGAACTCGCCGACGAGCCGGTCGTACAGCTCGGTGTCGGATATGCACCGGGGGTCCTCACCTGCGTGGAAGAAGCCGGCGTTGTCCACGATCCGCTTGCCGGGCACGGCCAGCTCGTCCAGTTTGCGCAGGAAGTCGAACTGCCGGCTGTCCGGGTCGCCGAAGCCGACGAACTGCCAGAACAGCGGGAGTTTCGCCGCCTTGCACAGATAGCGCTCGGCGGCGGGCCTGCTGACCGGGCCGCCGTCGGTCTGGAAGACGACCAGGGCGGGGGCGGTGGCGCCGCTGTCGAGGTAGTGGTCGATGACGGCGTCCATCGCCAGGTGGTAGCTGGTCCTGCCCATGTGTCCGAGCCCGGCCACGATCCGCTCGACGCTGCCCGCATGGCTGTCGAGGGCGATGTCGGTGACCGCGTCGACGTCTGTCGAGAAGAACACCGCCGGCACCCGCCCGTCGTCGTCCAGGTGCGCGGACAGGCCCAGCACCCGGTCGGCGAGCGTCTGCACACTGCCGTCCTCGTAGTACGGCTTCATCGAGCCGGAGTGGTCCACCACGAGGTAGACGGCGGCGCGCACCTCCTCCAGCCCGTGCCTGCGCAGAGACGCCCCGGCGCTCTTGTACAGGCTGACCAGCGCGGGCGCGGTCTCCTCCACCTTGCGCAGACTGATCGCGGCCATGCTTCCCCCTCGGCTGTGCGGACATGCAACGACGCCTGCCCTGCGTCCGGTCGGGGACAGTCGGGCAGGCGTCGTCAGTGTTCCGTACGCCGTTGTACGGGACGTCTCGGGTCGCGCCGTCAGACCGCCAGTGCGCGGTCCGTCGGGCGGATCGGGGCCGGCAGGTCGCTGGCACCGGTCAGGTGGCGGTCGACACCGCGGGCGGCCGAGCGGCCCTCCGCGATCGCCCACACGATGAGGGACTGCCCGCGGCCGGCGTCACCGGCGACGAACACACCCGGCACGTTGGTCTGGAAGTCGGCGTCGCGGGCGATGTTACCGCGTGCGTCGAGTTCCAGGCCGAACTGCTCCACCAGGCCGTTCTCCCGGTCGGTGCCGGTGAAGCCCATGGCGAGGGTGACCAGCTGGGCCGGGATCTTGCGCTCGGTGCCCGGCTTGGAGGTCAGCTTGCCGTCGACGAACTCCACTTCGGCCAGGTGCAGCCACTGCACGTTGCCGTCCTCGTCGCCCTCGAAGTGGGTGGTGGAGGCGGAGTAGATCCGCTCGCCGCCCTCCTCGTGGGCCGAGGTGACCTTGTACAGGATCGGGAAGGTCGGCCAGGGCTGGTCGGTCGGGTGCCGGTCGTCGTTCGGACGGGGCATGATCTCCAGCTGGGTGACGGAGGCCGCGCCCTGCCGGTGGGCGGTGCCGACGCAGTCCGCGCCGGTGTCGCCGCCGCCGATGACGACGACGTGCTTGCCCTCGGCCGAGATCGGGGTGGTGACGTAGTCGCCCTCCTGGACCTTGTTCGCCAGGGGCAGGTACTCCATCGCCTGGTAGATGCCGTTGAGTTCGCGGCCGGGGACCGGCAGGTCGCGGGCCATGGTCGCACCGGCGGCGATCACGATCGCGTCGTAGCGCTTCTTCAGGTCGCGCGCGTTGATGTCGCGCCCGACCTCGACACCGGTGCGGAAGCGGGTGCCCTCCGCGCGCATCTGCTCGATACGGCGGTTGATGTGCCGCTTCTCCATCTTGAACTCGGGGATGCCGTAGCGCAGGAGGCCGCCGATGCGGTCCGCGCGCTCGTAGACGGCGACCGTGTGGCCGGCCCGGGTCAGCTGCTGGGCGGCGGCGAGACCCGAGGGGCCCGAGCCGATGACCGCGACCGTCTTGCCGGACAGGCGCTCGGGGATCTGCGGGGCGACGTCCCCGGTCTCCCACGCCTTGTCGATGATCGAGACCTCGACGTTCTTGATGGTGACCGGCGCCTGGTTGATGCCGAGGACGCACGCCGACTCGCAGGGAGCGGGGCACAGGCGGCCCGTGAACTCCGGGAAGTTGTTCGTGGCGTGCAGGCGCTCGGAGGCGGCGCCCCAGTCCTCGCGGTAGGCGTAGTCGTTCCACTCGGGGATCAGGTTCCCCAGCGGGCAGCCGTTGTGACAGAACGGGATGCCGCAGTCCATGCAGCGGCTGGCCTGCTTGCTGATGATCGGCAGCAGGGAGCCGGGGACGTAGACCTCGTTCCAGTCCTTGACGCGCTCACCGACGGGACGGGTCTTGGCGACCTCGCGGCCGTGGTTCAGGAAGCCCTTCGGGTCAGCCATTGATCGCCGCCTCCATCATCTTCTCGGTGATCTCGGTCTCGGTCAGACCGGCTCGCTCGGCGGCGTCCTTGGCGGCGAGCACTGCCTTGTACGTGCTGGGGATGATCTTGCTGAACCGGGCCGCGGCCGTGTCCCAGTCGGCGAGCAGCTTCCCGGCGACCGTGGAGCCGGTCTCCTCGGCGTGGCGGCGCACCACGTCGTGCAGCCACTGCTTGTCCGCCTCGTCCAGCGCCTCGACGGCGTCGGCGTTGCCGGCGTTGACGTTGTCGCGGTCGAGGTCGATGACGTAGGCGACACCGCCGGACATGCCCGCCGCGAAGTTGCGGCCGGTCGGGCCGAGGACGACCGCGTGACCGCCGGTCATGTACTCGCAGCCGTGGTCGCCCACGCCCTCGGAGACGACCAGCGCGCCGGAGTTGCGCACGCAGAACCGCTCACCGGTGCGGCCGCGCAGGTACAGCTCGCCGCCGGTGGCGCCGTAGCCGATGGTGTTGCCCGCGATGGTCGAGTACTCGGCGAGGTGGTCGGCCGCGCGGTCCGGGCGGACGACGACCCGGCCGCCGGACAGGCCCTTGCCGACGTAGTCGTTGGCGTCGCCCTCCAGGCGCAGCGTGACACCGCGCGGCAGGAACGCGCCGAAGGACTGGCCGGCCGAGCCGGTGAAGGTGATGTCGATGGTGTCGTCGGGCAGGCCCGCACCGCCGAACTTCTTCGTCACCTCGTGGCCGAGCATGGTGCCGACCGTGCGGTTGATGTTGCGGATGGCGACCTGGGCGCGCACCGGCTGGGCCTCGGTGGCGTCGTCGGCGGCGAGCGCGTCGGCGGCGAGCCTGATCAGCTCGTTGTCGAGCGCCTTCTCCAGGCCGTGGTCCTGGGCGACGATCCGGTGGCGGACGGCGCCCTCGGGCAGCGACGGCACGTGGAACAGCGGCTCCAGGTCCAGGCCCTGCGCCTTCCAGTGGTCGACCGCGCGCTCGACGTCCAGCATCTCGGCGTGGCCGACGGCCTCCTCGATGGAGCGGAAGCCCAGCTCGGCGAGCAGTTCGCGGACCTCCTCGGCGATGAACCGGAAGAAGTTCACGATGTACTCGGCCTTGCCGGCGAAGCGGTCGCGCAGGACCGGGTTCTGGGTGGCGATGCCGACCGGGCAGGTGTCCAGGTGGCAGACGCGCATCATCACGCAGCCGGAGACGACGAGCGGAGCGGTCGCGAAACCGAACTCCTCGGCACCGAGCAGCGCGGCGATGACCACGTCACGGCCGGTCTTCAGCTGGCCGTCGGTCTGGACGACGATCCGGTCGCGCAGGCCGTTGAGCAGCAGGGTCTGCTGGGTCTCGGCCAGGCCCAGCTCCCAGGGGCCGCCGGCGTGCTTCAGCGAGGTCAGCGGGGAGGCACCGGTGCCACCGTCGTGGCCGGAGATCAGGACCACGTCCGCGTGCGCCTTGGAGACGCCCGCGGCGACCGTGCCGACGCCGACCTCGGAGACCAGCTTGACGTGAATCCGCGCCTGCGGGTTCGCGTTCTTCAGGTCGTGGATCAGCTGGGCCAGGTCCTCGATGGAGTAGATGTCGTGGTGCGGCGGCGGGGAGATCAGGCCGACGCCCGGCGTCGAGTGACGCGTCTTGGCGACCCACGGGTAGACCTTGTGGCCGGGCAGCTGGCCGCCCTCGCCGGGCTTGGCGCCCTGGGCCATCTTGATCTGGATGTCGTCCGCGTTGACCAGGTACTCGGAGGTGACGCCGAAGCGGCCGGAGGCCACCTGCTTGATCGCCGAGCGGCGCGCGGGGTCGTACAGGCGCTCCGGGTCCTCGCCGCCCTCACCGGTGTTGGACTTGCCGCCCAGCTGGTTCATGGCGATGGCGAGGGTCTCGTGCGCCTCCTTGGAGATGGAGCCGTACGACATCGCGCCCGTCGAGAAGCGCTTGACGATCTCGCTGACCGGCTCGACCTCGTCGATGGAGACCGGCGCGCGGTCGGACTTGAAGCCGAAGAGCCCGCGGAGCGTCATGAGCCGCTCGGACTGCTCGTTCACCCGGTCCGTGTACTTCTTGAAGATGTCGTAGCGGGCCGTGCGCGTGGAGTGCTGGAGGCGGAAGACCGTCTCCGGGTCGAACAGGTGCGGCTCGCCCTCGCGGCGCCACTGGTACTCGCCGCCGATCTCCAGCGCGCGGTGCGCGGGAGCGATGCCGGAGGCCGGGTAGGCCTTGGCGTGGCGGGCGGCGACCTCCTGGGCGATGACGTCGATGCCGACGCCGCCGATCTTGGTGGCGGTGCCGTTGAAGTACTTCTCGACGAAGGCCTCGTCCAGGCCGACGGCCTCGAAGACCTGGGCGCCGCGGTAGGAGGCGACGGTGGAGATGCCCATCTTCGACATGACCTTCAGCACGCCCTTGCCGAGGGCGTAGATCAGGTTCTTGATGGCCTTCTCCGGCTCGATGCCGTCCAGGAAGGTGCCGGCGCGCAGCAGGTCCTCGACCGACTCCATCGCCAGGTACGGGTTGACGGCCGCGGCGCCGAAGCCGATGAGGAGGGCGACGTGGTGGACCTCGCGGACGTCACCGGCCTCGACCAGCAGGCCCACGTGGGTGCGCTGCTTGGTGCGGATGAGGTGGTGGTGGACGGCCGCGGTGAGCAGCAGCGACGGGATCGGCGCGTGCTCGGCGTCGGAGTGCCGGTCGGAGAGGACGATCAGGCGGGCGCCGTTGTCTATGGCGGCGTCGGCCTCGGCGCAGATCTCGGCGATGCGCGCGGCGAGGGAGTCACCGCCGCCGGAGACCCGGTAGAGGCCGGAGAGGGTCGCGGCCTTGAAGCCGGGCATGTCGCCGTCGGCGTTGATGTGGATGAGCTTGGCCAGCTCGTCGTTGTCGATCACCGGGAAGGGCAGCACGACGGACCGGCAGGAGGCGGCGGTCGGGTCGAGCAGGTTGCCCTGCGGGCCCAGCGAGGAGCGCAGCGAGGTGACCAGCTCCTCGCGGATCGCGTCCAGCGGCGGGTTGGTGACCTGCGCGAACAGCTGGGTGAAGTAGTCGAAGAGCAGGCGCGGGCGCTCGGAGAGGGCCGCGATCGGCGAGTCCGTGCCCATGGAGCCGATCGGCTCGGCGCCGGTGCGGGCCATCGGCGCGAGGATGACGCGCAGCTCCTCCTCGGTGTAGCCGAAGGTCTGCTGGCGGCGGGTGACCGAGGCGTGGGTGTGGACGATGTGCTCGCGCTCGGGCAGGTCGCCCAGCTCGATCTCGCCGGCCTCCAGCCACTCGGCGTACGGCTGCTCGGCGGCGAGGGTCGCCTTGATCTCGTCGTCCTCGATGATGCGGTGCTCGGCGGTGTCGACGAGGAACATCTTGCCGGGCTGCAGCCGGCCCTTGCGGACGACCTTGGCCGGGTCGATGTCGAGGACGCCGACCTCGGAGCCGAGGACGACGAGGCCGTCGTCGGTGACCCAGTAGCGGCCGGGACGCAGACCGTTGCGGTCGAGCACAGCGCCGACCTGGGTGCCGTCGGTGAAGGTGACACAGGCCGGGCCGTCCCAGGGCTCCATCATCGTGGAGTGGAAGCCGTAGAAGGCGCGCCGGGCCGCGTCCATCGAGTCGTGGTTCTCCCACGCCTCCGGGATCATCATCAGCACGGAGTGCGGCAGCGAGCGGCCGCCCAGGTGCAGCAGCTCCAGCACCTCGTCGAAGGAGGCGGAGTCGGAGGCGTCCGGCGTACAGACGGGGAAGATCCGGTCCAGCTTCTTGTCGCCGAACAGGTCGGAGACCAGCTGGGACTCGCGGGCGCGCATCCAGTTGCGGTTGCCCTTGACGGTGTTGATCTCACCGTTGTGCGCGACGAAGCGGTACGGGTGCGCGAGCGGCCACGACGGGAAGGTGTTCGTGGAGAAGCGTGAGTGGACGAGCGCGACCGCGGAGCCGAAGCGGCGGTCGGACAGGTCCGGGAAGAAGGGCTCGAGCTGGCCGGTGGTCAGCATGCCCTTGTAGACGATCGTGCGCGCGGACAGGGACGGGAAGTAGACACCTGCCTCCCGCTCGGCGCGCTTGCGCAGCACGAAGGCCTTGCGGTCCAGCGCGATGCCCTCGCTGGCGTTGTCGGTGACGAAGATCTGCCGGAAGGCCGGCATGGTCGAGCGGGCGGTGGCACCCAGCAGCTCGGGCGCGACCGGAACCTCACGCCAGCCGAGGACGGTGAGGCCCTCCTCCTCGGCGATCGTCTCGATCCGCGAGACGGCGTCGTCGGTCCCCTCCTCCGGCAGGAAGGCGATTCCTACCGCGTAGGAGCCCGCCGCGGGAAGGTCGAATCCGGCCACCTCACGGAAGAAGGCGTCGGGCACCTGCGAGAGGATGCCGGCGCCGTCGCCCGAGTCGGGCTCGGAGCCGGTGGCACCGCGGTGCTCGAGGTTGCGCAGGACGGTGAGGGCCTGTTCGACCAGCGTGTGGGATGCCTCGCCGGTGAGAGTGGCGACAAAGCCGACGCCACAGGCGTCGCGCTCGTTGCGGGGGTCGTACATACCCTGCGCAGCAGGGCGAGCATCCATGAAGGACCAGTTCCGGCCATTCGCGGAGTGCTGGGACGGCTGGCGCGGCGTACGCATCGGCTCTCCCGTCGTCGTCATGTGGCATGTGGCAGGTGCCGAGGGACGACGTTGGCCCTCTGCGTGTGATCAAAATTTCGTGCAGGTTACATGATGGAGCGATTCTCGGGAACCGGATACCGCGTTCCAACATGCGGACGCCACGGGGTACATGGCAACGGTGCCGCACGAGACGGCGAGGGTGCCGCGAGGTCACGGCGGGGTGCCGCGCGATGACGGCGGGTGCCGCACGCGGCGGCGACATATGCGGGGACCGTCGCGGACAAGATCGGTCGGATCGGCGTCCGTCGGCCCAAGGGGGGCGGGGAGAGCGTCTTCACTCGCCCCATGGGGGTACGGCAGGCGTCATTGCCCGCAGCGCTTACGGCTCATGCCCGGTGGTTAAGCATTCGAAACCAGCGAGTAACGGCTACTTATGCGGCCCAACGCATAGGTACCGGTCGCACTATCCTACGGCCGTTCCGAACAGGCCGCCCAGGGCGTACGTCACACCGGCCGCCGCACCGCCGAGCGCGAGCTGCCTGAGGCCGCTGTACCACCAGCTCCGCGCGGTCACCTTGGCCACGACGGCACCACAGCCGAAGAGTCCCACGAGGGCCAGCAGCAGGGCGGGCCACAGCGCGGCCGCACCGAGCAGGAAGGGGAGCACGGGCAGCAGCGCGCCGAGGGCGAAGGACCCGAAGGAGGAGACGGCGGCGACCAGCGGCGACGGCAGGTCGCCCGGATCGATCCCCAGCTCCTCCCTGGCGTGGATCTCCAGCGCCTGCTCGGGATCCCTGGACAGCTGCCGGGCGACTTCACGGGCCAGCTCGGGCTCGACGCCCCGGGCCACGTACAGTGCTGCCAGCTCGTCCTCCTCGTCCTGCGGGTGCTTGCGCAGCTCACGGCGCTCGACATCGAGTTCGGCCTCGACCAGCTCGCGCTGGGAGGCCACGGAGGTGTACTCGCCGGCGGCCATCGAGAAGGCGCCGGCGGCGAGACCCGCGAGCCCGGTGATGACGATGGTCTGATGGCCGGCGGATCCGCCGGCCACGCCGGTCAGCAGGGCGAGGTTGGAGACGAGGCCGTCCATCGCGCCGAAGACGGCGGGGCGCAGCCAGCCGCCGTTGACGTCGCGGTGCGTGTGGTTGTCACGGTGCGCCTCGTGCAGCGCGGCCTGGGTTTCGATGATGGCCATGCGGGCCCCCGGATAGCTTAGCCAAAGCTAACTTTGGACGAGTTCTACTTTTCGACAGCGCAGAATCTACGCCCATTCATCCGACCCCGCCAGCAAGGAAAGGCTCGGCTAACCTGCGCCTTTACCTTCTTTACTCATCCGTGCAGTGCGGTCCCCGCGTCCGGGGACGCCGCCGGGCCGCGCGAACGGGCCCGCGGCGCGCTGCCCGGCCTCGCCGTGGGGGCGGCCGCGTGGGCGGGTGCGGGTCCAGGGAGCGCGCCCCGCTGGTTGGGGCCGGGGATTTCGGGCATCCGGACAGCGAGGGGTCGTCATGACAACGCGCCGTATCGAGGGACTTCTGCTGGGCCTGGCAGCGGGCGACGCCGCCGGCCGGCCGGCCGCGCGGCACCGTGCGGCCGGCGTGCCCGAGTGGACCCGCCGCCTCACCCGGGAGCCGGACACCTCCGCCGAACAGGACGCCACCACCGCCCTCCCGGTCCCGATCGCCCTCAGCCAACCCCCGGGCCCGCTCCGCCTCGGCCCCTCCGACGACGCCGAGTGGGCGGCCTTCGCCGCGGAGGCGGTGCTGCGGGCCGGCGACGACGAAGTCCTCGGCGACCTCAGCCGAGAGCGCCGTACCCGCGCCGCCATCGACCTCACCTGGACCGCCGTGGCCGCGGAGGTCGCCGCGGCGGCCGACCGCGCGCCCGAGGCCGAGTCCGCCGTCCTCCCCCTGCGCGCCCGTATCTCCGTCCACGCCGGGCTCGGCAACCTCGCCGCCGGCCTGCGCCCGCCCGCCACCGGCCAAGACAACCCGCACTACTTCGACGACGCCGCCTGCGTCCGCGCCTGCGTGCTCGCCGTCGCCCACCCCGGCGACCCCGAACGCGCCGCCGCCCTCGCCGAGTTCGACGCCCGCTACACCCAGGACGGCGACGGTGTGCACGGCGCCCGGGCGATGGCCGCGGCACTCGCGCTCGCCCTCACCGGCGCCGGCCCGGACACCTGCGTGAGCGCCGCGCTCGCGGAACTCCCCGCCGACTCCGAGATCGGCCGCAACGCCCGCCACGTCCTCGCCCTGACCCAGGGCGGCGAGTCCGCCTTCGCCCTGGTCCCGCTCCTGGAGCACCAGATCGTCGACCACGTCAACATCTACGGCATCGCCGCCGCCGAGACCGTCCCGGTCGCCCTCGCCCTCGCCACCGCGGCCCACGGCCGTATCGCGGAAGCCGTACCCGCCGCCGCCTGCCTGTCCCGCGTCGCCGGCTCCGCCCCCGCCCTCGCGGGTGCCCTCACCGGAGCGCTCGGCGGTGCCGCGTCCGTCCCGCAGACCTGGCGGGACACCTGCCGCACCCTGTCCGGCTGCGCCCTGCCCCGGCTCACCGGCACCGACCTGGTGGAACTCGCCGGACTCCTGGAAGCCGCACAACCGGCCCGCCCAGGAGGATGATTCGGGGCATGACGCCCAAGGGTCTCCATCCACCCACAAACACCTCCACAACCGAACCGATCCACGGGACACGCCCGGACGGCCTCGCCGAACGGATCACCGGCGTCCTCGTCGGAGCCGCCGTCGGCGACGCCCTCGGCGGCCCGGTCGAGGGGTACTCCCCCGAGCCAGGGACCGACGATGCCGTGAACGCGGCCGCCGTGGCGCTCGGCGATCCGGTGGCCCGGCTCGCCCACGGCCACGCCGACCCCCGCGAGGCGGGCGTCGGCAACATCGTCGACTGCGGTGCCGCGATGTCCATGGCCCCCGTCGGCCTGGTCAACGCGGCCGACCCGGCCGCCGCCTACGCCGAGGCGCTGGACATCGCCGGTGCGCACCAGTCGTCGTACGGCCGGGAGGCCGCCGGTGTCCTCGCCGCGGCCATGGCCGCCGCCATGACCCCGGGCGCGACCCCCGACTCGGTCGTCACCGCCTGTCTCGCCCTGGCGAAGGACGGAACGCGCGAGGCGATCGAGAAGGTCTGCGAAGTCGCCGTGCACCACCGGGACTTCGAGACGGCGCTCGGCCCGCTGCGCGCGGCGGTCGCCCCGTACGACACCGTCGGCCCGGACCACCGCGCCCCCTCCCTCGCCGCCCGCCGCCCCTCCCGGCTGCACGCGATCGAGGAACCGCCCGTCGCCCTCGGCATGTTGCTGGTCTCGGGCGGCGAGTACCGGCACGCCGTGCTCGGTGCGGTCAACCACGGCCGCGACGGCGACTCGACCGCCACGATGGCCGGTGCCCTCGCGGGCGCCCTCGGCTCGCCCGTCCCGGACGAGTGGGCGAAGGCGGTGGCGGAGGCCGGCCGCCTCGACCTGTGGGCACCGGCCCGCACCCGCACCGAGGTCACGCGCGAGATCTTCGCGGCGGACGGCCACCGCCGCCGCGCCCACGAGCGGGCCTTCGCGGCACTCGGAGGCCCCGCATGCTCCGACTGACCTGGGTCCAGCCGGAGGACCTGCTGGGCCACGAACTCCGGCAGGCCCGGCTGGACGGGCGCGAGCCGTGGGCGATCGAGGCCCGCTGGCGCGCGGCGGGCGGCCCGGACGCCCCGGAACGGGCGGGGGCCTCACCCCACCGCGCCTCGCGCTACCTGCGGCTGCTGGCCGAGGACCTGCTGGACGAACTGGCCGATCTGCCGAGCAGGCTGGCGGAGGACGAGCCGACCGAGCTGGAGCGGATCAAGTGCCTGTGCCCGGCCTGGCCCGCCCCGGTCGGCGACGCCTGCGGTCCGTCCGCCCTGGAAGCCGCCTGGCTCGGCCGGGCCATCGGCTGTCTCCTCGGCAAACCCGTCGAGCAACTCCCCCTCGACGCCATCCGCACCCTCGCCCAGGCCGCCGGCAACTGGCCCCTCAGCACCTACTTCACCGCCGTCGGCGTCCCCGAGGACCTCCTCGCCGCACACCCCTGGAACCGTCGCTCGGCCTCCACCTGCCTCGCCGAGAACATCGACGGCACGCCCGAGGACGACGACCTCAACTACCCCCTGCTGAACCTCCTGTTGCTCCAGCGCCACGGCAGGAGCTTCACGACCACGGACGTGGCCCGGCTCTGGCTGGACGAACTCCCGCCCGGCCGCACGTTCACCGCCGAACGCATCGCCTACCGCAACCTCCTCAGCGGCATCGAACCCCCGCACACGGCCCGCCACCGCAACCCCTTCCGCGAGTGGGTCGGCGCCCTGATCCGCGCCGACGTGCACGGCTGGACCAATCCCGGCGACCCGGCCGCCGCGGCCGAACAGGCGCACCGCGACGCCGTCCTGACCCACACCGCCAACGGCGTCTACGCGGCCATGTTCACGGCCGCCGTCATCGCCACCGCCGCCACCGGCACCCACGACGTACACGCCTGCCTGCGCACCGGCCGCCGCGTGATCCCGCCTCGCTCCCGGCTCGCGCGCGCGATCGACCACGCCGTCCGGCTCGCCAGGTCCCACGCGGACTTCGCCGCCGTCGTGGACGAACTCCACGCCGTCCACGCCCCCGCCCACCACTGGGTGCACGCCATCCCCAACACCGCCCTGACCGCCGCCGCGCTCACCCACGCCGACGGCGACTTCACCGGCTCCATCTGCCGTGCGGTGTCCGGGGGCTGGGACACCGACTCGAACGGCGCCACGGCCGGCAGCGTCGCCGGTCTCCTCGCGGGCACCCCGGCGGCGCTCCCCGAGCACTGGCGGGCCCCGCTGAAGAACCGGCTCGCCAGCACCGTCGCCGACTTCGACGGCACCGGCTTCGACACCCTCGCCCACCTCACCCACCTGGAGACGGCCCGCTCATGACCCACATCGTCGTCCTCGGCAGCACGAACATGGACCTCGTCACCTACGTCACCAAGGCCCCGCAGCGCGGCGAGACCGTGACGGGCCGGGAGTTCCGGACGATCCCCGGCGGCAAGGGCGCCAACCAGGCGATCGCCGCCGCCCGTGCCGGCGCCACCGTCTCGATGATCGGCGCGGTCGGCAATGACGCCTTCGGCCTGCGGATGCGCGACACCCTCGAACACTCCGGCGTGGACACCGACTTCCTGCGCACGGTCGAGGGTCCCTCCGGCACCGCACACATCGTGGTGGACGACGAGGGCGGCAACGCGATCGTCGTCATCCCCGGCGCGAACGGCACCGTCGACCACCTCTCCCCCGGCGACGAGGGGCTGATCGCCTCCGCCGACGCGCTGCTGCTGCAGCTGGAGATCCCGCTTGCCGCGGTCGTCGCGGGCGCGCAGGCGGCCCGCCGGCACGGGGTCCGTACGGTCCTCACCCCGTCCCCCGCCCAGCCGCTGCCGCCCGAACTCCTCGCCGCCACCGACCTGTTGGTGCCCAACGAGTACGAGGCGGTCACCCTCACCGGCCGCACCGACCCGCGCGAGGCCGCCGCCGCCCTGCTGGAGCTGGTGCCGGAGGTCACCGTCACCCTGGGTGCGACCGGCAGCCTGTACCGGGCCCGGGGCACCGAGCCGCTCGTGGTCCCCGCTCCCCAGGTGACCGCCGTCGACTCCACGGGCGCCGGAGACACCTTCGTCGGCGCGCTCGCGGTGGCCCTCGCCGAGGAGAAACCGGTGCGGGAGGCGCTGTCCTGGGCGGCCGCCGCCGCGGCGATCTCCGTCCAGCGGGAAGGGGCGTCGGCGTCGATGCCGTACCGCCCGGAGATCGAGGCCCAGTACAACGCATGAGCCCCGTACGCCGCTCACCGGCTGTAGTGGCCGGGGCGCCGGTCGCGGGCGCCGGTGTGGTGGTGATCGACCTGGAGGAGGTCGGGCGGGCCGCCGCCGCGGCCGACCTGCCGGCACACGCCGAGGGCGCCCGGAAGATCTCCGGGCGCCCTCGGTGTCGTACAACGGCGGTCAGCTCTTCTTCGTGGCCGACTCCGCCTCGTCCTTCTCGTCCGCCGCTGCCTTCGCCTCCAGGGCATCCGGCTCCGCTTTGTCCTTGCCCTTGCCCTCGACCTCGGCCTTGGCCTCGGTGTCGGCCTCGGTCTCGGCAGCGGCCTCGGCCTCGGGCTCGGCGGCCGCTTCCGTACCGTCACCCGGACCGTCCGAGGCGCCCGGCTCGACCACGGCCTCACGTCCCGGCCGCGTCTTCGCCGACACCACCATGTACGTCACCGCCAGCAGGAACACGATGAGCGCGGTCCAGTCGTTCAGGCGGAGGCCCAGGATGTGGTGCGCGTCGTCCACGCGCATGTACTCGATCCAGCCGCGGCCCACGCAGTACGCGGCGACGTACAGGGCGAACGCCCGGCCATGGCCCAGCTTGAAGCGGCGGTCGGCCCAGATCACCAGGAAGCCCACGCCGATGCACCACAGGGACTCGTAGAGGAAGGTCGGGTGGTAGTAGCCCGGGACCCGGCCGCCCTCGGAGGAGGTGATGTGCAGTGCCCACGGAACATGCGTCTCACGGCCGTACAGCTCCTGGTTGAACCAGTTGCCCCAGCGGCCGATGGCCTGCGCGAACGCGATGCCGGGCGCGACGGCGTCGGCGTAGGCAGGCATCGGGATGCCCCGGCGCCGAGCGCCGATCCACGCGCCGAGCGCGCCGAGCGCGATCGCGCCCCAGATTCCCAGACCGCCCTGCCACACCTTGAAGGCGTCCACCCAGTCACGGCCCGGGCTGAAGTACAGCTCGTAGTCCGTGATCACGTGGTACAGCCGGCCGCCGACCAGGCCGAACGGCACCGCCCAGACGGCGATGTCCGCGACCGTGCCGGCCCGGCCGCCCCGGGCGACCCAGCGCTTGTTGCCGAGCCAGACGGCGACGAAGACGCCGATGATGATGCAGAAGGCGTAGCCGCGCAGCGGGATGGGGCCGAGGTACAGCACCCCGCGCGACGGGCTGGGAATGTAGGCAAGTTCCATGGCAGGTCCGACGCTACCGTGCCGGGCCGTGGGGACGGCAAGCAGCCCGGCTACGGGTCCATAACGGGGACGGGAGAAAACGCCTGTCAGTGGTTGGCCGCCTCCACCATCTGCTTGAGCTTGGCCGGGGTCATGGTCTGGTCCTCGTAGATGTTCTTCCCGCCGAGCAGGACCGTGGGGGTGCCGGTGAAGCCGCCGGCCTGGAAGGCCTTGTTGGACTTGTTCACCCAGCTGTCGTGGGTGCCGTCGTTGACGCACTTCTGGAAGGCAGGGGTGACGAGACCGCTGACCTTGCCCGCCAGCCCGATCAGCTTGGCGTTGTCCGCGAAGGCGTCGTCGGTCTCCTTGGGCTGGTTCATGTACAGCACGTCGTGGTAGTCACGGAACTTTCCGGCGTCCTGGGCGCAGGCCACGGCGTTGGCCCCGCGCAGGGAGCCGGTGCCGCCGAGATTGCCGTCGATCAGCCGGACCAGGTGGTACTCGATTCTGAGCTTGCCCGCGTCGGCCAGTTGGTGGAGCGTCGGGCGGTAGGCGACCTCGAAGGCCTGGCAGGCCGGGCAGCGCATGTCCTCCCAGATGGTGAGCGTCGACTTGGCGCCGTCCTTGCCGACCGGGATCGCGAGGCTGTCCTTGCCCTGCGCGCCCGAGGGCGCCACGACCGGGCCCGCCTTGGCGCTGCTCTTGCTCTTGCCGCTGTTCGCGGCGATCACGCCGATCACTGCCGCGAGGCCGAGGATGCAGACGACGCTCGCGCCCACGATCAGCGTGCGCCGTCGCTTCTCGGCGGCCTTCTGCTTGTCGCGCTCGACCGCCAGCCGCTCCCGGGCGGTGCGCTTTCCGTCACGGTTCTTCTCGCTCACACCCCCAGAACGAACCGGGGAGGCGCAGCGCGCCTCCCCGGCCCGAGGTCCACCCGTTCGAGTGACCGCGTGTTCTGACGGTTTTTTCTTATAGGTAAAGCGGGGAAAGCGACCGGCGGCTACGCCTGTCCGCGCACGCCCTTCGCCAGTTCCCCGGCCAGCTCACGGACCGCCTCGAGGCCCGAGGCGTGGTCGGGTGCCTCCAGCATCCGCTTCACGAACGCCGAACCGACGATGACGCCGTCGGCGAAGCCGGCGACCTCGGCCGCCTGGGTGCCGTTGGAGACGCCGAGGCCGACGCAG
Organism: Streptomyces sp. FXJ1.172; assembly: GCF_001636945.3. Lineage (NCBI taxonomy): Bacteria > Bacillati > Actinomycetota > Actinomycetes > Kitasatosporales > Streptomycetaceae > Streptomyces > Streptomyces sp. FXJ1.172. The sequence continues at coordinate 6,806,342 of NZ_CP119133.2, read as the reverse complement.
ACGGGCAGCCCGGTGCCGGTGGCCCGGGTCCGCTCGACCAGGTCCTGGGCCTGGGCGCCGACGGACTCGCGGGTGCCGGTGACACCCATCAGCGAGGCCGCGTAGACGAAGCCGCTGCCCGCCGCGGTGATCTGCGCGAGCCGCTCGTCCTTGCTGCTGGGGGCGACGACGAACACGGTGGCGAGGCCGTGCTTGTCGGCATGCTCCCGCCACAGGGCCGACTCCTGCACGGGCAGGTCGGGCAGGATGCAGCCCGCGCCGCCCGCCTCGGCCAGCTCGGCGGTGAACCGCTCGACGCCATAGCGGTCGATGGGGTTCCAGTACGTCATGACGAGGACGGGCTTGCCGGTGGCCGCGTGGGCCTCCCTGACCGTCCGCATGACGTCCGCGATCCTGACGCCGCCGCGCAGGGCGATGTCGTCGGCGGTCTGGATGACGGGGCCGTCGAGGACGGGGTCGCTGTGCGGCAGACCGACCTCCACGACGTCCGCCCCGCCGTCGAAGACGGCCTTGATCGCCTCGATGCCGCCGTCCACGGTCGGGAATCCGGCCGGGAGGTAGGCGATGAGCGCGGAGCGGCCCTCGGCCTCGGCGGCGGCGAGGGTGTCCGACAGCAGCTGGATCTTCCCGCTCACTTGGCGTCCCCCTCGATCTCGGCGGTGTCGGTGGCGTCGGCGGCGACCTCGGCGTCGGTGTCGTAGAGGCCGAAGTAGCGGGCGGCGGTGTCCATGTCCTTGTCGCCGCGGCCGGAGAGGTTGACGACGATCAGGCCGTCCTTGCCCAGCTCCTTGCCGACCTCGAGGGCGCCGGCGAGGGCGTGAGCGCTCTCGATGGCCGGGATGATGCCCTCGGTGCGCGACAGCAGGCGCAGGGCCTGCATGGCCGCGTCGTCGGTGACCGCGCGGTACTCGCCGCGGCCCGAGTCCTTCAGGTAGGAGTGCTCGGGGCCGATGCCCGGGTAGTCCAGACCGGCCGAGATCGAGTACGGCTCGGTGATCTGGCCCTCCTCGTCCTGCAGGACGTAGGACCGGGAGCCGTGCAGGATGCCGGGCTCGCCGGCGGTCAGGGTGGCCGCGTGCTCGCCGGTCTCGATGCCGTGCCCCGCCGGTTCGCAGCCGATGAGGCGGACGCCCGGGTCGGGGATGAAGGCGTGGAAGAGGCCGATGGCGTTGGAGCCGCCGCCGACGCAGGCGACGGCGGCGTCGGGGAGGCGGCCGGCGCGCTCGAGCAGCTGGCGGCGGGCCTCGACGCCGATGACCCGGTGGAAGTCGCGGACCATGGCCGGGAACGGGTGCGGACCGGCGACCGTACCGAAGAGGTAGTGGGTGTGATCGACGTTGGCGACCCAGTCCCGGAAGGCCTCGTTGATGGCGTCCTTCAGGGTGCGGCTGCCGGACTTCACGGCGACGACCTCGGCGCCGAGCATGCGCATGCGGGCCACGTTCAGGGCCTGGCGCCTGGTGTCGATCTCGCCCATGTAGATGGTGCAGTCGAGGCCGAAGAGCGCGCACGCGGTGGCGGTCGCGACGCCGTGCTGGCCGGCGCCCGTCTCGGCGATGACCCGGGTCTTGCCCATCCGCTTGGTGAGCAGGGCCTGGCCGAGCACGTTGTTGATCTTGTGGGAGCCGGTGTGGTTGAGGTCCTCGCGCTTGAGGAACACCCGGGCGCCGCCGGCGTGTTCGGCGAAGCGGGGGACTTCGGTCAGGGAGCTGGGCCGGCCGGTGTAGTTGACCATCAGGTCGTCGAGTTCGCGGGCGAACTCGGGGTCGGCCTTGGCCTTGTCGTACTCGACGGCGACCTCGTCCACGGCGGCGACGAGGGCCTCCGGGATGAACTTGCCGCCGAATGTGCCGAAGTAGCCTTCGGCGGAGGGGACTTGGCCCTCCGGGTCGGGGAAGAAGAAGTGGCTGGGCATGCCGAAACCTCACGGTGAGTGCGTGTGAAATGACACTATTCGCCGTGGGGGCGGGGTTTTGTCCGTTGACTGCGAGCCGTCAGTGGTTTTTCGCGCCCGCGCGGCGGTAGCCGCAAAGAGAACGGAGCCCCGCGCCCCTCAGGTTGGCCGCTGCCATCGCATGCCGTTTACCTGCCCGGGCTCATCGCCGATGACGTAACGCACGCGACGACCGTGAACGCGCCTCGCCGGGGCGCGGCAGCCCCTCGGGCGGCAGCCGCGCGCCAGGCGGGCGTACCGGTCCACGGTCGTCACGGTGAGAGTCATCGGTTTCAGCCTACCGGGTGATCAGCTCCGGCCGTGCCGCAGCGCGGGGTGCTCGCCCGCGGCGACCAGGTCGGAGACGGCGGCCTTCGGGTCGCGCCCGGTGACGAGGGACTCGCCGACCAGCACCGCGTCGGCGCCGGCGTTGGCGTACGCGATGAGGTCGTGCGGGCCGCGGACGCCGGACTCGGCGACCTTGACGATGTGGTCCGGGATCTCCGGGGCGACCCGCTCGAACGTGCCGCGGTCGACCTCCAGAGTCTTCAGGTTGCGCGCGTTGACGCCGATGACCTTGGCACCCGCGTCGACGGCGCGTTCGACCTCGTCCTCGTCGTGCACCTCGACGAGCGGGGTCAGACCGATCGACACCGCACGCTCGATCAGCGACTCCAGGGCCGGCTGGTCGAGCGCGGCCACGATCAGCAGCGCGAGGTCGGCACCGTAGGCCCGGGCCTCCCACAGCTGGTACGAGGTGACGATGAAGTCCTTGCGCAGGACCGGGATGTCCACGCGCGCGCGGACGGCCTCCAGGTCGGCCAGCGAGCCGCCGAAGCGGCGCTGTTCGGTCAGGACGGAGATGACGGCCGCGCCACCGGCCTCGTAGTCCGCGGCGAGCCCCGCCGGGTCGGCGATGGCGGCCAGCGCGCCCTTGGAGGGGCTGGAGCGCTTGACCTCGCAGATCACCTTGACGCCGTCGCCCTTGAGCGCGGCCACCCCGTCCTTGGCGGCGGGTGCCTTGGCCGCGCGCTCCTTGAGCTCGTCGAGGCTGACGCGTGCCTGCCGCTCCGCGAGGTCGGCACGGACTCCGTCGATGATCTCGTCGAGCACACTCACGCGAGCGGCCCCCTTCCTGACGGTTGTTCCTTCAGGTTTTGAAAACCCGTGGTCACTTGCGATGGTATCCGCAGGAGGCCGATGCCTCCGCATCTGGTGGACGCCGGTCCCACTACCTGGACCTTCACCGTTCGATCAAGGATGCAACCAGCCGCCCGGGGGCAGGTTCCGGACAGCCGTGAACACCAGCAGCAGCACGCCGGCCGCCCACAGGTGCACCGGCCCGAGGGCCGGGCGCAGCGGCCGGCCGCGCACCGCGCGGATCGCCCAGACGGTCCACAGCACCGCGAAGCCCAGGTAGCCGGCCACGCCCAGCGCGTTGTCGTGCAGGGCGGTGAGCAGGTCGCCGTGGACGAAGGCGTGTGCGCTGCGCAGTCCGCCGCACCCGGGGCAGTACAGGCCCGTGAGCCGGTACAGCGGGCAGACGGGGTAGTGGCCGGGCTCGTTCGGGTCGACGGCGCCGACGTACGCGAAGGCGCCGGCGACGGCCGCGAGCAGCCCGCCGGGGACGGCGAGCCGGTGGCGCAGCGGTGCCGCGGGCGCTGTCGCCGGCGGGGCCACGCGGCGGTGGGCGTTCACCCTGGCATTGTGCCGCGCGCCTGTGCCGCACGCGCGGCGCCGCGGGGGTACGGGCAGCCACGGGCCCGCGGCCTATCGCGCCCCGGCCGGGACAACCACACGTCCGGGCGGCGAAAACCCAAGAGGCGGCCCCGCACCTCTCCGGGTGCCGGACCGCCCCTCGAAGGCAGTGCGGGAACTCAGCTCTCCGCGGCCACCGGCTCGGAGGTCGCGAGGGCGCCGCCGACCATCTTCAGGGGCTTCGTGTCGGCGCCGAGGCCCATGGCGCGCATGATGCCGCCGACCACCGCACCGCCGAGGATGAGCACCATTCCGGCCCAGAAGCCGACGGTGTTGGCCATCACCATGAAGGCGCCGGCGACCAGGAAGCCGATGAAGGAAATGATGACGCCGGTCCAGGCGGCCGGGGTGTGACCGTGGCCGTGGCTGCTGCCCGCCATGTCTGTGCTCCTCGTTGCTGTGTACGTGTCCCGTGAGAGCGGCGTACGTTCGTACGGCTCCGAGCCCGCCCGTTCAGTGTCCGAGCCGGACGCTCACCGCCCATTGTCCCGTACGCACGCGCGCCGCGGACGCGGGGGTGGCGTCTGGTACGCCACACTCGCCTCCCCCTGATCGGCGCTTGATCGTCCCTTGATCGGCGCTTGAACCAGCGCTCGACGGGCGCTCGGCCGGCGGCTCAGGCCCCGGTCGGGTCCTCGCCGCGGTCCAGGGCCTTCCAGATCTCCTCGGGCCGCTCGGGATCGGCCGGGGTGGCCTTGCGGCGCGGGCGCTCGGCGCCGCGCTCGTAGCGGCCGGACATGGCGGGCCACAGGTTTCCGTAGCGCAGGGCGAGCAGGCCGGCCAGCAGGATCAGCGCGCCGCCGGCGGCCGCGACGTACGGCCAGCCGGTGTGGCTGAGCGCGGCGACCGTGGCGGAGGTGTCGCCGCTGGCCTGGGCGGCCTTGTCGTCCAGCGCGGAGGTGTCGGAGGCGGAGACGAGGGCGGCGGCCACGATCCCGGCGCCGGACAGCGCGAGCAGACCGGACACGACGAGGCGGCCGGCCCTGCGGACGGCGAAGACGGCGACGAGCGCGGCGAGGCCCACTATGGCGAGGGCCGCGGGGACGCCCGTGACGTCGCTGCCCTTCGCGGTGAGCGGGAAGGCGCCGCCGGCCACCGTCGCGGTGCCCTCCGCCCAGCGCTGCCGGGTCGAGAGCAGCGTCACGGCCGCGCCGAGCGCGCCGCACAGAAGGGCCAGGGCGAGGCTCCGCCGGCCGGACCGGACGGGCGCGGCGGCTTCGGAACGGGGGTGAGGAACAGCAGTCACGTACTCCACTATCGCCCGAACCCCGGGCGATACGTCACCCGGGGTTCGTATGAGAAGCGCCCCACTCGCCCGAAGCGCCCTACCTTCCCAGCCGGTTGGCCGTGTGAACGGCGCGCAGGACCGCCGCCGCCTTGTTGCGGCACTCCTGGTCCTCCGCCACCGGGTCGGAGTCGGCGACGATGCCGGCTCCGGCCTGGACGTAGGCCGTGCCGTCGCGCAGCAGGGCCGTGCGGATGGCGATGGCCGTGTCGGAGTCGCCCGCGAAGTCCAGGTATCCGACACAGCCGCCGTACACGCCGCGGCGGGACGGCTCCAGTTCGTCGATGATCTGCATCGCCCGGGGCTTGGGGGCGCCGGAGAGGGTGCCCGCCGGGAAGCAGGCGGTGAGCACGTCGAAGGCGGTGCGGCCCGCGGCGACCGTACCGGTGACGGTCGAGACGATGTGCATCACGTGCGAGTAGCGCTCGACGGACATGAAGTCGACCACCTCGACCGAGCCGGGCTCGCAGACCCTGCCGAGGTCGTTGCGCCCGAGATCCACCAGCATCAGGTGCTCGGCGCGCTCCTTGGGGTCGGCCATCAGCTCCTCGGCGAGGGCCTGGTCCTCCTGCGGGGTGGCCCCGCGCGGGCGGGTGCCGGCGATGGGGTGGACCATGGCCCGGCCGTCCTCGACCTTCACCAGGGCCTCGGGGGAGGAGCCGACGACGTCGAACGCCGCTCCTTCCCCGTGGGGGAACCGGAACAGGTACATGTACGGCGACGGGTTGGTGGCCCGCAGGACGCGGTAGACGTCCAGGGCGCTCGCCGTGCACGGGGTCTCGAAGCGCTGGGAGGGCACGACCTGGAAGGCCTCGCCCGCGCGGATGCGTTCCTTGATGTCCTCGACGGCCACCTGGAAGTCGGGGCCGCCCCACAGCGCGGTGTACTCGGGCAGCTCCGAGGGCGGCAGCACGGCGGGCGGCTGGGGCACCGCGCGCGTGAGGTCGGCCTCCATGGCGTCGAGGCGGGCCACGGCGTCGGCGTAGGCCTCGTCCACGCCGGTGTCGAGGTCGTTGTGGTTGATCGCGTTGGCGATCAGCAGGACCGAGCCCTCCCAGTGGTCCATCACGGCGAGGTCGCTGGTCAGGAGCATGGTCAGCTCGGGCAGCTGCAGGTCGTCGCGCTCGCCGGGGCCGATCTTCTCCAGACGGCGCACGATGTCGTAGCCGAGGTAGCCGACCATGCCGCCGGTGAAGGGCGGCAGACCCTCCTGATTCGGGGTGTGCAGGGTCTGCAGCGTGGCGCGCAGCACCTCGAGCGGGTCTCCTGCGGCGGGGACGCCGACGGGCGGGGTGCCCAGCCAGTGGGCCTCGCCGCCGCGCGTGGTGAGGGTGGCGGCGCTGCGCACGCCCACGAAGGAGTACCGGGACCAGGAGCGGCCGTTCTCCGCGGACTCCAGAAGGAAGGTGCCGGGGCGCTCGGCGGCGAGCTTGCGGTAGAGCGCGACCGGGGTGTCGCCGTCGGCGAGGAGCTTGCGCGTGACCGGGATGACACGCCGGTCGGCGGCGAGCTTGCGGAAGGTCTCGAGGTCCATGGCCGCTGACCTTACTGATCCGTGTTCGCCAAGGACGCCCGCGGGGCGCCGGAACCGGCGTCCTTGAGCAGCACGTCCTCGTCGAAGCAGGTCCGGGCGCCGGTGTGGCAGGCGGCGCCGACCTGGTCGACCTTGACCAGCACGGTGTCGGCGTCGCAGTCCAGCGCGACCGACTTCACCCACTGGAAGTGCCCCGAGGTGTCGCCCTTGACCCAGTACTCCCGGCGGCTGCGCGACCAGTAGGTGCAGCGGCCGGTGGTCAGCGTGCGGTGCAGCGCCTCGTCGTCCATCCAGCCGAGCATGAGCACCTCGCCGGTGTCGTACTGCTGGGCGATGGCGGGGACGAGTCCGTCGGGGCTGCGCTTGAGACGCGCGGCGATCTCCGGGTCGAGGCTGCCGGGCCCGGGCGTTGCGGTCGTGCTGGTCATGAGTGCCATTGTGCCGCGCGGGACCGACAGCGCGGAGCGCGCGTCCGCTGGGCGGACTTTCTGACTGGTCGTAGGCTGACTCCCATGTCGACCTTCGCCAAGCGTGAACGGCTGCTGCTCGCTGACCTGCTGGAGACCGTCGGACCGGACGCCGAGACCCTCTGCGAGGGCTGGCGGACCCGGGACCTGGCCGCGCACGTGATCGTGCGCGAGCGCCGCCCGGACGCGGCCGGGGGCACGCTGATCAAGCAGCTCGTCCCGCGCCTGGAGAAGGTGATGGCCGAGTACACCGCGAAGCCGTACGACGAGCTGATCCAGCTGATCCGCACCGGCCCGCCGCGCTTCTCGCCGTTCCAGCTGAAGCAGGTCGACGAGGCGGCCAACGTCGTCGAGTTCTACGTCCACACCGAGGACGTCCGCCGCGCCCAGCCGGACTGGAGCCCGCGCGAGCTGGACCCGGTCTTCCAGGACGCCCTGTGGTCCCGCCTGGAGCGCACCGCGCGGCTGATGGGCCGGGGTGTGCCGACGGGTCTGGTGCTGCGGCGTCCGGACGGGCAGACGGCGGTGGCGCACCGGGGCACACCGGTGGTGACGGTGACCGGCGAGCCGTCGGAATTGCTGATGTTCGCGTTCGGCCGGCAGAACGCGGCCCGGGTGGACCTGGAGGGCGACGCGGACGCCATCGAGAAGGTGCACCAGTCCCGGCAGCTGGGACTGTGATCCGAGAAGGGAGCCGGCCCGTGATCAAGGTCGCCATGACCGGTGTGTACGTGGACGACGTGGCCCGGGCGCACGCCTTCTACACGGACGTCCTCGGCTTCGAGACGCGGCTCCACATGGACCTGGGCGACGACACGCTGTTCGTCACGGTCGGCGCGCCCGCCGGGGCCCAGCCGGACCTCCAGCTGCTGCTGGAGCCCGGGCAGGGCCCGATCGCGGAGTCGTACCGCAGCGCGCTGCACGAGGCGGGCATCCCGTGCATCGTCTTCTCCGTGGACGACCTCCGGGCGGAGTACGCGCGGCTGCGCGGCCTGGGCGTCCGGTTCACGCATCCACCGCAGCAGCAGGGGCCGGTCCTCGCGGCGGTGTTCGACGACACCTGCGGCAACCTGGTGCAGCTGATTCAGTCGAAAGGGTGAATTCGGCGGGGCACGGTGAGGCTCCCCGAGGAGAGCTGGTGCCCGGCGGGCAGGCGGTCTCTCCTGCGAAGCGGCCCCGGCGGCAGCGGCCAGGGCCCGAGTACGGCCCTAGCGGACGGGGTGGCCCGCCTCGCGCAGGGTCTGCTTCACCTCGCCGATCCGCAGGTCGCCGAAGTGGAAGACGGAGGCGGCCAGCACCGCGTCCGCGCCGGCGGCGACGGCCGGCGGGAAGTCGGCCAGTCTGCCCGCGCCGCCCGAGGCGATCACCGGGACGGTGACGTGCTTGCGGACCGCGGCGATCATCTCCAGGTCGTAGCCGTCCTTGGTGCCGTCGGCGTCCATGGAGTTGAGCAGGATCTCACCCGCGCCCAGTTCCGCCGCCCGGTGCGCCCACTCCACCGCGTCGATGCCGGTACCGCGCCGGCCGCCGTGGGTCGTGACCTCGAAGGAGCCCGGCGCGGCACGGCGGGCGTCCACCGAGAGGACCAGGACCTGGCGGCCGAAGCGTTCCGCGATCTCACGGATCAGGTCGGGGCGGGCGATCGCGGCCGTGTTCACGCCCACCTTGTCGGCGCCCGCCCGCAGCAGCTTGTCCACGTCCTCGGCCGTACGGACGCCACCGCCCACGGTCAGCGGGATGAACACCTGCTCCGCGGTGCGGCGCACCACGTCGTAGGTGGTCTCCCGGTTGCCGGAGGACGCGGTGATGTCCAGGAACGTCAGCTCGTCGGCGCCCTCGGCGTCGTACACCTTGGCCATCTCGACGGGGTCGCCCGCGTCGCGCAGGTTCTGGAAGTTCACGCCCTTGACGACCCGGCCGTTGTCCACGTCCAGGCAGGGGATGACTCGGACCGCCAGGGTCATGAGTGCTCAGGCTCCTCTGAATGCTTCAAGCTCTACTTCGACCAGGATGCGCGGGTCGACGAAACCCTCGACCACGAGAAGGGTCGTACACGGGCGCACGGAGCCGAACAGCTCCTTGTGGGCCCGTCCCACCTCGTCGACGTCGCGCACATGGCTCAGGTACATACGGGTGCGGATCACGGACTCGATGCCGAGCCCGAACTCCTTCAGCGCCTCGAGGGCGTTGCCGAAGGCGACCTTGGTCTGCTCGTACGGGTCGCCCTCGCCGTACAGCACCCTGCCCTTGAAGGACGTGGTGCCGCCGACGGACACCCGGTCCCCCGCCGCGACGGCGCGCGCGAACCCGAAACTCTCTTCCCAGGGACTTCCGCTCTGCACCCGCCGCACGGCATCGGACGTCATGACGACACAGCCTCCAAGGCCTCTTCCAGGGTGAACGCCTTCGCGTACAGGGCCTTCCCGACGATGGCGCCCTCGACACCGAGGGGTACCAGCTCGGCGATCGCCCGGAGGTCGTCCAGCGACGACACGCCGCCGGAGGCCACGACCGGCCGGTCGGTGGCGGCACACACATTGCGCAGCAGTTCCAGGTTCGGGCCCTGGAGGGTGCCGTCCTTGGCGATGTCGGTGACGACGTAGCGGGCGCAGCCCTCCTTGTCGAGGCGGTCCAGCGTCTCGTAGAGGTCGCCGCCGTCGCGGGTCCAGCCGCGGCCGCGCAGGGTCGTGCCGCGCACGTCGAGGCCGACGGCGATCTTGTCGCCGTGCTCCGCGATGACCCTGGCGACCCACTCCGGGGTCTCCAGGGCGGCGGTGCCGAGGTTCACGCGGGTGCAGCCGGTGGCCAGGGCGGCGGCCAGCGAGGCGTCGTCGCGGATACCGCCGGACAGCTCCACCTTGATGTCCATCGCCTTCGCGACCTCGGCGATCAGCTCACGGTTGTCGCCCGTGCCGAACGCGGCGTCGAGGTCCACCAGGTGCAGCCACTCGGCGCCGGACCGCTGCCAGGCGAGCGCGGCCTCCAGCGGGGAGCCGTACGAGGTCTCCGTGCCGGACTCGCCGTGCACGAGGCGGACGGCCTGGCCGTCGCGGACGTCGACGGCGGGGAGGAGTTCGAGCTTGGCCATGTCTCTACAGGGTTCCGATCCAGTTGGTGAGGAGCTGGGCGCCGGCGTCGCCGGACTTCTCGGGGTGGAACTGGGTGGCCCACAGGGCACCGTTCTCCACGGCGGCCACGAACGGCCTGCCGTGCGTCGACCAGGTGACCTTGGGAGCCGTGATCACCGGGTTGTGCGTCTCCAGGGCCCAGTCGTGGACGGCGTAGGAGTGCACGAAGTAGAAGCGGGCGTCGGCGTCGAGGCCGGCGAACAGCTCCGAGTCGGCGGGGGCGTCGACGGTGTTCCAGCCCATGTGGGGCACGACGTCGGCCTCGAGCGGCGCGACCGTGCCGGGCCACTCGTCCAGTCCCTCGGCCTCCACACCGTGCTCGATGCCGCGCGCGAACAGGATCTGCATGCCGACGCAGATGCCCATCACGGGCCGGCCTCCGGACAGCCGGCGGTCGATCACCCAGTCGCCGCGGGCGTCACGCAGTCCCCGCATACAGGCGGCGAAGGCGCCGACGCCCGGCACGAGCAGGCCGTCGGCGTTCATGGCCTTGTCGAAGTCACGGGTGATCTCGACATCCGCGCCCACGCGCGCGAGGGCGCGTTCCGCGGAACGGACGTTGCCGAAGCCGTAGTCGAAGACGACGACCTTCTTCGCGGGCGCGGTCAATTCCACACCTCCAGCCGCATGACGCCGGCGACGAGACACATGGCGGCGCCGATCGAGAGCAGCACGATGAGGCTCTTGGGCATCTGCTGCTTGGCGAAGGAGATGATCCCGCCGACCAGGAAGAGGCCGACGACGATCAGCAGGGTGGAGAGGCCGTTCATGGGTTTACAGCGCGCCCTTCGTGGAGGGGAGGATGCCGGCCGCGCGCGGGTCGCGCTCGGAGGCGTAGCGCAGCGCCCGGGCCAGCGCCTTGAACTGGCACTCCACGATGTGGTGCGCGTTGCGCCCGTACGGCACGTGCACGTGCAGCGCGATCTGCGCCTGGGCGACGAAGGACTCCAGTATGTGCCGGGTCATCGTCGTGTCGTACTCGCCGATCATCGGCGCCATGTTCTCGGGCTCGGTGTGCACGAGGTACGGGCGGCCGGACAGGTCGACCGTCACCTGGGCGAGGGACTCGTCCAGCGGGACCGTGCAGTTGCCGAAGCGGTAGATGCCCACCTTGTCTCCGAGGGCCTGCTTGAAGGCGGCGCCCAGCGCGAGGGCGGTGTCCTCGATGGTGTGGTGGGAGTCGATGTGCAGGTCGCCGTCGGTCTTCACGGTCAGGTCGAACAGACCGTGCCGGCCGAGCTGGTCGAGCATGTGGTCGTAGAAGCCGACGCCGGTGGCGATGTCGGTCTTCCCGGTGCCGTCGAGGTCGATCTCGACCAGGACGGACGTCTCCTTCGTCGTACGTTCTGTGCGGCCTACGCGGCTCATGCCTGGGGCTCCTTCTTGACTTCACGGACCGCGCCGAGGAACGCGTCGTTCTCCTGCGGGGTTCCGGCGGACACCCGCAGCCACCCCGGTACGCCGTTGTCCCGGACCAGGACGCCCCGGTCGAGGATCTTCCGCCAGGCCTCGTGGGAGTCCGTGAACCGGCCGAACTGGACGAAGTTCGCGTCGGATTCGATGACTTCGAAGCCGATCGCGCGCAGTTCGGTGACCAGCCGGTCCCGCTCCGACTTCAGCTGCTCGACGTACTTCAGCAGGGTGTCGGTGTGCTCCAGGGCGGCCAGGGCGGTCGCCTGGGTGACGGCCGACAGGTGGTACGGCAGCCGCACGAGCTGGACCGCGTCCACGACCGCCGGGTCGGCGGCGAGGTAGCCGAGGCGCAGGCCCGCGGCGCCGAACGCCTTCGACATCGTGCGGGAGACGACGAGGTGCGGCCGGCCTTCCAGCAGCGGCAGCAGCGAGTCGCCGTGGCTGAACTCGATGTACGCCTCGTCCACGACCACCATCGACGGCTTGGCCGCCTGGGCCGCCTCGTACAGCGCGAGGACGGTCTCGGGCGGAACCGCGTTGCCGGTGGGGTTGTTGGGGGTCGTGATGAAGACGACGTCCGGCTGGTGCGCGGCGATCGCACGCTCGGCCGCGGCGAGGTCGATCGTGAAGTCCTCGTTCCGGGGCCCGGAGATCCAGCCGGTGCCCGTGCCGCGCGCGATGAGCGCGTGCATCGAGTACGACGGCTCGAAGCCGATCGCGCTGCGGCCCGGTCCGCCGAAGGTCTGCAGCAGCTGCTGGATGACCTCGTTGGAGCCGTTGGCCGCCCAGACGTTCTCGATGCCGAGGGGGTACTTGCCGGTCCTCGTCAGGTACTTGGCCAGCTCGGTGCGCAGCTGGACCGCGTCCCGGTCCGGGTAGCGGTTCAGGTCACGGGCGGCCTCGCGCACCCGCTCCGTGATCCGCTCGACCAGCGGCTCGGGCAGCGGGTAGGGGTTCTCGTTGGTGTTCAGCCGTACAGGGACGTCCAACTGGGGCGCGCCGTAGGGGGTCTTGCCGCGCAGTTCGTCCCGTACGGGAAGATCGTCGATCCTCACGTCGCTCACTTGCTCTCGGGTACCTTCCAGCCGAACCTCGCCTTGATCGCCGCACCGTGCGCGGGCAGGTCCTCCGCCTCGGCCAGCGTCACCACGTGGTGCGCGACCTCGGCCAGCGCGTCCTTCGTGTAGTCCACGATGTGGATACCGCGCAGGAAGGACTGGACGGACAGGCCCGAGGAGTGACAGGCGCAGCCGCCGGTGGGCAGGACGTGGTTGGAGCCGGCCGCGTAGTCGCCGAGCGAGACGGGGGCCCAGGGGCCGATGAAGATCGCGCCCGCGTTCTTCACCCGGTCGGCCACCGCGGCGGCGTCCGCCGTCTGGATCTCCAGGTGCTCGGCGCCGTACGCGTCGACCACGCGCAGGCCCTCCTCGAGGCCGTCCACGAGGACGATCGCGGACTGCCGGCCCTCCAGCGCGGGCACGATCCGGTCCTCGACGTGCCTGGTGGCCGCGACCTGCGGCGCCAGCTCCTTGTCCACCGCGTCCGCCAGCTCGACGGAGTCGGTGACGAGGACGGCCGCCGCGAGCGGGTCGTGCTCGGCCTGGCTGATCAGGTCCGCGGCCACGTGCACCGGGTCGGCGCTGTCGTCGGCGAGGATCGCGATCTCGGTCGGGCCGGCCTCGGCGTCGATACCGATCTTGCCGGTGAAGAAGCGCTTGGCGGCGGCGACCCAGATGTTGCCGGGGCCGGTGACCATGTTCGCCGGGGCGCAGGACTCGGTGCCGTAGGCGAACATCGCGACGGCGGTGGCGCCGCCGGCGGCGTAGACCTCGTCCACGCCGAGCAGGGCGCACGCGGCGAGGATCGTCGGGTGCGGCAGGCCGCCGAAGCCGGCCTGCGGCGGGGAGGCGAGCGCGATGGACCCGACCCCGGCCTCCTGGGCCGGTACGACGTTCATGACCACGGAGGACGGGTACACCGAGCGGCCACCGGGCGCGTACAGACCGACACGCTCGACCGGCACCCACTTCTCGGTCACCGAGCCGCCGGGCACCACCTGGGTGGTGTGCGTCGCGCGGCGCTGCTCGCGGTGGACCAGGCGGGCGCGGCGGATGGACTCCTCGAGCGCGGCGCGCACGGCCGGGTCGAGGGCGGCCAGCGCGTCGGCGAGCGCCTGGGCCGGCACACGGACGGATTCCAGCCGTACTCCGTCGAACTTCTCGGCGAAGTCGATCAGCGCCGCGTCGCCACGATGATGCACGGCCTCGCAGATCGGACGCACCTTCTCCAGGGCGGCCTGAACGTCGAAGTCGGCTCGGGGCAGCAGGTCGCGCAGGGCGGGGCCCTCGGGAAGGGCGTCGCCGCGCAGATCGATTCGGGAGATCACGGACTCAATTCTCTCAGACCGGGGTCGCGAGTCGTGCGCGCGTATCAATGGCTGATACAGAACGTGGCCGAACTCGGAAGATCACCTTCACCTCTAGTGTTCCGGCAGTCACTCAGCGGGCATGAACGGCTGTACGAACGCTGTGGAGGGAGAAGGACCAGCGGTGACCGAGGGGGCCGGCTTCCGTGCCGGGGACGTGCCGGAGGAGCTGACGGCGGCCGAGGCGGGCATGTGGCAGGCCTTCCGCAACGGCAGCGTGTACGACCTGAGCAGCGGGGACGCCGTCGTGGACGATCCGCACGGCGGGCATCCCTGGGGGCCCGAGCGGAGCGTGCGGGCGCGGATCGTGTGCTGGCTGCTGCTGGACGGACCGCCGGCGCTCGCGGGCCGGGTGTCCTCCCTGAAGCTCGTCGGCGTCCGGGTCACCGGCTCGCTGGACCTGGCGGGCGGCACGGTCCTGCCGTACGTGGAGCTGCGCGACTGCCGCTTCGACGGCGAGGTGTTGCTGCCGGAGGCCCGGTTCACGACCCTGCGCCTGGTGGGCTGCGCGGTGCCGCGGCTGGAGGCGGCCCGGGTGCACACCGAGGGCGACCTGCACCTGCCGCGCTGCCGCTTCCAGAACGGGATCCGGCTGACCGACGCGCACATCGGCACCGATCTGCTGCTCAACGAGGCCGTCGTGTACCGCGGCCGCAGCGGCCGGTCGATCACGGCGGACGGTCTGACCGTGGGCCAGGACCTCCAGGCGGAGATGCTGGAGTCGCACGGCGAGCTGAGTCTGCGCGGCGCCAAGGTCGGCGTGTCGCTCAGCCTGCGGGGCGCGAGACTCTCCAACGCGTACGGCCGGCTGGCCCTGAACGCCCCCCAGCTGACCGTCGAGCGCACCCTGTACCTGACCCCGGCCGGCGTGGGCAGCCCGCTGCTGAGCGGCACGACACCCGCGCGCGGGACGCGGATCCAGCGCTTCGAGTGCCGGGGCGGGATACGGCTGGACGACGGGCGGTTCGGGGACGCGGTCGACCTGGAGCGGGCGCGGTTCGCCTTCGGCGACGACCAGGAGCTGTCGCTGCGCCGGGTGCACTCGCCCGAGCTGCGCTTCCTCGGGGACAGGCCGCAGCACGGCAAGGTCGTGCTGTCCGGGGCGCGGATCGTCAACCTGGTGGACCGCGCGGGCGCCTGGCCGGGGGCCGGCAACCTGCACATGGCCGGGTTCACCTACGAGAACCTGGTGCCGCAGGGCCCCTTCCCGCTGACCCGGCGCCTGGACTGGGTGGCGGCGGCCACCGCGGAGTACGCCCCGGAGCCGTACGAGCGGCTGGCGACGGTGCTGCGCGCGGCCGGGGAGGACGAGGACGCGCGCGAGGTGCTGCTCGCCAAGCAGCGCCGGCGCCGCGAGACGCTGCCGCTCGCCGCCAAGGTGCTGGGCTATGTCCAGGACTGGACGGTCGCCTACGGCTACCGGCCGGGCCGGGCCGCGGTGTGGATGGCGGTGCTGTGGGCAGCGGGCACGCTGGCCTTCGCGCACGCCGGCCATGCGCCGCGGAGCCGCGACGAGCATCCGTTCTGGAGCCCGGCCCTGTTCACCCTGGACCTGCTGCTGCCGGTGATCGACCTGGGCCAGGCCGGCGACTGGCAGCTGCACGGCGGCTGGGCGTGGCTGGCGAGCGCGATGATCCTGCTCGGCTGGATACTCGCGACGACGGTGGCCGCGGGAGCGACGCGGCTGCTGCGACGGAACTGAACGCGAGTGCGCTTGCGGGACGGCGACCGGGCCGTCACCTTTACCCCTCCTTGACCCTGCGCCGTACAACTTTTCCGGACTTGCCCGAACCCTCTGGCGCGCCCCCGACCTGCGGACTTTCAATGGTCGACACCATGGCTCCGCTGCCTTCGTTCATCCGCTGGGCCCGGATGACCAAACGCTCCGCGCACCCGGCCGGCCTGCCCGCGGCCGGGGACGAGGCCGTGCTCGACGCGCCCGACAACCGCCTCTCCCCCGCGCTGGTCGCGGCCGCCCGGGGCGAGTACGACACGGCGGCCGCCCTGCTGGCCGCCACCCGTGCCGCGGCCGCCTGGGAGAACCACGACCGGTACGTACGGCACCTGGCCGCCTTCGCCCGCTCACGCCCCGAGTGGTTCGAGGCCTGGTGCACGACCGCCCCGCGGGACCCCGGCGCGCTGCTGGTCGGGGCCCAGCTGGCGGTGGACCGTGCCTGGCCCTCGCCGGCCCGCGCCGAGCTGCTGCGCGAGGTGAGCCCGCTGATCACCGCCGCCGCCCGGGCCGACGACCGTGATCCGGTGCCCTGGCGGATCGCGCTGGACCACGCGCGCGGCTCCCGGGCCGGGCACCGCTATGTCGAGGAGCTGTGGGAGGCGGCCGTCCGGCGCGCCCCGCACCATCACGGCTGCCATGTGGCCGCGCTGCGCTACCTGGCCGCCTCCTGGCACGGCGCGCACGGCGAGTGCCTCGACTTCGCCGACCGGGCCGCGCAGGACGCCCCGGCCGACTCGTTCGTCCAGGCGCTGCCGGCCCGCGCGGCCTTCGGCTATCTGACCGACGGCTGCGGTCCCCAGGTGCCGCGCGCCCGGCTGGAGGCCGCCGCGGACAGCGCGGTCGCACTGTCCGCCCGCTTCCCGGCGGACGACCCCTGGTCCGCCGGGATCCGCAACAAGCTGCTGTACGTCCTCGTGCGCCTGGAGCGCTGGCAGGACGCCCGCGCCCAGCTCGCCCTGATCGGCCCGTACGCCACGTCCTTCCCATGGGACCGGTGCTCCGACGACCCGCTCGGCCACTTCCTGCGGCTGCGCGCACACCTGCTGTCGCCCCTTCCGCAGCCGCTGCCCGCGGGGCCCGCGGCCTGGTCCGGGGCCCTGCTCGGCAAGCACGGCGGACACGTTCGCGCCGTCGACCACTAGGCTGGGGCGCCGTGACCACCGTCCGTCTCCCGCTGTTCCCGCTGAACACCGTGCTGTTCCCGGGACTCGTGCTGCCGCTGAACGTCTTCGAGGAGCGCTACCGCGCCATGATGCGCGAGTTGCTCAAGGCCCCCGAGGACGAGCCGCGCCGGTTCGCCGTCGTGGCGATCCGCGACGGCTACGAGGTGGCGCCGAGCGCCCCAGGCATGCCGGACCCCACGGCCCAGCCCGACCGGGGGCCGGCCGCCGGCTTCGGCCCGGATCCGCTCAAGGCCTTCCACGGGGTGGGCTGTGTGGCGGACGCGGCGACGATCCGGGAGCGGGCCGACGGCGGCTTCGAGGTGCTCGCGACGGGGACGAGCCGGGTACGGCTGCAGTCCGTGGACGCGTCGGGTCCCTTCCTCACGGCGGAACTCGAGGAACTGCCGGAGGAACCGGGCGACGAGGCGGGCGCGCTGGCCGAGGGGGTGCTGCGCTCCTTCCGGCAGTACCAGAAGCGGCTGGCCGGGGCCCGTGAGCGCTCGCTGTCCTCGGGCGCCGAGCTGCCGGACGACCCGAGCGTGGTGTCGTACCTGGTGGCCGCCGCGATGGTGCACGACACGCCGACCAAGCAACGGTTGCTGCAGGCGCCGGACACCGCCTCGCGCCTGCGGGACGAGCTGAAACTCCTTCGCGCCGAGACCGCCATCATCCGTAGCCTGCCGTCGCTGCCCGCGTTCGAGCTGACGCGGACGCCGACGAGTCTGAACTGAGGAAGCCTGATGGCGAAGAAGCAGAAGAAGCAGCAGCAGTCCGGGGGGACTCCCGCGACCGTCGCCCTGACGGCGGCCGGGGTGGACTTCACGGTCCACTCCTACGACCACGACCCGGCCCACCCGTCCTACGGCGAGGAGGCGGCCGAGGCGATGGGTGTCTCCCCCGACCGTGTCTTCAAGACGCTGCTCGCCGACGTCGACGGCGCCCTGACGGTGGCCGTGGTCCCGGTCTCCGGCTCCCTGGACCTCAAGGCCCTCGCGGCGGCGGTCGGCGGCAAGCGCGCGGCCATGGCCGACCCGGCCCTCGCGGAGCGGACGACGGGCTACGTCCGCGGCGGCATCTCCCCGCTCGGCCAGCGCAAGCGGCTGCCGACGGTGCTGGACGACTCGGCCGAGGCGCACGAGACGATCTGCGTGTCGGCAGGCAGGCGGGGCCTGGAGGTGGAGCTGACCCCAGGCGACCTGGCAAAGCTCACGAACGCGGTACTGGCCCCAGTGGGCCGAGCCTGAGACGCCACCGGGGGGGGCGTTCCCGGCCGAGGGGCACCATCTCGGCTGGCGGGCGCCTTCCTAGCCGACGAGCACCATCTCGGCTGGCGGGCGCCATCTCGGCCTACGGGCGTTCCTGACCGACAGGCGTGACGTTCCCGACAGACGGGCGCCCTCTCGGCCGACGGACGCCTTTCCTGGCCGACGAGCACCATCTCGGCTGGCGAGCACCATCGTGGCCTGCGGGCGCCATCTCGGGCGGCAGCTGTTCCCGGCCGACGCGTGCTCTCGGCCGACGGGCCCGCTTACCGGCCGGCGGGGCTTTCCGGCCAACAGGTCTCCCCCAGCCGACAGACGTACCCGGCCGACAGAGGTTCCCGGTCGGCGCGCCGGGTTCGGCCCGCGGCGACGGTCGCGGACTGGCCTACGGCAGGGGCGCCCCGTAGTCCGGCTCGGGGTCCCGGGGTCCGAACGCCGCGGTCAGCCCGAGGTGCACGACCAGCGCGGCGAACGGCCAGGCCAGCAGCGCCCCCTTCGCCCCGAGCTTCAGCGGCGCGGAGAAGGTGACCCCCTTGCCCACGGCCTTCGCGTGCGCTATCACGTCGGAGCCGGGCCCGAGCCACATCCCGAGCCGCCACGCCAGCAGCGACCCGAGCAGCCCGCCTATGCCCAGTGCCACCACGAGCGGCACACCCCCGCACCGTCGCAGCAGAAACGCCGCCAGCCCGCTGACCAGTCCGAAGCCCAGCCCCAGCAGGGTGAACGTGCCGTCCACCCCGATCGCCTGCTCCCCCTCGCTGTCCTTGAGGTAGACGACCCAGCTCTTGTCGACCTCGTCGCCGATCAGCGGCACATGCGGTGCCAGCCACCACCACAGCAGCCCCAGCAGCACCCCGCCCAGCACCATCGCCACCGTGATCACGGCGGCGTCACGCACTTCCGTCTTCATGCCGGGGCCGTCCTGTTCGTACGTGCCCGCGCCCGGCGCCTGCGCAGGCGGTGCCTGCCAGACCTGGTGCGGGGTGTTGTCGTGCGGTGGCGGTGGCGGAGTCAGCGGTGCGGTCACCCTGACATCGTGCCAGGTCGCGTTGTGCCCCGCGTCACCGGACGGCGGCCCGGCGGTACGCCCGGGCCGCCACGGCCAGCGAGACCACCCCGACACCTGCGCACACGCCCAGGTCGACGAGGACCACGGCCCAGTCCGGGTGCGCCCCGAAGGTCCGGGCGTACGCCTCCACGCCGTACGTCGACGGCAGCAGGTCCCGCGCCAGCCGGACGATCTCCGGCATCCGGTCGGCCGGCAGCACCCCGAGCAGCAGCGCCGCGGACATGCCCAGCTGGCCGAGGAGCGTGGCCAGTTCGGGCCGCGGCGCGAGCAGCCCGCAGGCGGCGCCGAGCCCGGACAGCGCGGCCCCGGCGAGCGGGATCACGGCCAGCAGGATCCACAGGTTGGACAGCGGCAGCCCGAACAGCACGCATCCGAAGACGGCCGTCACCAGGGTTCCCGGCACCGTGAAAGAGGCGTAGGCGGCCGCCGCGCCCAGCACCACCGCGGCCGGCGGGACCGGCAGCGTGGCGTAGTGGTCGAGCCCGCCGCTGGCCCGCAGCTGCCCGAAGTACTGCGCGAGCAGGTTCAGCGCGACGTACGCGACGACCAGCACCGACGACCCGGCGACCACGGACCGCGCCTCGGCGCCGCTGTCGACGACGCCGCGCATCATCACCGTGATGCCGACGGACTGGAAGGTGGCCACGAACAGCAGCGGGATCCGTGCCACCCGGGCCCGGGACAGCTGCGCCCGGTAGACGGCCGCCAGCGCCGGCCACAGCCGTGCGGACGGTCCCAGCTGCGCCGCCTGCGGTGCCGTCTCGGGCACGGCCCGGGCGCTGCCCGGCAGCACCTGGGCGGGTACGACACTCACGTCGAGCTGCTCCTCTTCCCTACGGCAGTCGCGTACACCCATACGCATTCCGCGGCCCGTGCGCTCATGCCTTCACCAGCCCCTGCCGGGCCGCGCCGCCGAGCGCCAGGTAGACGTCCTCCAGGCTGGGCGTGGCGAGCGTGAAGTCGTCCAGGGCGGCGAAGGCGGCGCCACCGGTCACCGTGGCCACGACGGCGCGGGCCTCCTCGGGCGCGAGCCGGAGCGTCCAGCGCCGGCCGGACTCCGCCGCGCGCTCGCGCAGGGCTGCGACCTCGGGCACCTCCAGCGGCGCCCGCTCCCGCCACACCAGCTCGACCCGCACCTCGTCGGCGACCTGTTCCTTCAGCCCGGCGGGGGTGTCGCAGGCGATGACCCGGCCCTGGTCGATGACGGCGACCCGGTCCAGGACGGTCTCGGCCTCGATGACGTTGTGGGTGACCAGCAGCACGGTCGTACCGTGCTCGGCGCGCCGCCGGTCCACGGCCGCCCAGACCGCGCGCCGGGCCACCGGGTCCATGCCGGTGGTCGGCTCGTCCAGCACGAGCAGCGGCCGCTCGCCGACGAGGGCGGCGGCGAGGCAGGCGAGCCGCCGCTGCCCGCCGGACAGCTTCTTCAGCGCCCGCCCGGCGATCGGCGTGAGCCCCAGCTCCTCCAGCACGGCGTCCCGCTCGGCCCGTGCGGCCCGTACGTCGAGGCCGCGCAGGCGTCCGGTGGTCTCGGCGGCGAGGGAGACGGTCAGCTCGTCGAGCGCGGAGGACTCCTGACCGAGGTACGCGAGCAGGCGCGCGGCCCGCTCGGGGTGTTTCACGATGTCGTGGCCGAGGATCTCGACGCTGCCGGCGTCCGGCCGCAGCAGGCCGGTGAGCTGCCGTACGAGGGTGGACTTGCCGGCGCCGTTCGGCCCGAGCAGCCCGAAGACCTCGCCGCGCCGCACGGCCAGCTCGACCCCGTCGGTGGCCCGCACCTCGGGCGTGCCGGGGGTGCCGCGCCGTCCTTTGACGGCCGGATACGTCTTGGCGAGCCCGCGCACGCGTACGACCTCGTCATACCGAGGGGCCTGTACCGCGCGCGTATTCACAAAGGACGAGGGTACGGGGTCCGGGGCCTTTACTCGCCTTTGGGGCCGCCTACGGGGGTTCCGCCCGGGTTCAGTCCCCCGGCGGGCGCGGACTCCGGCGCCGCGGGTACGTCGATCTCCCGCCAGAAGCCCGCCCGGATGGCGTAACGGTCGTGCTCGTCGATCTGGTCGTCCTTGTGGGCGAGCAGCCCGAACCGGGCCGCGTAGCGCAGCAGCTCGCCGTCGATGCGGTGCGGGATGCGCGGGTACATCTGCGACAGCTTCTGCAGCTGGCTCTGCTCGCCGAGCCGGGCGATCCAGCGCCGGGCGAAGACCTGGCCCACCTCGTACGGGTCGCCGCCGACCGTGGTGATGTCCTCCTCCCGGTCCGCCCAGCGCTGCTCGGCCGTGGTGAGCTGGGCCAGCGTCGGCATGGCGGCGGCCTCGGGCGGCTCGGGGACCACGCCCGGGCGGTCCACCCAGCCCTTGTCGGAGGACCAGCGCAGGGTCGCGGTCGCGGGGTGCTGGACGGGCTGGGTGCCGGGGGCGCGCAGGGCGGCGAGGTCCTTCGGGGTGGGTACGCCCTTGGGTGCGGCGGCCCGCTCCTGGGTGCCGTTCTCGGTCGCGGCGGCCGGCGGCGCGGCCTGCTCGACGGGGCGTTCGGCCGCCGCGGCGAGGGCGGACTCGGGCAGGGGCGCGGAGAGGATCGCGGCGATCTCGGGGCGGGGGGCGGGCGGCGGGGCGCAGACGCCGCTCAGTTCCTTGGCGCGGACGGCATGGGTGATCCAGGCCCGGTCCAGCACCCGCCGCTCGTCGGCCTCGGCGACCAGGTCCTCGGACTGGTTGTAGTCGCCGTCGGCGGCCTGGACGGCCCACAGGTGGACAGCGACGCCGTGCTCCTTGGCGGCCATCATGCCGGGCAGCAGATCGCCGTCGCCGGTGACGAGGACGATGTCGGAGCAGGCACGGTTGCGGGCCAGCTCGGTCAGCTCGGCGTGCATGGCCGCGTCCACGCCCTTCTGTGCCCAGCGTCCGTCGCTGCGGGTGAGGGCGCCGAGCCGGACGGTGACCCGGGGCATCACCCGCAGCCGGCGGTGCTCCGGCTGGGGGACGCGGTCGGGGGCGCCGTCGAACCAGTAGATGCGCAGCAGCGGACGCTCGGTGTCCGACTCCGCCCGTTCGCGCAGCGCCTGGATCAGCGCGGTGTGGTCGACGGTGATCCGGGACCGCGAGGGCTCACCGGCGAGGAGGCTGGCGGCTGCGCCCAGCAGATACCCGGCGTCCACCAGGACGATGCAGCGGTCCACGCGACTCACCCTCTTCCCGGGAGGCTTTGCTCAAGGACTTCCTTCGAGTCTGCCCGACCTCGCGGGGGTTAACGGCCCGAACTCGATCTTCGGCGTGGCGTTTGCGGTGCGCGAGCGCCCACCCACCCTGTCACGCACGGTAATTATCCGAAATGCGCTGGATGTAAGCGTATGTGAATCTGGTCCCGGCTCTGGCCCCCAGATCCCCCACAGGAGGCAGATCACCATGGCCAAGAACAAGAAACAGGACCGAAGCCAGCAGCAGCGCGCCTCGCAGGCCGAGCACGGGCAGGAGCAGGTCCACAAGTCCTCGGCGGAGGCGCGGAGCGAGCAGCACCTCTCCCAGATGACGCCCGCGGACGTGGCGCGCAAGGGCCGGCAGAAGCGCTTCGGCCACAACTGACATCTGCATAAAGGGCACTTGAGCCCAGGCACATGACGAGGGGCGCACCCGCCGCGGGTGCGCCCCTCGCGTGCCTCCGCTCCCTGACCGCCGGGCAGGGGGCTCTCCCTGACCGCCGGGCAGTGGGCTTCGCTAGCCCGCCAGGCAGGACGGGCCGAGGAGGACCTTCAGGTCGCCGAACAGCGCCGGGTCGGGCTTGACCCGGTGCCGGTCCAGGCGCAGCACGGTGGTCTTGCGCGGGCCCTGCAGCTTGATGCGGACCTCGCTGTCGCCCTTGTGGTGGCTGAGGATCTCGCCGAGGCGGCTGACCATGGGCGGGGTGACCCTGGTGGCCGGAATCGTGAGGATCACGGGCGCGTTGGTGCCCGCGTTGGACAGGTCCGGGACCATCAGCTCCATGGCGACGAGCCGGGGCACGTCCTCGCGCTTGTCGAGGCGGCCCTTGACGAACACCACGGCGTCCTCGACGAGTTGGGTCGACACCAGCTGGTAGGTCGCAGGGAAGAACATGCACTCGATGGAGCCGGCGAGGTCCTCGACCGTGGCGATCGCCCAGGCGTTGCCCTGCTTGGTCATCTTGCGCTGCAGGCCGGAGATGATGCCGCCGATGGTGACGACCGCGCCGTCCGCGTGCTCGCCGCCGGTGAGCTGGGCGATGCCCGCGTCCGCCTTGTCGGACAGCACGTGCTCCAGACCGAAGAGCGGGTGGTCGGAGACGTACAGACCGAGCATCTCGCGCTCCTGGGCGAGCAGATAGGTCTTGTCCCACTCCTCGTCGGTGAACTGCACGTCGAGTCCGAAGCCGGGCTCGCTGCTGGTCTCCTCGCCCATGCCGCCGAACAGGTCGAACTGCCCCTCGGCCTCCTTGCGCTTGACCGCGACCACGTTGTCGATCATCGGCTCGTACTGGGCCGTGAGTCCCTTGCGGGTGTGTCCCAGGGTGTCGAAGGCCCCCGCCTTGATCAGCGACTCCGTGGTGCGCTTGTTGCACGCGACCGCCTCGACCTTGTCGAGGTAGTCGGGGAAGGAGGCGTACTTGCCCTTGGCCTTGCGGCTCTTGATGATCGACTCGACCACGTTCGTACCGACGTTGCGCACGGCCTCCAGGCCGAACAGGATCACGTCGTCGCCCTGCGCGGCGAAGTTGTGCACCGACTCGTTGACGTTCGGCGGGAGCACCTTGATGCCCATGCGGCGGCACTCGTTGAGGTAGATCGCCGACTTGTCCTTGTCGTCCTTGACGGACGTGAGGAGGGCGGCCATGTACTCGGCGGGGTGGTTCGCCTTGAGGTAGGCGGTCCAGTACGACACCAGGCCGTACGCGGCGGAGTGCGCCTTGTTGAACGCGTAGCCGGCGAAGGGGACCAGCACGTCCCACAGGGCCTGGATGGCTTCGTCGCTGTAGCCGTTCTTGCGTGCGCCGGCCTGGAAGATGGTGAAGTTCTTGGCCAGCTCGTCGGGCTTCTTCTTGCCCATCACCCGTCGGAGGATGTCGGCCTCGCCGAGCGAGTAGCCCGCGATGATCTGGGCGGCCTTCTGCACCTGCTCCTGGTAGACGATCAGGCCGTAGGTGACCGCCAGGACCTCTTCGAGGGGCTCCTCCAGCTCCTTGTGGATCGGCGTGATCTCCTGCTGCTTGTTCTTGCGCAGCGCGTAGTTCGTGTGGGAGTTCATGCCCATCGGGCCCGGACGGTACAGGGCAGACACGGCGGAGATGTCTTCGAAGTTGTCCGGCTTCATCAGGCGCAGCAGCGAGCGCATGGGGCCGCCGTCGAACTGGAAGACACCGAGGGTGTCGCCGCGCTGGAGCAGATCGAAGGTCTGCGGGTCGTCGAGCGGGAGGGCCAGGAGGTCGATGTCGATCCCCTTGTTGGCCTTCACCATCTTGACGGCGTCGTCCATGATCGTGAGGTTGCGCAGGCCCAGGAAGTCCATCTTCAGCAGGCCGAGCGACTCGCAGCTCGGGTAGTCCCACTGCGTGATGGTCACGCCGTCGGTGTGCCTCACCCACACCGGGACGTGCTCGGTGATGGTCTCGCTGGACATGATCACGCCGGCGGCGTGCACGCCCATCTGCCGGACCAGGCCCTCCACACCGCGCGCGGTGTCGATGACCTTCTTCACGTCCGGCTCGTTCTCGTACATCCCGCGGACCTCGCCGGCCTCGCTGTAGCGGGGATGGGAGGGGTCGGTGATGCCGGACAGCGGGATGCCCTTGCCGAGGACGTCGGCGGGCATGGCCTTGGTGATGCGGTCGCCCATCGCGTACGGGTAGCCCAGCACGCGCGCGGAGTCCTTGATCGCGTTCTTGGCCTTGATGGTGCCGTAGGTACCGATCATGGCGACCTTGTCGGCGCCGTACTTCTCGGTCACGTACCGGATCACCTCGACGCGCCGGCGCTCGTCGAAGTCGATGTCGACATCGGGCATCGAGATGCGCTCGGGGTTGAGGAACCGCTCGAAGATCAGGCCGTGCGGGATCGGGTCGAGGTCGGTGATGCCCATGGCGTAGGCGACGATCGAGCCTGCCGCGGAGCCCCGGCCGGGGCCGACGGCGATGCCGTTGTTCTTGGCCCACATGATGAAGTCGGCGACGACGAGGAAGTAGCCCGGGAAGCCCATCGAGATGATGACGTCCATCTCGTAGTCGGCCTGCTTCTGGCGGTCCTCGGGGATGCCGCCGGGGAAGCGGCGCTCCATGCCGCGGCGGACCTCCTCCTTGAACCAGGTGACCTCGGTGTAGCCCTCGGGGATGTCGAACTTGGGCATGAGGTCGCGCTTCTCGAACATGCCCTCGGTGTCGACCATCTCGGCGACCAGGAGCGTGTTGGCGCAGCCCTGCTGCCAGGCGTCCGAGGAGTCGATGGCGTACATCTCGTCCGTGGACTTCAGGTAGTAGCCGGTGCCGTCGAACTTGAAGCGGTCGGGGTCGGAGAGGTTCTTGCCGGTCTGGATGCACAGCAGGGCGTCGTGGGCGCCGGCCTCGTGCGCGTACGTGTAGTGCGAGTCGTTGGTGACCAGCGGGGGGATGCCGAGCTTCCTGCCGATCTCCAGGAGGCCCTCGCGCACCCGGTGCTCGATGTCGATGCCGTGGTCCATCAGCTCCAGGAAGTACCGGTCCTTGCCGAAGATGTCCTGGTAGTCGGCGGCCGCCTTGAGCGCCTCCTCCTCCTGGCCGAGGCGCAGCCGGGTCTGGACCTCGCCCGAGGGGCAGCCGGTGGAGGCGACGATGCCCTCGGACCACTGGGCGATGGTCTCCTTGTCCATCCGGGGCCACTTCTGCAGCCAGCCCTCGGCGTAGGCGTCCGAGGAGAGGCGGAAGAGGTTGTGCAGACCGGTCTTGTTCACCGCCCACATCGTCTTGTGGGTGTAACCGCCGGAGCCGGAGACGTCGTCCCGCTTCTGGTGCGGCTGGCCCCACTGGATCTTGCGCTTGTTGCGCCGGGACTCGGGGGCGACATACGCCTCGATCCCGATGATCGGGGTGATTCCGGCCTTCTTCGCGGAGTGGAAGAAGTCGTACGCCCCGTGGAGGTTGCCGTGGTCGGACATGGCGATGTGCGTCATGCCCATCTCGTTGCAGGCGTTGAACATGTCCTTGAGCCGCGCGGCACCGTCCAGCAGCGAGTACTGGGTGTGGACGTGCAGGTGCGTGAAGGGCGGCTTTGACACGGTATGGCCTCCAACGGAAACACTGGGGGACGGGCGGGCGGACGGTTCTGGGGTCAGCGTCGAAGTCTATGCCCCGGGACTGACACTCGCGGCGAGTCTCTGCGTACCTTCGTGCGGGAACCGGGCACTCCCGCGTGGCGTCGCCCGTTGGAGACGGCGGAAGCGCTGTCGTACCCGTTCATGCACATTCATGCACCGCACCAGGAGGCACCCAGCGATGTCGGTCCCCCAGCTCAGCGACGAGCAGCGCGGCGAGGAGATCCTCGCCGTCTTCGACACCGCCTTCGGCCGGCTCCTGGCCGCCGACCCGGCCGCGTTCCGGGTGAAGTTCCGGAAGATGGCGGCCTCGGCGTTCGCGTTCTACCGCGGCACGGCGTGCCTCTTCTACCACGACCTGAGCGCGAACCATGAGTTCGGTTCGAAGCGGGGCGGCCCGTTCCTGGACGACCGCACCTCGCGCGTGTGGATCCACGGCGACCTGCACGCGGAGAACTTCGGCACGTACATGGACGCGGGCGGCCGCCTGGTCTTCAACGTCAACGACTTCGACGAGGCCTACGTCGGCCCGTTCACCTGGGACCTCGAGCGCTTTTCGGCCTCGATCGCGCTCATCGGGTACGCGAAGGCGCTCAGCGACGAGCAGATCACCGAGCTGGTGCGGATCTACGCGCTCGCCTACCGGGAGCGCATCCACGCCCTGGCCACGGGCGCGAAGAGCGACGAGGTGCCGCCGTTCACGCTGGACACCGCGGAGGGCCCGCTGCTGGGCGCCCTGCGCGCCGCCCGTTCGCTGACCCGTTTCGAACTGCTGGAGTCGATGACCGAGATCCGCGAGTACGAGCGCCGCTTCGCGCCGGACGGCGGCGCCATCGAGCTGGACGCCGCGACCCGCTACAAGGTCCTGGCCGCCTTCGACGGCTATCTGGAGACCCTCCCCGACTCCTCGCTCTCCCGGCCGGACTCCTACCGGGTGAAGGACGTCGTCGGCCGCCGGGGCATCGGCATCGGCTCGGCGGGCCTGCCGTCGTACAACATCCTTCTGGAGGGCCACAGCGACGCCCTGGAGAACGATGTCGTGATCTACATCAAGCAGGCCCAGACCCCGGCCGTCTCCCGGCACATCACGGATCCGGCCATCGCCGGGTACTTCCAGCACGAGGGCCACCGCACGGTGATCTCCCAGCGCGCGCTGCAGGCGCACGCCGACCCGTGGCTGGGCTGGACCGAGCTGGACGGCGCGGGCCAGCTGGTCGCCGAGGTCTCGCCGTACGCCGTCGACCTGGACTGGAGCGACATCGACGAGCCCGAACAGATCGCGCAGGTCGTCGCCGACCTCGGCCGGGCCACGGCGGCGATGCACGCGGCGGCGGACGACCAGTCCGGCGAGTCCCTGGTGCCGTTCTCCACCGAGCGGGCCATCGACGCGGCGATCGCGGCCGACGAGGAGGGCTTCGCGCCCGTCCTGGTGGACTTCGCGCACAGGTACGGCGCACGCGCGCGTGCGGACCACCAGATCTTCGTCGACCTGTTCCGCAACGGCCGGATTCCGGGGCTGTAACCTTCCCGGACTCACAGGCACTCTTTAGGAGTCCCTTACTCGCGTACGTGCCACACTCTTGTTTCGCTATGGACATATCCGGGACCCAGCTCAGAGCCGTGCGCGCGGCGCTGTTCACGGCCTTCGTCGTGACGCTCAGCACCGCGTCGCACGTACTGCTGTCCCGGGCCCCGCTGCCGGCCGCGACGGTGGCGGCGGTGGCCGCCGGGGTCTTCGTCACCGCGTACGCGCTGGCGGGCCGTGAGCGGGGCTTCGGCCGGATCGCGGCCCTGCTGGTCCCGCTGGAGCTGACCGCCGACACGGTGTTCACCACCGGCCAGCACGCCTGCTACGGCCGGGCGGGCGGCCCGGTCGCGGGGCCGCTGCACGCGTTCGGCTTCGACGTGCTGTGCGACGGGCGGGTGGGCACCCCGCTCGCGCAGATGACCGGCGGCCCGGGCCGCTCGGCCGCGCTGCTCGCGCACGCCACCCCGGCCGCCGCCTGGCTGCTGCTCGCCGTGCACGTCGGCGTGGGCCTGCTGGCCGCGGCCTGGCTGCGCCGGGGCGAGCGGGCGCTGGCCCAGCTGCTGCGCGCGGTCGGCGCCACCGCTTCGACAGCGGTCCGGCCGCTGCTGCTGGCGGTCGCCGCGGTGGGCGTGCGGCGCCGGCCGGTCCGCCGGCTGCCCCGCCCCGCCCCGCGACCGGTCGTGGCCCGCGACCGGCTCCTCGTGCACTCCCTGGGACGGCGTGGACCGCCGTGCTCACCGGCATTCGCCTGAGCACGACCAACTCCCCCACACGTATCCCGCGTACGGCACGTGCGCGTCCCACATGGAGATCACACTATGAGCAAGCGGAACAGCCAGGCGGCGAAGACGGCGGCCCGGGAGCGGCTGCGCCAGGAGCGCGAGCGGCAGGCCAAGCGCGACAAGGCCAAGCGGCAGGTCGTCGTGGCCGCCTCGGCCGTGGCTGTGCTGGCCGCGGCCGGCGGCATAGGCTACGCCGTCGTCCAGGCCAACAAGCCCAGCTACTGGGAGAGCATGAAGACCGCCAAGGTCGTCGCGCCGGCCCACACGACGGGCACGAAGGGCACCACCGTCGTCATCGGCAAGGACAGCGCCAAGAAGACCCTCAAGATGTACGAGGACCCGCGCTGCCCCGTGTGCGCCCAGTTCGAGCAGAACGTCGGCTCGACCCTGAAGAAGGACATCGACGACGGCAAGTTCAAGTACCAGTACGTCGGCGCCACGTTCATCGACAGCCATGACAACGGCCAGGGCTCCAAGAACGCGCTGAGCGCCCTGGGCGCCGCGCTGAACGTCAGCGACGAGGCGTTCCTCGAGTACAAGTCCGCGCTCTACTCCGCGAAGTGGCACCCGGACGAGACGGACGACAAGTTCAAGGACGACAACTACCTCATCCAGGTCGCCGACACCGTCCCCGCGCTGAAGAACAACACGCAGTTCCAGAACGCGGTCAAGAAGGGCACCTACGACGCCTGGGCCATGGCGATGTCGAAGACCTTCGACGACAACAAGGACGGCGTGACCGGCACCCCGGGCTTCGTCGTGGACGGCAAGCAGCTCAACGGGGGCAAGGTGATCCTGACCGTGCCCGACTTCAACAACGCGATCGCCTCGGCCATGAAGGGCTGACGCCCCGTCAGGAACCGGCCGTCGAGTGAAGAGCGGGCGAACTTTCCAGGTTCGCCCGCTCTCTCGTTTGTACTGATCAGTAACATCTTCGGTCGTGACCAGTCGAAACCGATCATCCGAGGCGCGACGTGGCCTCGGCTCCCTCTCTCCCCGCCGCCGCACGGTCGTCAAGGCCGCGGCGGCGACCGCTGTTCTCGCGGGTCCGCTCGCCGCCGCCCTTCCGGCGCGCGCGACCGGCCAGGCCCCCGCCTTCCTGCACGGTGTCGCCTCCGGCGACCCGCTGCCCGACGGCATCCTGCTGTGGACCCGGGTGACCCCGGTCCCGGAGGCCGTACCGGGCTCCGGGCTCGGCCCGGACACCGAGGTGAGCTGGGTCGTCGCCAAGGACAAGGCGCTGACGGACGTCGTCGCCAAGGGCTCCACCACCGCGACCGCCGCCTCCGACCACACCGTCAAGGCCGACATCCGCGGCCTGGAGCCGGCCACCGACTACTGGTTCCGCTTCTCGGCCGGCGCCGCCGACTCCCCGGTGGCCCGCACCCGCACCGCACCGGCGGCGGACGCCGCCGTGTCCGGCCTGCGCTTCGGCGTCGTCACCTGCGCCAACTGGGAGGCCGGTTACTTCGCCGCCTACCGTCACCTCGCGAGCCGCAACGACCTGGACGCCTGGCTGCACCTCGGCGACTACATCTACGAGTACAAGTCCGGCGAGTACGCGGCCCGCGGCACGGTCGTGCGCCCGCACGCGCCCGCACGCGAGATCATCACGCTCGCCGACTACCGGACCCGGCACGGCAAGTACAAGACCGACCCCGACCTCCAGGCCCTGCACCTGAAGGCGCCGGTCGTGGCGATCTGGGACGACCACGAGTTCGCCGACAACGCCTGGTCGGGCGGCGCGGTCAACCACACCGAGGGCGCCGAGGGCACCTGGACCGCCCGCAAGGCGGCCGCCAAGCAGGCCTACTTCGAGTGGATGCCGGTCCGCCCCGCCATCGAGGGCACGACCTACCGCCGGCTGCGCTTCGGCAAGCTCGCCGATCTCTCCCTGCTGGACCTGCGCTCCTTCCGCTCCCAGCAGGCGTCCGCCGGCAGCGGCTCGGTGGACGACCCCACCCGGACCATGACCGGCCGCGCCCAGCTCAACTGGCTGAAGGCCGGGCTCAAGGCCTCCGACACCAAGTGGCGGCTGGTCGGCAACTCGGTGATGATCGCCCCGTTCGTCATCGGCTCCCTCACCGCCGACCTGCTGAAGCCGCTCGCCAAGCTGCTCGACCTGCCGCAGGACGGCATCGGCGTCAACACCGACCAGTGGGACGGCTACACCCACGACCGCCGCGAGCTGCTCGACCACCTGCGCTCGAACGCCATCGGCAACACCCTCTTCCTGACCGGCGACATCCACATGTCCTGGGCCAACGACGTGCCGGTGGACGCGGGCACCTACCCGCTGTCGCCGTCGGCGGCCACCGAGTTCGTGATCACCTCGGTGACCTCCGACAACCTCGATGACATCGTCAAGGTCCCCGAGGGCACGGTCTCCGCCGTCGCCGCGCCGCTCATCGAGGCCGCCAACCGGCACGTCCACTGGGTCGACACCGACCGGCACGGCTACGGCGTGCTGGACATCACCGCCGACCGCGCGCAGATGGACTACTACGTCCTGTCCGACCGCACCGACGCGAACGCGACCTCGAAGTGGGAGCGCTCGTACCGCACCCGCAGCGGCACGCAGAAGGTCGAGCGGACCTACGACCCTGTGTAGGGCGTACGGCTACGCGTTCTCCAGGCCGTCGAGGAAGCCGAGCGCCACCCGCCAGGTGGTCTCGGCGGCCTCGGCGTCGTAGTCCGGCAGTGCGGGGTCGGTGTACAGGTGTCCGGCCCCCGCGTAGCGGTAGACCTCCACGTCGGCGCCCGTCCGGCCCATCTGGAGATACCAGGCGCTCAGCCAGTCGTCCGTCTCGAACGGGTCCGGCTCGGCCACGTGCAGCTGCACCGGCAGGTCGTCCGCCCGCGCGTTCGGCGCGATGTCCGACGTGCCGTGCAGAAGCAGCAGCCCGCGCGCCTTGTCGTCGCCGAGGGCGAGGGTCTGGGCTATGGAGGCACCGAAGGAGAACCCGGCGTAGACCAGCCCCCGGTCCGAGTACGGCGCCGCCGCCAGCACGGCCCGCTTCAGCAGTTCGTCCTTGCCGGTGTCCTCCGTGTACTCCATGCCCTCCTCGACGGTGTCGAACGTGCGGCCCTCGAAGAGGTCGGGCGTCCACACCTCGTGGCCCGCCCCGCGCAGCCGGTCCGCGGCATCGCGCACCGCGGGCCTGAGGCCGTAGGTCGAATGAATGAGCATGATGTTCATGAGGCCATGGTGCCAGCCGGTGCGACGCCACCGGAGCCGCCGTGTCCTGGGACGGCACGAACTCACATGTTCATGCCCGCCGGGCACCGGTTAGGAGCGCAGGCATGGAAGACGCACTCCGCCCTGTGATCGTGATAGGCGCCTCGGTACTGATCACCGTGGCCATCGGGTGGGCCACCGACCGGCTGCTGCGCAAGGCCGACGAACGCGACCACGACTCTCCGCTGTGGGAGCTGCTGCGCCGCGCTCGCATCCCTTACCAGCTCGTGCTGTGCACCGCCCTGCTCCGCGGATCGTACGACCAGGCGAAGATGCTGGAACGGCACCAGGCCGGCATCGCCCGCGCCCTGACCCTGGTGCTGATCGGCTCCACCGCCTGGCTGGTGATCCGGATCGCCGCCGCGGTCGTCGAGACCACCTACAGCCGCTATGCGCGCGTCCACCAGGACGCGGCCCGGGTCCGCCGGGTGCGTACCCAGGTGGAGCTGATCATGCGGGTGGTCTCGGCGATCGTCATCGTCGTGGCGATCGCCTCCATGCTGCTCACGTTCCCGGCGATGCGTGCGGCCGGGGCCTCGCTGCTGGCCTCGGCGGGCATCCTCGGCATCGTCGCCGGTGTCGCCGCCCAGTCGACGCTGTCCAACATGTTCGCCGGGCTGCAGATCGCCTTCGGTGACATGGTGCGCATCGGCGACACGGTCGTCGTGGACGGCGAGTGGGGCACGGTCGAGGAGATCACCCTGACCTTTCTGACGGTACGGACCTGGGACGAGCGCCGGATCACCATGCCGGTGTCGTACTTCACCTCCAAACCCTTCGAGAACTGGTCGCGGGGCACCCCGGAGATGACCGGCACCGTCTTCTGGCACCTCGACCACAGTGCGCCCGTCGAGGAGATGCGCGAGAAGCTGCGCGACATCCTGCGCGAGTGCCCGGCGTGGGACGGCCGTGCCTACAGCCTGGTGGTGACGGACAGCACGCCGAACACCCTCCAGGTGCGCGCCCTGATGACCGCCAAGGACTCCGCCGACATCTGGACGGTACGGGTCGCGGTCCGCGAGCAGATGATCACCTGGCTGGTGCGGGAACACCGCTATGCGCTCCCCCGGGTCAACACCTCCGCCGCGGTGCTCCCGCCGCAACGCCTCCCCTCCCCCGACGGCACCTCTCTGCGCAAGGACCGCGAGCACCCGCGCACCGGCCGGGCCTGACCGGTCCGGTCGGGTCGGGTCCGGTCAGGTCCGCCGGCCGGGCTCGGCGTGGCGCCGGTCAGGGCGTCATTGCCCGCGTTCCGCGCCGCCGTTGACCTGGATCACCTGGGAGGTGACGTGCCCGGCGGCGGGCGAGGCCAGCCAGTGCAGCGTCGCCGCCACATCGCCCGGGGTCCCGGCGCGGCCGGTCAGTGTGTCGCCGACGAGTCTCGCCCGCCGGGCCTCGTCCATGGTGTCCCCGAAGAACTCGGTGTCCTCGACGAACCCCGGCGCGACCACGTTCACGGTGATACCGCGCGGCCCCAGCTGCCGGGCCAGGTCGTGCGCGTAGGGGTGCAGGCCCGCCTTGGCCGCCGCGTAGGCGCCGGTGCCCGAACCCCGGTAGGCGGCGATGGAACTGATGAAGAGCACCCGCCCGCCGGGCTCGGCGAGCCGGCTCTTCAGCGCTTCGGTGAGGAGCGCGGCCGTCAGCGCGTTCTGTCTGAAATTGACCGTCCAGTCGTGGGCCACCCGCTCCAGGGGGTCCTCGCTGCCGGACGGCGCCTCCAGATGTCCGGCGCCGCCCGCGCTGTGCACGAGCACGTCGACCGTGCCGAACTCCTCGGCGACGATGCGGGCCACCCCGCGGACCTGATCGGGCTCTGAGAGGTCTGCCGCACAGGTGAGCGCCCCGGGCACACCGGCCTTCTCCAGCACCTCGGCCCGCCGCCCGAGCAGCAGCACCCGGTCCCCGTCCGCCGCGAACGCCTGCGCGGTCGCCAGCCCGATGCCCGTACCGCCTCCACTGATCACGATGTTGCGCGTCATGATCCGAGAGTAGGCACGGACCGCCGGACGGTGCCGGAGTTTTCCACAGCTACGACACATTTGTACGACTGATAGGCCGCCCCTGTGCGCAAGTGCCTGCCCCGCCGGCCGCACGCCCCGCACACCGCACCGCAGGCTCGGCACACCGCACCGCGGGCTCGGCACACCTCACCGCAGGCTGCGCACGTCGAGATGGCGCAGCACCCGGTCCACGATCTCCGGGTCCGACCCCGGCTCGCTCCGCGCCGCCAGCACCTCGTGCCGTGCCGCGCTCATCATCTCGTTCTGGATGCGCCGGATGCGCCTGAGCCGCCTGGCCCGCTGGTGCTGAGCCTCCCGGCGCTCCTCCTCCCCCATGTCCGGGCTGATCCGGATGCCGATGTCGAAGGCGCGCCGCAGCATCTGCTCCGCCAGGTCCTCGGGCAGGTCCTCCACCTGCTCGATCTCCCGCAGCCTGCGCTTGGCCGCCCTCGCCGCGCGCACCGCCAGCTCCTTCTCGAACTCCTTCTCCCGTTCGGAATCGGCCCGCACCCCGAGCCGCTTGACCAGCCACGGCAGGGTGAGTCCCTGGAGCACCAGTGTGACGATGATGACCCCGAAGGCGATGAAGACGATCTCGTCCCGGTCGGGGAAGGGGGAGCCGTCCTCGGTCTTCAGCGGGACGGCCAGCGCCAGCGCCACCGAGGCCACGCCGCGCATCCCGGACCACCACATCACGACGGTCTCCCGCCAGCTGACCGGGATCTCCTCGTCGTAGTCGCGCCGCGCGTGCAGCCGTTTGGTCAGCCAGGTCGCGGGCAGCAGCCAGACCAGCCGTACGATGATCACCACACCCACGACGGCCGCGGCCCAGCCGAGCAGCTCGCCCCAGCGGCCCTGGGCCGTACGGATGGCGTTGTGCAGCTCGAGACCGATGAGCCCGAAGGCCACACCGGTGACGAGGGTGTCGATGATGTCCCAGAAGGTGTGCCCGGCCAGCCGGGTCATCACGTCGTCGGCGTCGGTGGCGTACTCGGCGAGGAAGAGCGCCGTGGTGAGCACCGCCAGCACCCCGGAGCCGTGCAGCTTCTCCGCCAGGACGTAGGAGGCGTACGGCACCAGCAGGGTCATGCCGATCTGCAGTGTCGGATCGCCCAGCAGGTCCATCAGCTTGTTCGCGCCCCAGCCGAGGACCAGGCCCACGGCAACCGCGACGACGGCGGACAGCACGAGGTCCAGGCCGGCCCGCCACGGCGAGAAGGTGCCGCTCACGACCGCGGCGATCGCCACGTGGTACAGCACGATGGCCGTGACGTCGTTGAAGAGGCCCTCGCCCTCCAGGATCGACACCAGGCGGCGCGGCAGCCCGAGCTGTCCGGCGACGCTGGTCGCCGCGACCGGATCGGGCGGGGCGATGAGCGCGCCGAGGGCGACGGCCGCGGCGATCGGCAGGCCGGGCACGATCGCGTTGGCGACGTACGCCACGCTCACCGTCGTCACGAACACCAGGGCCACGGCCAGCAGGAAGATCGGCCGGATGTTGGCCGCGAACTGCCGCCAGGAGGTGCGGCGTACGGCGGCGTAGAGCAGCGGCGGCAGCAGCCCGGGCAGGATCAGCTCGGGCGGGATGTTCACGTTGGGGACGAAGTCGGCCACCGCGAGGGCCCCACCGAACAGCGTCATCAGCACCGGCGACGGCACCCCGAACCGGTCCCCCACCGGAACGCTCACCAGGGCCCCGAGCAGCAGGATGAACAACAGGGCCAACTGATCCACGGCCGGCGCTCCGGGGGTCGACGATCACACGGCAGGTCTCAAGCCTGCCATCGGCGCACCGGGAGCGCGCGCCGCTACAGGGCCCGGCGCATCGCCCGGTGCGGCATGCCCGCGTCCGGGAACTCGAGGCCGTAGGCCACGTAGCCGAGGCGCTCGTAGAAGCCCAGTGCCTGGGTCTGGGCGTGCAGGTCCACCGCGGTGAGGCCACGCGCGCGTGCCGCGTCCTCGATGGCCCGCACCAGGGCCGCGCCGACCCCGAGCCCGCGCGCCGCCCGGGACACGGCGAGCCGCCCCAGGGAGCCCACCGACGCGTCCGCTCCGGTCTTCGCGACGGCCGGCCCGCCGTGCAGCAGCCGCCCGGTGCCGAGCGGCACACCGTCCTCGCGGACCGCCAGCACGTGCACGGCGCCGGCGTCGTAGGAGTCGTACTCGAGGTCCTCGGCGACGCCCTGCTCGCGCACGAACACCTCCTTGCGGACCGCGAAGCAGGCCTCGCGGTCGGCGAGGTCCTCGGCGACCCTGACGGCGTACGACGGCACGCTCACGCGTACGTCTCCTCGCGGACCTGGTCGAGGGCCTTCTGCAGGTCCTCGGGGTAGTCGCTCCCGAACTCCACCCACTGCCCGTCCGCGGGGTGCTCGAAGCCGAGCCGCACGGCGTGCAGCCACTGGCGGGAAAGGCGCAGCCGCTTTGCGAGGGTCGGGTCGGCGCCGTAGGTGAGGTCGCCGACGCAGGGGTGGCGGTGGGCGGACATGTGGACGCGGATCTGGTGGGTGCGGCCGGTCTCCAGCTTCACGTCGAGCAGCGAGGCGGCGCGGAACGCCTCGAGGAGGTCGTAGTGGGTCACGGAGGGCTTGCCGTCGGCCGTGACCGCCCACTTGTAGTCGTGGTTCGGGTGGCGGCCGATGGGGGCGTCGATGGTGCCGCTCGTCGGGTCCGGGTGGCCCTGGACCAGGGTGTGGTAGCGCTTGTCGACCGTGCGCTCCTTGAACTGGCGCTTGAGCGAGGTGTACGCCCGCTCCGACTTGGCGACCACCATCAGGCCGGAGGTGCCGACGTCCAGACGGTGCACGATGCCCTGGCGCTCGGCGGCCCCGGAGGTGGAGATCCGGTAGCCCGCCGCGGCAAGGCCGCCGATGACGGTGGGGCCGCTCCAGCCGGGCGAGGGGTGCGCGGCCACGCCGACCGGCTTGACGATCACGACCACGTCACCGTCGTCGTACACGATCTCCATGCCCTCGACCGGCTCGGCGACCACCTGCACCGGCGCGGGCGCCTGCGGCATCTCGACCTCGAGCCAGGCGCCGCCGTGCACGCGCTCGGACTTGCCGACCACCGCGCCGTCGACCTGCACCTTGCCGGCTGCGGCCAGCTCGGCCGCCTTCGTGCGGGAGAAGCCGAACATGCGGGAGATGGCGGCGTCGACACGCTCGCCCTCCAGGCCGTCGGGCACGGGCAGGGTACGGATCTCGGGAATCGTGCTCACCCGTCGAGTATGCCGGACGGCCCGGACCGCCCCGAACGTGCCTGTGGACAACTCCGGGCGGCGCCGTCAGTCCTTGTGGATCGTGCCGTCCGGGTCCAGGCCGCGGAAGGACAGCAGCACGATCAGGATGCCGCCGCACACGATCGCCGAGTCGGCCAGGTTGAACACCGCGAAGCCCTTCGGGGCGATGAAGTCCACGACCTCGCCCTCGAAGATCCCGGGCGAGCGGAAGATCCGGTCGGTGAGGTTGCCGAGCGCGCCGCCGAGCAGCAGGCCGAGGGCGATCGCCCAGGGGAAGCTGTACAGCTTGCGGGCGAGGCGGATGATCACCACGATCACCGCCGCGGCGATCAGCGTGAAGATCACCGTGAACGCGGCCCCGAAACCGAAAGCGGCGCCCGGATTGCGGATGGCGTGCAGCTCCAGCAGCTCTCCCACCAGCTTGATCGGCTCGTGGCCCTCCAGCTTGGCGACCACGAGCGTCTTGCTGATCAGATCGAGGGCGTACGCGAACGCGGCCACCGCGAACAGCACCGCGATCCGGCGCCCGCGGCCGTCCCGCACCTGCGCCGGGGCCTTCGGCCGGTCCTCGCCGGTCGCACCGGTCGCACCGGTCGCGGCGGACGCACCGGAGCCCGCCGGCGCTCCGGCCGCCGCCGTCCGCTCGCCGCTGTCGTCCGGGGTCTTTGGCGTACCGATGATGCGCTCCGCCTCTGCCACGTGAGTCCCTCAACCTAGGTGCCTGACTGAGGACGAGGGTACGGCACGCCCGCCCGGCCCCTCACGCTCAGGAGCGACGTTCCTGCTTCTGCTTGCACTCCACGCACAGGGTGGCCCGGGGGAAGGCCAGCATCCGGGCCTTGCCGATGGGGTTGCCGCAGTTCTCGCACAGCCCGTAGGTGCCCGCGTCCAGCCGTTCCAGGGCGTGCTCGTTCTGGATCAGCATCTCGCGCGCGTTGGCGGCGAGCGCCAGCTCGTGTTCGCGCGTGATGTTCTTGGTCCCGGTGTCGGCCTGGTCGTCGCCCGCGCCGTCCCCGGAGTCCCGCATCAGTCCGACGAGGGACGCCTCGGAGGAGCTGATCTCGGCGCGCAGCCGCTCCACCTCGGACTGCAGCTCGGCACGGGCCTCCGCGACCTCTTCCGGGGTCCAGGGGGCCTCGCCGGGGCGCACCGCCAGCTCACCGGGCTCCGCCGCGGCGATCCGTGCCTTGGGAACGGCGCTCTGTTCGGCCGTGGCCGTGCCAGGAGTCTTCTTCGCAACCACTGTCGTGGCTCCCGTCTGCTTCGCGGCCCGCGCCGCGCCCGCTTTCTTGGCCGTGCTCTTCCCGGCCGCCTCCGTGGAGACGCCCGCGGCGGCCGCCTTCTTCCTCGCGCCGGCCTTCTTCCCGGCCCGCTCCTCGACGGCCGTCTCCTCCACCGCCACCCCCTTCACCGAAGCCTTCTTCCCGGCTCTCTTCCCGGCAGCCCTCTCGGCCGCCGGCTCCTCGACCGCCGTCTGCTTCGCGGCCGTCTTCTTCGCGGTCTTCCTCTTCGAGGCTTTCGCCGCCGTCGCGACCTCCGTGGCGTCCACGACCTCCGTGGCGTCGACGGCCTCCGCGCCCTTCGCGGCCTTCACGGCCTGCGCGGCCTCGGCAGTCTTCGTCGCGGGTTCCGTCGCGGATTCCGCCGCGGTCTTCGCGATGACCTTCTTCGCAGCGGCCTTCCCGGCCGGAGCCTTCTTGGCAGCCGC
Organism: Streptomyces sp. FXJ1.172; assembly: GCF_001636945.3. NCBI lineage: Bacteria > Bacillati > Actinomycetota > Actinomycetes > Kitasatosporales > Streptomycetaceae > Streptomyces > Streptomyces sp. FXJ1.172. Next base: position 6,767,384 of record NZ_CP119133.2, on the reverse strand, counting down.
CTTCTCGGCCGGTGCCTTCTTGGCCGGTGCGCTGTTGACCGGCGCCTTCCTCGCAGCCGTTTTCCGCGCAGCCGTCTTCTTGGCGGCCGTGCCCTTCGCGGCCGCCTCCCCCGCGGCCGTGCCGCTGGCCCGGCCGGTCGACGGCTGCTGTACGGCGGTCTTTTTCGCCACCATGGCCGCGGCCCCTTCACATATTGTGATCTTGCTCGCGAATCGTGCTGGGACGATAAATCGACTTGAGTCCCGCGGCAACGGGGCACACCGCCCGATTCGCCCGCCCGCACCCCCCGAGCAGCGGGCCTGCATCCGTTGTGCCCAGCTCCCCGCCGGGTAATCCGCCAGGACGGTCCGGGCCGCAGGCGCACACGCCTGCCCTCGCCATTCGGGTCATCCCGCCCGGTCACGAGGCGTACGGCCCCGCTCGGCGGAAATCCGGTCAGCCGCTGTCCGCCCGGCGCCGTACACTGGGCGGAGCGAGAAGCGTGGATGGGGACGAGTAGCGGCGTACGCAGCCCAGAGCGACCCGGGGACGGTGTGAGCCCGGGGGCGAGCGCGACGTGAAGATCACCCCGGAGCCGCCGGAAGAAAGCCACAGCCACCGGGCCAGGGCGAGTAGAACCGGCTTCGCGACCCCAATGAGGGGGCTCACCGGAGCGTAGGCAGCGCCGGCGGGCCAAGGAGGGTGGTACCGCGGGAGCGCGCCGCACACGGCGTAGACAGGAACGAAGGCTCTCGTCCCTCCGACGGAAGGCAGCAAGTCCGTTGGAGGATGCTCGCAGATGACAGCGCCGACGTACCGCCAGGTGCCCGCACAGGTCGACCTGCCCGCTCTTGAGCACGCCGTGCTCGACTTCTGGCGCGAGCAGAAGATCTTCGCCAAGAGCCTGGAGCAGTCCGAGGGCCGCCCCGAGTGGGTGTTCTACGAGGGCCCGCCCACCGCGAACGGCATGCCCGGCGCCCACCACATCGAGGCACGCGTCTTCAAGGACGTCTTCCCCCGCTTCCGCACCATGCGCGGCTACCACGTGGCCCGGAAGGCCGGCTGGGACTGCCACGGCCTGCCCGTGGAGCTGACCGTCGAGAAGGAGCTGGGCTTCTCCGGCAAGCAGGACATCGAGGCGTACGGCATCGCCGAGTTCAACGCCAAGTGCCGCGAGTCGGTCCTGCGGCACACCGACGCCTTCGCCGAGCTGACGACCCGCATGGGCTACTGGGTCGACCTGGACGACGCCTACCGCACCATGGACCCCGAGTACGTGGAGTCCGTCTGGTGGTCGCTGAAGGAGATCTTCGGCAAGGGGCTCCTCGTCCAGGACCACCGGGTCGCGCCCTGGTGCCCGCGCTGCGGCACCGGCCTGTCCGACCACGAGCTGGCGCAGGGCTACGAGACGGTCGTCGACCCGTCCGTGTACGTCCGTTTCCCGCTCACCTCCGGTCCGCTCGCCGGCGAGGCCGCGCTCCTGGTGTGGACGACGACCCCCTGGACCCTGGTGTCCAACACGGCGGTCGCCGCGCACCCGGAGGTCACCTACGTCGTCGCGGCCAACGGTGCGGAGAAGCTCGTCGTCGCCGAGCCGCTCGTCGCCAAGGCGCTCGGCGAGGGCTGGGAGACCACGGGCCAGACCTTCACCGGCGCCGAGATGGAGCGCTGGACGTACCGGCGTCCGTTCGAACTCGTGGAGTTCCCGGAGCCGGCGCACTACGTGGTGAACGCCGAGTACGTCACCACCGAGGACGGCACGGGTCTGGTCCACCAGTCCCCCGCCTTCGGTGAGGACGACCTCAAGGTCTGCCGCTCCTACGGCCTGCCCGTGGTCAACCCGGTCCGCCCGGACGGCACCTTCGAGGAGGACGTCCCGCTGGTCGGCGGCGTCTTCTTCAAGAAGGCGGACGAGAAGCTCACCGAGGACCTCCAGCAGCGCGGTCTGCTCTTCAAGCACATCCCGTACGAGCACAGCTACCCGCACTGCTGGCGCTGCCACACCGCGCTGCTCTACTACGCACAGCCCTCCTGGTACATCCGCACGACGGCGATCAAGGACCGTCTCATCCAGGAGAACGAGAAGACCAACTGGTTCCCGGACACGGTCAAGCACGGCCGGTACGGCGACTGGCTGAACAACAACATCGACTGGGCGCTGTCCCGCAACCGCTACTGGGGCACCCCGCTGCCGGTCTGGCGCTGCGAGGACGACCACCTCACCTGTGTCGGCTCCCGCGCGGAGCTGACCGAACTGACCGGCACCGACCAGTCGAACCTGGACCCGCACCGGCCGTACATCGACGAGGTCACCTTCGCCTGCCGCCACGACGGCTGCGGCAAGACGGCCACGCGCGTGCCGGAGGTCATCGACGCCTGGTACGACTCGGGTTCGATGCCGTTCGCGCAGTGGGGCTACCCGTACAAGAACAGGGAGCTGTTCGAGAGCCGGTACCCGGCGCAGTTCATCTCCGAGGCGATCGACCAGACCCGCGGCTGGTTCTACACGCTGATGGCCATCGGCACGCTGGTCTTCGACAAGTCGTCGTACGAGAACGTCGTCTGCCTCGGCCACATCCTGGCCGAGGACGGCCGCAAGATGTCCAAGCACCTGGGCAACATCCTGCAGCCGATCCCGCTCATGGACGCCAACGGCGCCGACGCGGTGCGCTGGTTCATGGCGGCCGGCGGTTCCCCGTGGGCGGCCCGCCGGGTGGGCCACGGCACCATCCAGGAGGTCGTCCGCAAGACCCTGCTGACGTACTGGAACACGGTCGCCTTCCAGGCGCTGTACGCCCGGACGTCGCAGTGGGCGCCCAGCACGGCGGACCCGGCCCCGGCCGAGCGCCCGCTGATCGACCGCTGGCTGCTGTCCGAACTGCACGCCCTCACCGACCAGGTGACCCAGGCGATGGAGGCGTACGACACCCAGCGTGCCGGCAAGCTGCTGTCCGCGTTCGTCGACGACCTGTCCAACTGGTACGTCCGCCGCTCGCGCCGCCGCTTCTGGCAGGGCGACAAGGCCGCGCTGCGCACGCTGCACGAGGTGCTGGAGACGGTCACCAAGCTGATGGCGCCGATCACCCCGTTCATCACCGAGCGAGTGTGGCAGGACCTGATCGTGCCGGTGACCCCGGGCGCGCCGGAGTCGGTGCACCTGGCCGCCTGGCCGCAGGCGGACCTGTCGGCGATCGACCCGGAGCTGTCGAAGCAGATGGTCCTGGTCCGCCGGCTGGTGGAGCTGGGCCGTGCCACACGCGCGGAGTCGGGCGTCAAGACGCGTCAGCCGCTGTCCCGCGCGCTGATCGCCGCGGCCGGTTTCGAGTCCCTGGACCCGGAGCTGCACACCCAGATCACCGAGGAGCTGAACGTCTCCTCGCTGGCCTCACTCGCCGAGGTGGGCGGCTCGCTGGTGGACACCACCGCCAAGGCCAACTTCCGTGCGCTCGGCAAGCGGTTCGGCAAGCGGGTGCAGGACGTGGCGAAGGCGATCGCGAACGCGGATGCCGCCGCGCTGTCCCTCGCGCTGCGTGAGGGCAGGGCGTCGGTGGAGGTCGACGGTGAGACGGTCGCCCTCGCCCCGGACGAGGTGATCATCACCGAGACCCCGCGCGAGGGCTGGTCGGTGGCGTCCGACTCCGGTGCCACGGTGGCGCTGGACCTGGAGATCACCGAGGAGCTGCGGCAGGCGGGCCTGGCCCGTGACGCGATCCGGCTGATCCAGGAGGCACGCAAGAACAGCGGCCTGGACGTGGCCGACCGGATCGCGCTGCGCTGGGCGTCGACCGACCCTGCGGTGGCCGCCGCGCTGGCCGAGCATGCCGGACTGATCGCCGACGAGGTCTTGTCGACGGACTTCCAGCAGGGTGCGGCCGACGACAGCTTCGGTGAGCCGTTCACCGACGAGGGGCTGTCCCTCACGTTCCGGCTGCGGAAGGTGTAAGCGCCGGGTGGTTCGGGAAGGGCCCGGTCTGCGCTGCGCAGGCCGGGCCTTTCTCATGCACCGCCTGGGGTTACTGCAGTCAACCCGCGTAAAAGGGGCGGGGCCCCGGACCGAAGTCCGGGGCCCCGCCCCTTTGAACGCTGCCGACGCCTAAGGCGTACTACTCACCGTGCCCGGTGCTCAGTTGTCGTCCTCGTCGATCAGGAACCCGCGCATCGGCGAGGGTGCCTGACCCATCGGGGACGGGCCCTGCGGGCGGACCGGAGCCATGGGCTGGGTCATGGCCGGGGTCATCTGCTGCTGACCGCCGTAGGACGGGGCGGACGGAGCGGGGTTGCCGCCCATCGTCTGGTTGCCGCCGTAGGACGGGGCGCTCGCGCCGGCCGGAGCCATGGAAGGCGCCGGGGACGGCGGCAGGGACGCGGTGGCCGGGGTGCGCGGCGGAGCCAGGGAGTCGTCGGCCTGGGTCTCCAGCTGGCGCAGCTGGGACTCGAGGTACGACTTCAGGCGCGTGCGGTACTCGCGCTCGAAGCCGCGCAGGTCCTCGACCTTGCGCTCCAGCGTGGCGCGGGCGGACTCCAGGGAGCCCATCGCGACGCGGTGCTTCTCCTGCGCGTCCCGCTCCAGGGCGTCGGCCTTGGCACGGGCGTCACGCTCCAGACCCTCGGCGCGGCTGCGGGCCTCGCCGACGATCTTGTTGGCCTCGGAGCGGGCCTCGGCGATCGCCTGGTCGGCGGTCTGCTGGGCCAGCGAGAGGACTCGGGCGGCGCTGTCGCCACCGGGGCCCTGACCGGGGCCGCCCATCGGACCGCCCATGGGGCCGCCCATCGGACCACCCATCTGCTGCTGCATGGGGGGCTGACCGCCCATCGGGCCCTGGCCCATGGGTCCCTGACCCATCGGACCCTGACCCATGGGGCCCTGGCCCATCGGCCCCTGGCCCATCGGACCGGGACCCTGCGGACCACCCTGACCACCGCCGGGACCGGCGGGCAGCTGCGGGGCACCGCTCGGCAGCTGGGGCGGGCCACCCATGGGGCCGCCCATCTGCTGCTGCGGCGGGCCCGATATCCCGGCGGGCACCGGCGCGCCGGGACCTCGCATGCCCTGCTGCTGAGGGTGCTGCTGCTGGTCCTGCTCCGGCGGGCCCTTGCGCATGTTCTGCTGGTTCTGCGCGGCCGCACGGGTGGCCGCGGCCAGCTTGGCGCGCAGGTCCTCGTTCTCGCGGAGCAGACGGGTCAGCTCGGCTTCGACCTCGTCGAGGAAGGCATCGACCTCGTCCTCGTCATAGCCTTCTCGGAGGCGGACGGTCGTGAACTGCTTGTTCCGCACGTCCTCGGGGGTCAACGGCATCTCTTCACCTCAACGTAGTCATCGGCAGTCGGCAAGACCGTATCGTCCACCCTCATCACACGAAGCTCCCCGTGATGGAGAGGAGGATGTAGACGATGATCATCAGTACGAAGAAGGACAGGTCGAGCGCCACGCCCCCGAGACGCAGCGGCGGGATGAACCGCCGCAGAAGCTTCAACGGTGGATCGGTGACAGTGTAGGTGGCCTCCAGTACGACCACCATCGCCTTGCCGGGTTGCCACGAGCGGGCGAACTGGAACACATAATCCATGACGAGCCGGAAAATGAGCACGGCGAGGAACGCCAACAGCGCGATGTGGACCACCTGTGCGAACACGCTCATGGCCTGCGCTTCCCTCTCCCCTGCTCCGTGCTCTTCCGAACGTCGATCTGGTCGTGCGTCTCAGCTCTGGTTGAAGAACCCGCCCTCTGCGATGCGGGCCTTGTCCTCCGCCGTGACATCGACGTTAGCAGGAGACAACAGGAACACCTTCTGCGTCACCCGCTCGATGCTGCCGTGAAGACCAAACACCAAACCGGCCGCAAAGTCGACAAGTCGCTTCGCGTCTGTGTCGTCCATCTCAGTCAGATTCATGATCACCGGGGTGCCCTCACGGAAGTGTTCCCCGATGGTACGGGCCTCGTTGTAGGTCCGGGGGTGAAGCGTGGTGATCCGGTAAGGCTCTCGCTCGGACACAACCTTGGGCATGATCACCGGTGCGTTCTTCTCGAGGGACTGACGTTCTTGTGTGATGGATGCCACGGGCGCGATCCGCGCCGGACGTCCGGATTCCGCGGCGAGCGAAGTCGAACGGGCCACCGGCTCGCGCGGCGCGGGCGGTTGCACGATTCGCACCTCTTCGTCCCTTTGGGACTGGTGTGCGCTGTGCGACTGGTGTGACGATTCGTGCCGCCGGTGGTCCCGCTCCGGCTCCGGGTCCAACTCGGGTTCGAAGTCGTCGTCGGGATCGAATCCGCGGCCGTCGTACCCATCGTCCTCCACGAGGCCGAGGTAGACCGCCATCTTGCGCATCGCGCCGGCCATTCTCTGAGTCCTCCGCTCTGTGGTGGATCGGCTGACGACTGCCAAGTGCCCGCGATCCACGTGGTCGTTGTGCTCGCCTTCGCGCGCATTGACCATATTTTCTGCTGTGGTCCGACTTCCTGGCGACGTTACCCGAGCCTGGGGCGGACTCCGAGTACCGCGGTGCCGACGCGCACATGTGTCGCCCCGGCGGCCACGGCCTGTTCGAGGTCCGCACTCATCCCTGCCGACACCATGGTTGCAGCCGGATGGGCTCGGCGCAGGTCAGTCGACAAATCCATGAGCCGCTCGAACGCCGCCTGTTCGCGCCCCGCGTACTCCCCGGCGAGCGGCGCGACGGTCATCAGACCGTCGAGCCGCAGTCCCGGCGCCGCACCGACGAGGTCGGCCAACTCTTCGATTCCGTCCGGTCCGACGCCACCGCGCTCGCCCCGGCCGCCGGCCCCCGCGTCGAGCGCGACCTGGACCAGGCAGCCCACCTCACGCCCGGCCCGCACCGCCTCCTTCGACAGGGCCGTGACGAGACGGGAACGGTCCACGGACTGCACGACATCGGCGTAACCGACCACGGAACGCACCTTGTTGGTCTGCAACTGGCCGACAAAATGCCACTTAAGCGGCAGATCCGCACACGCGGCGGCCTTCGGCGCGGCATCCTGGTCGCGGTTCTCGGCGACATGGCGCACACCGAGTTCCGACAGGATCCGCACATCGCTCGCCGGGTAGGTCTTGGTGACCACGATGAGGGTCACCTCCTCCCGCTCGCGCCCGGCCGCGATGCACGCGGCGGCGATGCGCTCCTCCACTTTCGCCAGATTTGCGGCGAGTTCGGTCTTACGGTCCGTCATGCCCATCAGTCCAGCCAGACATAGCCCGCGAGCCGCCCGGTGGTGCGGTCACGGCGGTACGAGAAGTGGTCCTCCGACTCCAGCGTGCACACCGGCGATTGCGCCCGGTCGCACACCCCGAGCCGGTCGAGCTGCGCGAGCACGCCGGCGCTCACGTCGACCGCGGGCGTGCCCCAGCTCGTCTCGGCGTACGCCGCCGGCTCGACGGCGCCCACCTCGGCGCGCATCGCCTCCGGCACCTCGTAGCACCGGCCGCACACCGCGGGTCCGGTGCGGGCGACGATCCGGCCGGGCTCGGCGCCGAGTTCGGCCATGGCCCGTACGGCGGCGGGGACGATCCCCTTGACCATGCCGGGCCGGCCCGCGTGGGCCGCGGCGGCGATCCCGGCGACCGGGTCGGCCAGCAGCACCGGCACGCAGTCGGCGGTGAGGACGGCGAGGGCGAGCCCGCGGCGGACGGTGACGATCGCGTCGACCTCCGGCACGGGACGCTCGCCCCACGGTTCGTCCACGACGGCCACGTCGGCGCCGTGCACCTGGTTCATCCAGACGACCCGGCCCGGTTCGAGGCCGAGTGACTTGGCGGCGATGTCCCGGTTGGCCCGTACGGCCCCGGGGTCGTCGCCGACCGCGCCGCCGAGGTTCAGCTCCTCATACGGAGCGGCGCTCACCCCGCCCCACCGGTCGGTGAAGGCGAAGTGCGCGCCGCTCACGCTCTCGCGCCGTCCTATCACTTCAGGAAATCCGGCACGTCCAGCTCCTCGGCGGCGCTGTCCGCGTAGCTGCGCGGGGCCGGGGGCATCGCCGGAGCGGCCGGGAGGTCGGCCACCGGCTCGGGCGCCGGCTCGGGCTCCTCCTTCGGCGTCACGCTGCCGAGCGAGCCGAAGGTCGGCCGGCTGGGCTCGGACTGCCGTACCGGAGCGGGCTCCTCGCGGCGGGTGGACGCCGACGCCGAGGCCGAGCCGATGACGTTGTCCCGGCGGGCCGGCGGCTGGCCGCCGTCGAAACCGGCCGCGATCACGGTGACCCGGACCTCGTCGCCGAGGGCGTCGTCGATGACCGCGCCGAAGATGATGTTGGCCTCCGGGTGGGCGGCCTCGCTGACCAGCTGGGCGGCCTCGTTGATCTCGAACAGGCCGAGGTCGGAGCCGCCGGAGATGGACAGGAGGACGCCGCGGGCGCCGTCGATGGACGCCTCGAGCAGCGGCGAGGAGATCGCCATCTCGGCCGCGGCCACCGCGCGGTCGTCGCCGCGGGCCGAGCCGATGCCCATGAGGGCCGAACCGGCCTCCGACATGACCGACTTGACGTCGGCGAAGTCGAGGTTGATCAGGCCGGGGGTGGTGATGAGGTCGGTGATGCCCTGGACACCGGAGAGCAGGACCTGGTCGGCGGACTTGAAGGCGTCCAGGACCGAGACCTGGCGGTCCGAGATGGACAGCAGCCGGTCGTTGGGGATGACGATGAGGGTGTCGACCTCTTCGCGCAGTTCGGCGATGCCGTCCTCGGCCTGGTTCGCGCGGCGCCGTCCCTCGAAGGTGAACGGGCGCGTGACCACGCCGATGGTGAGGGCGCCGAGCGAGCGCGCGATGTTGGCCACGACGGGCGCGCCGCCGGTGCCGGTGCCGCCGCCTTCACCGGCCGTCACGAAGACCATGTCGGCCCCCTTGAGGACCTCCTCGATCTCCTCGCGGTGGTCCTCCGCGGCCTTGCGGCCGACTGCCGGATTGGCACCGGCGCCGAGTCCGCGGGTGAGTTCACGGCCTACGTCCAGCTTGACGTCGGCGTCGCTCATCAACAGCGCCTGTGCGTCGGTGTTGATGGCGATGAACTCGACACCCTTGAGACCGACCTCGATCATCCGGTTGATGGCATTGACACCACCGCCGCCGACACCGATGACCTTGATGACTGCGAGGTAGTTCTGCGGTGCTGCCACGTCGAAGGCCTCTCGCCTCGAATTACGTTGCCGTCGCCGCGCGGTGCCCCGCGCCGGGACGGCAGATGCCGAATGGGACGGTCCGTAGCGCCGACCCGAACCCTAACCCTGAAGTTTAGGGTTACCAGTGTGTCTGTTCCCTGAAGTCTTCTGAACAGGACACTAAGTCGACAAGTGGCGCCCGTTCAACGAACACGCCGAACCTCCCGTTTTTCTTTTCACCCTATGTGATCAGCCATAGCAGTGCCCAACCAGGGTGCTGGCCTGCGCTGATGTGCGTCAACTCCCCGATGACGCAGGGGCGGTGGGGACACTGACATCGAAGTGCCGTGCGCCGGGAGCTGCTTTCATGAGAGCTGTGAGGGCCCGTGCCTTGGCACGGCCGCTCTCGCTGCTGCCCCATGCCACCACGCGGCCGTCGCCCAACTTCAGCGAGATGTCGTCGTAGGAACGGACTTGGACGGTCCGGGTGTCCGCGGCGACCGCGGCCGGCAGGTCACCGGCGACCCGGACCGCCTCGCGCACCAGCCGGTCGATGCCGAAGCGCCTCAGGCTCGCGGCCGCGGAACCCTTGCGGGAGACGGACAATTCCAGGGCCGGAATGCCTTTCGGTGCCTGCGAAACCGTAGCGAACCGGACACCTTCGCCGTCGACTTCGACGAACTTCCCGTCGTTTCCCAGCAGCAGAACCGGAGTGCGCTCGGTCACTTTCAGGCCGATTCCATGCGGCCAGGAGCGAACCACGTCAACCGTGTCAATTCGGGGCAATTTTTGGCGAAGTCGGGCTTGGATGCCGTCGGTGTCGACGGACACCATCGGCACCCCGACCGGTACGTCGGCCACGTCGCGCACCTCGGCGGGGGTCAGCACGCGCGTGCCGGACACCGAGACGTGCTCGACGCGCAGCCAGCTCGAGCCGTACAACACCCAAGTGACACCGGCCCCGAGGAGCAGGGCGGTGACGGCCAGGATGACGATCGTACGAAGGCGCGCTCTTCCGAACCGCCGGGCGGACGGCGGGCCGGACGACTCCTGCTGGCGTTCCCCGCGCTCGGCGGTCGTCGGTCCGGCCACGCTCACTGCCCTTTCGTCATACGGTCCTAACGGCGCGAGGCGATCGCCTCGTACACCATGCCGACGAGCAACTCGTCGGCGTCCCGGCGGCCGAACTCGCTCGCCGAGCGGGACATCTCGTACAACCGGTGCGGATCGGCCAGCACGGGCAGGACGTTCTGCTGTACCCACTCGGGTGTCAGTTCCGCGTCGTCGACGAGGAGTCCGCCACCGGCCTTCACCACCGGCTGGGCGTTGAGCCGCTGTTCGCCGTTGCCGATGGGCAGCGGGACGTAGGCGGCCGGGAGTCCGACGGCGGAGAGTTCGGCGACGGTCATCGCGCCCGCGCGGCAGAGCATCATGTCGGCCGCGGCGTACGCGAGGTCCATCCGGTCCAGGTAACTTACCGGGATGTAGGGCGGCATACCCGGCATCTGGTGCACCTGCGGCAGTTCGTTCTTCGGGCCGACCGCGTGCAGGATCTGGATGCCGGCCTGCTGGAGCCACGGGGCGACCTGCTGGACGACCTCGTTGAGGCGCCGGGCGCCCTGCGAGCCGCCGGTGACGAGCAGCGTCGGCAGGTTCGGGTCGAGCCCGAACATCGCACGGGCCTCCGGGCGGGCCGCGGCCCGGTCCAGGGTGGCGATGGAGCGGCGCAGCGGGATGCCGATGTAACGCGCGTCACGCAGCTTGCTGTCCGGGGTGGAGACGGCGACCCGGGCCGCGTACCGCGAGCCGATCTTGTTGGCCAGGCCGGGGCGGGCGTTGGCCTCGTGGATCACGATGGGCACGCCGAGCCGCTTGGCGGCCAGGTAGCCGGGCAGGGCGACATAGCCGCCGAAGCCCACCACGACGTCCGCCTTGGTGCGCTCCAGGATCTGCTCGGCGGCCTTGATGGTGCCGCGCAGCCGGCCCGGGACGGTGATCAGCTCGGGCGTGGGCTTGCGGGGCAGCGGCACGGCTGGGATCAGCGCCAGCTCGTAGCCGCGCTCCGGGACGAGCCGGGTCTCCAGGCCGCGCTCCGTGCCCAGGGCCGTGATTCCCACGGTCGGGTCCTGCCTGCGCAGGGCGTCCGCGAGGGCGAGCGCGGGCTCGATGTGGCCGGCGGTCCCCCCACCGGCGAGTACGACATGCACCGAAATTCACCGCTCTCCGGACGAGCGCGCCACCGAGGCACGCCGTCTCATCGTGTTCCATCTCCGGGGACTCCGACCGGACCCGGAGCCCCCGGCTCCCCGCTTTCTACCAAAGCGAGGTTGCCGCATCGCAAGCGCCGCCCGCGCAGCGGGCTCGTCGCGCGCGAAGGCGATCATCAGCCCGATGGCGAACATGGTCGGCAGCAGGGCGGATCCTCCGTAGGAGAACAGCGGGAGGGGGACACCGGCGATCGGCAGCAGACCGAGCACCGCACCCATGTTGATCACCGCCTGGGCGGTGATCCAGGTGGTCACGCCTCCCGCGGCGTACCTCACGAAGGGGTCCTCCGTGCGTCCGGCCACGCGGATACCCGCATAGCCTAGAGCCGCGAACAGGGCGAGCACCGACAGCGTCCCCGCGAGACCCAGTTCCTCACCGGTGACGGCGAAGATGAAGTCCGTGTGGGCCTCCGGCAGTTGGCCCCATTTTTCCACACTCGCGCCGAGGCCGGAGCCGAAGAATCCGCCGGAGGCGAGGGCGTAGATCCCGTGGGCGCCCTGCCAGCACATGTCGCCGGGTCCGGGGTCGGTGGCCGCGATGCAGTTGAGGCGGGCCAGCCGGTGCGGGCTGGTCTCGATGGCGATGGCGCCGAGCACCACGGCGACGCCCAGCACCCCGGAGAACAGCCGGGTCGGCGCCCCGGCGAGCCACAGCAGCCCGAACAGGATCGCCGTCAGGATGATCGTCGTCCCCATGTCGCCGCCGAGCATGATCAGTCCGAGCAGCATGAAGGCGACCGGCACGAGCGGCACCAGCATGTGTTTCCACTGGTTCAGCAGCTTCTTCTCCTGCTTGCGGGCGATCAGGTCCGCGCCCCACAGCACCAGGGCGAGCTTGCCGAACTCGCTGGGCTGGATCTGGAAGGAGCCGCCGAGGGAGATCCAGTTCTGGTTGCCGTTGACCGCCATCCCTATCCCGGGCACCTGCACCAGGACCATCAGGAACACGGCACCGGCGAGGATCGGGTAGGCCAGCGCCCGGTGCAGCTTCACCGGCATGCGCGAGGCCATGAACAGCAGGACACCGCCCATCACGGCGGCCAGCAGCTGCTTGCGGAAGAAGTACGACCCCGGCAGGGACATCTGCAGCGCGGTGATCTGGGAGGCCGAGTAGACCATCACCAGGCCCAGCACGGTGATCAGCACGCTGCCGCCGAGGATCAGGTAGTAGGCGGTCAGCGGCCGGTCCCAGGCCTTGCGCATGCGCGTGTAGAGCCGCTGGAAGGGGTGCTCACGCGGCGGCCGCGGGACGGCGGGACGGCGGGACGCCCGCTGCGCGGGCGGCCGGCCGGTACGGCTACTGGGCATCGGCGCCTCCACTGAACGTCGACCGTCCCACGCGTCCCTCCCAAGATCCGCCCGGCGGGCGGCCGGGGTCAGGCTCCGAGTTCGCGGACCGCCGCCGCGAACGCGTCACCGCGCTGGTTGTAGTTGGTGAACATGTCCATGGAGGCACAGGCCGGGGCGAGCAGCACCGTGTCGCCGGCGACCGCCAGCCGCTTCGCTTCCGTCACCGCCTGGAGCATCGCCCCAGTGTCGGTCCGGTCGAGGTCGACCACGGGTACTTCCGGGGCGTGTCGCGCAAGGGCGTCACGGATCAGCGCCCGGTCGGCACCGATGAGGACCACTGCGCGAAGTCGCTTTGCCGACTTGGCGACCAGCTCGTCGAAGGTCGCGCCCTTCGCCAGACCACCCGCAATCCATACGATCGACTCATATGCAGCCAACGAGGCTTCGGCGGCATGCGTGTTGGTCGCCTTGGAGTCGTCCACGTACGCGACCCCGTCGAGGTCGGCGACGTGCTCGATGCGGTGGGCGTCGGGGCGGAAGGCCCGCAGTCCGTCGCGTACGGCCGGGGCGGGCACCCCGAAGGCACGCGCGAGGGCCGCCGCGGCAAGGGCGTTGGCGATGTTGTGCGGGGCCGGCGGGTCGATGTCGGAGACCTCGGCCAGCTCCTGCGCGTTCTTCTGCCGGTTCTCGACGAAGGCACGGTCGACCAGGATGCCGTCCACGACGCCGAGTTGGGAGGGCGCGGGGGTGCCGAGGGTGAACCCGACGGCCCGGCAGCCCTCCTCGACGTCGGCCTCGCGGACCAGGTCCTCGGTGGCCCTGTCCTCGACGTTGTAGACGCAGGCGACCCGATTGCCCTCGTAGATACGGCCCTTGTCGCGCGCGTACGCCTCCATGGAGCCGTGCCAGTCGAGGTGGTCGGGCGCGATGTTCAGCACGACGGCGGAGTCCGCGCGCAGGGACGGCGACCAGTGCAGCTGGTAGCTGGACAGCTCGACGGCGAGGACGTCGTACTGCTCCTCGCCGAGGACGACGTCCAGCAGGGAGACCCCGATGTTGCCGACGGCGGCCGTGCGCAGGCCCGCCGCGGTGAGGATGGAGGCGAGCATCCGGACGGTGGTCGTCTTGCCGTTGGTGCCCGTGACGGCCAGCCAGGGGGCCGCTTTCCTGCCGTCCAGGCCGCGCAGGCGCCAGGCCAGCTCGACGTCGCCCCAGACGGGCACGCCCGCCTGCTCCGCCGCCAGGAACAGCGGCTTGTCCGGCTGCCAGCCGGGCGTGGTGACGATCAGCTCGGTGCCCTCCGGCAGGCTCGACCCGTCGCCGAGGCGCACGGTGATGCCGAGCGCCTCCAGTTCGGCGGCCTGCTCACGCGCGCGCGCGTCGTCGCCGTCGTTGACGACCGTGACGACGGCCCCGCGCGCGTGCAGAACCTTGGCCGCCGGGACGCCGGAGACACCTAGGCCGGCGACGACGACGTGCTTGCCCTGGAAGTCGAAGGGCTCCGAGGTGGAGGTCACTTGTCCGCTGCCCATCCTGCATAGAAGAGGCCCAGTCCGACGATCACACAGATGCCCTGAATGATCCAGAATCGGACCACCACCAGGACTTCGGACCAGCCCTTGAGTTCGAAGTGGTGCTGCAGTGGCGCCATCCGGAAGACACGCCTTCCGGTGAGCCGGAAGGAACCGACCTGGATGACGACCGACATGGTGATGAGGACGAACAGGCCGCCCATGATGGCCACCAGCAGCTCCGTGCGGGAGAGGATGGCCAGACCGGTGAGGACACCACCGAGGGCGAGCGAGCCGGTGTCGCCCATGAAGATCTTCGCCGGCGAGGTGTTCCACCACAGGAAGCCCAGGCAGGCACCCATCAGCGCGGAGGCGACCACCGCGAGGTCGAGCGGGTCGCGCACCTCGTAGCAGGCGGCCGGATTCGTCAGCGTCTGCGCGTTGGCGCAGGACTCCTGGAACTGCCAGACACCGATGAAGGTGTAGGCGCCGAAGACGAGCACGGAGGCACCGGTGGCCAGACCGTCCAGGCCGTCGGTGAGGTTCACGCCGTTCGACATCGCGAGGATCATGAACAGCGCCCAGATCACGAACAGCACCGGGCCGATCGACCAGCCGAAGTCGGTGATGAAGGACAGTTTGGTGGACGCCGGGGTGTTGCCGCGCGCGTCCGCGAACATCAGCGACAGCACCGCGAAGGAGATGCCGACGATCAGCTGGCCGGCCATCTTCGCCTTGGCCCGCAGGCCCAGCGAACGCCGCTTGACGATCTTGATGTAGTCGTCGAGGAAGCCGACCAGGCCCATGCCGAACATCAGGCCGAGCACCAGCAGGCCGGAGTAGGTGGGCGGGTAACCGGTGATGAGCTTGCTCAGGAAGTACGCGGCGATCGTCGCCAGGATGAAGGCGATACCGCCCATGGTCGGCGTACCGCGCTTGCTGGCGTGCTCGCGCGGGCCGTCGTCACGGATGTACTGGCCGTAGCCCTTGCGGGCGAGGAGCTTGATCAGCAGCGGGGTGCCGATCAGCGTCAGGAAGAGGCCAATGACTCCTGAGAACAGGATCTGCTTCATCATCGGGCGGCAACCTCGCCCTCGGCACCGGCCTCGAGCAGCGCCTGGGCAACGCTCTCGAGCCCCACCGAACGGGACGCCTTCACGAGCACGACGTCCCCCGGGCGCAACTCGCTGCGCAACAGGTCGATCGCCGCCTGTGCGTCGGACACGTGCACCGACTCCTCACCCCACGAACCCTCGTTATATGCGCCCAGTTGCAGCCAGGAGGCCTCAATCCCCCCGACCGCGACGAGCTTGCTGACGTTGAGCCGGACGGCGAGCCGTCCGACGGCGTCGTGCTCGGCGAGCGCCTCGTCCCCCAGCTCGGCCATCTTGCCGAGCACCGCCCACGTGCGGCGCCCCTTGCCCATGGCCGCGAGCGCCCTCAGGGCGGCCCGCACGGACTCGGGGTTGGCGTTGTAGGCGTCGTTGACGATGGTCACGCCGTCCGGTCGCTCGGTGACCTCCATGCGCCAGCGGGAGAGGGTGCCCGCCTCGGAGAGCGCGGTGGCGATCTCAGCTACGGACATGCCCAGCTCATGGGCGACGGCGGCCGCGGCGAGCGCGTTCGACACGTGGTGCTCACCGTACAGGCGCATGGTCACATCACATGCACCGGAGGGTGTGTGAAGCCTGAAGGACGGCTGTCCACTGTCCGTGAGTCGCACGTTCTCGGCGCGTACGTCCGCTTCGGCCGACTCTCCGAAAAGGACCACCTTCGCCTTGGTACGCGAGGCCATGGCCCTGACCAGCGGGTCGTCCGCGTTGAGGATCGCGGCGCCGTCCTCGGGGAGAGCTTCGACGATCTCGCCCTTGGCCTCGGCGATCTGCTCGCGGCCGCCGAACTCGCCGATGTGGGCGGTGCCGACGTTGAGGACCAGGCCGATCTTCGGCGGGGTCAGGCCGGCGAGGTAGCGGATGTGTCCGATGCCGCGGGCGCCCATCTCCAGCACCAGGAACCGGGTCTCCTCGGTGGCGGACAGGGCGGTCAGCGGCAGCCCGATCTCGTTGTTGAGCGAACCGGGCGTGAACACCGTCGGCGCCTTGTGCCGGAGCACCTGCGCGATCAGGTCCTTGGTGCTGGTCTTGCCGGCCGAGCCGGTCAGGGCGACGAGCGTCGCGCCGAGCCGGCGTACGACGTGCCGGGCGAGGGCGCCGAGGGCGCTCTGCACGTCCTCGACCACGATCGCCGGTACACCGACCGGGCGCGACGCCAGCACGGCGACCGCGCCCGCCTCGACCACCTGCGGCGCGAAGTCGTGGCCGTCCACGCGCTCGCCGACGAAGGCGGCGAACAGGCTGCCGGGCACCACCTCGCGGGAGTCCCGGACGACCGGTCCGGTGACCTGGACGGACGGATCCGGTATGTCGTGCGTCTGCCCGCCGACGACTGCTGCGATCTCGGCGAGGGAGAGGGCGATCACAAGTTCATCCCCTGGGTCTTCTGGATTTTCATCCCTGGGTCTTCTGGATGGCTGCGCGGAGCACCTGGCGGTCGTCGAAGGGACGGACCACGCCGGCGATGTCCTGGCCCTGCTCGTGGCCCTTGCCCGCGACCAGCACGGTGTCGCCGGGCGCGGCGCGGCCGACGGCGGCGGCGATCGCCGCGGCCCGGTCCTCGAAGAGGAGCACCTCGCCGCGCTCGTACGCGGGCACGGAGGCCGCACCCTCGAGCATGGTCGCGAGGATCGCGAGCGGGTCCTCGGAGCGGGGGTTGTCGGAGGTCAGTACGGCCGTGTCGGCGAGTCGGGCCGCGGCGGCCCCCATCGGCGCGCGCTTGGTCCGGTCGCGGTCGCCGCCGCACCCGAGGACGACGTGCAGGCGGCCCTTGGTGACCTTGCGCAGCGCCTTGAGCACGGACTCGACCGCGTCGGTCTTGTGGGCGTAGTCCACGACCGCGAGGTAGGGCTGCCCGGCGTCCACGCGCTCCAGGCGGCCGGGGACGCCCGGGACGGCGGCGATGCCGTCGGCGGCGGTCTGCGGGTCGAGACCGGCGGCGGCGAGGGCGACGACGGCGGCGAGGGTGTTCGCCACGTTGAAGGGTCCGGCGATCGGCGACCTGGCGTGGATCCGCTCCCCGTTCGGGCCGACGACGGTGAACGTGGAGTCCATCGGGCCGACCTGGACGTCCTCGGCGCGCCAGTCGGCGTCGGGGTGGCCCTCGGCGGAGAAGGTGACGACCGGGACCGTGGCCTGCTCGGCGAGCCGGCGGCCGTACTCGTCGTCGGCGTTGATCACACCGAGTCTGCTGCGCTGCGGCGTGAACAGCTGCGCCTTGGCCTGGAAGTAGTCCTCCATGCCGGAGTGGAACTCCATGTGCTCCGGGCTGAGGTTGGTGAACACGGCGATGTCGAAGACACAGCCGTCGACCCGGCCGAGGACCAGGGCGTGGCTGGAGACCTCCATGGCGACCGCCTCGACCCCGCGCTCGCGCATGACGGCGAACAGGGCCTGCAGGTCGGTGGCCTCGGGGGTGGTGCGCTCGGACTTGATGCGCTCGTCGCCGATGCGCATCTCGACCGTGCCGACGAGACCGGTGGACTTCGCGGTCCGCAGCCCGCCCTCGACCAGGTAGGCCGTGGTGGTCTTGCCGGAGGTGCCGGTGATGCCGATCTGCAGCAGGTCGCGGCCCGGGCGGCCGTAGATCGTCGCCGCCAGTTCACCCATCCGCGCGCGCGGGTCGTCGACGACCAGGACCGGCAGTCCGGTCGCGGCGCTGCGCTCGGCGCCCGTCGGGTCGGTGAGCACGGCGGCGGCGCCGAGGCCGGCGGCCTGCGTGACGAAGTCGGCGCCGTGCAGGCGGGCGCCCGGGAGGGCGGCGTACAGGTCACCGGGGCGGACGGCGCGCGAGTCGTGGGTGATCCCCGTGATCTCGGCGGCGGCATCCGGAGCGGCGGCACCCAGCTGATCGGCCAGCTCCGCGAGGGGTGTGGCGGAGACCTGAACCGGTCGCGGCGGTCCCGGATATGTCACGGAAGCGCCCTTCTGGGTGGTTTGGGACTGATCAGCGTGTGGCACGGCGGTGAGCGTACCGGGCGCACCCGCTCCGGAGCGAAGCGAGGGGCTCGGGGCGCTTTGGTTCCCGGGGTCCGGAGTGATCGTTGTCACGAGTTCGTTCCTGGTGGTCTTGCCGCGGTGCGGGCGGTGCTGATCAGGGTTTGTAGTCGACGGGCAGGTTGGCGGCCGGCGCCCCGGTCGGCGGGACCTGGAGGGTCTTGAGGGCGAACTCCATCACCTGCTTGTAGATGGGACCGCAGATCTGGCCGCCGTAGTAGCTGCCGGAGGTGGCGTTCTGGATGGCGCAGTAGACGGTGATGCGGGGGTTGTCCGCGGGTGCGAAGCCGGCGAACGACGAGGTGTACCCGTGGTACTTGCCGGTGGCCGGATCCACACGGTTGGCCGTGCCGGTCTTGCCGGCGACGTTGTAGCCGGGGATGCGGGCCAGGTTGCCGGTGCCCTGCTCGTCGTCCACGACCGACTCCAGCATCTGGGCGAGCGTCCTGGCGGTCCTGCCGCTGACGACCCGTGTCTGCTGGGGCTTGGGCGCGGGCGTGAAGCGCCCGTCGGCGCCCTTCGTGCCGCGCACCAGGGTCGGCTCGACGCGGACCCCGCCGTTGGCGATGGTCGAGTACACGGAGGCGGCCTGCATGGCGTTGATGGAGAAGCCCTGGCCGAACGGAATCGTGTACTGCTGCGAAGTGGACCACTTCTGGTACGGCGCGAGGATGCCCCGGGTCTCACCGGGGAAGCCGAGCCCGGAGTAGCTGCCGATGCCGAACTTGCGCAGGTAGGAGTAGAGGACCTTGTCCGCCTCGCCCTGCGTCCTGCCGAGCTGGCCGGTGGCCAGGATGGTGCCGATGTTGCTGGACTTGGCGAGGACGCCGTTCAGCGTGAGGTGCCAGGTGTCGTGGTCGACGTCGTCGGAGAAGAGCCGGTCGCCGCGGTGCAGCCGGTTGGGCACGACGACGTGGGTGAGCGGGGTGGCCGCGTTCTCCTCCAGCACGGCCGCCATGGACATCACCTTGGCGGTGGAGCCGGGTTCGTAGGCGTCCTGGACGGCCGCGTTGCCCATGGCCGCGGCGTCCGCCTCGGCCAGGTTGTTGGGGTCGAAGCCGGGCGCGTCGGCCATGGCCAGGATCTGGCCCGTGCGGGTGTCCTGGACGACGACGTAACCGCGGTCCGCCCTGGACTTCTTCACCTGCTCGCTGATGGCGTTCTGCGCGGCCCACTGGATGTCGCGGTCGATGGTCAGCTCGACGTCGGCGCCGGGCACGGCCGGGATCTGGGTCGATCCCGCCGTGGGCACCTCGCGCCCGCCGGCCTGGGCGTAGCGGACCTGGCCGTCCTTGCCCGACAGCACCCTGTTCAGCTCCTGCTCGACGCCGCCGGCACCCTGGCCGTCGGCGTTGACCCAGCCCAGTATCCCGGCGGCCAGGTCGCCGTTGGGGTACACGCGCTGGCTGCTGGGGTCGGCGAAGACGCCGGCGAGCACGTTGACGGTGTTCTTGTCCGTCTGCGCCTTCGCGGTGAGCGCGCTCCTGAGGTCCTTGATCTGCTTCCAGACCTGGGGGGTCTGCCGGGTGGCGAGCCGGGTGTAGCGGGAGTTCCTGTTCGCGGGCCGCAGCTTCTTCACGATCGTGGCCTGGTCCTGCCCGAGGATCGGCGCGAGCAGCGCGGCGGCCTGTTCCGGGCCGTCGTCGATCTTCAGCTGCTTGGCACTGAACATCGTCGGGTCGGCCGTGATGTCGTACGCGTCCTCGCTGACGGCCAGCGCCACACCGTTGCGGTCGGTGATCCCGCCGCGCTCGGCGGTGAGGGTGTGCACGACATAACGGTTCTGGTCGGCGCGGGCGGCGTACTCGCTCGCGTCGACGGCCTGGACCTGGAACAGCCGCACGACGAAGGCGATCAGCACCAGGGTCAGGGTCAGGCTGACCAGGCGCAGCCGCGGTCGCGGGCTGCCGAGCCGGAGTTT
The DNA here is from genome assembly GCF_001636945.3 of Streptomyces sp. FXJ1.172. Taxonomy (NCBI): domain Bacteria; kingdom Bacillati; phylum Actinomycetota; class Actinomycetes; order Kitasatosporales; family Streptomycetaceae; genus Streptomyces; species Streptomyces sp. FXJ1.172. The sequence goes on along the minus strand of NZ_CP119133.2, from coordinate 6,747,196 downwards.
GCGCTGGACCGGCGGCCGTGCGCCGCCGGGCCGGCGTACCGGCCGGGCACCGGGCACGGGCTGCCGCCGCACGGCGTTCCTCGGCCGCGGTGGCTTGACCGGCCCGGCCACACGACGCCGCGGCGGTTCCCTGTCGGACACTTCCGTCACCTGCCGGGGGTCGGGGTGGGCATGGGCTGAGGGTTCGAGAGCGACGCCGCCGCGCCTGCCGGGGCAGGGGCGGCCCCGGGCAGGCCACGCCGCGGCGGTTCCCTGTCGGACACTTCCCTCACCTGCCGGGGGCCGGGGTGGCGGCGGGCGGGGTGGTGGGGGCGGCGGTACGGCCTCCGCCGGGGTGGCGGGGGCGGGGTGCCCTGGGGCCGGGCCGGTGAGGCGGAGGGGGCCGCGGGCGCGGCCGGGGATGCGGAGAGGGCCGCGGCCGGGGTCATGGTCTCGGGGGCCACCGGGCCGGTGAGGGCGGCCGACTCGGGGGCGGCGCTCGGGACGCCCTTGACCGTGCCGCCGGGGCCGAGGAAGGCCGGGTCTCCGCCGGGCACCATGCCGAGTTCGCGGGCGCGGCGCTGGAGGGCGTCGGGCGAGGAGTAGGCGTCGATGTCCCGCTGGAGGGACTGTTCCTCGTCGGTGAGGCTCTTCGTCTGCTTCTGCAGGTCGGCGAGTTTGAACGAGCCTTCGCTGAGGGCGGAGTTCAGGACCAGCAGCCCGATGAGGCCGCCGCCGAGGACCAGGACGACGAGGAGGACGAACGGGGTCCGGGCCGCCCGCGCGCGGCCCGCCGGGAAGAGCCGGGCGAGCCGCGCGGCCCGTCCCCTCAGTTCGGGTTTCCTGCTCACTGCTCCCCCGTCTCCCTCACTCGGCGTCCTCCCTGATGCGCTCGGCCCCGCGCAGCCTCGCCGGTGCGGCCCGGCGGTTCTCGGCGACCTCTTCCTCGGTGGGAAGTTCGGCACCCCGGGTGAGCAGCTTGAGCCGCGGCTGGTAGCGCTCGGGCACGACCGGCAGCCCCGGCGGCGCGGTCGACGCGGCACCGGCCGCGAACACCTGCTTGACCAGCCGGTCCTCGAGCGAGTGGTACGACAGCACGGCGACCCGCCCGCCGACGTCGATGGCCTGCACCGCGGCCGGGATCGCCCGCTCCAGGACGGACAGTTCGCCGTTGACCTCGATGCGCAGCGCCTGGAAGGTGCGCTTGGCCGGGTTGCCGCCGGTGCGCTTGGCGGCCTGCGGCAGGGCGTCCCGGATCAGCTCCACGAGCCGGGCGCTGTTGCTGAACGGCTCCTTCTCACGCTCGCGCACGATCGCGGCCACGATCCGCTTGGCCTGCTTCTCCTCGCCGTACGCGCGCAGGATGCGCACGAGTTCGCCCGCCGGGTAGGTGTTGAGGACCTCGGCGGCGCTGACACCCGTCGTCTGGTCCATGCGCATGTCCAACGGCGCGTCCTGGGCGTAGGCGAAGCCGCGGCCGGCCTCGTCCAGTTGCATGGAGGAGACCCCGAGGTCGAACAGCACGCCCTGCACGCGCGCGATGCCGAGCCTGCGCAGCACCTCGGGCAGTTCGTCGTACACGGCGTGCACGAGGGTGGCGCGCTCGCCGAAGGGCGCCAGGCGCTCGCCGGACAGGCGCAGCGCCTCCTTGTCCCGGTCGAGGCCGATCAGCCGGACCTCGGGGAACCGGGTCAGCAGCGCCTCGCTGTGTCCGCCGAGGCCGAGGGTGCAGTCGACGACCACCGCTCCCGGCCGCTCCAGGGCGGGCGCCAGCAGATCCAGGCACCGCTGGAGCATCACCGGGACGTGTCGACTCTGGCTCAAAGGGGCCTCTCAGATCCTGCGGGCCGTACGCACCGCCGGGTCCCCGCCCGCTCGTGAAGAAGGAGGCCGGCCGGCGCCGGAAGCGTCAGCCGACCGGGAGCGGGAGGAGGCCGAGCCGTACGTACGCGCCGCGCACGCGGGGAGACGGTCCGGGTACGGTCCGGGGTCTCCGGGGGTTTCACCAGCAGGGAGAGCCACGTCTCCCGCTTCGCGTCACTTTAGTCCACCGTGTCTCGCGGTCAATCAACCGGCCTGCGCGTCGCGTACCGCATCACGGCGGGAGCCGCAATTCGACGGGATTCACCCGTGCGGACCAGGTTTGCCGTCCGTGTGGGTTAGCTCACAACAAGCCACCACGGCGTTCTTTGTCCGTCCTCACAGCGGGCCGAGACCACGGGTGACCAGTAACGTCATGACTATGACGACTTCCGCAGCAGTTCCCACTGGATCCGAAGGCGCCATAACCCACGGCGGCACCGTGACCGATCGCCTGGTCGAGGCCAACCAGCGGTACGCCGCCGAGTTCGCCGACCCGGGCATGGACGCACACCCCGTCCTCCGGGTCGCGGTCGTGGCCTGCATGGACGCCCGTCTCGACCTGCACCAGGCGCTCGGCCTGGCACTCGGCGACTGTCACACCATCCGCAACGCGGGCGGCGTGGTCACCGACGACGTGATCCGCTCCCTGACCATCAGCCAGCGGGCGCTCGGCACCCGCAGCGTCGTGCTCATCCACCACACCGGGTGCGGCATGGAGACCATCACCGAGGACTTCCGGCACGACCTGGAGATGGAGGTCGGCCAGCGGCCCGCCTGGGCGGTGGAGGCCTTCCGGGACGTCGACCAGGACGTGCGCCAGTCCATGCAGCGCGTGCGCACCTCGCCGTTCCTGGTGCACACCGACGACGTGCGCGGCTTCGTGTTCGACGTGCGCACCGGTCTGCTGCGCGAGGTCGACCCGGTCTGACCGGGTCCGCCGGCCGGCCGCCCCGAAGACACGGCGTCCTGCCGTACCGGCCCTGTCACACCATGCCTGTATCGAAAACCGGGTCGAAAAGGCCGCAAGGCCGACATCGTTCGGGCAGTTGTCCACAGGCGAGTGACACGAATCGGTAACGGCAGCAAGAATGCGTGGTGTGACGTCACGCGGAACCTTTCTCGTGTGGTGTCCGTGTTTCGGGGTGGGCCGGTTTCGCATCGCAGAGCGTCGGCCCGGAATGAACGGGCCGAGGAGGGCCGGGTGACGACCTATGACGATCGAGCGAGCCTCACTGATCTGACCGCCACGGTGGAGCGGGTGCGCGGTTCGGTGGAGAGCGTGATCGAGGGCAAGCCCGAGGTCGTACGGCTCGCGCTGACCGTGCTGCTCGCCGAGGGCCACCTGCTGATCGAGGATGTCCCCGGAGTGGGCAAGACGATGCTGGCCAAGGCGCTGGCGCGGTCCATCGACTGCTCGGTGCGGCGTATCCAGTTCACGCCCGACCTGCTGCCCTCGGACATCACGGGCGTGTCCATCTGGGACCAGCAGCGCCGGGACTTCGAGTTCAAGCCGGGCGCCATCTTCGCGCAGATCGTGATCGGCGACGAGATCAACCGCGCCTCGCCCAAGACCCAGTCGGCGCTGCTGGAGTCCATGGAGGAGCGGCAGGTCACCATCGACGGGCAGACCTACGAACTGCCCAGCCCCTTCATGGTGGTGGCCACGCAGAACCCGGTCGAGATGGAGGGCACCTACCCACTGCCCGAGGCCCAGCGCGACCGCTTCATGGCCCGCGTCTCGGTCGGCTACCCCAGCGTGGAGGCCGAGTTGCAGATGCTCGACGTCCACGGCGGAGTGAGCCCGCTGGAGGACCTGCAGCCCGTGGCGCACGCGCACGAGATCGTGAAGCTGGTCGAGGCGGTGCGCGGGGTGCACGTCTCCGAGCCGGTCCGCAGGTACGCGGTGGAGCTGGTCGCCGCCACGCGCACCCACCCCGACCTCAGACTCGGCGCCTCCCCGCGCGCGACGCTGCACCTGCTGCGCGCGGCGAAGGCGACCGCGGCCCTGGCCGGCCGCGAGTACGCGCTGCCGGACGACGTACAGGCGCTCGCCGTCGCCGTCCTCGCCCACCGTCTGCTGCCCACCGCCCAGGCCCAGCTCAACCGCCGTACGGCCGAGCAGGTCGTGCAGGAGATCCTCCAGCGCACCCCGGTGCCCGCGGCGCCCGGGCAGCAGAGCGGCTTCGGCGCTCTGGGGCGGGGCGTCCCGGCGTATCCGCAGCAGCCGCCGCGGAGTCTGTGATGAGCGCCGGGGGGACCGGACAGGCGGAGGCCGACCGCGGGGATGCGGGCGGCGTCCGTACGGCCCTGGCGGGCCTGACGACCCGTGGCCGCTCCTTCCTGGCGGCCGGGATCGCCGCCTCGATCTGCTCCTACGTCCTCGGCCAGAGCGACCTGCTGCGCGTCGGCCTGCTGCTGGCCGTGCTGCCCCTGCTGTGCGCGACCGTGCTCTACCGCACGCGCTACCGGGTGGCCGCCACCCGCCGGCTCGCCCCCGCGCGTGTTCCGGCCGGCAGTGAGGCCCGCGTGCACCTGCGGATGGACAACGTCTCCCGGCTGCCCACCGGCCTGCTGATGCTCCAGGACCGGGTGCCCTACGTCCTCGGCCCGCGCCCCCGGTTCGTACTGGACCGCGTGGAGCCGGGCGGTCGCCGCGAGGTCTCCTACCGGGTCCGCTCGGACCTGCGCGGCCGCTACCCCCTGGGCCCGCTCCAGCTGCGGCTGACCGATCCGTTCGGGATGTGCGAACTGACCCGCTCCTTCTCGGCGTTCGACACACTCACGGTCATCCCGCGCGTGGAGCCGCTCGCCCCGGTCCGCTTCGGCGGCGAGGCCAACGGCTACGGCGACGGCCGGCAGCGCTCGCTGGCCCTCGCGGGCGAGGACGACGTGATTCCGCGCGGGTACCGCTACGGCGACGACCTGCGCCGGGTGCACTGGCGGTCCACCGCGCGCTACGGCGAGCTGATGGTGCGCCGCGAGGAGCAGCCCCGGCGCTCCCGCTGCACCGTCCTGCTGGACACCCGGGGCGGTGCCTACGAGGGCGCGGGCCCCGACTCGGCCTTCGAGTGGGCGGTCTCCGCGGCCGCCTCGGTGCTGGTGCACATGCTCGAACGCGGCTTCTCGGTACGGCTGCTGACCGACAGCGGCAGCGCGGTGCCCGGCCAGGGCGGCGACGGCTTCGCGGGCAGCGGCCCGGAGACCGCGGACGCGGCCGGGCTGATGATGGACACCCTCGCGGTGATCGACCACTCCGACGGCACGGGCCTGTCCCGGGCGTACGACATGCTGCGCGGCGGCAACGAGGGGCTGCTGGTGGCCTTCCTGGGCGATCTGGACGAGGAACAGGCAGCAACGGTCGCCAAGATGAGCCGGCGCAGCGGCGGTGCCGTCGCCTTCGTGCTCGACCCGGACACCTGGGTGCGCGAGGCGACCGACGTGCCGCGGCCCGGCGACCGGCATACCGAGCGACTGCGCATGCTGCGGGAGGCGGGCTGGACGGCGCTGAGCGTGCCGCGCGGCGCCGCGCCGAACGCACTGTGGCAGCAGGCGGACCGGGAGCGTTCGGGCCTGGCCGCCGTGAGCGGGGAGGCGGCGGGATGAGCGGGCGGGCACGACTGGCGCTGTTCGCCGCCGCGGCCACGCTGATGGCCTCCTGCGCGCTGCTGCCGCTGGTGGCCGAGCCGACCTGGCTGCTGGAACTGATCCCGCTGGTGGCCGTGCAGACCGGGGTGGGCGCGGCGGCCCGCCGGGTGCCGCTCGGTCGGCTGCTGACCGTCGCGGCGCAGGCGCTGGCCACTCTGGTCCTGCTGACCCTGGTCTTCGCGCGGCAGCACGCGATCATCGGGATGATCCCCGGCCCGGGCACCTTCCGGTACCTGACCGACCTGCTCCAGCAGGGCTCCACCGACGTCAGCGAGTACGCGATACCGGCGCCGCTCACCGACGGGATCAAGCTGATGCTGATCGGCGGCGTCCTGCTGATCAGCCTGTTCGTGGACATGCTCGCGGTGACCTTCCGCAGCGCGGCCCCCGCCGGGCTGCCGCTGCTCGCGCTGTACTCGGTGGCGGCCGGGCTGTCCGACGGCGGGACCGACTGGCTGTGGTTCCTGGTGGCGGCCGCCGGTTATCTGATGCTGCTGCTCGCGGAGGGACGGGACCGGCTGGCGCAGTGGGGCCGGGTCTTCGGCGGCGGGCCCCGCCCCCCCGGAGCCCCGGACGACGGCGCGGTGGCCCCGGTGCGCACCGGGCGCCGGATCGGCGCGGTGGCGCTCGGGGTGGCCCTGCTGGTGCCGCTGGCCCTGCCTGCGATGAGCGGCGGCCTGCTGGACGCGGCCGGCACCGGAGTGGGGGCGGGAGGCGGCGACGGCGGCACGATCTCCGCGGTCAACCCGCTGGTGTCGCTGCGCGACAGCCTGAACACGACCGACGACCGCCAGGTGCTGTCCCTGAGGACCAGCACGAACGACGCCTCGGACCTGTACCTGCGGATCGTCTCGCTCGACGACTTCGACGGCACCACCTGGAAACCGGCCCAGCGGCACATCGTCGGCGTGCCAGACACGTTCCCCACGCCCATCGGCCTGGGCGCGGACGTCAAGCGCGGCGCGGTGACGACGACGATCACGGCGGCGGACTGGTACGCCCAGGACTGGCTGCCGATGCCGTACCCACCGAGCGCTGTGAAGATCGCCGGCCGCTGGCGCTACGAGCCGGTCGGCATGACCCTCGTCGGCGACCACGGCCAGAACACCCGTGGTGAGACCTATCAGGTGACCAGCCTGAACGTGGCGCCGACCGCGGCGCAGCTCGCCTCCGCGCCGGAGCCCCCGGCGGCCCTGAAGCGCGAGTACACCCAGGTGCCGTCCGCGCTGCCGAAGGTGGTGGCGCAGACCGCCAGGCAGATCACCGCGGGCACGCACAACCACTACGAGGAAGCGGTCAAGCTCCAGGACTACTTCGCCGTCACGGGCGGCTTCCAGTACGACACCCAGGTGGAGGTCGGCCGCGGCCCCAATGCCATCGCGGCCTTCCTGAAGAAGAAGCAGGGCTTCTGCGTCCACTTCTCCTTCGCCATGGCGGCGATGGCCCGCACCCTCGGGATCCCGGCCCGGGTCGCGGTGGGCTTCGCGCCCGGCACCCCGCAGGCCGACGGCACGGTCTCGGTGGACCAGAAGGATGCGCACGCCTGGCCCGAGCTGTACTTCGAAGGCGTCGGCTGGACCCGCTTCGAGCCGACCCCGACCCGGGGCACCACACCGTCGTACACGGTGCCGGACACACCCGGCACCTCGCTGCCGGACCAGAGCCTGCCGTCGCACCAGTCGTCCGCGGCGCCCTCGGCGGCCGCCTCGCCCAGCGAGAGCTGCTCACCCGAGCTGATCAGGCTTCAGGACTGCGGCACCGCGTCCGCCGCGGCGGCCCCGCACAGCGGTGGCGGGGGCGCGGGTCCGTGGTGGGCCCTGCTGATCGGGCTGGCCGCGCTCGTGGTGCTGGCCGTTCCGCTGTCGCCGCTGCTGTGGCGGGCGCGGATACGGTCGGTGCGGCTGGGGGCGCATGCCCGCACCGAGGAGGGTGCGGCGGCGCACACCCTGGCTGCCTGGCAGGAGCTGACGGACAGCGCCTGGGACTACGGCATCGCGCCGGACGAGTCGCTGACGGCGCGCAGTGCGGCCGAGCGGATCGTCCGGCTCGGCGAGCTGGATGCGGCGGCCGGTGCCGCGGTGCACCGGGTGGCGGACGCTGTGGAGCAGGTGCTGTACGCACCGCGGCCGCGCCCGGCGGCGGGTGCGGCGGAGGATGTGCGCCGGGTGATCGAGGGGCTGCGCGGTGCGGTCGGTGCCGGTGCGCGGCTGCGGGCGCTGTTCCTGCCCCGCTCGGCGGTGCGGGTGCTGTGGGCGCTCTCGGCTCGCTGGTCGGTGCTCCGGGTCCGGGTGTCGGCGGCCCGGCCGAGCCTGCGCCGTCCGTCGGAGCAGCGGAGCTGAGACACAACGTGTGAGGGGCGACCACCTTGGGTGGTCGCCCCTCACACGTTGTCCGTCGGTTCCGGCGGAAAGCGCCGGACGGCGCTAATGGCCCTGTTCGTCCCGGCGGCGCTGCCAGCGCTCCTCGATCCGGTCCATCATGGAGCGCTTCGGGCGCACCGGGCGGCGAGTGGCGCCCGCGGGCTGTTCGCCCGGCTTCGGGGCCTTGCGCCAGCCGGTGACGGCGAGGACGGCGCAGCCCAGCATGACGAGGAAACCCACCACGCTGACCCAGATCAGCTGCGCGACCATTCCGGCCATGAGGAGCGCGATACCTACGAGAAAGCCTGCGACCGCCTGGTAGACCCGGCGCCGGGTGTACGTGCGCAGTCCGCTTCCCTCAAGCGCCGACGCGAACTTGGGATCTTCGGCGTACAGCGCTCGCTCCATCTGCTCGAGCATGCGCTGCTCGTGCTCCGAGAGCGGCACGGAGTCCTCCTCATCGTGCAGTCGCCGGGGCGACCCGGGGGGTCCCTTCAGGATAGGCAGGGAATCGCCCCCGTGAAACCCGCCCCTCTACGCCAATTGGCCAACCGGAACCGTCATGGCCGTCCCGGCTCGCTGAGGCTTCCATTCCCCTGCGGCCGACCCGTCATGCCGGGTGGTGCACCTCGATCATACGGCGCAAACCCCTCGTTCGGGGGGTCTTGTGTCGTACTCCATCCGCCCTCGAGGCCCTGATCAGCGGCGGGTCCTGGCAGTGCGTTCAGGCCCCGGCGGCACCCGGCGTCTCACCGAGCACATGCAGCTGGGTGGCGACGGAGTGGAACGCCGGCAACTCGGCCGCGGCGGCCTCCAGCTTCAACAACGCATCGAGGGCGCCGGGCTCGGTGTCCACCAGGACGCCGGGGACGAGGTCGGCGAAGACCCGCACTCCGTGCACGGCGCCGATGGTCAGGCCCGCGCCCTCGACGAGCGCGGTGAGCTGCTCGGCGGTGAACCGGCGCGGCATCGGATCGCCGGCGCCCCAGCGGCCGTCGGGGGCCTGGAGCGCCTGCCGGGCCTCGGTGAAGTGGCCGGCGAGGGCGCGCGCGAGCACGGCACCGCCGAGACCGGCGGCGAGCAGGCTGAGGACGCCCTCCGTGCGCAGTGCGGCGACCGCGTTGCGCACGCCCTCGGCCGGGTCGTCGACGTACTCCAGGACGCCATGGCACAGCACGGCGTCGTAGCCGCCCCGCTCGACCACCTCGAACAGACCGTGGGCGTCGCCCTGGACGCCCCGGACCCGGTCGGCGACGCCGGCCTCGGCGGCCCTGCGCTCCAGCGCGAACAGCGCGTTCGGGCTGGGGTCGACCACGGTGACGTGGTGGCCGAGCCGGGCGAGCGGCACGGCGAAGTTGCCGCTGCCGCCTCCGGTGTCGAGGACGTCCAGCGAGTCCCGGCCCGTGGCCTTGACCCGGCGGTCGAGAGCGTCCTGGAGGACCTCCCAGACCACGGCGGTACGGAGAGAGGCGCGGGGGCGCGTCGGGTCCGACACGGCAGTTGACTCCTCGGCAGGCGGAACGCTTCAGGCGACCTCCACCCTATTGCCTCCGGCGCCCCGCCGGTCACCGCGGCCGGACGGGACGCGGTGCGTCTCGCACGGCGGACTTCCGCATGGTCAGCCCGCGTCCGGAAGGTCACCGCGTGCTCTCGGACCGGCCTCTTCCCCGGTGTCCCGTGCGTCCCTGCGCGGCTGGGGCAGGACGGGCTGGAGGACGAGCATCCGCTCCACGATGCGCAGGAACATCCCGACGTCGCGTATCAGGTCGTCGGCGTCGCGCTGTCCGGCCGCGCCCTGGATGCCGGCCTCGGCGCGGGCGCGGCGGGCGGCGCCCGAGGCGAACAGGGCGCTCCACTCGGTCAGTTCGGGTGCGATCTCGGGCAGCACCTCCCAGGCGCTGCGGATCCGGGCGCGGCGGCGCGGGTTGGTCTCGGGCCGTCCCCGGGCGGCGAGCACGGCGGCGGCGGTGCGCAGGGCGGCGAGGTGGGCCGTCGCATAGCGCTCGTTCGGCGTTTCCAGGACGGCGGCCTCCTCCAGTCCGGCGCGGGCCTGGGCGAGCAGGTCGAGGGCGGCGGGCGGGGCCGTGGTCCGGCGGAGCACGGGGTGGACGTCGCTCGCCGGGCCGGTCAGTGAGGGGGCAGGGCCGGTGGCGCGGCGCCGGCGGGCGGCGGCGGACGGGTTGGCCATGACGAACCTCCTGTCGTCTGGGTGACGGCACGGGTGCCGTATGTGCCCATCGTGAGGTATGGCACTGACAATCCCTTCTGACCTGGGGCTTTGCTTCGATCGCAGGTTCGGGCGTATTTTTGCACTGACCAGTCAGTTCAAAAACGGGTGATCAGGCAGGGGGGCTTGTGGACGGCGTGGACGTCAGGGCCGAGGGACTCGGGCTCAAGGGACCGCGGGGGTGGGCCTTCCGCGGCATCACCCTCGACGCGGAGCCCGGCTCGCTCATCGCGATCGAGGGACCGTCCGGCTCCGGCCGTACGTCCTTGCTGCTCGCGCTCACCGGGCGGATGAAGCCCGCCGAGGGCACGGCCGCCGTCGGCGGGCTCGCGCTCCCGAGGCGCATGGCCGCGCTGCGCCGGATCAGCGCGGTAGCCAACGTGGCCGGGGTGACCGACCTGGAGCCGGCCCTGACCGTCGGCGAGCACCTGCGCGAACGGGCGCTGCTGCAGAGCCGGTTCGGCGACTCGCTGCGCGATCTGCTGCGCCCCCACGCCCAGCGCGCGCACACAGCACGGCTGCGCGTCGACGAGGCCCTGGCCGCCGCCGGACTCGACCTCGAGACGCTGCCCAAAGGCTCCCGCACGGCCGTACGCGACCTGGAGCGGCTCCAGGAGCTGCGGCTGTCCATCGCTTTGGCGCTGCTCGGCCGGCCCGGGCTGCTCGGCGTCGACGACATCGACCTGAAGCTCTCGGACGCCGAGCGCGCCGAGGCCTGGGACCTGCTGCGCTCCCTCACGCGCGCGGGGACGACGGTCGTGGCCGTCTGCCGCACCGCGCCCGTGGACTGCGTGGCCGTAGAAACCGGGGCGAAGGACACCGGGGCCACGGCCGGCGGGCGAGCCACGGCCGGCACGAGCGCCGGCGAGAGCGGCGAGAAGAGCGACCCCAAGGAGGACGCCGATGCGCTCGCCTAGGCTGGCCGCGCTCGAGCTGAGGCGCTTCGGACGCGGGAAGCTGCCGCGCGCCGCCCTGGTCGCGCTGCTCGTGCTGCCGCTGCTCTACGGAGCCCTGTACCTCTGGTCGTTCTGGGACCCCTACGGCCGCCTGGACCGCATCCCGGTGGCCCTGGTCAACGACGACAAGGGCGCCACGGCCGGCGGGAAGAAGATCACCGCCGGGGACGACATCGTCGCCGGGCTGCGCGACAGCCGGACCTTCGACTGGCACGAGGTGAGCGACGAGGAGGCGCGTGAGGGCGTCGAAAACGGCACGTACTACCTGTCGTTGACCATGCCGGCCGACTTCAGCGGGCGGATCGCGTCCAGTTCCGGTGACTCCCCGGAGACCGGCGCCCTTCAGGTGCGCACCAACGACGCGAACAACTACATCGTCGGCCAGATCTCCCGGACCGTCTTCAACGAGGTGCGCTCGGCCGCCTCCGCCAAGGCCTCCCGCTCCTTCCTGGACAAGATCTTCGTCTCCTTCTCCGACATCCACGGCAAGACCGTCACCGCCGCCGAGGGCGCCGACAAGCTGAACAGCGGCATCGGCAGGGCGGAGAAGGGATCCAAGGATCTCGCCGACGGCCTGAAGGACGCCAAGAGCGGCAGCGGCAAGCTGGCCAAGGGCCTGAAGAAGCTGAACACGGGCGCCGGTGACCTCCAGGACGGGTCCCGGCAGGTCGCCGACGGCACCCAGGCGCTCGCCGACAAGGTCAACGGCGTCTACGGCAAGGCCGGCCCGTTCCTCAAGGACAACGAGAAGACCATCGGGGACACCGCCCGGCTGGTCTCCGACTCGGCCAGGACGGTCAAGGACAACCTCGACGTCCTGATGAAGCTCGCGCCCGCCGCCGACAGGACCGTGCACGCCTCCTCGGCCGTCATGGACGCGATCTACCGGGCGCGCTGCGAGAACGCGCCCCTGCCCGACCCGGCGTGCGCGGACCTGAAACGGGCCAGGACGGCCACCGCCGAGGTCGCCACCGTCGCCGACGACCTCGACACGCTGGTCGCCGACCAGGACGGCGACCTGAAGACGATGCGGGCCAACCTGGGCACGCTCCAGACGCAGGCCGACGCCCTGGCCGCGCGCGCACCGCACCTGTACGAGGACGCCGACGACGCCGTCACGAAGATCAACAAACTGAACGACGGCGCGCAGAAGGTCGCCGCGGGAGCCAAGAAGCTGCACACCGGACTCGGCACCGCCGAGGCCGGCGCGGACACGCTGGACACGGGCATCGGCACGGCCGCCTCGGGCGCCCAGACCCTCAACGGCGGCCTGTTCAAGCTGTCCGACGGCTCCGGGAAACTCGCCGGCGGGCTGCACGACGGCGCGAAGAAGATCCCGGACTACGACAAGCGCGAGCGCGACACACGCACCGGTGTGATGGCCGACCCGGTCCAGCTGGCCTCCCAGGACCTGCACCGGGCGCCGAACTACGGCACAGGGTTCGCCCCGTACTTCATCCCGCTGTCCCTCTGGGTGGGCGCGATGGTGGCCTACATGCTGATCCAGCCGCTCAACCGGCGTGCCCTGTCGGCCGGTTCGTCCGCGTGGCGGGCCGCGCTCGCGGGCTGGCTGCCGGTGGTCGCCGTGGGCGTGCTCCAGGTGTCCGCGCTGATGGCCGTGCTGCACTGGGCGATCGGTCTGCAGATGCTGCGCGCGGCCGGCACGATCGGCTTCCTGTTCCTGGTCACGGCGTGCTTCGCGGCGATCGTGCAGTGGCTGAACGCCCGCTTCGGCGCGGCGGGCCGGATCCTGGTGCTGGCGCTGCTGATGCTCCAGCTGACCTCGGCGGGCGGCACGTATCCCGTGCAGACCAGTCCGGGCTTCTTCAACGCGATCCACCCGTTCCTGCCGATGAGCTACATCGTGGAGGCGCTGCGCCGGCTGATCACGGGCGGTGGGCTCGGCCCGGTCTGGCAGGCGTGCGCCGTGCTCGCCGCGTTCACCGCCGGGGCGCTCGCCCTGACCGCCCTCGCGGCCCGGCGCCGCCAGGTGTGGACGCTGGACCGGCTGCATCCGGAGCTGAGCCTTTGATCCCCGGTGGCGTCCCGCACGGGCGCGTACCTGTGAGAATCGGGGCCATGGAAAGCAGCAGCGCCAGGTCCGGCGGCAGCACGCGCCGCGAGGCCACCCGGCAGAAGCTCTACGAGGCGGCCGTCACGCTCATCGCCGAGCAGGGCTTCTCGGCGACCACGGTGGACGAGATCGCCGAGCGGGCCGGGGTCGCGAAAGGCACGGTCTACTACAACTTCGCGAGCAAGTCGGTCCTCTTCGAGGAGCTGCTGCGGCACGGCGTGGGCCTGCTCACCGCCTCGTTGAAGGAGGCCGCGGAGCAGACCGCGCGCGAGGGCGGCAGCAAGGTGGACGCGCTGGACGCGATGGTCCGCGCAGGCCTGGTCTTCATCGACCGCTACCCGGCCTTCACCCAGCTGTACGTGGCCGAGCTGTGGCGCACCAACCGGGCCTGGCAGTCCACGCTGATGGTGGTCCGGCAGGAGGCCGTCGCGGTGGTCGAGGGGGTCCTGCGCGAGGGCGTGGCTGCCGGGGAGTTCAGCGACGAGATCGATGTGCAGCTGACGGCGGCCGCGCTGGTCGGCATGGTCCTGGTGGCCGCGCTGGACTGGAAGTCCTTCCAGCCGGAGCGCTCCCTGGACGACGTCCACGCGGCCCTGTCCCGGCTGCTGCAGGGGCGCGTGAGCGGCAGGGTCTGAGCGGCCCTCCTCCGCACCCTCACGGGAAGACCTCCGGACCGCGCGTGAAAGGTTCCGGACCACATGGGAAAGGCGCCGGTCCGCTGCCGGACCGGCGCCTTCCCGTTTCCCCTTGTTCCCCGTACTCCCCCGTACGGTTCTCCCCCGCTGGTCCCCCGTGGGTGGTCGCTCCCCCGGGTCCCCCGACTCGCTTCCGCCGACGGATCGGCGGAAGGAGCGGCCAGGTGGCGGGCGCCGTTCCGCCGCCCCGTGCCGGCGGTGCCGGGCCGCGCCCCTTGCCGTGCCTCCACTGTCCCGTCCCCGCGGGTCTCGCCCCATCCGCGCGGGTACTCATCTCGCGGCCTAGGTACGGATACTCAGCCGTGGGCACGCGCGCCCACGCCCAGGGCCCCAGGGCCGTGTCCCCCGGAAAGCACCACCGGCGGCTCGACGGCACCGGCCGGCCCCGCGGTCGTCCCGACCGGCCCCCGGACCGGATTGTCAGTGGCGGTCGATAAAGTCGCAGGCATGGCACGGATTGCGGTGATCGGCGCCGGGATGGGCGCGATGGCGGCCGCCGCCCGGCTGGCCGTCGCGGGCCACCGGGTGACGGTGTACGAGCGTACGGAGACGTACGGCGGTGCGGTGCGCCGCCGGGAGCGGGACGGGTTCGGCTTCGACACGGGCCCGGGCCTGCTGACGCTGCCCGCCGTGTACCGCGATCTGTTCGTCAAGACCGGCAAGGAGCCGCTGGAGGACTGTGTCGAGCTGGTCCAGGTCGACCCGTCCTCGCGGCATGTCTTCGCGGACGGCAGCGAGGTGTGCCTGCCGAACGCCTCGCGCGCGGGCGTGGTCGCGGCCCTGGACGAGGCGCTGGGCGGCGGCGCGGGCGAGCGGTGGGGCGAGTTCCTGGTGCGGGCCCGGGAGGCCTGGGACCGCACCCGCCGGCCGCTGCTGGAGGAGCCGCTGTGGCCCAACTGGCAGGTGCTGGCCGAGAAGGAGCCGTATCCGGGCGTCCCGCACAAGCGGCTGCTGCGCACCCGGCGCGCGAGCACGCTGGCCGAGATCGGCGCTTGGGAGCTGCGCGACGAGCGGCTGACGGCCCTGCTGGAGAGCTGCGCGCTCGGTCACGGCCTCGATCCGCGGACCGCTCCGGCGAGCGCGGCCGTGCTGCCCTACATGGAGCATGCCTTCGGCACCTGGTATGTGCGCGGCGGCATCCGGGAGTTGGCGCGCACGGTGTACGAGCGGTGCGTGAAACGGCGGGTCGAGTTCGTCTTCGACGCGGAGGTCGTGCGCATCCTGGACAAGGACGGGCGGGCCGCGGGTGTGGAGCTGCGGGACGGCACGGTGGCCGAGGCCGGCCATGTCGTGGCGGACGTGGACCCGGCCCGGTTGAAGGCGATGACGGACCGTCCGCTGGACAAGGACGGGGATGTCCAGGCCGATCCGTTCATGACCCGTCCGGGGCGGTTCGCCGTGCTGCTGGCCCTGCGCGGCGGGCGCGAGCCGGGTGCCGCGCACCGCACGGTCGTCCACGCGCCGGCCCCTCGGTCCGAGCTGGACTTCCTGGCCTCCGCGGCGGCGGACCGGCCGCCGCGGCCCACGGTGACCGTGCTGCGCCCCGGCGACCCCGCGCTCAGGCCGGACGACGGGCACGAGTCCGTGGTGCTGTCCGCGGTGGTGCCGGGCGCCGCCGACTGGACGGAGGAGGGCCTGGTCCGGCGGTATGCGGACCATCTCCTCGAAGCCGCCGAGGCCGCGATACCGGGCCTTCGGGACCGCGTGCTGTGGCAGGAGGTGCGCACCCCCGGCGACACCGACGACGAGACGGGCGCCCTTCTCGGCGCGGTGCCGGCTCCTTCACTGGCCGCCGGCGGGGGCCGTTTCCTGCATCCGTCGAACACCACAGCGCTGCCCGGCCTGTACCGGGTCGGCGGCTGGTCCCACCCCGGCGGCGGGCTGCCGCACGCGGGCATGTCGGGCGCGCTGGTGGCGGGGCTGATCGTGGAAGGCCCGGAGTTCCGCGGCTCCCAGTGAGCCGGGCTCAGCCCTCAGAAACGGTACTGCTCGTCGTATCCGGCGCCCGGCTGCGGCTGCTGCTGCCCATGGCCCTGCCCGTTGTTCTGGTACGGGTACGGCTGCTCCTGCGGGAGTTCGCCGCCGTAGTTCTCGTCGGTGCGCTGCTGCGGCACCCACACGCCGCCGGGCGGGGTCTCGCCGTAGCCGCCGCCGGCATACGGGTCCTGGGCATAGCCCTGCTGGCCGTACTGCCCGGAGTAACCGGTGTCGTAGGAGCCGCCGTAGGGCTGGCTGCCGATGTACGGGTCGGAGTAGTTGGCGTAGCCCTGCTGGGCGCCGGCGTCGTAGCCGTAGCCCTGCTGGCCGTAGCCGGAGTAGTCGTAGGCGTAGGCCTGCTGCCCGGCGCCCTGGGCCTGGGCCGCGTGGGTGGCGGTGTCGCCGTAGACGCCGTAGGAGCCGGTGTCCTCGGGCATCGGCTGGGGCTCGTAGACGGCGGTGGTCTCGGCGGCGGGCTCGCCGGGCCGGACCGGGGTGAAGACGTCGTCGCGGTCGTAGTCGTCGTAGTTCTCGTGGCCCTGCGCGTAGCCGGCCCGGTCGGGCTCCCGCTCGTCCTCGGGGCCGGCGGGCTCCAGGTCGGAGACCTCCGGCGCCGGATCCTGCCGGTCCGGCCTGCCGCGGCGGCGCTTGCTGCCGCCGGAGTCGGCGGCGGTGTCGCCTTCGGGCCGCTTGACCGCCCAGCCGGCGGCGAAGCCGCGGCGGAACGAGAGGGTGACGTAGGTCTGCCCGACGGCGAAGGCGATGGCGCCCGCGCCGATCACGATCACGGACGGCATCAGCACACCGACCACGACACCGAGGAAGCCGGCGAAGGCGAGCAGCCGCCAGCGCAGCCGCGCCTTGTACTGCAGCAGCACCTCGCCGAGCAGCCACAGTGCGACGACGCCGAACGCGATGTAGAGGACCGTCCAGCCCATGTACGCCCCTCTCCCAGTGACCGCTACGCAGTGTGTCGTATCGCGGTGCGGCCGGTCTAGGCCTGCGGGGGGTGGTGCAGGCCCAGGTTCTCGTAGATTTCCAGGGTCGCCGTGGAGTTGTTGAGCGTGATGAAGTGCAGTCCGGGCACTCCCTCGGCGAGCAGCCGAGCGCAGAACTCCGTGGCGAAGTCGATACCGATGGAGCGTACCGCCGTCGGATCGTCCTTTGCTGTGAGGATCCGCTCTTTCAGGGCATCGGGGAAGACCGCATTGCTGAGTTTGGGCAGCCGTTCCAGCATCTTCACGCTGGTGACCGGCAAAACCTCCGGAATCACCGGGGTGTCACAGCCCGCGGCCGCCACGCGGTCGCGCAGCCGGAGATACGACTCCGGCTGGAAGAACATCTGTGTGATGGCGTAGTCGGCGCCCGCGCGGCACTTGTCCACGAAGTGGGCGACGTCGGTGTCCCAGTCCGCGGAGCGCGGGTGCATCTCCGGGAACGCGGCGACGCCCACGCAGAAGTCGCCCGACTCCTTGATGAGCCGGACGAGCTCGGCCGCGTAGGCCAGGCCCTTGGGGTGCGGGACCCATGCGCCCATGGGGTCGCCGGGCGGGTCGCCGCGCACCGCGAGCATGTTGCGGATGCCGGCGTCCGCGTACTGGCCGATGATGTTGCGCAGTTCGGCGACGGAGTGGTCGACCGCGGTGAGGTGGGCGACGGGGGTGAGCGTGGTGTCGGCGACGATCTGCTGGGTCTCCTTGACCGTGCCCGCGCGGGTGGATCCGCCGGCGCCGTAGGTCACGGAGACGAAGTCGGGGGCGACCGCCTCGACCCGCCGGAGCGCGCTCCACAGGTTCCGCTCGCCCTTGGGGGTCTTCGGCGCCGAGAACTCGAACGAGTACGTCGTCTTGCCGGTGGCGAGGATGTCGCGCACGGTGCGTGCACGATCAGTCCTGGTGGATGCGGTTCCGAGGGCCATACGGGCAGGTTAGCCAGGGGTGGACGGTCCCCCAACCGGACGCCGGAAATTTGCCCGATTTGTCGGCCTGCTGTCCATCCCTTGGACAGATTCCCGGACAAACACCTGGCCGCGTGCCCGGACCACTGCCCGGACAGGGCCGGCGGCGGCCGCCGCCGTCAGGCCTGCCGCAGCCGCTTGGCGAACTCCGCCGCGGCGGCTCCCGGATCGCCGGCCTCGGTGATCGCGCGGACGACGACCACCCGGCGGGCGCCGGCGTCCAGTACCTCGTCGAGGTTGGACAGGTCGATACCGCCGATGGCGAACCACGGGCGCTCGGTGCCCAGAGCGGCCGTGTACCGCACCAGGTCGAGGCCGGGGGCGTGGCGGCCGGGCTTGGTGGGGGTGGGCCAGCAGGGGCCCGTGCAGAAGTAGTCCACCCCGTCCTGCGCGGCGGCCGCGGCAGCCTCGGACTCGGCGTGCGTGGAGCGGCCGATCAGCACCTCGTCGCCGAGGACGGCGCGGGCCGCGGGGACCGGCAGGTCGCCCTGGCCGAGGTGGAGCACATCGGCACGGGCGGCGTGGGCGACGTCCGCGCGGTCGTTGACCGCGAGGAGCTTGCCGTGCCGGGCGCAGGCGTCGGCGAAGACCTCCAGGTGTGCCAGCTCCTCGGCGGCCTCCATGCCCTTGTCGCGCAGCTGCACGATGTCGACGCCGCCGGACAGGACCGCGTCCAGGAACTCGGGCAGGTCGCCCTGGCGCCTGCGCGCGTCCGTGCACAGGTACAGGCGGGCGCCGGCGAGCGCGGTGCGTGCGGTGTCGGACATGCCTGGGTCCCCCCTGGGTGGGCGTCACTGTCGGTTGTCGCGGGTGGCGTGCGGGCTGCGACGGCCCGCACGCCACACCTCGTGGTACGGGTCGGCTCAGACGGCGAGCGCCTGGGCGCGGCGCTTCACCTCCGTGCCGCGATTCTCACTCAGGGCCTGCGCGGGGGTGCCGGGCAGGGTCGGGTCGGGGGTGAAGAGCCACTCGATCATCTCTTCGACCGTGAAGCCGTCGTCCCGCAGGAGTGTCAGGGTCCCGGACAGGCCCTTGACCACCTTGTCCCCGTCGATGAAGGCGGCGGGGACGTGCAGCGCCCGGTTCTCCCCTCGGCGTACGGCGATGAGCTGGCCCTCCTTGACCAGCTGCCGCACGCGCGTCACCTCGACGCCGAGCATCTCGGCGATGTCGGGCAGGGTGAGCCAGGCGGGGACGAGAGCATCGATCTTTGCGTCAATCTCGGTCACGTCAACAAGCCTGCCATCCCCCACTGACAGTCGGAAGTCAGGCAGGTCCAGCCGGAGGGTGTGCTAGTCGGCCGTTGCATCCTTCAGGGGTCTGCCCGGGTCCGCCAGGGCCTGCGCGTCCATGCGGCGGCCCGCCTCGATCAGCCGTCGCCCCTGCGCGAGATCACGCGGGCGGCCCACGGCGAGCAGGGCCACCAGGCGGCCCTCGCACAGCCAGCACACCGTCCAGGCCGGGCCGGCCGGGTCGCCGCGCCACACCAGGCGGTCGGCCCCGGCGTGGTGCCCGGCGTACTGCACGAACCGGCCGAACTGCTCGGACCAGAAGTACGGCACCGGGTCGTACTCCGTCAGGGTCTCGCCCATGATGTTCGCGGCGACCGTGCGCGGGCCCTGCAGGGCGTTGTCCCAGTGGTGGACGAGCAGCCGTTCCCCGTAGCGGGCCGACGGGAAGGAGGCGCAGTCGCCGACGGCGTACACGTTCTCGACGCTGGTGCGCAGGTGGGCGTCGGCGAAGACCTCGCCGTGCGGACCCAGCTCGATACCGGAGCCGGCCAGCCAGCCGGTGGCGGGGCGGGCACCGATGCCGACGACGACAGCGCCCGCGGGCAGCCGCGTGCCGTCGGCGAGCACCACCGCACCGGGCTCGACGCGCTCCACGCGCGCGCGGGTGCGCAACTCCGCCCCCGCGTCGGCGTACCAGCGGGCCATGGGGGCCGCGACCTCGGCGGGCAGGGCGCCCGCGAGCGGCCGGTCGGCCGCCTCGACGACGGTGACCGCGCAGCCCGCCTCGCGCGCGGCCGTGGCGAACTCGGCGCCGATCCAGCCGGCGCCCACGACGACGATCTCGTGCTGGCGGGCGAGCACGGGCCGCAGCCGCTCGGCGTCGTCCAGGGTGCGCAGCAGATGCACACCGGCAACGCCCTCGGTGCCCGGCAGCAGGACCGGCTCCGCGCCGGTGGCGAGGACCAGGACGTCGTACGCCACCGGGCCGGCCTCGGTGTCCAGCTCGTGCTCGGCGGGGCGCAGGCCCAGCACCTCGCAGCCGAGCCGCAGTTCGACGCCGAGCGACTCGAAGTCCACCTCGAAGGCGGAGTCCTCGGCCTTGCCGAGCAGCACGGCCTTCGACAGCGGCGGCCGGTCGTACGGCTGGTGCGGCTCGGCGCCGATCACGGTGATGGTGCCGTTGAAGCCCTGTTCCCGGAGCGCGACCGCGGTCTGCACCCCGGCCATGCCCGCGCCGACGACGACCACGCGCCGCCCCTGTGACGTGCCCTCCTGGGCTGTGTGCTCGCTCACCTGATCACCATAGACACGTGACGGATTGTGAGTCAGCGGTCGTACTCGGTGACCTGCTCCACACCGCCCGTGCGCCGGGCCACGGACCGGGGCTCTCTTACGGGTGCCGGGCGCGGCGGGCTAGGGTGGCCTCCGTACAAGCACTCGCGGGAGCCCGGACGCACCGGGCTGAGAGGGAGGCTGGCGGCCTCCGACCGTACGAACCTGATCCGGGTCATGCCGGCGAAGGGAGGGGCTGGACGCCCATGTCGTCACGTACGTCCGACGTCCTCGTCATCGGGGGCGGGATCATCGGCCTGGTCACGGCCTGGCGCGCGGCGCAGCGCGGGCTCGCCACGGCCGTCGTGGACCCCGAGCCCGGCGGCGGGGCCGCGCAGGTCGCGGCCGGGATGCTGGCCGCGGTCACCGAACTGCACTACGGCGAGGAGACCCTGCTCACCCTGAACCTGGAATCGGCCCGCCGCTACCCCCTCTTCGCGGCCGAGCTGACCGACCTGACCGGACACGACCTCGGCTACCGCCGCTGCGGCACCCTCCAGGTCGCGCTCGACGCCGACGACCGCGCCGGCCTGCGTGAACTGCACGCCCTGCAGCGGCGCTGCGGCCTGGAGTCCGAGTGGCTGTCCGGGCGGGAGTGCCGGCGCCTGGAGCCGATGCTGTCGCCCGTGGTGCGCGGCGGGCTTCGGGTGGACGGCGACCACCAGATCGACCCGCGGCGCCTCGCGGCGGCCCTCGTGGTCGCGTGCGAGCGGGCCGGGGTGGTCTTCCACCGCGCGTGGGCGAAGCGGCTGGACGTCGTGCGGGGCCGGGCCGCCGGGGTCGTCCTCGCCGACGGCACCGAGCTGCGCGCCGGGCAGACGGTCCTCGCGGCCGGAAGCCTCAGCGGGCGGCTCGCGGGTGTGCCCGAGGCGCTGGTGCCGCCGGTGCGGCCGGTGAAGGGGCAGGTGCTGCGGCTGGCCGTGCCGGGCGCGTACGCGCCGTTCCTGAGCCGTACCGTGCGGGCCATCGTCCGCGGCTGTCATGTCTACCTGGTGCCCCGCGAGAACGGCGAGCTGGTCGTCGGCGCCACCAGCGAGGAGCTGGGCTGGGACACGACCGTCACCGCGGGCGGCGTGTACGAGCTGCTGCGCGACGCCCATGAGCTGGTGCCGGGCATCACCGAGCTGCCGCTCACCGAGACCCGCGCCGGGCTGCGCCCCGGCTCGCCCGACAACGCGCCCCTGCTCGGCCCGTCCGGGCTCGACGGGCTGCTGCTGGCCACCGGGCACCACCGCAACGGGGTGCTGCTCACGCCGGTCACCGGCGATGTGCTGGCCCGGCTGCTGGCCGACGGCGAACTACCGGAAGAGGCCCGTCCGTTCACGCCGCTGCGCTTCGGCGCCGTCCTCCAGGAGCAGCCCGTATGAGCACCTCCGTCACCGTCTCCATCTCCGTCAACGGCGAGCGCCGGGACGTCGCCGCGGGCACCGCGCTCGACTCCGTCGTGCGCTCTCTGGCCGCCGCGCCCTCCGGGGTGGCCGCGGCCGTCAACGAGACCGTCGTCCCGCGCGCGCGGTGGGCGGACACGTCCTTGCGCGAGGGCGACCGCGTGGAAGTCCTCACCGCTGTGCAGGGGGGCTGAGCCATGGCCGACGATTCTTCCCTGGTCCTCGGCGCTGCGGCGTTCTCGTCGCGGCTGATCATGGGCACGGGCGGTGCGCCCAGCCTGGAGGTGCTGGAGCGGGCGCTCATCGCCTCCGGCACGGAGCTGACGACGGTCGCGATGCGGCGGGTGGACCCCTCCGTGCACGGCTCGGTGCTGTCGGTGCTGCGGAAGCTGGGCATCCAGGTGCTGCCGAACACGGCGGGCTGTTTCACCGCCGGGGAGGCGGTGCTGACCGCGCGGCTGGCCCGGGAGGCGCTGGGCACGGATCTGGTCAAGCTGGAGGTCATCGCCGACGAGCGCACGCTGCTGCCGGATCCGGTGGAGCTGCTGGAGGCGGCCGAGACCCTGGTGGACGACGGGTTCACGGTGCTGCCGTACACCAACGACGATCCGGTGCTCGCGCGCAAACTCGAGGACGTCGGGTGCGCGGCGGTGATGCCGCTGGGGTCGCCGATCGGTTCGGGGCTCGGGATCCGCAACCCCCACAATTTCCAGCTGATCGTGGAGCACGCGCGCGTGCCGGTGATCCTGGACGCGGGGGCCGGCACGGCGTCCGACGTGGCGCTGGCGATGGAGCTGGGGTGCGCGGGGGTGATGCTCGCCTCCGCCGTGACGCGCGCGCAGGAGCCGGAGCTGATGGCGGCGGCGATGCGGCACGCGACGGAGGCGGGGCGGCTGGCCCGGCTGGCGGGGCGGATTCCGCGACGGCACTTCGCGGAGGCCTCCTCGCCGATGGGGGGGCTGGCCCGGCTGGACCCCGAACGCCCCGCCTTCTAGTGCCGGCCAGTGCCGGGGCACTGGCTGCCGGCCCGCCGGTCGCGCGAGCGTCACAGCTCGGCTGCAGTCCGTGCGCCCGGCAGCGCAGCGTGCGGCACTGTCGGTCGGTCCTCGTAGACTCCCCTTTCGTGGATACGACCCTTCAGGACCCTCTCGTCGGGCAGGTGCTCGACGGCCGTTATCGCGTCGACGCGCGGATCGCCGTCGGCGGGATGGCCACGGTCTACCGGGCCCTGGACACCCGGCTGGACCGCGTCCTCGCGCTGAAGGTGATGCACCCGACGCTCGCGGCCGACGGCACCTTCGTCGAGCGGTTCATCCGGGAGGCGAAGTCCGTCGCGCGGCTCGCCCACCCCAATGTCGTCCAGGTCTTCGACCAGGGCGCCGACGGGTCGTACGTGTACCTCGCGATGGAGTACGTCGCCGGGTGCACCCTGCGGGACGTGCTGCGCGAGCGGGGCGCGCTGCAGCCGCGGGCCGCGCTGGACATCCTGGAGCCGGTGCTCGCCGCGCTCGGCGCCGCGCACCGGGCCGGTTTCGTGCACCGGGACATGAAGCCCGAGAACGTGCTGATAGGCGACGACGGCCGGGTCAAGGTCGCCGACTTCGGGCTGGTGCGGTCCGTGGACACCGTGACCAGCACCACGGGCGCCGTGCTCGGGACCGTCTCGTACCTCGCGCCCGAGCAGATGGAGCAGGGCACCGCGGACCCGCGCGTCGACGTGTACGCGTGCGGTGTGGTGCTCTACGAGATGCTGACGGGCGACAAGCCGCACTCCGGCGACTCCCCCGCCCTGGTGCTCTACAAGCACATACACGAGGACGTGCCCCCGCCCTCGGCGCTGGTGCCGGGGCTGCCGTACGAGCTGGACCAGCTGGTCGCGGCGGCCACCGCGCGCACCCCGGACGGCCGGCCGCAGGACGCCGTGGCGCTGCTCGCCCGGGTGCGCGAGGCACGCCGGGCACTGAGCGACGAGCAGCTGGACGCGCTGCCGCCGCAGGCGCTGTCCGCGGAGCACGACAACGCCGGTGACCGTACGAGCGTGATACCGCGCTCGCTGACCTCCCCCACGCTCGGCTTCGCTCGCGCGGGGGGACCCCCATCCCGGCCGCTGCCCGTGAACGAGGACGAGCCGGCCTCGTCCGCCGGGGGCGCGGTCCAGCACACCAGCCGGCTCCAGGCCCCGCCGGTGCCGCCGCGCCGGTCGAGGCGCCTGATGCTGACGGTCGTCGCCGCCGTCCTGGTGGTGTTCGGCGTGGGGGCGGGTGTCTGGTACATCAACTCCGGCCAGTTCACGAAGGTCCCGCCGCTGCTGTCGAAGACCGAGGCGCAGGCGCGGGCGCGGCTCGAGACGGCCGGGCTGGAGGTCGGGCAGGTCAGGCGCGCGTACAACGACGCCGTCCAGCGCGGCACGGTCATCAGCTCCGACCCGGCGCCCGGATCCCGGATCCGTGACAACGACTCGGTGACGCTGACCGTCTCGCTGGGCCCGGAGACGGTGAACGTGCCGGATGTGACGGGCCGGACGCTCGCCGAGGCGCGGGCGCGGCTGAAGGCGGACGGGCTGGAGCCGGGCATGGTCACCCGCGAGTTCAGTGACAGCGTCGCCAAGGGCTCCGTGATCGCCACGGCACCGCAGGCGGGGACCAAGCGGCACGCGGGCTCGGCGATCGCGCTGACGGTCAGCAAGGGCAGCCCGATCGACGTTCCGGACGTCACCGGCGACGATCCGGCGGACGCCCGGCAGCAGCTGACGGACGCCGGGCTGAACGTGGTCGTCGCCCCGGACCGGGTCAACTCCGAGTACGACAAGGGCAAGGTGGCCCAGCAGAGCCCAGGCGGCGGCAGTCAGGCCGCCGAGGGCGACACGGTGACGCTGACGCTGTCCAAGGGTCCGCAGATGGTCGAGGTGCCCGACGTGACCGGCGACAGCGTGGAGGACGCCCACAAGGCGCTGGAGGGCGCCGGCTTCAAGGTGAGCGAGGACCGCGGCCTGCTCGGGCTGTTCGGCGACACCGTGAAGAAGCAGTCGGTCAAGGGCGGCGGCACCGCCCCCAAGGGCTCGACGATCACGATCACCATCCGGTGACGGGAGCCCCGGCCGGGCATGACACCCTGAACGGGTGAGTCCCGACCAGTCGTCGTCCCTTCGGCCTTCACCGCCCCGGCCTTCCCCGCCCCGCAACCCCGTCGGCGGGCACGTCCCCGTGGCCGGCGGCCTGCACTCCGTGGGGCTGTCCTACGCCCGTGCGCTGCGGGCGGAGACCGTGCAGGTCTTCGTGGCCAACCCGCGCGGCTGGGCGACGCCGGCCGGCAACCCCCAGCAGGACGAGAGGTTCCGCGAGGCCTGC
This sequence comes from Streptomyces sp. FXJ1.172, assembly GCF_001636945.3. Classification (NCBI taxonomy): domain Bacteria; kingdom Bacillati; phylum Actinomycetota; class Actinomycetes; order Kitasatosporales; family Streptomycetaceae; genus Streptomyces; species Streptomyces sp. FXJ1.172. The sequence continues at coordinate 6,722,164 of NZ_CP119133.2, read as the reverse complement.
GCCGAGGAGTCGGTCCCGGCGTACGTCCACGCCCCCTACCTGATCAACTTCGGCTCGCACACCGAGGCGACCGTGGAGCTGTCGGTCCAGTCGCTGCGGCACTCGCTGCGGCGCGGGCGCGAGATCGGAGCGCTCGGTGTCGTCGTGCACACCGGGAGCGCGACCGGCGGACGGGAGCGGGCCGTGGCGCTGCGGCAGGTACGGGAGCGCATGCTGCCGCTGCTGGACGAGCTGACCCACGACGACGATCCGTTCCTGCTGCTGGAGTCGACGGCCGGGCAGGGCGCCTCACTGTGTTCCCGGACCTGGGACTTCGGGCCGTACTTCGAGGCGCTGGACGCCCATCCGAAGCTGGGCGTGTGCCTGGACACCTGCCACGTCTTCGCCGCCGGACACGACCTGACCGGGCCGAGCGGTATGCACCAGACGCTGGACCTGCTGGTGGACACCGTCGGCGAGGGCCGGCTGAAGCTGATCCACGCCAACGACTCCAAGGACGTGGTCGGCGCCCACAAGGACCGGCACGAGAACATCGGCGCCGGCCACATCGGCGAGGACCCGTTCCGCGCGCTGATGACCCACCCCGCGACCGAGGGCGTCCCGCTCGTCATCGAGACACCCGGCGGCCAGGAGGGGCACGCGGCGGACGTGGAGCGGCTGAAGAAGCTGCGCGACGGCTGACCCGCCCGCCCGGGGCTACAGCTCCGGGCCGTCGCCCGGTCCCTCCTGGTAGGAGTAGCGCTGTTCCTTCCAGGGGTCGCCGACGTTGTGGTAGCCGCGCTCCTCCCAGAAGCCGCGGCGGTCGGCGGTCATGTACTCCACGCCCCGGACCCACTTGGGGCCCTTCCAGGCGTACAGGTGGGGCACGATCAGGCGGACCGGGAAGCCGTGCTCGGCGGTGAGGAGTTCGCCGTCCTTGTGGGTGGCGAAGATCGTGCGGTCGGAGGCGAAGTCCGACAGGCGCAGATTGCTGCTGAAGCCGTACTCCGCCCAGACCATCACATGGGTGACGTCCGGGGCGGGCGGGGCCAGGTCCAGGATCGCGGCGGCCGGGACGCCGCCCCACTCGGCGCCGATCATGCTGAACTTGGTCACGCAGTGCAGATCGGCCACCACGGTGGTGTACGGCAGCGCCGTGAACTCCTCGTGGCCCCAGGTGTGCTTGTCACCGTCGGCGGTGGCGCCGAAGACCCGGAACTCCCAGCGCTCGGGCCGGAACTTCGGTACGGGCCCGTAGTGGGTGACCGGCCAGCCGCGCTGGAGCCGCTGACCCGGCGGAAGCTCGGACCCTGCCGCTGCTCCAGACTCTCGCTCCACCGGATGACCCATGTATCCATCCTGACAGACCTCGGACCGTGCCCTTGACCATGGATTCATGAACCGGACAACTCACATCAAGCAATCACTTACTTACTAAGTACGCACTTACTGGACGATCTTCGTCGCCGGTGCGATCATGCCGCCGCACACCTCCCCCGATTCCCGTGGAAGGAGCCGCTGCGATGCAGGGCGACCCCGAGGTCATCGAATTCCTCAACGAGCAGCTCACCGGCGAGCTGACCGCGATCAACCAGTACTTCCTGCACGCGAAGATGCAGGAGAACTTCGGCTGGTACAAGCTCGCCAAGTACACGCGGCACGAGTCGTTCGACGAGATGAAGCACGCGGAGGTGCTCACCGACCGGATCCTGTTCCTGGAGGGGCTGCCGAACTACCAGCGGCTCTTCCACGTCCGCGTGGGACAGACCGTGAAGGAGATGTTCGAGGCGGACCGGCAGATCGAGGTGGAGGCGATCGACCGGCTGAAGCGGGGCGTCAAGGTGATGCGCGAGAAGGGCGACATCACGTCCGCGAACATCTTCGAGGACATCCTCGCCGACGAGGAGCACCACATCGACTACCTCGACACCCAGCTGGAACTGGTGGAGAAGCTCGGCGAGGCGCTCTACATCTCGCAGATCATCGAGCAGCCCGAGAGCAGCTAGGCGTGCTGACCGGACAGCACAGCTAGGCGGCCTCGTCCAGGCCGACGGCGCCGGGCAGCTCGGCGAGCACCGGCCTGCCCTGGTCGGCCAGCTCGCGGCGGGGGCAGGCGCCGCGGCCGAGGAGGGCCTGGATCCGGCGGACGCACGAGCCGCAGTCCGTGCCGGCCTTGCATGCGGAGGCTATCTGGCGGGGGGTGCAGGCGCCGTCCTCCGCGTGCTGCTTGACCTGGGCCTCGGTGATGCCGAAGCAGCTGCAGACGTACACGCGGATTCACCTCCCGACGGGATCACTGTGCTACTGCCATCCCCTTGATCGGTGAGGCAAACCTAACCTTACCCGTCGGGCAGGGTCCGCAAAAGTGGGGAAGGGCGCGGATCGGATGTGATCCGCGCCCCAGATCGCCCACGGGGACCTGCCGGTCCTACTGGTCCCGGTACATCTCCGCGACGAGGAACGCCAGGTCGAGCGACTGGCTGCGGTTCAGCCGCGGGTCGCAGGCCGTCTCGTAGCGCTGGTGCAGGTCGTCGACGAAGATCTCGTCGCCGCCGCCCACGCACTCGGTGACGTCGTCGCCGGTCAGCTCGACATGGATGCCGCCCGGGTGGGTGCCGAGGGCCTTGTGGACCTCGAAGAATCCCTTGACCTCGTCCAGCACGTCGTCGAAGCGGCGGGTCTTGTGCCCGGAGGCCGCCTCGAAGGTGTTGCCGTGCATCGGGTCGGTCACCCAGGCCACCGTCGCGCCGGACGCCGTGACCTTCTCGACCAGCTCGGGGAGCTTGTCGCGGATCTTGTCGGCGCCCATGCGGACGATGAACGTCAGCCGGCCCGGCTCCCGGTCGGGGTCGAGGCGGTCGATGTACTTCAGCGCGTCCTCGGCCGTCGTCGTCGGGCCGAGCTTGATGCCGAGCGGGTTGCGGATCTTCGAGGCGAACTCGATGTGCGCCCCGTCCAGCTGGCGGGTGCGCTCGCCGATCCACACCATGTGCGCGGAGACGTCGTACAGCTTGCCGGTGCGGGAGTCGACCCGGGTCAGGGCGGACTCGTAGTCCAGCAGCAGCGCCTCGTGCGAGGAGAACAGCTCGACGGTCTTGAACTCCTCCGGGTCCGTGCCGCAGGCCCGCATGAAGTTCAGCGCGTTGTCGATCTCCCGCGCGAGCTGCTCGTAGCGCTGGCCCGACGGCGAGGTGCGGACGAAGTCCTGGTTCCAGGCGTGCACCTGGCGCAGGTCGGCGTAACCGCCGGTGGTGAAGGCGCGCACCAGGTTCAGCGTGGACGCCGAGGCGTGGTACATGTGCTTGAGCCGCTCGGGGTCCGGGATGCGGGACGCCTCGGTGAAGTCGAAACCGTTGACGGAGTCGCCCCGGTACACCGGGAGCGTCACGCCGTCGCGGGTCTCGGTCGGCTTGGAGCGCGGCTTGGAGTACTGCCCCGCGATCCGGCCGACCTTCACCACGGGCACGGCGGCCGCGTAGGTGAGGACGGCACCCATCTGGAGCAGCGTCTTCAGCTTGTTGCGGATGTGGTCGGCGGACACCGCGTCGAAGGCCTCGGCACAGTCGCCGCCCTGGAGGAGGAACGCCTCTCCCTTGGCGACGGCCGCCATCCGGGCGCGCAGCTGGTCGCACTCGCCCGCGAAGACGAGCGGCGGATACGACTCGAGGTCCGCGATCACTGCGCGCAGAGCCTCGGCGTCGGGGTACTCGGGCTGCTGCGCCGCGGGCAGGTTTCGCCAGGTGTTGCCAGCGCTCTCGCTGGTCTTAGCGTTCACGGTCACCTCGTAAACATTACGGGGTCGCGCCGCGTGCGTTGATTTCTGGCTCGAAGGGTGAGACGCGCCGTTTGACCCGTGGACCGGTGCCGGGTGCGGTAGAGTTCCTGGCATGTTCGCGCTTTCGACCCAGAACTGCACCCAGAACTGGTGGTGGACCGCTTCTCCGGCGGCCCGCTGACTGCGCGTATCCAGACTTCGCGAAGGCCGCCCGAGGGGCGGCCTTCGGTGCGTTCCGGGGTCGTTCCTCTCTGTCAGAAGATCGAGAAGGAGCACCCGTGGATCTCCAGGACCTGTTGCACGACCCCCGTCCCTTCGCCCTGCTCCGCCGCCGTACGCCCGGCCGGGACGAGAACGTGGTGGAACTGCTGCTCGGCCCGGTGAGCAGCCGCGAGCGGCTGGCCGACCTGCCGGACGAGGGCCTCGCCCTCGTCCCGTTCCGGCAGATCCGCGAACGTGGCTTCGACGTCCGTGACGACGCCACCCCGCTGCTGGTGCTCACCCCCGAGCAGTCGTACGAGATCCCCCTCGAGGAGGCGCTGGAGCGGCTCCCGGCGCACGAGGTGCGGGTCGAGGACGGCGGTTTCGACGTCGACGACGAGGAGTACGCCGAGACCGTCGGGCGGGTGCTGGCCGAGGAGATCGGCCGGGGCGAGGGCGCGAACTTCGTGATCCGGCGCACCTACGGGGGCAGGATCCCGGGCTTCGGGCGCGCGGACGCGCTCGCGCTGTTCCGGCGGCTGCTGGCGGGCGAGCGGGGGGCGTACTGGACGTTCGTGGTGCACACCGGGGACCGGACGCTGGTGGGCGCGAGCCCGGAGGTGCATGTGCGGATGTCCGGCGGCACGGTCGTGATGAACCCGATCAGCGGCACGTACCGGTATCCCGCCCAGGGCCCGACCCCGGAGCACCTGCTCTCCTTCCTCGCCGACGGCAAGGAGATCGAGGAGCTGTCGATGGTCGTCGACGAGGAGCTGAAGATGATGTGCACCGTCGGCGACATGGGCGGGGTCGTCGTCGGACCGCGGCTGAAGGAGATGGCCCACCTCGCGCACACCGAGTACGAACTGCGCGGCAAGTCTTCCCTGGACGCGCGGGAGGTGCTGAAGGAGACCATGTTCGCGGCGACCGTCACCGGCTCGCCGGTGCAGAACGCCTGCCGGGTGATCGAGCGGTACGAGACCGGGGGGCGCGGCTACTACGCGGGGGCGCTGGCGCTGCTCGGGCGGGACTGCGGCGGTGCGCAGACACTGGACTCCCCCATCCTGATCCGCACCGCCGACATCTGTGCCGAGGGGCAGCTGCGGGTCCCGGTCGGGGCGACGCTGGTGCGCGGTTCGGACCCGGCGGGCGAGGTCGCGGAGACGCATGCGAAGGCGGCCGGTGTGCTGGCGGCCCTCGGGGTACGGCCGGCCCGGCCGCGCGCGGAGCGGGAGCGGCCCCGGCTCGCCGACGACCCGCGGGTGCGGGCCGCGCTGGACGGGCGGCGGGCCTCGCTCGCCCCGTTCTGGCTGCGGATGCAGGAACGGCTGCCGGCGGTCGAGGGCCACGCCCTCGTCGTGGACGGCGAGGACACCTTCACGGCGATGCTGGCGCACGTGCTGCGCTCGGGCGGCCTGGAGGTGACCGTACGGCGGTACGACGAGCCGGGGCTGCGGGCGGCCGTGCTCGGGCACCAGGGCCTGATGGTGCTCGGTCCCGGCCCGGGCGACCCCTGTGACCTGGCCGACCCGAAGATGCGGTTGCTGCGGGAGCTGACCGCCACGGTGCTCCGGGAGCACCGGCACGGGGTGCTGGGGGTCTGCCTCGGCCATGAGCTGATCGCGGCCGAGCTTGGCCTGGACATCGTCCGCAAGGAGGTGCCGTACCAGGGAGCGCAGACGAGCGTGGACCTGTTCGGGCGACAGGAGACCGTCGGGTTCTACAACAGCTTCGTGGCGCGGTGCGACGAGGACGCGGCGCGGGAGCTGGCTGCGCACGGCGTGGAGGTGAGCCGGAGCGGCTCGCACGAGGTGCACGCCCTGCGGGGTCCGGGCTTCGCCGGGGTGCAGTTCCATCCCGAGTCGGTCCTCACTCTGAACGGGGCCGCGATCGTGCGGGAGCTGGTCGGCCGGCTGCGCGGGGCGAGCAGCGCGAGATGAGCGGGCGGGCCCGGGGACCGCTCGGTCCCCGGGCCCGGACCGGACTGTCAGCCGAAGAAGACCCCGACCTCCTCGTACAGCTTCGGGTCCACGGTCTTCAGCTTGGCCGTGGCCGCGGCCAGCGGGACACGGACGATGTCGGTGGCGCGCAGGGCGACCATGGTGCCGAAGTCGCCGTCGTGGACGCAGTCGATGGCGTGCAGGCCGAAGCGGGTGGCGAGCCAGCGGTCGAAGGCGCTGGGCGTGCCGCCGCGCTGGACGTGGCCGAGGACGGTGGTGCGGGCCTCCTTGCCGGTGCGGCTCTCGATCTCCTTGGCCAGCCACTCGCCGACCCCGGAGAGCCGGACGTGCCCGAAGGAGTCCAACGAGCCGTCCTTGAGGACCAGTTCGCCGTCCTTGGGCATGGCGCCCTCGGCGACGACCACGATCGGCGCGTACGACGCCCTGAAGCGGGAGGTCACCCAGGCGCAGACCTGCTCGATGTCGAAGCGCCGCTCGGGGATGAGGATGACGTTGGCGCCGCCGGCCAGCCCCGAGTGGATGGCGATCCAGCCGGCGTGCCGGCCCATCACCTCCACGACCAGGACCCGCATATGGGACTCGGCGGTGGTGTGCAGCCGGTCGATGGCCTCGGTGGCGATGTTGACGGCGGTGTCGAAGCCGAAGGTGTAGTCGGTGGCCGACAGGTCGTTGTCGATCGTCTTGGGCACCCCGACGCAGGGCACCGCGTACTCGTCGGACAGCCGTGCGGCGACGCCCAGGGTGTCCTCGCCGCCGATCGCGATGAGGGCCTGGACGTCCAGCTTGGCGAGGTTGTCCTTGATCCGGCGGACGCCGTTGTCCGCCTTGAGGGGGTTCGTTCGCGAAGAGCCGAGGATCGTGCCGCCGCGGGGCAGGATGCCGCGCACCGCGGGGATGTCGAGACGGACGGTGTCGCCCTCGAGAGGACCGCGCCAGCCGTCCCGGAAGCCGACGAAGTCATAGCCGTACTCCTGCACGCCCTTGCGGACGATGCCCCGGATGACGGCGTTGAGCCCGGGGCAGTCGCCGCCTCCGGTCAGTACTCCGACCCGCATGGAAAAGTCCCTTCACCGCGGTTTCCTGACACTTGGTCACGCTACGGTGACTTACGTCACATAGGGAGGGGCGGGACGGGTGATTCCGGTGCACGGCCGGAGCGGGCCCGGCGGTCCTACTCGTCGTCGAGTCCGCGCTCGATGGCGTAGCGCACCAGCTCGACCCGGTTGTGCAACTGGAGCTTGCCGAGGGTGTTCTGGACGTGGTTCTGCACCGTGCGGTGGGAGATGACGAGGCGTTCGGCGATCTGCTTGTAGCTCAGCCCCTTGGCGACCAGCCGCAGCACCTCCGTCTCCCGGTCCGTCAGCCGGGGTGCGCCCGGCTCGTCGGCGTCCGGGGCGGGGGCCGGTTCGCAGGCCAGGCGGCGGTACTCGCCGAGGACCAGTCCGGCGAGGCCCGGGGTGAACACCGGGTCGCCGACGGCGGTACGGCGCACGGCGTCCAGCAGGTCCTCGGTGGAGGCCGACTTCAGCAGATAGCCGGTCGCGCCGGACTTCACCGCCTCCAGGACGTCGGCGTGCTCGCCGCTCGCGGACAGGACGAGGACGCGCAACGCCGGGTTGTGGCCGACCAGTTCCTTGCACACCTGGACGCCGGGCTTGGCGGGCAGGTTGAGGTCCAGGACGAGGACGTCGGGGGCGGCGGCCTTGGCGCGGCGGACCGCCTGCTCGCCGTCGCCGGCGGTGGCGACCACGTCGAAGCCGGACTCGGCCAGGTCCCGGGCGACCGCGTCGCGCCACATGGGGTGGTCGTCCACCACCATGACCTTGATCGGGTCCTGCTGCTCGCTCATCGCCGCCCCGCCTTCGCGTTCTTCGGTACCTTCAGTTCCACTTCCGTGCCCTGCCCGGGGACGGAGCCGAGTTCGGCACTGCCGCCCAGGTCGCGCAGCCGGCCGCGGATGGACTGGGCGACCCCGAGCCGGCCCTCGCCCTCGGCCTGGGCGAGCCGGCCCTCGGGGATGCCGGGTCCGTCGTCCCGGACGGTCACGAGGACCTCGTCCGGCTCGTCCTCGACCAGGATCCAGGCCCGGGCCCCCTCGCCCGCGTGCTCGCGTACGTTGTCCAGGGCGGCCCCGACGGCGGCGGCCAGCTCCCGCGCGGCCGAAGCGGGCAGTTCGACCGGCGCGCCGGGCTCGGCCAGGCTCACCCGGGCGCCCGCGAAGGGCATCAGCAGCGTGCACAGATCCACCACGCCCTCGTCGTCCGGCCCCCCGGCGCCGCGTACGACGGCTCCGGCGGCGCCCGGCGACATCCGGGAGACCGGCAGCGGACCGCCGGAGACCAGCGTGCGCAGCGCCACCTCCTGTTCGCCCGCGAGCCGCCCCAGCTCCGCCGCCTCGCCGCCGATGACCGCGCCGCGCCGCTGCACCATCGCCAGCACCTGCAGCACGCTGTCGTGGATGTCCCGGGCGAGCCGCTCCCGCTCCCGGGTCGCGGCCTCGATCTCCAGGGCGCGGGCGAGGGTGCGCTCGGAGGCGCGGGCGACCTCCACGACGTAGCCGATGGCGAGGGAGGCCACCCAGACGAGGATCAGGCTGTTCACCGTGTCCCGGGCGGGATGGCCGCGTTCGACCAGGTTGGCCAGCGCAACCGGCGTGGAGGCGACGGCGGCCCAGTGCCAGCCGCCCTTGATCGCGAAGGCCAGCACCGCGCCTTCGGTCCATATCGACGGCAGGGTGGGGCCGCCCGCGACCGGCTGGTGGCTGTCGGCGAGCGGGGTGATCAGGACGCCGGTGAGGGCGATGGCCAGGTCGGCGGCCAGGAAGCGCTTGGTGCAGCTCACCGCGTTGCGCACCCTCGGCAGGGTGGCGAGGGTCCACACGAACAGGACGGCGAAGTAGCACACGGCGACCCAGGGACGCCCGAAGAGGGAGTGCCTGGTGATGCCCAGGCCGATCGCGTACAGCATGGTCAGGACGCGGTAGCCGGCGAGCGCGCGCCACAGCGGCAGCTCGACCGACATCCGTATCACGCGCTCGCGCTCGGGCATCTCCCCCGGTCCCCCGCCCCTCGGTCAGGCCTCTCGGTCAAGCCCCTTGGGCTTCCGCCTTCTTCTCGGCCTCCTTGGCCTTCTCCGCTTCCTTGGCCGCCTTCGCCGCCTCCGCGATCTGCCGCTTGGCGGCGGTCGCGTACATGTCGACGTACTCCTGGCCGGAGAGCTTCATGATCTCGTACATGACCTCGTCGGTCAGGGCGCGCAGGACGAAGCGGTCGTGCTCCATGCCGTGGTAGCGGCTGAAGTCCAGCGGCTTGCCGATCCGGATGCCGGGCCGCATCAGCTTCGGCATCACCTTGCCGGGCGGCTGGATCTTCTCCGTGTCGATCATCGCCACGGGGATGACCGGAGCGCCGGTGGCGAGCGCCACGCGCGCGAGGCCGCCGGGCTTGCCCCGGTAGAGCCGGCCGTCGGGCGAGCGGGTGCCCTCGGGATAGATGCCGAACAGCTCGCCGCGCTCGAGCACCTCTATGCCGCTCTTGATCGCGGCCTCGCCGGCGCCGCGCGCCCCGGAGCGGTCCACCGGCAGCTGTCCGACGCCCTTGAAGAAGGCCGCCGTCAGCCGGCCCTTCACGCCCGGGGTGGTGAAGTACTCGGCCTTCGCGATGAAGGTGACCTTGCGGTCCAGGACGGCGGGCAGGAAGAACGAGTCCGAGAAGGACAGGTGATTGCTCGCCAGGATGGCCGCGCCCTCGGCCGGGATGTTCTCCAGCCCCTCCACCCAGGGCCTGAAGGCGACCTTCAGCGGCCCTCCGATGGCGACCTTCATCGTGCCGTACAACACCCGTGTGCCTCCCGTTTCCGTCGAACAGACCTTAACCCGGAGGACCGTCAAAGGGCCCGACGACCCTGGTCGGTGTCAGTGCGGTCGCGTACGGTGAAGCACATGCCACTTCTCCCCGGAGCCGAGCCGTACCGCCACGAGGGCGGGGAGGCGGGGGTCCTCCTCTGCCACGGCTTCACCGGCTCGCCCCAGTCGCTGCGCCCCTGGGCGGAGCACCACGCGGCCCACGGCCTGACCGTGTCGCTGCCGCTGCTGCCCGGCCACGGCACCCGCTGGGAGGACATGCAGGTCACAGGCTGGCAGGACTGGTACGCGGAGGTGGACCGCGAGCTGCGCCTGCTCTCCGAGCGCTGCTCGCAGGTGTTCGTCGCGGGCCTGTCGATGGGCGGCGCCCTGGCCCTCAGGCTCGCGGCCCGGCACGGCGCGCGGGTCACGGGCGCGGTGGTCGTCAATCCGGCGAACAAGGTGCACGGCCTGTCGGCGTACGCCCTTCCGGTGGCCCGGCACCTCGTGCGCACGACGAAGGGCATCGCCAGCGACATCGCCAAGGAGGGCGCGGCGGAGCTGGGCTACGACCGGGTGCCGCTGCACGCGGCGCACTCGCTGCGGGTGTTCCTGCGCCGGCTGGACGGCGAGCTGCCCCAGGTCACCCAGCCGTTGCTGCTGCTGCGCAGCGCGCAGGACCACGTCGTGCCGGCCGTCGACTCGGCCCGGGTGCTGAGCCGGGTGTCGTCCACGGACGTGACGGAGATCGTGCTGGAACAGAGCTACCACGTGGCGACGTTGGACGAGGATGCGGACCGGATCTTCGAGGAGAGCCTCGCTTTCATCGGCCGGCTCGCGCCCGGTGTCGGCAAGGACGGCAAGGAAGGGACGGCCGCAGTTGGCTGAGCACGACTCGGACCGCGAGGGTCGCGAGCCGGACGACCAGGGGGCGCCCTTCGACGAGGACGCCGCCTGGCGGGCCATCGTCGCCGGGTACGGCGAGGAGCCGCCGGACCCGCCGGGCGCCAGACCCTTCAAGCCGGTGCAGGACCTCGCGCTCCCGGAGAAGGACGTTGAGGCGGACACCGCGCAGGACGGCAGGAGCGGGAAGGACGACTCCGCCTCTCCGCCGCCCGTCCGCCCGCTGGGCAGCTCGGTCACCTTCGCGCCCGGCATCGGCCCGCGCGACCACAGGGCTCCGGAGCCCTCCGAGGACGACTTCGACGAGGACGACGAGGGCCATTTCGTCCCGCCGGAGCCGCCCCCGCTGCCGACCGCGGACACCACCGCCAAGTTCGCCTGGCTCGGGGTGGTCGGCGGCCCGGTGCTGCTCCTGCTGGCGGTGCTGTTCGGCTGGGACATGACGTGGTGGCTGACCACCCTGGGCATCGGCGGCTTCCTCGGCGGCTTCGCCACGCTGGTGGCGCGGATGCGCACGGACGACGACGAGGACGACGACCCGGGGCGGGGCGCGGTGGTCTGAACTCCTCCGACTGATCAGGCAGTGCTCACGTCGCCGGTACCCGCAGGGCGGCGAGGACCGGGAGATGGTCCGTGGCCGCGGTCAGATCGGCGCGGGTGACGCCCGGCTGCCCGATCGGCACCCCGCAGCCGAGCACCTCGATGCCCTTGGTCGCGAAGACGGCGTCGATGCGCTGCGGAGGGTCGCTGTGCGGCCAGGTGGTCTCGCCGCCCCAAGGGGCCACTACGCGGCAGTCCTGGAGGCTCGCGGAGAGCCGCCCGAACGCGGCGCCGCCGGGGCCTTCGTTGAGGTCGCCGCCGGCGACGGCGTGCTCGGCGCCGAGCCCGGCGACGCGGTCGAGGAGCAGGCCGCCCTGCTCGTACCGCTCCTTGTCGTCCAGGCTCAGATGACAGCTGATCACCCCCAGCCGGGCCCCGCCGACACGGATCACGGCCGTGGCGAAGCCGCGCCGGTGGAGTCCGGGGGTGAGCGGAAGGAGGACGTCCTCGGTGCGCTCGACCGTGACACGGAGCGAGCAGAGGATCGCCGGGCCTGCCGCGGTGGCGCCGCCGGTGAGGACGACCTGGCCGGAGGCCGCCGCCAGCCGGGCCAGCTTCTTGCGCCAGCGGAAGAAGCGGGGGGCTTCCTGGACGAGGACCAGGTCGGGGGCGCAGGCGGTGATCACCCGGGCGAGGGCAGCGGTGTCGTCGCGCATCGAGCGGATGTTGTAGCTCAGGACGCGGATGACCGCGGAACCATCGGATTCGGTACGGGAGTTGGGAAGCAGCGTGCTGGTCGCCATGCCGCTCAACATACGACGATGCCCGCCGGCGTACGACGATGCCCGCCCGTCCCGGGACCGGACGCGGCGGGCACTGTCGTACGGCTTCTCACATGATCGGGTCGGGCTCCCGCGCCAGGTCCGCCGCGCCCACCAGGCCCGCCTTGTTGCCCAGCTGCGCCGCGATCACGTCGGCCACCGGGCGCCAGTTGCCGCCGACCAGCCAGCGCTTGTAGGACTTGCGGATCGGGTCGAGGACCAGTTCGCCCTCGTCGGACAGGCCGCCGCCGACGATGAACGCGGACGGGTCGAAGAGCGAGGCCAGGTCGGCAAGGCCGGCGCCGGCCCAGCGGGCCAGCTCGCGGTAGGAGTCGACGGCCACCGGGTCGCCCTGACGGGCGGCCATGGAGATGTGCTTGCCCTCGATGCCCTCGGGGGTGCCGTCGCCGAGCGAGAGCAGCAGCTCCGCGTGCTCGGGGGTGGCGTTGGCGCGCTGCTTGGCGTAGCGGACCAGGGCACGGCCGGAGGCGTACTGCTCCCAGCAGCCCTGCGAGCCGCAGCCGCACAGCAGGCCGTCCGGGACCATCCGGATGTGGCCGAACTCGGCGGCCACGCCGAAGTGCCCGCGGCGCAGCTTGTTGCCGATGATGATGCCGCCGCCGAGGCCGGTGCCGAGCGTGATGCAGATGACGTTGCGGTGGCCCTTGCCGGCGCCGAACTTGTACTCGCCCCAGGCGGCGGCGTTGGCGTCGTTCTCGACCACGACCGGGAGGCCCACGCGGGCCTCGACCTTCTCCTTCAGCGGCTCCTGGCGCCAGTCGATGTTCGGCGCGAAGTACACCGTCGAGCGCTGCCGGTTGACGTAACCGGCCGCACCGATGCCCACGCCGACGATCTCGTGCCCGGCGCGCGCGCCCTCCACGGCGGAGGCGATGGCGTCCACGATCGCCTCGGGCGTGCCCGGGGTCGGCACCTTGTGGGTCGAGAGGATGTTTCCTTCCTCGTCGACCACGCCGGCCGCAATCTTGGTGCCGCCGATGTCGACGCCGATGGTGAGTCCCATGAATCCCTCAGTTTCGGTCGAGCCCCGCTACGGCCAACCGTACCCGAGGCCCTGCCGTGGGAGCGCTTCAGTCCAGGTCGATCCGCTCCCCCGGACCTGTGCCCTCGCCCGGGTCCCGGCGCTCGCGCCGGTCGCCCGGGTCCTCGGGCCGCTCGCGGGTCAGGTCCTCGGCCGTGCGGGCGGTCCAGCGGCGCTCCTGGCCCTGGACGGCGGACCGGTAGGCGGCGAGCAGCTCGCCGCCGGCCGCGGCCAGGTGGTCGAAGACGTCCGGGTTGCGCTCCACGACGGGCTCGACGGCGGCCTTGGCCTGCTGTACGACCTGGCGCACCATCTGCTGGGCGGCCGGTCCGGCGAGGCCGCCGAGGAGGGGTGACTGCAGGCCGGAGAGCTTGTCGGCCACCGTGTCCACGAACTTCTTCAGTTCCTCGGCGGCCGAGCCGGGCTGCGGGCCGTGCCCGGCGCGGCGGCGGGCCTTCTCGGCGGCGAGGTCCTCGGCACAGGCGGTGGCCCAGGCGTCGGCGTCGGTCGCCCGGCCCTGTTTCCCGTATGCCTTTTCCTCGTGCGAGTCGGATGCGGGGCGCTCTTCGCTCATGGCGGACTCCTGACTACGGTTCGCCTGTACGACGTTACCCGAACGGGCGTACCCGGTTCATCGTCCGGCGGCGGGCCACAGGTCCGGGTCAGGGGCGAACCGGATGCACAGCTCGCCCTCGCGCAGTGCGGCGCCGGCGACGGTGCAGCGGCGCAGGGCCGAGGGCAGCGGAACAATCCGGCGGAACGGGCCGGCGGCGATCACGACTTCGTCGCCGCGCCGGATCAGGTCCAGCTCGTCCCGTATCGCGCCGGGCAGCGGGATGTGCCAGACCAGCACGCCGTCCCCGGCGATCCGGTCGGTGACGGGCCACCCGACCGGGGCGGGCGACGGGTTGACGCGGGGTACGGCGAGGTCCGCGAGGTCGTCGTCGCCGCGCGGGTCGCGGCCCAGGTGGGCGACGGGGTGGACGTCGTACGGCTGTTCCTGCCAGTCGGCGAGGGTCTTGCGCTGCTGGGCGAGGAGCGCGGCCGGCCAGCTGTCCGGCCCGGTCTCGGGCAGGGTGCGGTTGGCGATCAGGGCCTCGGTGCGCAGGCCGCGCAGGGCGAGGCCGAGGCCGGCGGTGCGCACGGCGTCGGCGCCGGCCGGGCCGGGCTCGGCGACCAGGCGTACGGCGGTGGCGCGGTCGGTGAGGACGGCCTCGACGGCGGCGAGTTCGACGTCCCAGCGGGCCGCCGTCTCGTACAGCCAGTCGGCGGGCATCGGCACCCCGGCCAGCCGGCCGAGGACCGGGCGCAGGGCGCGGGCCGCCTGCCGCTCGGGCGGGAGCAGCCGGCGCAGATAGCGGCGCAGTTCCTCGGGCAGGGCGAGCAGCGCCAGGGCCTGCGGGAGCGGCGGGAGGTCGACGACGAGGAGGTCGTAGCGCTCGCTGAGGGCGGCGTCCCTGAGCGCGCGCAGGAAGGACAGCTCCTCGGCCCCGGGCAGCGGGGTGACCTCCTCCGCGTCCAGGCGGGAGGCGCCGAGCAGGTCGAGGACGTTCGCGGCGCGGGACTGGAAGGCGGTCAGGTCCTCGCGGAAGCGGTCGGCCGCGTCGGGCCGCCAGGTGGTGAGGTTCGGCGCGGTTTCCTGCGGCGCCGGCCCTGTCGCGGAGCCCAGGGCCGCGCCGGGGGTGTCGGTGCGGTCGGCGCTCAGCAGGAGGGTTCTGGTGCCCTCGCGGGCGGCGGTGAGCGCAGTCGCGGCGGCGATCGTGGTACGACCGCTGCCGCCGGGGCCCGTGATCAGGATGGTGCGCATGAGGGTGAACCGTAACGGACTGCAGGGCCGCGGGGCGTTGGACCGGTGCCCCGTGCTGCGGGCCGGGTTACTGCTCGCCCGACTCCACCCTCTTCTTCAGACCGGCCAGCGCCCGGTCGATGATGACCTTTTCCGCCTTGCGCTTGATCATGCCGAGCATGGGGATCTTGACGTCGACGGTGAGCCGGTAGGTGACCTCGGTGGCGCCCTGGCCGGCCGGCTGGAGGAGGTAGGAGCCGTCGAGGGAGCGGAGCATCTGGGACTTCACCAGGCTCCAGGAGACCTCGTTCGCGCCGGTCCAGGTGTAGGCGAGGGTCTGGTCGTCCTTGATCGCGCCGGCGTCCATGACCAGGCGGACCTGCTCGGCGCGGCCCTGGCCGTCGGTCGCGAGGACCTCCGCCTCCTTCACCTCGCCGGTCCAGTCCGGGTAGCGCGCGAAGTCGGCGATCACCGCCATGACGTCGGCCGGTGCCGCCTCGATCGTGATGCTCGAGCTGGTGTGTTCCGCCATCGCCGTGGCTCCTCCAGATGCGGGCCGTACTGAGGTCGTCGTGCGCACGTGTGTGCAGCGTGAAGGCTACCGCGCCGCCGACCTGCCGCCTTCACTGCGTGTCCCGCTGATCACCATTCGAGCGCCCACGGCCTGCCGGTCCCGGCGAAGTGCCCCACGTTCACGCACTCGGTCGCGCCTATCCGCATCCGGCGCACGAGCGGCTGGTGGACGTGCCCGAAGAGCGAATACCGGGGTCTGGTGCGGCGGATGGCGGCCAGCAGGGCGCGGCTGCCGCGCTCGAAGCGGCGGGCGACGGTGTCGTAGACCAGCTCGGGGACCTCCGGCGGGATGTGCGTGCACAGCACGTCGACCTCGCCGACCGCCTCGATCTTCGCCGCGTACTCCTCGTCGTCGATCTCGTACGGCGTGCGCATGGGCGTCTTCAGGCCGCCGCCGACGAAGCCGAAGGTGCGGCCACCGATCTCCACCCGCTGGCCGTCGAGGACGGTGGTGCCGGGCCGGGCGTACTCCCGCCACAAAGGCGGCATGTCGACATTTCCGTAGGTGGCGTACGTAGGGGTGGGGAACACGGCGAACATCTCGGCGTACTGCTTGCGCACCGCCTTCTCGATGGCCCCGGCCCGGTCGGCGCCGATGCCGGCCCACAGCCGTGCACCGAACTCCCGGGCCTCCTCGAAGCGGCGGGCGGTGCGCAGCTCGACGATGCGGTCGGCGTTCTCCTTGCCGAACAGGTCGGGGAAGATGCCGCGCGAGTGGTCGGCGTAGTCGAGGAAGAGGACGAGGTCGCCCAGGCAGATCAGGGCGTCGGCACCCTCGCCGGCCCGGGCCAGGTCCCGGGCGTTGCCGTGCACGTCGCTGACCACGTGGACGCGTGTGCCGCGTGTCCTGCGTATTCCGGCGTTCCGGTTACCGGCGGGTGTGGATGCCATGGCGATCAAGCGTAGGCGTGTGCGGTGTGCGTGAACAGTGGCGGCCCGGCCTGCGGTTACTCGCCGGTCGGTTCGGCCGTGGACTACTGTGCGCGGAAGGAACGCCATCGTGTGTGACGCAGCGAACATCTCGCCCGGACCCCCTGTCGGGAACGCCATACCGGCGGGTAACGTCCGGGCCGTCCAGTCGTGCTCTGGATTTCAACCACCGAAGACCCGAGCACCAGCCCGAGCCTTGGACCGCACCGTCGCATCACACAGTGTCGTGGCGCCGGCGCCCTATGAGGAGCAGCAGTCTTGCGCGAGTTCAGCCTTCCGGCTTTGTACGAGGTCCCTGCGGACGGCAACCTGACCGACATCGTCCGCAGAAACGCCGCGCAGCATCCGGACGTCGCCGTCATCGCCCGCAAGGTCGGCGGGGTCTGGCAGGACGTGACGGCCCGGCAGTTCCTCGCCGAGGTGCACACCGCCGCCAAGGGCCTCATCGCGGCCGGGGTGCAGCCGGGCGACCGGGTGGGCCTGATGTCCCGCACCCGCTATGAGTGGACGCTCATGGACTTCGCGATCTGGAGCGCGGGCGCGGTCACCGTGCCGGTGTACGAGACCAGCTCGCCGGAGCAGGTGCAGTGGATCCTGTCCGACTCGGGCGCGACCGCGTGCGTGGTGGAGCTGGACTCCCACGCGGCGGCCGTGGAGTCGGTGCGCGAGTCGCTGCCCGCCCTCAAGCACGTCTGGCAGATCGAGGCCGGCGGCGTGGAGGAGCTGGGCCGGCTCGGGCAGGACGTGTCGGACCAGACGGTGGAGGAGCGCAGCTCGCTCGCCAGGGCCGACGACCCGGCGACCATCGTGTACACGAGCGGTACGACCGGCCGCCCCAAGGGCTGTGTGCTCACCCACCGCAGCTTCTTCGCCGAGTGCGGCAACATCGTGGAGCGACTGCGCCCGCTGTTCCGCACCGGCGAGTGCTCGGTGCTGCTCTTCCTGCCGCTCGCGCACGTCTTCGGCCGGCTCGTGCAGATCGCCCCGATGATGGCGCCGATCAAGCTGGGCTGTGTCCCGGACATCAAGCACCTCACCGACGAACTGGCCGCCTTCCGGCCGACGCTGGTCCTCGGTGTCCCGCGCGTCTTCGAGAAGGTCTACAACTCCGCGCGCGCCAAGGCGCAGGCGGACGGCAAGGGCGCGGTCTTCGACAAGGCGGCGGACACCGCGATCGCCTACAGCAAGGCGCTGGACAGCGCCTCCGGGCCGTCGTTCGGACTGAAGGTCAAGCACAAGGTCTTCGACCGGCTGGTCTACAGCAAGCTGCGCGCGGTGCTCGGCGGCCGGGGCGAGTACGCCATCTCCGGCGGCGCCCCCTTGGGCGAGCGGCTCGGCCACTTCTTCCGCGGCATCGGCTTCACGGTGCTGGAGGGCTACGGCCTGACCGAGTCCTGCGCGGCGACGGCGTTCAACCCGTGGGACCGGCAGAAGATCGGCACGGTCGGCCAGCCGCTGCCCGGCTCGGTGGTCCGGATAGCGGACGACGGCGAGGTGCTGCTGCACGGCGAGCACCTGTTCAAGGAGTACTGGAACAACCCGGGCGCGACCGCGGAGGCGCTGGCCGACGGCTGGTTCCACACCGGTGACATCGGCACCCTGGACGAGGACGGCTACCTCAGGATCACCGGCCGCAAGAAGGAGATCATCGTCACCGCGGGCGGCAAGAACGTCGCCCCGGCCGTGATCGAGGACCGGATCCGGGCGCACGCGCTGGTCGCGGAGTGCATGGTGGTGGGCGACGGGCGGCCGTTCGTGGGCGCGCTGGTCACCATCGACGACGAGTTCCTGGGCCGTTGGGCCGAAGAGCACGGCAAGCCTGCGGGCTCCACCGCGGCGTCGCTGAAGGACGATCCGGACCTGGTCGCGGCGATCCAGGCGGCGGTCGACGACGGCAACGCCGCGGTGTCGAAGGCGGAATCGGTGCGGAAGTTCCGCATTCTGTCCTCCCAGTTCACGGAGGAGTCGGGCCACCTCACCCCGTCGCTGAAGCTGAAGCGGAACGTGGTGGCGAAGGACTACGCATCCGAGATCGAGGCCATCTACGCGAAGTAGTCACCCATCAGTGCCTCCTGACGGTGCGTCATGGCGCGGTGTCCTCGGCGAGGACCCGCGCCATCGTGCGTTCGGCGAGCGCGGTGATGGTGACGAACGGGTTCACGCCGATGTTGCCGGGCACGAGCGAGCCGTCGGTGACGTAGAGCCGGTCGTAGCCCTTCACCCGGCCGTAGTCGTCGGTCGCCCTGCCGAGGACGCAGCCGCCGAGCGGGTGGTAGCAGAAGTCGTCGGCGAAGACCTTG
Source organism: Streptomyces sp. FXJ1.172 (assembly GCF_001636945.3). NCBI lineage: Bacteria > Bacillati > Actinomycetota > Actinomycetes > Kitasatosporales > Streptomycetaceae > Streptomyces > Streptomyces sp. FXJ1.172. The sequence goes on along the minus strand of NZ_CP119133.2, from coordinate 6,703,512 downwards.
CTCGTGGAGCCGAACAGGTCGTAGCGGTAGATGGTGGCGTTGGCCAGGTTGATCCGGTCGAACAGCTTCTTGGCCATAGCCACCGAGACCGCGCTCTGGGCGGGGGTCCAGCCGAGTTTCACCGCCCCGGACGAGGAGTCGTACGAGAACGACGCCCGCTCGGGGTTCTTGGTGATCGCCAGATAGAGGCTGATCCAGTGCTCGAACCCCATGGGCAGCGGGGCGATCTCGGCGAAGACCGGGTTGCCGGTGTTGGCCCAGTCGTCGATGCCCAGCACCGGCATGGTGGCCTGGTTCGCGCCGACGGTGTCCCAGACGTGGTTGGCGCGGCCGAGCATGGTGTTGCCGTTGGTGCCCCAGCCGGCGCCGACGTCGGCGGTCAGGCCGGGCAGGGTGCCGGTGTCCCGGGCGCGGACGAGGAGTTCGGTGGTGCCGAGGCTGCCGCCGCCGAGGAAGAGGTACGTGCAGCTGTACTGCCGTCTCTCCACGACCGCGCCGGTGGTGTCGGTCCGGTCGGTGCTCAGGACGTACGACCCGTCGCTCGCGCGGCTGACCGACGTGACCTTCTCCAGGGTGTTGACCGTGACGTTCCCGGTGCCGAGGGCGGCGGCCAGATAGGTCTTGTCGAGGCTGCGCTTGCCGTGGTTGTTGCCGTAGATGACCTCCCCGGCGAGCGCGGACCTCGTGGCCGTGCCGGCGGCCTCCTGCTGCATGTAGCCGAAGTCGTAGACGTTGGGCACGAAGGTGGTCTTCAGGCCCGCGTTGCCCGCCGCCTTCCGGGAGGTGCGGGCGAACCGGTACCACTCGGTGGACTCGAACCAGGCCGGGTCGATCGTGTTGACGCCGAGCGCGGCCCGGGCGCGCGGGTAGTAGGTGCCGTACATCTCGTCGGCGTCGACGGTCGGGAACTGCTCGGCGAAGTACGACTTCACGGGTGTGACCGCCATGCCGCCGTTGACGAGCGAGCCGCCGCCGACGCCCCGGCCGACGTAGACGGACATGTTGTCGTAGTGCACGCGGTCCAGGACGCCGGGGTAGGGGCTGATGTCCTTGTTGACGACGTCCAGCCAGAGGAAGGTCGCGAGCGGGGCCTCGGTGCGGCTGCGGAACCACATGGACCGCTGGTCGGGGGCGAGGGTGGAGCAGAAGACCTTGCCGTCGGCGCCGGCGGTGTTCCACAGCTGCCCCATCTCCAGGACGAGGGTGCGGATGCCGGCCTGGCCGAGCCGGAGGGCTGCGACGGCGCCGCCGTAGCCCGAACCGACCACGATGGCCGGGGAGTTGTCGGCCTCGGGCGGTTCGGCGGCGTGCGCGGACTGGAGACCGATGCGGGTGAGACCGGCCGTGGCGGCGGTCTGGAGGGCGATCATGCCCAGGATGTGGCGTCTGGTCAGTTGACGCTCTGCCAGCTGACGCTCTATCAGTTTTGCTGCCATGCGCGCAGCATGTGCGGATTTTCCGGTTCCGCCTAGACTCTCCGGAACGTTTTAGAGGAGGGCTTTGAGCTTCTCCGCCAGCAGGTCCCAGCGCCAGCGCTCCTCCACCCACTGCCGGCCCCGCTCGCCCATCCTGCGGCGCAGTCCGGAATCGCCCAGCAAGGGCACGATGCGGTCGGCCGCCTCCTCGGGGGAGCCTCCCCTGACGACCCACCCGGTCTCGCCGTCCAGGACCGCGTCGGGGGCGCCGCCGGAGTCGCCGGCCACGACCGGGAGACCGGTCGCGGAGGCCTCCAGGTAGACGATGCCGAGGCCCTCCACGTCCAGGCCGCCCCGTCGCGTCCGGCAGGGCATGGCGAAGACGTCCCCGGCGCCGTAGTGGGCCGGCAGCTCGGACCAGGGGACCGCGCCGGTGAAACGGACCGAGGCCTCGACGCCGCTCTCGCGGGCCAGTCGGCGCAGGTCCTGCTCGTAGGGGCCGCCGCCGACGACGAGCAGCACGGTGTCGGGCTCGGCCGCGAGGATGCGGGGCATGGCCCGGATCAGCGTGTCCTGGCCCTTGCGCGGGACCAGCCGGGAGACGCAGACCACGACCGGGCGGTCGGTGAGGCCGAGGCGGGCGCGGACCTCGTCGCCGCCGGAGCCGGGGTGGAAGATCTTCTCGTCGACCCCGGGCGGCAGCTGGACCATGCGGCCGGCCGCCCGCGGGGTGAGGGCCGGGGCGATGCGCGACCGTGTGTACTCACCCAGATAGGTGATCGTGTCCGTCGACTCGCCGATCCGGCGCAGCAGCTGCCGGGCGGCGGGCAGCTGGGCCCAGCCGGCCTCGTGCCCATGGGTGGTGGCGACCAGCCGCTGGGCACCGGCCTTGCGCAGGGCCGGGGCCATGAGGCCGAGCGGTGCCGCCGCACCGAACCACACCGACGTGCAGCCGTGCTCGCGCAGCAGCCCGGCGGCGCGCCGGGTCGCCTGCGGGGTGGGCAGCAGCATGGTCGTAGGGTCGCGTACGACGGTGAAGGGCTGCTCGGCGTCGAAGGCGGCCGTGGCCTCAACGCCCTCCCGGCTCCGCTTCCAGGTGGAGGCGTAGACGACCAGCCGGTCCGGGTCCAGGCGCAGGGCCATGTTGTGCAGGAACGCCTGGATGCCGCCCGGCCGGGGCGGGAAGTCGTTGGTGACGATCAGGGTCTTGTGCATCGTCGCCGACCTTACCGAACGGGACGTACCCGGCCGCGACCGAATGGGCTGTGCGCGGCCGGGTCTGTGGCAGGTACACGGCCGCGCACGACATCATGGTCCGCGACGCGGCTATCGAACCGGAACCGGACGGCAAGGGGATCACGTGGAGACCAAAGGCGCCGGGCGGTCCCTGGCATGGCTGCTCGCGACCTGGGGCGTCACCCGTCTGGTGCTGCTGCTGTTCGTCTTCCAGGTGTGGGTCTTCCCCGGAGGGCTGGACGTCACCTCCGACGTGTCGGTGACCTACCGCGGCTGGTACGAGGTCCTGCGGCAGGGAACGTTTCCGCTGGACGACGTGACCTGGCAGTACCCGCCCGCCGCCGCCCTCCCCGTCCTCGCCCCCGCCCTCCTGCCCTTCCTGTCGTACGCGCACGCCTTCTTCATGCTCGCCTTCCTCGCCGACGCGGTCGTGCTGCAGCTGCTGCTGTATCCGGCGGGGCGCCCCGGCCGGTCGCCGCGCGGGGCCTGGGTGTGGGTGGCGGGCGTGCCGCTGCTCGGCCCGACGGTGTACGCCCGCTACGACGTGATGGTGACCGCGGTGGCCGTGGCGGCGCTGCTCGCCGGGGTCCGGCATCCGCGGGTGATGGGCGCGCTGACCGCGTTCGGGGCGCTGCTGAAGGTGTGGCCGGCGCTGCTGCTGGTCGGTGTCGTGCGCCGGCGGGCATGGGCGGCCGCGGCCGTGACGGCGGCCGGGCTCGCGGCGGTGTTCGCGGTGTCCATGCCGGGCGCCTTCGCCTTCCTGACCTTCCAGCGGGACCGGGGCACCGAGGTGGAGTCGCTGGGCGCGCTGGTCTTCCACGTGGCCCGGCACTTCGGCTGGAGCGGCCAGGTGCTGCTGAACTACGGCTCGATCGAGTTCCTCGGCCCGCATGTGGACCAGGTCAGCACGGCGGCGCTGGCGCTGACCGGGGCCGCGTTCGGCTGGCTGCTGCTGTGGCGGCTGCGGGCGGTGCGCCGGACGCCGGACACCCTCGCGGACGCGGCGTTCACGGCGGTGCTGCTGTTCACGGTCACCAGCCGGGTGATCAGCCCGCAGTACCTGGTGTGGCTGGTGGGTCTCGCCGCGGTCTGTCTGTCGTACCGGGCGAGCCGGATGGGGGCGCCCGCGCTGATGGTGGTGGTCGCCTCCTTCGTGACGGTGCTGGAGTTCCCGCTCGGCTTCGGGCACGTGGTGATGAGCGACCGGTACGGCGTGCTGCTGATGCTGGTCCGCAACGGCCTGCTGGTCGCGGCCTCCCTCACGGCGGGCCGCCGGCTGTGGCGCGCGACCGTCACGCCCTCCCCCGCCGCCCCGCTGCCGCCCCAGCCGTCCCGTTCCCGGCAGGCCCCGGTCTCCTCCTGAGCCTGGCTGCGTGAGGCGCTGGAGAAGCTCAGCCGAGCTGAGCCCTGATGTACGCCCGCCACTGCGCGGTGAACGCCTCCGGTGTGGTGCCGAGCACCTTCTCCAGGGAGGACTCGACCGCGCCCGCCCGCCGCGGGTGGGCGCCCACGGCGCGGTAGAAGGCGTCGAGCCGGGCCGTGCCCCAGTGGCCGGCGATCATCCGGCAGGCCAGCCAGCCGCTCTCGTAGGCCTCGGCCAGCTTGGCCGGGTCGCTGGTGAAGCCGAAGTCCTTGTCGCCGGGCAGCGCGGCCGGGACGTGCCCGGCCTGGACCTCGCCGGTCAGCTCCGGGGCGGCCTCGGTGGGGGTGCGGCCGGTGCCGAGGTAGCCGATCCAGTCCGCGTAGCCCTCGGAGAGCCACAGCGGGGTCGCGGCGGTGGTGTGCGCGCGGGTGGCCACATGGGTGGTCTCGTGGGTGAGGACGACCTGCTTGCCGAGGTCGCCGAGTTCGGCGTACGCCTCCGGGTTGACCACCACCCGGTCCGCGGGCGCCTGCCCGGAGCCGCCCGCCTCCCCGGTCGTGACGGCGGCGATGCCCCGGTAGTTGGCCGCGGGCGAACCGAGCAGCCCGCCCATGCCGGCCAGGGAGCGCGGGACGAGTACGACGACCCGGCGGGCCCAGTCCGTGCCCCACGCCCGGGAGACGGCCGGGACGGCGCGGTCGGCGAGCCCGGCGTAGGCGCGCAGGTCGGCGGCGGGCCGGCCGGCGCCCAGCACCAGGCTGTGCGCGCCCTGGACGACGGTCACCTGCCCCTGGTCCCACAGCTGCTGCCCGGCCTGCTCGGCGGGCTCGTCGGCGGTGACGTACCACGTGCCGTCGGCGGTGCGGCCGAGGGTGAGGGTGCGGCGGGCGTCGACCGGCGCCGTGTCGTAGCCGGCGACGCGGTAGCTCAGCTCGGCGTCGGCGGTGGCGCCGGAGCCGGTGGGGCGCACGGCGGTGACCTGGTAGCGCCAGGAGGCCAGGGGAAGGGCGCGCAGGCGGGCGTACTCGGTGCGGGTGCCCGTCGCCGCGTACGCCGCCTCGTCGTGGCCGAGCAGGGCCGCGGAGCGCCGGTCGAGCAGGTGCTGCACCTCGGTCCGGGCGGCATCGGACCTCGTCCCGCCGCCGCATCCGGTCAGGGGCAGCAGCAGAGCGAGGCCCACGGCCCCGATCCACCACGCCCGCCTGCGACCAGCCATTGCCCGATCGTAACGGCGCGCGGCGCGGTCAGGGGCGGGTGACCGAGGAGACCGGCATCATCCCGACCGGGTCGTAGCGCACCGCGGCGCCGGGATAGGGCGCGTGGATGACCTGCCCGTTGCCGACGTACATCCCCACATGGCTGGCGTCGGAGCGGTAGATCACCAGGTCGCCGGGGCGGGCCTCGGAGAGCGGGATCTGCCGGCCGGCGAAGCGCTGCTCCTGCGAGGTGCGCGGCAGCTGCATCCCGGCGTGCGCGTACGACCACTGCATCAGGCCCGAGCAGTCGAAACCGGAGGGCCCGTTGGCGCCCCAGACGTAGGGGCGGCCGAGGGCCGACTGGGCGGCGGCCACGGCGGCCGCGGCGCGGGCGTCGGGGGCGACGACGCCGGTCAGGTCCGGCAGGTCGACGCGGCCGTCCCGGGAGGCGCGGTCGTAGGCGGCGCGGGCGGTGGCCGGCAGGGCGTCGAGCAGCTGCCGGGCCCTGGCGAGCTTCTTCTCCACGGTCTTCTTGTGCGCGGCCACGGCCCTGCGGCTCTTGTCCAGCGCGGCGAGCTTCCCGGCCGCCTCGGACCGCTCCTGGGCCAGCTGCCGCAGCGCCACCGTCAACTCCCGTAGCCGGCCCTCCTGTTGGGTGCCGATGCGGTCGAGGATGGTGGCCTTGTCGAGGTAGTCGTCGGGGTTGTCGGAGAAGAGCAGCGCGACGGCCGGGTCGATGCCGCCGGCCCGGTACTGGGCGCCGGCCAGCGAACCGAGCTGCTCGCGCAGGGTGTTGATGCGCTGCTGCTGCCGGGCGATGTGGTCCTGGGCGTCACGCACCTCGCGGCGCAGCGTGTCGGCCTGCTCCTGGGCCTTGTCGAACGCCTGGGTCGCCTGCTCGGCCTCCTGGTAGAGGCGGTCCACCTCGGCACGGGCATCGGTGTGCGGCGCCGCGTGCGCGGGTACGGCGCCGAGCGCGGCGGCGGCGGCCGACAGCATGCACAGCACGGTGGCACCCCGGTCGGATCCGGAGGAGGCAAGGCGGCGATGAGAGCCCACGGCAGTCCTTCAGCAGGCGGACGTCAGACCGCTCCCCCGGCGCCCGGGGACGGGGAGGCCCCGGCTCCGGAGGAGCGCGGGCAGACAGTAGCCGCAGCCGAGGGCCCGGACCAAAGGCCGTGAGGGCAACACACAGTGACGCCCCGCCGCTGACGCAGGTCATCGGCGGGGCGAGGGGTCAGTTCCGGTTCCGGGGATTCGCCCGTTCGGGCGCCCCGCGTCCGCGTTTCGCGCGGGTCCGCGGGGGCCTGGAAGGTGCGGTCAGACCCGGACGCCGAACTGGAACGGCATGTCGGACATGGACTCGTAGCGGACCACGGCACCGGTGTGCGGGGCGTGCAGCACCTGGCCGTTGCCGGCGTACAGGCCCACGTGGTGGATGTCGCCGTAGAAGAAGACCAGGTCGCCGACCTGCAGGTCGTTGACGGAGCTGATCCGGGTGCCGATGGTGGCCTGCTCCTGGGAGGTGCGCGGGATGGAGACGCCGGCCTGGGCATAGGCCCAGGAGGTCAGGCCCGAGCAGTCGTAGGAGGCGGTGCCGGTGGCGCCGTAGACGTACGGCTTGCCGATCTGGCTCTGGGCGGCGGCGAAGGCCGCGGCGGCCCGGCCGGAGGCGGGCGTGCTGTTGCCGAGATCGACGCGCTGGCTGGAGGAGCGGTCGGCCCGCTGCTGCTCGGCGGCCAGGTCCGCCTTCTCCTTGGCCGTCAGGGTGTTGAGCAGCTTCTGCGCGTCGGCGAGCTTGCCCTGGACGTCCTTTTTGTTCTGCTCCAGCTGGGTACGCGTGGCGGAGAGGTCCTTGAGCTTCTCCGTGGCCTCGGCGCGCTCCTGGGCCAGTTCGCGCTGTTTGTCCTGAATCTTCTTCAGTGCGTCGACCTGCTGGGCGCTCAACTGGTCGAGCGTGGAGGCCTTGTCGAGGAAGTCGTCCGGGTTGGAGGACAGGAAGAGCTGGACCGAGGGGTCGATACCGCCGGAGCGGTACTGCGAGGTGGCCAGCGAACCCAGGCTGTCGCGCAGCTTGTTGAGGTCCTGCTGACCCCGGGCGACATTGTCCTGGATGGTGGATATTTCCTTCTGCAGCTTCTGCTGCTTGGCCTGGGCACCGTCGAACTTCTCGGTGGCCTGCTCCGCCTGCTGGTAGAGATCGTCGACCTTGGCCTTGACCTGGTCCTTGCTGAGCTTCTGGCTCGGCGCGGCGTTGGCGGCGTTCGCGCTCAGCACGACGGCAGCCGCGGCTGCGGTGGTCAGCACGGTCACGCGGGCGCGACTCTGCTGCTTGGGTCGACGGTGGGACGCCACGGGGGACGAACTCCTTCTTGTGAGTGAGTGAGTGATCACCCGTTCGGAGGTTCGAGGCCTGACCCTAGTGACCCTCTTGTGATCAGTTCAAATCCTCACAGCAGAAAATCCCATCACGCAATGCATTCTTTGCACTCGACTCACATGGAGTGATGCGCGATTGACACTACGTTGCGTCACGATACGGCCAATTCGGGCATTGCATATGCCCGTTGGACCTTCAGGACAGTCGCTTGAGAAGCACCGCAGACGCCACCGGACGGGCACCCGCCTTGGCGACACCGTCGGCCACCTCCCGGTCGGTGGAGGCGACGATGACCGGGCGGCCCGGCGGCTCCGCGCGCACCAGCTGGCGGATCAGCTCGTCGGCCGTGACACCCGGCTTGGAGAACAGCACCCGCACCCCGCGCGGCGGCGCGAGCAGCACGGGCGCGGCCAGCTCGGCGCCGTCGAAGACGCATGTCACCTCGGCGCCGGTCTGTGCGGCGAGCGCCGAGAGCTGGCCCAGCAGCCTCAGGCGCTGCTTCTCCAGCGGCATCTGCGGATAGCCGGTCTTGGTGACGTTGTAGCCGTCGACCACCAGATGCGCCTGCGGCAGCGCGAGCAGCTGGTCGAGGATGGCCGGATCGTTCTCGGACAGGGCGCGTGCCGCGATGTCCTTCGGGGTCATACGGCCCGGTTCGACCGCGTCCACGGTCTCGGCGGGACGCACCGAGACCGGCGGCAGGGCGAGTTCGCGGCGCAGGCCCTGCGCGGCGTCCAGCAGGGTGTCCAGCAGCAGCCGTACCCGCATGTCCTCCACGCTGCGGCCCTCGCGGGCGGCCCGGCGGGTGGCCTCCAGCGCCGCCTCGGCCTCGCCGAGACGGGCCTTGAGCCGCCGGGACTCGCTCTCGGCAGCCGACACCTGCGTCTGCGCCTCGGCCCGTACGGCGTCCATCTCGCCCTGCGCCTTGCGCAGCGCCGCCTCGCCGCGCTTGACGTCGCTGAGGGCGGCACGGAGCTTGCGGTGAAGCGATTCCGCTTCCTTCTTCGCCGACTCCAGCTCCGCGCGCAGCCGTTCGGCCTCGGCGCGGGTGTGCTCGCGGGACTGCGCCAGCTCCGCGCGCAGCCGCTCCAGCTCGGCCCGGCTCTCCTCGTCCGCCCGCTCGGCGTCCGCGCGCTGGGCCTCCTCGCCGGCCGCGGCGACCAGCTTCACCCAGCCCGCCGGGCGCAGTACGTAGGCCGCGGCCGCCACGTCGAGCGGGTCCGCGGCCGGGGGCGGGGAGCCTGAGTCGAGGGCGCCGGTGAGTTCCGGCTGCGCCTCTCTGAGCTTCTCCCCGATCCGCTGCCGGAACAGCGCATCGGTCTCCAGCGCCGCCGCCATCGCGTTCCCGGCGAACTTTGCCCGGCGGTTGGGGGCGAACCGGGCGTACTGCCTGAGCTGGGCGGGCAGTTCGGTCAGGGTCAGTCCGCCGAAGCCGTCCGAGACGATCTGCACGACCCGCCGGCGCACGCCGTCGGGCAGCGGACGGTCAAGCACCTCAGCGGTGCCGTCGCCCGGCCCCCCGCCTGCGGTCTCCACCATCCGTCACACCCCAATGTCTCTGCGAGCCGCTCCGCTCAGGAGTCGATGCCCGGCCTGTCCACGAGTTCCACCTGGTCCACCGCGTTGCACCAGCGGCAGCGCACCGATTCGATGGTCTCACTGACCACCTCGCGCTCCTCCACCTTCGGCTCACCGGCCAGATCGAGATGGACGTACTCGACGACCTTCGACGAACGGGTCACGTCGAACCGGGTCAGGTTGCCGCACAGGGTGCAGCGCCACCGGGTGGTCGCGGTCGGCAGGGGAACCGTCATCGTGGCAGTCCGCTTCCTTCTCGTTCGCTCCTCCACGTCGCCGGCCGACGCGTGTGGCCGTAACCCTACGGCCTGCCGGGGACTCACCGCCCGTCCGTCCACGACGGCGAGGCGGTCTGTCGGCATGCGTCCCGTTACGTCATGCTCTGTGTTCATGATCAGCCAGCTGAGCACGGCGACCGGCAGGACCCTCAGAGCGGTCCGGAGCACATCGGCACCCATCACCCATGGCCTCATCGCCCTGTGCTGCCTGCTCTTCGTCCTCGGCCCGGCCTCCGGGCTCACCCCCGGCTACGGCACCGGGGAGGCGCTCGCCACCGCCCAGCGGGCCTACTTCCGGCACTGGGGCGTGGTGCCGGCCGAGCTGTTCGACGGACCGGCCCGCGAGGTCCTCACGCCCGCCACGGCGCTGTTCGTGCACGGCAGCTGGGTGCACCTGCTCGGCAACATGCTCTTCCTCTTCGTCTTCGGGGCGATGACCGAGGAGCGGATGGGCCGGGTCGAGTTCACCCTCTTCTACACCGGCTGCGGCTACCTGGCCCTGCTGGGCTACGCGGCCGCCAACACCTCGTCCGAGGAGTCGCTGGTGGGCGCGTCCGGGGCGATCTCGGCGGTCCTCGGCGCGTTCCTCTTCCTGTTCCCCCGGGCCCGCGTGACCAGCCTGCTGCCGTTCCTGCTCTTCCTGCCGCTGCGGTTCCCCGCCTGGGTCGTGCTGCCGTTCTGGGCGGCGGTGCAGTGGGCGGCGGCGGAGCAGGCCTCCGACGGGCCCGGGGTGGCGTATCTGGCGCACCTGGTGGGGTTCGGGCTGGGCTTCGTCTACGCGTGGGTGCGTTACGGGCGTGGGACTAGAGTGAAGTGCACCGCAGCTCCGGCACCCGAGGGAGAGAACCAGCCGTGATCACCGCGATCGTCCTCATCAAGACCAGCGTGGACCGGATCCCCGAGATCGCGGAGCAGATCGCTTCGCTGGACTCGGTGAGCGAGGTTTTCTCCGTCACCGGTACGTACGACTTGATCGCGATGGTCCGGGTGGGCCGGCACGAGGATCTCGCCGAGGTCATCCCGGGGCGGATCAGCAAGATCCCCGGTGTGGAGGGCACGGACACGCACGTGGCGTTCCGTACCTACTCCCAGCACGACCTCGAGGCGGCCTTCGCGATCGGGCTGGACTCCTGACCGGCTGAAAACCGCCTCGACCCGCTCCTCGACGGGGGGCCGGCTCACACGGCAGGCACGCAGCGGCCGTCCTCCGTGCGGTACGTCCACTTCGCACCCTCGGTCACCAGTTCCCGCACGGCGTTCACGAAGCGCTCGACGTGCTCGTCGGGGGTGCCCGCGCCGAAGCTCACGCGGATGGCGTTGAGGGACTTCTCGCCCGGGGCCGCCTCCGGGGCGCCGCACTCGCCCTGGGTCTGCGGGTCGCTGCCCAGCAGGGTGCGGACCAGGGGGTGGGCGCAGAAGAGGCCGTCGCGGACGCCGATGCCGTACTCGGCGGAGAGCGCGGCGGCGAAGTGGGAGCTGTTCCAGCCCTCCACCACGAAGGAGATCACGCCGACCCGCGGGGCGTCGTCGCCGAACAGGGACAGCACCTTCACCTGCGGGACCTCGGCCAGGCCCGCGCGGACCCGGGCGATCAGCTGCCGCTCGCGGGCGACCAGGCCGTCCCAGCCGGCCTCGGTGAGCGCCTTGCACGCCGAGGCGATGGAATAGGCGCCGATGACGTTCGGGGAACCCGCCTCGTGCCGGGCGGCGCTCTCGTGCCACTCCACGGCCACTCCCCCGTCCGGACGCCGGGTGACCTTGCGGCTGGCACCGCCGCCCGCGAGGTACGGCTCGGCCGCGCGCAGCCAGTCGGCGCGGCCCGCGAGGACACCGGAGCCGAAGGGGGCGTACAGCTTGTGCCCGGAGAAGGCGACCCAGTCGACGTCCAGGTCCCGGACGTCCACCGGGTGGTGCGGGGCCAGCTGGGCGGCGTCCAGGACGATCCGGGCGCCATGGGCGTGCGCGGCGGCGGCCAGCTCGCGCACCGGCCACAGCTCGCCGGTGACGTTGGAGGCACCGGTGACGCAGACCAGCGCCGGGCCGTGCGGGTCGCGGTCGGCGAGGGCCCGCTCCAGGGTCTCGACGGCCTGGCGCGGGGTGCGCGGGGCGTTCAGGTAGGTGACCTTCGCGTCCTGCCAGGGCAGCAGCGAGGCGTGGTGCTCGGTCTCGAAGACGAAGACCTGGCAGCCGGCGGGGAGGGCGCGGGCGAGCAGGTTGAGGGAGTCCGTCGTCGAGCGGGTGAAGACCACCTGGTCGTCGGCGCGGCAGCCGAGGAAGCGGGCGACCGTCGCGCGGGCGTTCTCGAACAGGTCGGTGGAGAGCTGGGAGAGGTAGCCGGCGCCGCGGTGGACGCTGCCGTAGTACGGCGCGTAGGCGGCCACGTCGTCCCAGACGCGCTGCAGGGCGGGGGCGCTGGCCGCGTAGTCGAGGGCGGCGTAGGTGACCTCGCCGCCGGTGACGAGCGGAACGGTGACATCCCGGCCCAGAACGGCCAGCGGGGCACATACGGACTGGTCGGCGGCAGCGGTGAAGACAGACATGGGTGAACTCCCGTGAGAACGTACGGCACAGAAGGCGTACGGAAAGAAGAGAAGAAGGGTGTGCGGAGGCGGGGCTCGGCGGCCCTATCGCATTCGCTTGCTCACGGAAGGCTCCTCGACGACCAGGACCCCTGGCTCTCGAGGGGTCCGCGCTTGCCGTGGACCTCGCTGCCCACGGCCTGGTCTTCACCCGGGGCACCCCGCCACGGACGGAGGGTTGCCGGACAGTCGGCCGGGGCCTCATGACTGTCACTCATGACCTGGTCCAGGAAACTACGTCAGATGATCGGCGTCCCGCAACCCGAGTCCGGATCGCGGGACGCCCGTCGGTGACGCCGGTGACCGCTATGCGTTGGTCGCCGCCACCCAGCGCTCCAGCGCCCGCTTCGCCGCGCCCGAGTCGATCGACTCGGCGGCCCGGACCATGCCGGCGCGCAGCTGCTCGGCGAGCGGGGCGTCCGCCGGGTGCAGCGCGACCAGGGCCGCCGCGGAATTGAGCAGGACGGCGTCGCGGACCGGACCCGGCTCGCCCTCGAGCAGCCGGCGGGCCACGTCCGCGTTGTGGGCCGGGTCGCCGCCGCGCAGGGCCTCCACGGGGACGAGGCCGAGGCCGACCTCGCGCGGGTCGAAGACCTCCTCGGTGACCTTGCCGTCCCGGACGACCCAGACCCGGGAGGTGGACGTCGTCGTCAGCTCGTCCAGGCCGTCGTCGCCCCGGAAGACCAGCGCGGAGTTGCCGCGCCCGGCGAGCACGCCCGCGACGATCGGCGCCTCCTGCGCCACGGCCACGCCGACCGCCTGGGCCCGTACCTTCGCCGGGTTGGTCAGCGGACCGAGCAGGTTGAACACCGTGCGGATGCCCAACTGGCCGCGGGCGGCGCCCACATGGCGCAGCGCGGGGTGGAACTTCACCGCGAAGCAGAAGGTGATGCCGGCCTCCTCGGCGACCTCGGCCACCCGCCGGGGCGTGAGGTCGAGGTTGACGCCGAGCTTCTCGAGGACGTCGGAGGATCCGGAGGCGGAGGAGGCGGCGCGGTTGCCGTGCTTGACCACCTTGGCGCCCGTGCCGGCGACGACCAGCGACGACATCGTGGAGATGTTCACCGTCCGCGCCCCGTCGCCGCCGGTGCCGACGATGTCGACGGTCCGGCCGGGCACCTCGATCACGTTCGCGTGCTCGTACATCGTGCGGACCAGACCGGTGATCTCTTCCACCGTCTGCCCCTTGGCCCGCAGCGCCACCGCGAAGCCGGCGATCTGCGCGTCGGTCGCCTCGCCGCGCATGATCCGGTCCATCGCCCACGCGGTGTCGTCGGCGGACAGGTCATGGCCGCTGAGCAGGCCGTTCAGCAGGGCGGGCCAGGAGCGGCCCGCCGTGGTGTCGCCTCCAGCGGGGGTCACAGCGCTCATAGCCGCTCCTGGGTGTCGTACCTGCGAGACCACTGGGTCGAAACCAGTGGTGATGCCACCTTATCGGCCCCAGGACAGGGCGAAGGGCCCCGTCCGTAAGCCGGACGGGGCCCTTCAGCGTGGCGTGGCGACGCGGGGATCAGTGGTGGCCGTGGCCGCTCGTGATCTCCTTGTATTCGTCGACGGTCGGCTTCGGGATCTGGCTGTCCTCGCCGTAGTAGGCGTTGGACATCTTCACCCGCAGCTTCTCCGAGGTCGGCACCTTGCGCTGGACACCGTTCTCGTCGACCGCCGGGCCGATCTGGGCCGGCTCGTACTGCTTGTGCGCGGTGAGCGTGTGCAGCTGCTCCTGGCTGAGCGGCTCGTGCACCTCGATGAACTCACCGTGCGGCAGCCGCTTGATGATGCCGGTCTCGCGACCGTGCAGCACCTTGTCGCGGTCGCGGCGCTGCAGGCCGAGGCAGATCCGCTTGGTGACGATGAACGCGATGACCGGGCCGGCGAAGAAGAAGATCCGGACGAACCAGGTCACGGCGTTGATCGACAGGTGGAAGTGCGTGGCCCACAGGTCGTTGCCGCCGCCGACCAGGGTGATCATGTAGATCGTCACCCAGGCGACACCGAACGCGGTACGGGTCGGGGCGTTGCGCGGGCGGTCCAGGATGTGGTGCTCGCTCTTGTCGCCGGTGACCCACGACTCGATGAACGGGTAGACCGCGATCGCCGCCAGGACCAGCGGGAAGAGGACCAGCGGGATGAACACGCCCAGGACGAGCGTGTGACCCCAGATGTTGACCTCCCAGCCCGGCATGAAGCGGATCAGACCCTCGGCGAAGCCCATGTACCAGTCGGGCTGGGCGCCGGTGGACACCTGGTCCGGACGGTAGGGGCCCATGGCCCAGATCGGGTTGATCTGGGCGACCGCCGCGATGGCCGCGATGACGCCGAAGACCAGGAAGAAGAAGCCTCCGGCCTTGGCCATGTAGACCGGCAGCAGCGGCATGCCGACGACGTTCTTCTCGGACTTGCCCGGACCCGCGAACTGCGTGTGCTTGTGGAAGAAGACCAGGATCAGGTGCGCGACCATCAGGCCGAGCATGATGCCGGGCAGCAGCAGGATGTGGATCGAGTAGAACCGGGCGACGAAGTCGTGGCCGGGGAACTGACCGCCGAAGAGGAAGAACGACAGGTACGTGCCGATGATCGGCACGGACAGGATCGCGCCCTCCATGAAACGGACACCGGTGCCGGAGAGCAGGTCGTCCGGCAGCGAGTAACCGGTGAAGCCGGTGAACATGCCGAGGACGAACAGCAGGAAGCCGAACAGCCAGTTGATCTCACGCGGCTTGCGGAACGCGCCGGTGAAGAACACGCGCATCATGTGCACGAACATGCCGGCGAGGAAGATCAGCGCGGCCCAGTGGTGGATCTGCCGGATCAGCAGACCACCACGCACATCGAAGGAGATGTGCACGGTCGAGTTGAACGCCTCGGACATCAGCTGTCCCTGCAGCGGGACGTACGAGCCGTGGTAGACGACCTCGTTCATCGACGGGTGGAAGAACAGTGTCAGATAGACACCCGTCAGGATGATGATGATGAAGCTGTACATGCACACTTCGCCCAACATGAACGACCAGTGGTCGGGGAAGATCTTGCGCATGTTGCTCTTGGCCAGGGAGTAGATCCCCAGTCGGCCGTCGACCCAGTCGGCGACGCGCTCGCCGGCCGGGGCCTTCCCGCGCCCGCGGGAGTTCTCGTTCGCTGTAGTGCTCATCCGCGCTCCCAGAATGCAGGACCGACGGGCTCCTCGAAGTCGCCCAGCGCCTGGAGGTAACCCTCACTGTCCACGCCGATGCGCAGCTGCGGCAGGGCGTGGCCGGCGGGACCGAAGATCACTCGGGCCCCGTCGGAGAGGTCGAAGGTGGACTGGTGGCACGGGCACAGCACGTGGTGCGTCTGCTGCTCGTACAGCGAGATCGGGCAGCCGACGTGGGTGCAGATCTTGGAGAAGGCGACGATGCCCTCGTGCGACCAGTCGAGTTCGCGCTTGTCCTTGATGTTGCCCGGCTGGAGCCGGACGATCATCAGGGCGGCCTTGGCGATCTCGTTCTGGAAGTCCTCGTTCGTCTCCTCCAGGCCGTCGGGCTTGGCGAAGGTGAGCGAGCCGACCATGACGTCCTCGGGACGCAGCGGCTGGTTCGTGTTCATGTTGACCAGGCGCTTGCCCTTGGCCCACATGGTGTGCCGCAGCTTGGTGCCGGGCGCCGGGCCGAGACCGCCGAGCAGCATGACGCCGGAGAGCGGCACCAGGGCCAGCGCGCCGAACATCGTGTTGCGGATCAGCTTGCGCCGGCCGAAGCCGGACTCCTCGGCACCCTGCTGGAAGTCGTCCATGACCTTCGCCCGCAGCTCGGGCGAGGCCTCGATCGCGTGCCGCTCGTCGGCCATCTCCACGTCGGACATCAGGGTGCGGGCCCAGTGGACCGCGCCCGCGCCGATGCAGAACAGCGCCGTACCGAGCGTCAGGCCCAGCGTGAAGTTCAGCGCGCTGATGTGCCCGATCGGGAAGACGAAGATCGACTTGTCGTGCGGGACCGCCACGTACGCGACGATGAAGCCGATGGTGGCGAGCATCGAGATCGTGAACAGCAGGGCGACGAAACGCTCGGACCGCTTGGCGGCGCGCTCGTCGATGTCCTGGATCCGGTGCTCGTGCGGCGGCAGACCCGGGTCGGCGAACGGGTTCTCCTCGTCCGCGACGCTTACGGCGCCATGCGCGTGCTCCTGCTCAGCGGGCAGGTTCTCTTCTGGAATGTCTTGGCTACTCATGACTTCTTGGCCTTTGCGGTCCGAGCGGCGACCCAGACGGCGACCGCGATCAGCGCGCCGAGGCCGAAGATCCAGGCGAACAGACCCTCACTGACCGGCCCGATGCCGCCCAGCTCCAGACCGCCCGGGTTCTCCGTCTTGTCGCCGTTGACCGCGTTCAGGTACGCGATGATGTCCTTCTTGTTCTTCGAGGACAGCGTGGTGTCCGGGAAGGACGGCATGTTCTGCGGGCCCGTCTGCATGGCCTCGTAGATGTGCTTCGGAGCGACACCCTCCAGGCTCGGCGCGAACTTGCCCTTGGTCAGGGCGCCGCCCTTGCCGGTGAAGTTGTGGCACTGCGCGCAGTTGGTGCGGAACAGCTCGCCACCCTTGGCGATGTCCGCGCCGGCCGGGCCGTACTGCTCGCTGGTGGGCACGTTCGGGCCGGCGCCCAGCGAGGCGACGTACGCGGCGAGCTGGTCGATCTGCGTCTGGTTGTAGATGACCTTCTTGCGCGGGACCTGGGCGCCCTGCGAGGTGGCGGCCGGCATACGGCCGGTGCCGACCTGGAAGTCGACCGCCGCGGAACCCACGCCGACCAGGCTGGGGCCGTCGGAGGAGCCCTGGCCACCGGTGCCGTGGCAGCTGGCGCAGCCGACCTCGTAGAGCTTCTTGCCCTCCTTGATGGTCAGGGACTGGGAGGTTTCATCGGCCTGCGCCTTGCTCGCGGGTGCGAACGCGGCGTACAGCCCCCCAGTGGCCGCCAGCGCGAGGAGTAGGACGACGACCGCCGCCAGCGGATGGCGTCGTCGTACGGAGAGCTTTTTCACGGATTACCCCGGTGTCAGGATCTTCTGCGTCGATGCTTCTGGATGTGCGGGAGCCGGTCCCGCTACTTGATCAGGTAGATCGTGGCGAAGAGGCCGATCCAGACCACGTCGACGAAGTGCCAGTAGTAGGACACGACGATGGCGGCGGTCGCCTGCTCATGGGTGAACCTCTTCGCCGCGTAGGTACGGCCGAGGACGAACAGGAAGGCGATGAGGCCGCCCGTCACGTGCATGCCGTGGAAGCCGGTGGTCAGGTAGAACACCGAGCCGTACGGGTCGGAGGACAGCGAGATGCCGTCCTTCTTCACCAGCTCCGTGTACTCGTAGATCTGACCGCCGATGAAGATCGCACCCATGATGAAGGTGACGATGAACCATCCACGGAGCTTCTTCACGTCCCCGCGCTCGGCGGCGAACACGCCGAGCTGGCAGGTGAGCGAGGAGAGCACCAGGATCGTGGTGTTCGTCGCGGAGAAAGGCACATTGAGCGCGTGCGCCATGTGCTTCCAGTGATCCGGTCCGGTCACCGATCGGAGGGTGAAGTACATCGCGAAGAGGGCCGCGAAGAACATCAGCTCGGAACTCAGCCAGATGATGGTTCCGACGCTGGTGAGGTTCGGCCGGTTGACCGACGGGTGCGCGTGCCCGGTTTCTACTGTCGTTGCTGTCGCCACGACCGACATTATGTCGGTCGCTTATCCCGCCCTCACTCCGGGGGGTGCCGTTCGGAGTGTTGCTGCCCGCCGAACCGGTGCTGACGTGGTGTTCATGGACACTTCGAGGGGAGTAGCATCCGCCCGAACGGCCCTGTCCGTCCCGTCCGTACGACGCTGACGTCCCGGAGGAACAATGCAGCCGACCGCCACCGTGCTGGTCTACAGCGACGACTCCAACACCCGCGAGCAGGTACGGCTGGCAGCCGGGCGCAGGCCCGCTCCCGACGTCCCCTTTGTCGAGTTCGTGGAGTGTGCGACGCCCGAGGCGGTGCTGCACGAGCTGAACCGGGGCGGCATCGACGTGTGCGTGCTGGACGGCGAGGCCGTGCCGATGGGGGGCATGGGGGTGTGCCGGCAGATCAAGGACGAGGTGTTCAACTGCCCGCCGGTGCTGCTCCTCATGGGCCGGCCGCAGGACGCGTGGCTGGCCACGTGGAGCCGCGCCGACGCCGCGGTGACGCTGCCGGTGGATCCCGTGGAGTTCGCCTCCTCGCTGGCGTCTCTGCTGCGCCGCGAGCGGTTGTTGAGCGTCTAGGGGACCGGGGCGCGGGGGTCCGTGCGCGAGCCCTGCGCCCCTTCGGTGCGCGTTCAGAGCGCCGTCGGCCGCAGGCGCGTGGTGTCCTGGGCGGTCCGGCCGGTCGCCTGGGCGTTCGCCAGGGCGCTGCCCTGGCCCCACTTCTTCCAGTCGACGTTCCAGTCGCCGAAGCCGTTGCCGAAGGGCTCCATCGCCCGGCCGTTGGAGTTGACGACCTTGACGATGTCGCCGTCGCGGATGTTGTCGAAGAACCACCGGGCGTTGGCGGTACTCATGCCCGTGCAGCCGTGGCTGACGTTCGCGGAGCCCTGTGAGCCCACCGACCAGGGCGCGGCGTGCACGTACTCGCCGGACCAGGTCACCCGGGTGGCCCAGTAGACGTTCAGATCGTAGGAGTCGGAGGTGCCCGCGGCGATGCCGATCGTGGTGCCGCGCATGCGTACGAGGTACTGCTTGTCCAGGACGACCTTGACGCCGTTGCGGGTCTCGAAGCCGGGCCTGCCCGTGGTGACGGGGATCTGTTTGACCGCCAGGCCGTCCTTGTAGAGCGTCAGCCGGTGCGCGGCGGCGTCCGTGACGGCCTCGACCCGGTCGCCGGTGGTGATGGTCAGCGGCTTGGCCGGGCCGCCCCACAGCCGGTCGCTGATCTTGACGCCGTCCAGGTTGCTGTGCACCGAGACGGTGGCGTGGACCGGCCAGTACTCCTTGGGCCGGTAGTGCAGTTCCTTGCTGCTGACCCAGTACCAGGAGCCCTGCACGGCCGGTGTGGAGTCCACCTTGAGGGCGCGCTCGACGACGGCGCGCTGTGTCTTGTCCTTGACTTCCTGGTCGAGTTGGGCCGTGATGGGCTGGCCGACCCCGTATTCGCCCGCCTGCGGGCCGAACGTGACGGTCAGCCGCTTCTGGTTGGCGGGCCTGCTGGTGTCGAACGTGTAGACCTTGAGACCGGGCGCGCCGTCCTCGTCCTCGGTGCTCACCGTGACCGTGTAGTGGGCGTTGGCGGCCAGCGGGGAGGTGTTGTGCCACCGGCTTCCGTCGGCGGTGAGTTCGCCCGCCACATAGCGCCCTGTGGCGTCCTGGGCGGTCACGTCGGTGATCCGGCCGTCGTCGCCGTCGACGGCGACCTCCAGGGGCTTGTCCGGGTCGGCCCGCTTCCCCGCATCGGTGGGGCCGCTGAAGGAGATCACGCCCGCTGCGTCGTACGGCCTGGCCGACACGGGATTGCCGTCCGAACCGCAGGCGGTGACGCTCGCGCCGAGGGCGGTCACCAGCAGGGTGCAGCTGACGACGGTGCGGGTCCGCGGAGTGTGGTTCATACGATCACGCTATGAGGTGCTCACCCCATTTGCGCGTTACGTAACCCGTACGAGGGATCGACACTGCGCCACACGAACGACACCGCCTGTGGAAAAGCCGGGAGCCCGGACCCCCCCTGATGAGGGGTCCGGGCTCCCGGGACGTGCTCGTGCGTGCTACTGGGTGCGGTTCTCACCGTGGTAGTACTCGAACACCCAGCCGAACAGGCCGACCGCGATGAACGGGGCGGCGAAGTAGATCAGCCACCAGCCGACCGCGATGCTGAGGAAGGCGATCGCACCGCCGAAGCCCAGCAGGAGCGGCTGCCAGCTGTGCGGGCTGAAGAAGCCCAGCTCGCCCGCGTCGTCCGCGACGTCGGCCTCCTTGTTGTCCTGGGCGCCCGCGTCGACCCGCCGGGCGGTGAAGCCCAGGTAGAAGCCGATCATGACGCTCAGGCCGAAGGCCAGGAAGAGTGCGGTGGTACCGGCCGGCTCCTTCGACCACACGCCATAGACGATCGCCATGACGAGGATGAAGACGCTCAGCCAGATGAACATCCGGCCCTGGATCCTCACTTGCCGGCCTCCTTGCTGCCCGCGATGGCACCGTGACCGGCGTGCTCAAGCTGCTCGAGCGCGGCGATCTCGGGGTGGTGCAGGTCGAACGCCGGGGATTCGCTGCGGATCCGCGGCAGGGTGAGGAAGTTGTGCCGCGGCGGCGGGCAGGAGGTCGCCCACTCCAGCGAACGGCCGTAGCCCCACGGGTCGTCGACGCCGACCGGCTTGCCGTACTTGGCGGTCTTCCACACGTTGTAGAGGAACGGCAGGATCGACAGGCCGAGCAGGAAGGAGCTGATGGTCGAGACCGTGTTCAGGGCGGTGAAGCCGTCGGCCGCGAGGTAGTCGGCGTACCGGCGCGGCATGCCCTCGGCGCCCAGCCAGTGCTGGACCAGGAAGGTGCCGTGGAAGCCGATGAACAGCGTCCAGAACGTGATCTTGCCGAGGCGCTCGTCCAGCATCTTGCCCGTCATCTTCGGCCACCAGAAGTGGAAGCCGGAGAACATGGCGAAGACGACCGTTCCGAAGACCACGTAGTGGAAGTGGGCCACCACGAAGTACGAGTCGGAGACGTGGAAGTCCATCGGCGGCGAGGCCAGGATGACACCGGTCAGACCACCGAACGTGAAGGTGATCAGGAAGCCGGTCGCCCAGAGCATCGGTGTCTCGAAGGACAGCGAGCCCTTCCACATCGTGCCGATCCAGTTGAAGAACTTCACACCGGTCGGTACGGCGATCAGGAAGGTCATGAAGGAGAAGAACGGCAGCAGCACACCACCGGTGACGTACATGTGGTGCGCCCACACCGTCACGGACAGACCGGCGATCGCGATGGTCGCGGCGATCAGACCCATGTAGCCGAACATCGGCTTACGGGAGAACACCGGGATCACTTCGGAAATGATTCCGAAGAATGGCAACGCGATGATGTACACCTCTGGATGTCCGAAGAACCAGAAGAGGTGTTGCCATAGCAAGGCTCCGCCATTTGCGGCGTCGAAGACATGGGCACCGAACTTGCGGTCCGCCTCCAGGGCGAACAGCGCGGCGGCCAGCACCGGGAAGGCGAGCAGGACCAGGACACCGGTCAGCAGCACGTTCCACACGAAGATCGGCATGCGGAACATGGTCATGCCCGGGGCACGCATGCAGATGATGGTGGTGATGAAGTTGACCGAGCCGAGGATGGTGCCGAAGCCGGAGAAGGCCAGACCCATGATCCACATGTCGGCGCCGACGCCGGGCGAGCGGACCGCGTCCGACAGCGGGGAGTAGGCGAACCAGCCGAAGTCGGCCGCACCCTGCGGGGTGAGGAAGCCGCCCACCGCGATGAGCGAGCCGAACAGGTAGAGCCAGTAGGCGAACATGTTCAGCCGCGGGAACGCCACGTCGGGCGCGCCGATCTGCAGCGGCATGATCCAGTTCGCGAAACCGGCGAACAGCGGCGTCGCGAACATCAGGAGCATCACGGTGCCGTGCATCGTGAACGCCTGGTTGAACTGCTCGTTCGACATGATCTGCAGGCCCGGACGGGCCAGCTCGGCGCGCATGAGCAGCGCCATCACGCCGCCGATCAGGAAGAACGCGAACGACGTAGCCAGGTACATCGTTCCGATCGTCTTGTGGTCAGTGGTCGTCAGCCACTTCACCACCTGATTACCGGGCTGCTTGCGCCTGACCGGCAACTCGTCCGCGTACGAGCCTTCAGCTGCCGCGGCACCCTGGGGTTCGTTGAGGATGCTCACAGGTTGTTCGTCTCCCGGTTCTTCTCGTGGCTCGTCTGCGCGATGCCGGCGGGAATGTAACCGGTCTGCCCCTTCTTCGCGAGGTCCTGGAGGTGCTTCTGGTACGCCGCCGGGGACACGACCTTCACGTTGAACAGCATCCGGGAGTGGTCGACACCGCAGAGTTCGGCGCACTTGCCGAGGAAGGTGCCCTCATGGTTCGGGGTCACCTGGAACGAGTTGGTGTGACCCGGGATGACGTCCATCTTCATCAGGAACGGCACCACCCAGAAGGAGTGGATGACGTCACGAGAGGTGAGGACGAAGCGGACCGTCTCGCCCTTGGGGAGCCAGAGGGTCGGACCGGGGTTGCCCGTCTGCGGGTTCTTCGTGGCGGGCGTGCCGGCGTCGTAGACACCGCCGGCGTTCGCCGGGAAGTCCTTCTTGAACCGGTCCGGAATGGCGTCCAGGTTCTTGTCGGTCTTGGCGTCACCAGGCACACCGGGAACGTTCTCGACGTAGTTGAAGCCCCAGCTCCACTGGTAGCCGACCACGTTGACCGTGACGTCCGGCTTCTTGGAGAGGTCGAGGAGCTTCGACTCGTCCCGGGCCGTGAAGTAGAAGAGCACCGAGATGATGATGATCGGGACCACCGTGTACAGGGCCTCGATCGGCATGTTGTACCGGGTCTGCGGAGGTACCTCGACCTTGGTGCGGCTGCGCCGGTGGAAGAAAGCACTCCACAGGATCAGGCCCCACACCAGCACGCCGGTGGCCAGTGCGGCAGCCCAGGAGCCCTGCCACAGGGAGAGGATCCGCGGAGCCTCTTCCGTGGTCGGGGTGGGCATACCAAGGCGGGGGAAGTCCTTAGATGTGCAACCGGTTGCGGTCGCCAGGACCAGGCCCGCGGTCAGTGCCTGCAGCAGCTTCCGCCGCATCGGGCGCCGCGGCGAGCGGTCGGAGCCGTTGGGACTCACGTAGCGCCTTCCCGAGAGTCTCGCCCGCGCGGTCGGCTGCGGCCTTCTCGCTGGTCGGTCGCCGCCCTGCGGCGGGCAGGGGTTTGGATGTTTATGCGGACCAAACCCTAGCCGACGCCCTCCGGGGGTTCGCGGGGAGGGGTGCCTACTGACTCGGGTGGTTCGCTTGATTGGCGGCTGCGGGCCCATCATGGCTGGTCGCGCCCCGCGGCGGAGCCGCTGATGTCACCGCCCCGCGCCCCTTCGGGACACTGCCCCGACCGGCGGTTTAGCGTTGCCGTATGGCCTACTTCGATGCTGCTTCCGCCACTCCCCTCCATCCTGTGGCCCGTCAGGCGTTGTTGGCCTCTTTGGATGAGGGGTGGGCCGATCCTGCACGGCTGTACCGGGAGGGGCGCAAAGCCCGGATGCTGCTGGACGCGTCGCGGGAGGCGGCTGCCGAGGCCGTGGGGTGCCGGGCGGACGAGGTGGTGTTCACGTCGTCCGGTACGCGGGCCGTACACACGGGCGTCGCGGGGGTATTGGCCGGGAGGCGCCGGGTCGGACGCCACCTGATCGTGTCCGCCGTCGAACACTCCTGCGTGCTCCATTCGGCGGAGCTGTTCGAGGCGGAGGGGGGAGCAGTCACCCACGTGGCGGTCGACCGGGCCGGAGCCGTCGACCCCTCGCTCTACGCCGCCGCCCTGCGTCCGGACACCGCGCTGGCGTGTCTCCAGTCGGCCAACCACGAGGTGGGCACCGTGCAGCCGGTGGCCGAGGTGGCCGGCGTGTGCCGGGCGGCCGGGGTGCCCCTGCTGGTGGACGCGGCACAGTCGCTGGGGTGGGGGCCCCTCGAGGGTGACTGGTCGCTGCTCACGGCCAGTGCGCACAAGTGGGGCGGGCCGTCGGGAGTCGGACTGCTCGTCGTGCGCAAGGGGGTGCGGTTCGCCGCCCAAGGCCCGGCCGACGAGCGGGAGTCGGGGCGGGCGCCCGGGTTCGAGAACCTCCCGGCGATCGTGGCGGCCGTGGCCTCGCTGCGCGCGGTACGGGCCGAGGCCGCCCAGGAGGCGGTACGGCTGCGGGAGCTGACGGCACGGATCCGGACACGGGTGCCGGAGCTGGTGCCGGACGTGGAGGTGGTGGGCGACCCGGAGCGCCGGCTGCCCGGGATCGTCACGTTCTCCTGTCTCTATGCCGACGGAGAGGCTCTGCTCCATGAGCTGGACCGCGAGGGTTTCGCCGTGTCGTCCGGCTCGTCCTGCACGAGCAGCACGCTGACGCCCAGCCATGTGCTGAAGGCGATGGGGGTGCTGAGCGAGGGCAACGTCCGGGTGTCCCTGCCGTCCGGTACGGCCGAGGCGGACGTGGAGCGCTTCCTGGAGGTGCTGCCGGGCGCCGTGGCGGGCGTCAGGGAGAAGCTGGGCGCCCCGGCCCCCCGGACGGCCCTGCGAGCGGAGGAACTCGTCGTCGACTCCCTCGGCAAGCGCTGCCCCATCCCGGTCATCGAACTGGCCAAGGTGTTCGCGGACGTACCGGTGGGCGGCACCGTCCGCGTCCTGTCGGACGACGAGGCCGCGCGGCTGGACATCCCGGCCTGGTGCGAGATGCGGGGGCAGGAGTACGTGGGCGAGGAGCCGGCGAAGAGGGGCTCCGCCTATGTGGTGCGAAGGGTGAGCTGAGGGGGTCCGGGGGCGGGGCCCCCGGACGCCGGCGCCGCCTCAGCCCAGGTGCGCCTGGACCTCCTCCGCGGCCGTCTGCCCGTACGCCTTGGTGAACCGCTCCATGAAGTGCCCCCGGCTCAGCTGGTACTCCTGCGTGCCGACCGTCTCGATGACCAGCGTGGCGAGCATGCACCCGACCTGCGCCGCCCGCTCCAGCGGGACACCCCACGCCAGCCCCGACAGGAATCCCGCGCGGAAGGCGTCACCGACGCCCGTGGGGTCGGCCTTGCGGAACTCCTCGGGGCAGCCGACCTCGATCGGGTCCGCGCCGACGCGCTCGATGCGCACGCCCCGCGAGCCGAGCGTGGTGACGCGGTGGCCGACCCTGGCCAGGATCTCGGCGTCGTTCCAGCCGGTCTTGGTCTCGATGAGGCCCTTCTCGTACTCGTTCGAGAACAGGTACGTCGCGCCCTCCATCAGCACACGGATCTCGTCGCCCTCCATCCGGGCGATCTGCTGGGAGAAGTCGGCGGCGAACGGAATGTTCCGGGAGCGGCACTCCTCCGTGTGGCGGAGCATGCCCTCCGGGTCGTCGGCGCCGATGAGGACGAGGTCGAGGCCGCCGACGCGGTCCGCGACGGTCTTCAGCTCGATGAGGCGGGCCTCGCTCATCGCCCCGGTGTAGAACGAGCCGATCTGGTTGTGGTCGGCGTCGGTGGTGCACACGAAGCGGGCCGTGTGCAGGGTCTCGGAGATCCGGACCGACTCGGTGTCCACACCGTGCCGGTCGAGCCAGGCCCGGTACTCGTCGAAGTCGAAGCCGGCGGCGCCGACCAGGATCGGCTTCGTGCCGAGCTGGCCCATGCCGAAGGCGATGTTGGCGGCGACGCCACCGCGGCGCACGTCGAGGTTGTCGACCAGGAAGGAGAGCGAAACCGTGTGCAGCCGGTCCGCGACGAACTGGTCGGCGAAGCGGCCGGGAAAGGTCATGAGGTGGTCGGTGGCGATGGAGCCGGTGACTGCGATGCGCACGACGCGAATTCTCCTGCGGGAGGCTGGATTGACAGTTCACGCTACCCGCTCGGACGACACCGCTGTAGCTGGCAAAACTACCCGATAGTAGCCCTTTCTTCGCACCGCCGACCTTGCGTACGGTGCGGTCATGACGAACCTCAAGGTCCACTCCCCCGCCCCGGCCGACCTCGAGGGCGACCTCGCCGCGCTGCGTGTCGACTGCGCGCGGATGGCGCCGCACTGGGCGGTTCCACCGCACGCCGACTCACGGCCGGTGCCGCCGTCCCTGATCCACGGGGTGAGTGTGCCGGCGCGCTCCGCGCGGCTGCTGGACGCGATGTCCGACTACGGCGACTGACGCGCCGGGCGCGTTCCCCGGGAACCGCGCGCTCCCCTCCCGCGTCCCATCGCCGTCCCCCACGCGGGGGAGGCGGGATACGACCGCGGGACACGACCAGCGAGGAGCGATGCGGTGGACACCGAGCGACCCGAGGACCGCGCGCCGACGACCGGGACGACGGACGGCGCACAGGGCGCGGACGGCGTGCGGGACGCCGACGGCGAGCGCGGCGGGCGGCGCCGGTCCCGGTTCGCCGTCGTCTCCGTGGCCGCCGCCGTGCTGCTGGTCGGCGGCGGTGGCGCCCTGCTCGCGGCGAGCAGCGGCGCCGGCGGCCGTACGAGCGGGCCCGGCGCGGCCGGCGGGGGCGGTACTCCCCCGCCGCTCGCCCTGGACGGCTGGAGCGCGAACGGCATCGCCGCGGGCGAGCCGGACCCCTACGGCGCGACGTACGTGGCCCACGGCGAGCTGCCGGCCGGCCCCGGCTCCGCGCCGGTGTACGCGCCGGCGGGCGGGGTCGGCAAGGACGCGGTGACGCGGCTGGCCCGGGCGCTCGGCGTCGACGCGGCGCCGGTGGCCGAGGGCCCGGTCTGGCGGGTCGGCGGCAAGGACGGCACCGGAGCGACCCTGACCGTGAACCGGGTCGCGCCGGGCAGCTGGACCTTCAGCCGGTACGCGCCGGGCACCGACGACTGCAGGAAGGGCGTCCTGTGCACGCACGACCCGATGGGCCCGGCGGGCTCCGCGGTGAGCGTGTCCAAGGCGGCCTCGGCCGCGGCGCCGGTGCTGAAGGCGGCCGGGCTGGACGGCGCGAAGACCGACGCGAGCCAGGTCATGGGCCTGCAGCGGGTGGTCAACGCCGATCCGGTGGTCGGCGGGCTGCCGACGTACGGCTGGACGACCGGGCTGACCGTGGACCGGCAGGGCGAGGTCGTGGGCGGCCACGGGCTGCTGGGGACGCCGGTGAAGGGTGCCACGTACCCCGTGCTGAGCGCGGCGAAGACGCTGAAGCTGATGAACGCGGCGCCGAAGAGCGACCACCGGATGGGGATCGGCGGCTGCGCCAGTCAGCTGCCGCCGAAGGACCACCGGGGGGAGCGGCTGTGCGGCTCGGCCACGTCCGTGCCCAAGGGGGCGGACGCGGGCACGGACAGCGGGGCGGTCACCGTGGGCAAGGCGGTGTTCGGGCTGGCCGCGCACTCCGTGGCCGGGCGGCAGACGCTGGTGCCGTCCTGGCTGTTCGAGGTGCGCGACAGCGCGGCGGGCGGCGCGTACACGGTGACGTATCCGGCGGTCGATCCCGCATATCTGACGCCGACGGCGACCGCGCCGACGAGGCCGGGCGCGGGGACCGGGACGGCGCCCGGCGCGCACACGGTGAAGGTCGAGGGCTATATGGCCGACGGCCGGGAGCTGACGGTGAGCTTCTTCGGCGGGGTGTGCGCCGACTACTCGGCGGCGGCGAAGGAGAGCGGCGACAAGGTGACCGTCACCGTCACCGAGCACCCCTGGCCGGACAAGGTGTGCGTACTGATCGCCAAGGAGTACGCGAAGACCGTACGGCTGGCCGCGCCGCTGGACGGACGGACGGTGGTGGGTGCGGACGGCAGGCCGGTCCCGCAGACGAAGCCGGGGGCGCTGCGGCCGGACGCGCAGATGCGGACACGCTAGTGCTGCGACCGGAAAGGTTCACCGGCTCGCGACGCCCGGCACGGCACCTCGCCGCGTTGTCGCATCACCCGAGTACATCCAGTACACGGGCGATGCTCCGCCTTGCGATGCACCGCACCGGACGCCGCGAGCCTTCCGGCAAACCTTTCCGGCCACAGCACTAGACCCTGTCGTCACATTCCCGTCTGCCCCACGACGGCGTACGGCAGTGTCACGGCGCACGACGAAGGCGGCGGCCCCCGCAAGAGGGGCCGCCGCCTTTCCCGGTCCGTCAGGCCGTCGGGCCGTGGGCCGCCGGCTCAGCTGTCGTCGGCTCAGCTGAAGGAGTCGCCGCAGGCGCAGGAGCCGGTCGCGTTCGGGTTGTCGATCGTGAAGCCCTGCTTCTCGATGGTGTCCACGAAGTCGACGGTGGCGCCGCCCAGGTACGGAGCGCTCATGCGGTCCGTGACGACCTTGACCCCGCCGAAGTCCTTCACCACGTCGCCGTCGAGCGAGCGCTCGTCGAAGAAGAGCTGGTAGCGCAGGCCGGAGCAGCCGCCGGGCTGAACGGCGACGCGCAGCGCGAGGTCGTCGCGGCCTTCCTGGTCGAGCAGGGCCTTGACCTTGGCCGCGGCGGCGTCGGTCAGGATGATGCCGTCGGTGACGGTGGTGGTCTCGTCCGATACGGACATCTACATCTCTCCCGGGTTGTACGGAGACTGCTTGCCGACGAGTGCAACCGTCGCTTCCGCGGATTCATTCCGGGCCGGGCAGTCGCGTTGTCGCGTTGTCGTTCTCCTCCTCATGCTCGCACATGCCCGTGGACGCCAAAAGCGGCCTCCGGGAGCCTCCGGGGGACCTCTGCGCGAGCCGGGCGGGATTCACGTCACATCGACGTTATGGCCATCGTCAAAGTGACGTGAAGCGGTTATGATAGATAGCGTCAGTTAGACGAAAAGTAGAAAGGGTGCGTGTCGTGACCACCGCCCAGACCCCGGAACTCGACGTACAGCCGACTCCGCTCGCCCTGCTGCTGCTCGGCCGTGAGGCCGACCCGAAGAGCGAGCGGGGCGTCGAGTGCCCCGGTGACCTGCCGTCGCCGTCCGACCCCGACCTGGTCGAGCGCGCCCGCGCGGCCAAGGCGAAGCTCGGCGACAAGGTCTTCGTGCTCGGCCATCACTACCAGCGCGACGAGGTCATCCAGTTCGCCGACGTCACGGGTGACTCCTTCAAGCTGGCCCGGGACGCGGCCGCGCGCCCGGAGGCCGAGTACATCGTCTTCTGCGGTGTGCACTTCATGGCCGAGTCGGCGGACATCCTCACCTCCGCCGACCAGAAGGTCGTCCTGCCCGACCTCGCCGCCGGCTGCTCCATGGCCGACATGGCGACGGCCGAGCAGGTCGCGGAGTGCTGGGACGTGCTGACGGAGGCGGGCGTGGCCGAGCAGGTGGTGCCGGTCTCGTACATGAACTCCTCCGCCGACATCAAGGCGTTCACCGGCAAGCACGGCGGCACGATCTGCACCTCCTCCAACGCCAAGCGGGCCCTCGACTGGGCCTTCGAGCAGGGTGAGAAGGTGCTGTTCCTGCCCGACCAGCACCTCGGCCGCAACACCGCCGTCCGCGACATGGGCATGTCCCTGGACGACTGCGTGGTCTACAACCCGCACAAGCCGAACGGCGGCCTGACGGCGGACGAGCTGCGCGCGGCGAAGATGATCCTGTGGCGCGGCCACTGCTCGGTGCACGGCCGCTTCAGCCTGGACTCGGTGAACGACGTCCGCGAGCGCATCCCCGGCGTGAACGTCCTGGTCCACCCCGAGTGCAAGCACGAGGTCGTGGCCGCGGCGGACTACGTCGGCTCGACCGAGTACATCATCAAGGCCCTCGAGGCCGCGCCGGCCGGCTCCAAGTGGGCCATCGGCACGGAGCTGAACCTGGTCCGCCGCCTGGCGAACCGTTTCGCTCCGGAGGGCAAGGAGATCGTCTTCCTCGACAAGACGGTCTGCTTCTGCTCGACCATGAACCGCATCGACCTGCCCCACCTGGTCTGGGCCCTGGAGTCCCTGGCCGAGGGCACCCTGGTCAACCGCATCGAGGTCGACGAGGAGACGGAGGCCTTCGCCAAGCTGGCCCTGGAGCGGATGCTCGCCCTGCCGTAGGGCTTCGGCCCGTACCCACGCCGAGGCCCGGCCCGCATCCCGCGGGCCGGGCCTCGACGTGTGTGCGGAGCGGTCAGACGCCGGCCGGCTCCAGGACCGTCTCCTGCCCGGCCTCCCGCTTCGCCGCCCGCTTCTTCGCCCTGCGCTCCTTGCGCAGTTCCAGCATCGCGTAGAGCGTCGGCACCAGCAGCAGCGTCAGCAGGGTCGACGTGATCAGGCCGCCGATGACGACCACCGCGAGGGGCTGGGCGATGAAGCCGCCCTCGCCCGTGACGCCCAGGGCCATGGGCAGGAGGGCGAAGATCGTCGCCAGGGCCGTCATCAGGATCGGGCGGAGCCGGTGGCGGCCGCCCTCGACGACGGCTTCCACCACGCCGTAGCCCCGTCCCCTGTACTGGTTGATCAGGTCGATCAGCACGATCGCGTTGGTCACCACGATGCCGATCAGCATCAGCATGCCGATCATCGCCGGAACGCCCATCGGGGTGCCGGTGGCGACCAGCAGACCGATCGCACCCGTGGCCGCGAACGGGATCGAGACCAGGAGGATCAGCGGCTGGGCCAGCGAGCGGAACGTGGCCACCAGGAGCATGAAGACGATCGCGATCGCCGCCAGCATGGCCAGGCCCAGGTTCTTGAACGCGTCGTTCTGGTCGGAGGTGACGCCGCCGATCTGGGCCGTGGCCCCCGCCGGCAGCTTCAGCGCCTTGATCTTCGACTGGAGCTTGGTGCTGATCGCACCCGTGTTGTCACCGGTCGGCCTGGCCGTGACCGTCGCGGCGCGCCGGCCGTCGATCCGGGTCAGCGACACCGGCCCGTCCACCACCCGCACCGTGGCGATGTCACCCAGCCTGGCCGGGCCCACCCGCAGGTTCTCCAGCTGGGCCAGCGTGGTCGCGGGCTCGGCCGACCGCACCACGACATCGCGCTCGGTGTCGTCGAGGACCGCCTTCGCCGCCGTCGTACCGCGCACGGCCTCGGCGACCAGCGCGCCGAGCTTCTGGTCGTCGAGACCAGCCGCCGCCGCCCTGGCGTTCGCCCTCACCGAGATCCGCGGCACGCTCGTCGCGAGGTCGCTGGTGACGTCCGTGACGCCGTCGAGGCCCGCGACCGTGGAGCGGACCTGCTCCGCCGCCGTGCGCAGCACCTGCGGGTCGGCGGCCTTCACCACGACGCTCAGGTTCTGGTTGCCGAAGCCGTCACCGGCCGACACGGTGGTCGTACCGATGCCCTTGAGCTTCTTCAGCCCGTCCTCGAGGCGCTTTTGGACGTCGTCGTAGGACTTCGAGTCCTTCAGCATGACCTGGTAGGACGCCTGGTTGGTGTCGGTGCCGCCGCCGAAGGCCGCCATGAAGCCGGAGGAGCCGACGGTGACCTGGTAGTCCTTCACGCCCTTGGTGGAGGCGATCAGCCGCTCGACCCGCTTCGCCTGCGCGTCCGTGGCCGCGAGGCCGGTGCCGGGCTTCAGCTCCTGCTTGACGGTGATGACTTCCTGCGCGCCCTGGTCGAAGAAGTCGGTCTTCAGCAGGCCGCCCATGCCGAACGTGACGACGAGCACCACGATCGCGATCAGGACGCTGGTCAGGCGGCGGCGCGTGGCGAAGCGCAGGACGGGGACGTAGGCGCGCTGGAGGCGGCTGTTCGCCTCCTTCTTCTCGGCCCGGCGGCGGGCCTCGGCCGCGTCGTCCGGGGTGCCCTTGGGGGCGCGCAGGAACCAGTACGACAGCACCGGTACGACCGTCAGCGAGACGAGCAGCGATGCCAGCAGGGCCGCCGTCACCGTGATGCTGAACGAGCCGAACAGGGCGCCCACCATGCCGCCGACCAGGCCGATCGGCAGGAACACGGCGACCGTGGTGAGGGTGGAGGAGGTGACCGCGCCGGCCACTTCGCGCACGGCGTTCAGGATCGCCGCCTGCCGCTCCTCGCCGTAGCCGAGGTGGCGCTTGATGTTCTCCAGGACCACGATCGAGTCGTCCACGACCCGGCCGATGGCGATGGTCAGCGCGCCCAGCGTCAGCATGTTCAGCGACAGGCCGCGCGTCCACAGCACGATCAGCGCGAGGACGACGGACAGCGGGATGGACACCGCCGTCACCAGCGTCGAGCGGATCGACGCGAGGAAGACCAGGATGACCAGGACCGCGAAGAGCAGGCCGAGCGCGCCCTCGGTGGTCAGGCCCTTGATGGACTTGGACACGGCCGGGCCCTGGTCGCTGACGACCGTGAGCTTCGCGTCGGAGCCGAGCTGCTCGCGCAGGCCGGGCAGCTTGTCCTTGACCGCGCCGGAGATGGTGACCGCGCTGCCGTCGTGGTCCATGGTCACGGTGACGGCGAGGCTGGGACGGCCGTCGGTGCGGGTGATGGAGTCGGCCGGGGCCGGCTGCTCCTTGACGGTGGCCACGTCTGCGAGGCGTACGGGCCTGCCGCCGCTCCCGCTGGTGACCATCAGGTCCTGGATCTGCGTGAGCGAGGTGAAGCCGCCGCCGACCTGGACGGTGCGGCTCACGCCGTCCTCCTCGAAGGAGCCCGCCGGGACGGTCGCGCCACCGGCCTGCAGGGCCTGGCCGAGGGCGGCGGAGGTGAGGCCGGCCCGGGCGAGCTTCGCGTCGTCCGGGGTGACCGCGACCTGCAGGTCGCGTACGCCGGTGACCTGGACGCGGCCGACACCGGAGATGTCCTTCAGGGCCGGTACGACGGTCTTGTCCAGCTGGTCGGCGAGGGCCTGCTGGTCCTTGCCGGAGGTGGCGGCGAGGACAACGGTGGGCATGTCGTCGGTCGAGCCGGAGACGACCTGCGGGTCGACATCGGCCGGGAGCTGGTTGCGGGCCCGGTTGACGGCCTGCTGGACGTCGGAGACGAGCTGCTTGGTGTCGTTGCCGTAGTCGAAGGACGCCATGATCACGGCGTTGCCCTCACTGGCGGTGGAGGTGACCGACTTGACGCCGTCCACGCCCTGGAGGTTGTTCTCGAGCGGCTCGACGACCTGCTTCTCGACCACGTCGGGCGAGGCACCCTGGTACGGCGCGATCACCGACACCATGGGCAGGTTGATGGTGGGCAGCAGCTGCTGCTTGATCTGGGGTATCGCGATGAGCCCGAAGACGAGCGCGACGAGCGACATCAGGCCGATCAGGGCCCGTTGCCGGAGGCTGAATCTCGACAGCCAGGACATGGATCAGGGTCTCTCTTCCGTGAGCGGCAGACCCCACCACCCTCACCCGTCACGGAGGGCCGAAGCGTAGGCCCAGAGTCCATTTCCTTATCCCGGCCCTACTCCGCCCGCAGTACGCCCGGGTGGAGAGCGCAGTACGCCGTGGGTGGGCTCCGGGTGGAGATCAGTCCGTCCTCGGCCGGACCAGTCCCGACTCGTACGCGATCACCACGAGCTGGGCCCGGTCGCGGGCGCCCAGCTTGGCCATGGCCCGGTTGACGTGCGTCTTCACCGTGAGCGGGCTGACCTCGAGGCGCTCGGCGATCTCGTCGTTGGAGTGGCCGCCGGCGACCTGGACGAGCACCTCCCGCTCCCGCCCGGTGAGCGCGCCGAGCCGCTCGGAGCGGGCGGGGTCGCGGCCGTCGTCGCCGTCGCCCTGGGCGAGGAAGCGGGCGATCAGCCCCTTGGTGGCGGCCGGTGACAGCAGCGCCTCACCGCCCGCCGCCACCCGGATGGCGTTCAGCAGTTCCTCCGGCTCGCTGCCCTTGCCGAGGAAGCCGGAGGCACCCGCGCGCAGGGCCTCGACGACGTAGTCGTCGACCTCGAACGTCGTCAGGATGACCACGCGGACCTGCGCGAGAGAGGGATCGGCGCTGATCATCCGGGTGGCGGCGAGCCCGTCCGTGCCCGGCATCCGGATGTCCATGAGGACGACGTCGGCGGCCTGCTCCTTGGCCAGCCGCACCGCCTGAGTACCGTCGGAGGCCTCCCCGACCACCTCCATGTCGGACTCGGAGTCGACCAGGACCCGGAAGGCGCTGCGCAGCAGGGCCTGGTCGTCGGCGAGCAGGACACGGATCGTCATGCGGGCTCCCCCTGGGCCGTCGTACGGGTCTCGGTACGGGTCTTGACGGGCAGGATCGCATGGACGCGGAAGCCGCCGCCGTAGCGGGGTCCGGTGGTGAGGGTGCCGCCGAAGGCGCTGACCCGCTCGCGCATGCCGAGCAGCCCGTGCCCGCCGCCGGTGCCGGGCGCGCTCTGCCCGCCCGGGCCGTCGTCCAGCACGGTGACCTCGATGTTCGGCCCCACGCGTACGACGCTGACCTCGGCCTTTGCGCCCGGCCCCGCGTGCTTTTGCACATTGGTCAGGGCCTCCTGGACGATCCGGTAGGCGGCCAGATCGACGGCGGCGGGCAGATCGGCGTCCTGGCCGGCGCGGGCCACCTCCACCGGGAGCCCGGCGCTGCGGAAGGTGCCCGCGAGGTCCTCGAGGCGGCTCAGGCCGGGCGCGGGCTCGGTCGGGGCCTCGGGGTCGCCGGACTGGCGGAGCAGGCCGACGGTGGCCCGCAGTTCGTCGAGCGCGGAGCGACTGGCCTCGCGGACGTGGGCGAGGGCCTCTTTGGCCTGGTCGGGTCGCTTGTCCATGACGTGCGCGGCCACCCCGGCCTGCACGTTCACGAGGGCGATGTGATGGGCGACGACGTCGTGCAGATCGCGGGCGATGCGCAGCCGCTCCTCGGCGACCCGGCGGCGGGCCTCCTCCTCGCGGGTGCGTTCGGCGCGTTCGGCCCGCTCCCGGATGGCCTGGACGACCGCGCGCCGGCTGCGTACGGCGTCCCCGGCGGTGGCTCCGATGCCGGTCCAGGCGAGGACGCCCAGGTTCTCCTGCGCGTACCAGGGCAGGGGGCCGCCGAGCATGGCGGCGGCCGTCAGCACGGTCATGGTGAGCAGGCCGATCCGCAGGGTGGTGGTGCGGTCGGTGGTCGAGGCGACGGTGTACAGGGCGACGACGGCGGACATCGCGACCGGGGCGCGCGGGTCGCCGGTGACGGACTCGACCACGGAGAACGTGCCCGTGACGGCGAGCACCGTCCTGGAGGCGCGGCGCCTGAAGACGAGCGCGGCCGCGGCGAGCAGCATGAGGAGCAGGCTGAGGGGCGCGGGGGTGCGGATGCCCCAGGTGACGCCGTTGTTCCCGCGGGGGGTCACGAAGGATCCCGCGATCATGCACACCAGTACGCCTGCCGCGAGGGCCGCGTCCAGGGCCCAGGGGTGGGCCTTGAGGCTGCAGCGGGCGCGTTCGAGAGTGCTCACGAGTATGAACAGTACGGGGGAATTGCCGGTGCCCCGCCGGGGGCGCTGGTCGGCGGTGGGCGCGCGCACCGCCGCCGGCCGGGTGCCTCAGCCCGGGATCAGCCCGTCGTCGCTGAGCATCTCCCGGACCTCCTGCAGCGAGGCGTCCGGTGCCGGAAGGATCAGCTCCGAGGGCTCCAGGGCGTCGGCCGGAAGCGGGGTGCCGAGCCGGCGGACGGAGTCGAGGAGGGCGCCGAGCGTCCGGCGGAAGCCTTCCTCGTCGCCGCTCTCCATCTCCTCCAGCAGCTCGTCGTCCAGCTTGTTCAGCTCGTCGAACTGGGAGCCGGCCAGCTTCCACTGGCCTTCTCCCATGATCCGTACGATCACGTCGGCCTCCTCGGCTCGGGCCCCAGCGCCGGACTACTGCTTGTCGAAGCGCGGGGTGTCCTGCGGCTGCTGCTGGGACTGCGCCTGGCCGGTGCCGCCCTCGATGGCCTGCTGCGGGGAGCCACCGGCCAGCTCGGCCTTCATGCGCTGCAGTTCCAGCTCCACATCCGTACCACCGGAGAGGCGGTCCAGCTCGGCGGCGATGTCGTCCTTCGCCGTGCCGGTCGGGTCGTCCAGGGCGCCGGAGGCGAGCAGCTCGTCGATGGCGCCGGCACGGGCCTGGAGCTGCTGCGTCTTGTCCTCGGCACGCTGGATGGCGAGGCCGACGTCGCCCATCTCCTCGGAGATACCGGTGAACGCCTCGCCGATGCGGGTCTGGGCCTGGGCCGCGGTGTAGGTGGCCTTGATGGTCTCCTTCTTCGTACGGAAGGCGTCGACCTTGGCCTGGAGGCGCTGGGCCGCGAGGGTGAGCTTCTCCTCCTCGCCCTGGAGGGTCGCGTGCTGCGTCTCGAGGTCCGTCACCTGCTGCTGGAGGGCCGCGCGCCGGGACAGCGCCTCGCGGGCCAGGTCCTCGCGGCCGAGCGCGAGCGCCTTGCGGCCCTGGTCCTCCAGCTTGGTGGACTGCTGCTGCAGCTGGTTGAGCTGGAGTTCCAGGCGCTTGCGGCTGGTCGCCACGTCGGCGACCCCGCGGCGCACCTTCTGCAGCAGCTCCAGCTGCTTCTGGTACGAGTAATCGAGGGTCTCGCGCGGGTCCTCGGCCCGGTCAAGGGCCTTGTTCGCCTTCGCGCGGAAGATCATCCCCATACGCTTCATGACACCGCTCATGGGCTTCGCGCGCCCCCTTCTGACGGACTCCAGCTCACAGATCCTGCGACAGGACCCACAGTACGGGCCCTGACTCCATTACCGCACTGTTCGGGGACGGATGCGCTCATCCCCAAGAACGACTGCGGACGCTACCGCTCCGGCGCAAGGAGTAGGTGACCCCCTGCCGGAACGCCCCCTCTGTCCCCCTACAGACGAACGGTGTTGCCGGATCGTTCCCCGCAGGGCTGACGTCCATGCCGGTGCAGCGCTTACCCTTGGGTTTTGTGTTCCGTAGCCGTGCCAAGGAAGAGAAGGCCCCCGCCGACAAGGCGCAGGCAGCCGACTCCAAGCAGCCCCGTGACCCGCAGGCCCCCAAGGGCAGGCCCACGCCCAAGCGCAGTGAGGCCCAGTCCCAGCGCCGCAGTGTCGCCAACACGCCGACGACCCGCAAGGACGCCGCGAAGCGCCAGCGCGAGGAGCGGCGCCAGGCCCTGGAGCGCCAGCGCCAGGCCCTGGCCTCCGGTGACGAGCGCTATCTCCCGGCCCGGGACAAGGGGCCCGTGCGCCGCTTCGCCCGTGACTGGGTGGACTCGCGGTTCAACGTGGCGGAGTTCTTCCTGCCGATGGCCGTGGTCATCCTCGTGCTGAGCGTGGTGCGGGTGGGCGCGATCCAGAGCATCGCGCTGCTGCTGTGGCTGGTCGTGATCGTGCTGATCGTGCTGGACGCGGCCTTCAGCGGCTTCCGGCTCAAGAAGCGCCTCAAGGAGAAGTTCCCCGACCAGAACACCCATGGCGCGGTCGCCTACGCCCTGATGCGTTCCCTCCAGATGCGCCGGCTCCGGCTGCCGAAGCCGCAGGTCAAGCGCGGAGAGCGGCCCTGAGCGCAGACGCCTTCACCGGGGATGCGGCACACGCCTGGCTGCGCAGGCTGGGCGGGCTGCGCGACGTCGTACGGCAGGAGCTGGTGGCCCGGCAGCTGGACGAGCAGATCGCCGCGCGGTTCCCGGTCGGGCAGCGGCTGCGGGTGCTCGACGTCGGGATGGGCCAGGGCACGCAGGCGCTGCGGCTGGCCCGGCTCGGCCACCAGGTGACCGGCGTCGAGCAGGACGCGACGATGGTCGACGCCGCGCGTGCGGCGCTGGCCGCGCAGCCCGAGGGCATCCGCGAGCGGGTCCGGCTGGTGCAGGGCGACGGGCGGGACACCGGTGTGCACTTCCTGCCGGGCAGTTTCGACGTGGTGCTGTGCCACGGAGTGCTGATGTACGTCGAGGAGCCCGACCCGCTGGTGGCGGGCCTGGCCCGGATGCTGGCGCCGGGCGGCCTGCTCTCCCTGCTGGTCCGCAACGGCGACGCGCTCGCCATGCGCCCGGGCCTGTCCGGTGACTGGGCCGCCGCGCTGGCCGCGTTCGACACCGCCGCCTACACCAATCGCCTGGGCCTGGACGTACGGGCCGACCGGCTGGCCACGCTCACCGCGACGCTCGCCGGCCTCGGAGCCCCGCTGCACGCCTGGTACGGCGTACGGGTCTTCACGGACACGGCCGCGGACGACGCGCCGGTCCCGGGCGCCCTGGAGACGCTGCTCGCGGCCGAGGAGCGCGCCGGGCGCACGGACCCCTACCGCGCGGTCGCGGCGCTGCTCCACCTGTGCGGTGTCCGGGGCTGATCCCCCTTCCCGCGGTGCGGGGCCGGCCCCGTTCGGGGGAACACCACGGGCCGGGCGATCACCGGCCGGTGAGACTCGGGGCATGGACGCTTCCCGTACCCGTGCCCTTCGTACGGTCGTGCCCGCCGCCGTGCTGGTGTGCTGGGCGCTCCTCGCCGCCGGCTGCTCGCCGACCGCCGCTCCGCATGCCGATGACCCCGCGACGAGCGGGCGGGCGGCCGCACCGATGGCGGCGGGCGATCTGCAGAGCCAGTACCAGAGGGTGATCAAGGAAGTCCTGCCGTCGGTCGTGCAGATCCAGGCGAGGCAGGAACTGGGCTCGGGCGTGGTGTACGACGACAACGGTCACATCGTCACCAACGCGCACGTGGTGGGGACGGAGAAGACCTTCAGGGTGACCGCGGCCAACAGCCGGGAGCCGCTCACCGCGAGCCTGGTGTACTCCTACCCCCAGCAGGACCTGGCCGTGATCAAGCTGGACCGGATTCCGTCCGGGCTGAAGGCGGCGACGTTCGGCAACTCCGAGAAGGTGGAGGTCGGGCAGATCCTGCTGGCCATGGGCTCGCCGCTCGGGCTGTCCTCCAGCGTGACGCAGGGCATCGTCTCGGCGGTCGGACGGACCGTCAGCGAGAGCCGCTCCGCGGGGGGTACGGGGGCGACGATCGCGAACATGGTGCAGACCTCGGCCGCCATCAACCCCGGCAACAGCGGCGGCGCCCTGGTCAACCTGGACGGGCAGGTCATCGGCATTCCGACGCTCGCCGCCGCCGACCCCCAGCTCGGGGGCAGCGCGGCGCCCGGCATCGGCTTCGCCATCCCGGCGTCGATGGTGAAGACGATCGCCGACCAGATCGTGAAGAAGGGCAGGGTCGTCGAATCGGGGCGGGCGGCACTCAACATCGTCGGGCGGACGGTCGTGAACGACGACTACCAGCCGGCCGGGGTGGCCGTGGTCAGCGTCCAGGCCGGCGGCGCGGCGGCCCGGGCGGGCCTCAGGCCGGGCGACATCATCACCAAGCTGGGCGACGAGCCCATCACCACCATCACCTCCCTCTCAGTGGCGCTGGCGGCGGACAAGCCGGGCCAGAAGACGCCGGTGACGTACCAGCGGGGCGGCGTCGAGAAGACGGTGCAGGTGAAGCTGGGCGAGCAGTGAGGACGCGAGCAGGGGTACGGCCCCGCGGGCCGTACCCCCAAAGGCAGCTAGGCCGCGTCGTCAAATCCTAGGCCGCGTCGGCGTGCAGGCTCATCGGCCCGTAGATCTCGGTGCCCTCCTCGAACAGCCGCACCTGGTCGGCACCGCCCTCCAGCAGGTCCTTCCAGTGCTCGCCGATCCAGGATTCGGCGTCACCCTGCGTGGTGAACTCCTCCGGCTGCACGGCGGGCTGGACCTCCGTCCCGTCGGCCTTCTCGAACCGCCACGTCCATGCCGTCATGTGGGCCTCCTTTGATCCAACACCTGCTGGCAGACTAGCCGGAAGCGCGAGACCTGATCAGACGGGCGAAAATCGATTCCGTGGAAGTGACTCTGCTCGGTACCGGCGCCCCGGCCGGACTGCCCCGCCCCGACTGCCCCTGTGCCGCCTGCGCGAGCGCGCTCGGGCCGGACGCCCGGGCGGCGACGGCCGTGCTGGTGGACGGGGCGCTGCTGCTCGATCTGACCCCGGGCGCGGCGTTCGCGGCGGCGCGGTCCGGGCATTCGCTGGGCGGGGTGCGGCAGGTGCTGCTGTCGCATCCGCACGACGGTCCGGCGGTGGAGGTGCCGGCCGGGCTGCCGCAGCCCGGCCGGGTGCCGGACGGGCGGGAGTTGGCGCTGCTGACGGGGCACCGGGTGCGTGCGGTGGCGATGGACGCGGGCGGCACCGGGTACGCGGTGACCGGGCCCGACGGGCAGCGGCTGCTGTACCTGCCGCCGGGCGGTGCCCCGGCGGGCCTGGAGGAGACGGCGGCGGAGTCGTTCCACATGGTCCTCGCGGACGTCGTGGCCCGCCCGGACGCGCTGGCCCGGCTCCGGGCGGTCGGTTCCGCCGGTCCCACGACGGACGTGATCGCCGTCCACCTCGGCCACGACGTGCCGCCCGGTGCGGAACTGCGCCGGCGGCTGGCGGCGGCCGGGGCCCGGGCGGTGCCGGACGGTACGACGCTGGTGGTGGGGGTGTACGAGGACGTGCCGGACGTGCCGCGCCGGACGCTGGTGCTGGGCGGCGCGCGCTCGGGCAAGTCCGTGGAGGCCGAGCGGCGCCTGGAATCCTTCCCGGACGTGCTGTACGTGGCGACCGGCGGGACGCGCGGCGGCGACACCGAGTGGGCGCAGCGGGTGGCCCTGCACCGGGAGCGGCGGCCGGGGTCGTGGCGCACGGCGGAGACGACGGACCTGGTGCCGCTGCTGGCCGTGGAGGGTCCGCCGCTGCTGGTCGACTGCCTGTCGCTGTGGCTCACGGACGCCATGGACGCCGTGGGGGCGTGGGACGACGCGGAATGGGCGGGCGGCGGCGAGAAGTTGCTGCGGGAGCGGGTGCGGGAGCTGACGGACGCCGTGCGCGCCACGCGGCGGACGGTGGTGGCGGTGTCGAACGAGGTCGGCTCGGGCATCGTCCCGGCCACCGCCTCCGGGCGCCGCTACCGGGACGAACTCGGCCGGCTGAACGCGGCGTTCGCGGGCGAGTGCGAACAGGTGCTGCTGGTGGTGGCGGGGCAGGCGCTGGTGCTGCGGGGGTGAACGCCCGCCGCCGGGCGGGTGTTCACGTACGGCGGGCGATGATGCGGTACGCGTTCGAGAAGGGGCTGCGGCGCAGCACCGGGGCCAGGGCGTGGTCCAGGGCCGAGGCCGCGGTGACCAGGGGGCCCAGCGCCCAGCGCAGGGGCCGGGGCGCCCGGGCCAGGAACAGGGTCAGCGCCGCCGACAGGTCGTAGGGGAGGTGGGCGGCCCGGCGGTCCTTGGTGAGGATCGTGCAGCCCTGGGCCTCCAGTTCCTGGCACAGGTTGCGCAGGGGCAGCAGGTGCAGCTGGCGGGGCTGGCTGTGCGGAAGCCACCAGCGGCCCAGCAAGGCGGCGAACACGCTTCTCGGGTCCGGGAGTTCGAGGAGCAGGAGGCCGCCGGGGCGCAGCGTGTCCAGGGCCGCGCGGAGTTCGGCGCGCGGGTCGGGGGCGTGCTCCAGGTGGCGGAGCATGCTGACCACGTCGTAGCGCGCGTGCAGGCAGGACAGGACCCAGGGGTTGGTGAGGTCGCCGATGTGCGCCTCCTCGACACGGCCCGCCTGGGCGGCCTGCTTGACCCTGGCGGTCGCGTCCAGGCCGTCGAAGCACGTGTACGGGAACACCTCCCTCGCCGTCTTCGGGAACTGGGCGTGGCCCGTGCCCACGTCCAGCCAGCTCTCCGGCTCGGCCAGCGGCAGCACCGCGTGGGCCACGGCCCGGTGCCGGCGGCGGACCGCCCGGGCGGAGAGGACCCGGTCCGCGAAGTCCTCCAGGCGGGCCGCGTAGAAGTGCATGTGGTGGAAGGCGAGGCCCTCCGCGGTGAGCCGCGGGTTCTGGAAGGCGTGACCGCAGTCGCGGCACCGGTCCACGCCGTACGCGCCGGGTGCGGACCGCCGTCCCCGGGCGGCCCGCACCCGGGTGCGCAGGCGCCGGCCGCCGCACCAGGGGCAGTTCTCGCGGCGCGGCTCGTGGTACGGGTCGGCGGGCGGCTCGGTGTGCGGGGTGGGGGGCGAGGTCGGCATGGGCGGCTCCCTGAGCGACATTCCACGACAAATTGGAACGTATGGGATCCCGATCTTGGGTGCAATGACGTCACCGGGGTGTGGTGGCGATGTGGCGCGGAAGCGGGCATGCGCTGGCGGTACTGTTCGGCGAATGAGCAGGCTTAATCTGGACGACTTCACTGATCTGATCGAGCGCCCGGACGGGGGCGTGCGCCGTGACGCCGAGGCCCGGCGGGAGCGCCAGATCGTGCCGCCCGGGGCACTGGGGCGCCTTGACGAGCTGGGCAAGTGGCTGGCCGCCGCGCAGGGTGCCGCACCGGTGCGGCCCGTCGAACGGCCGCGGGTGGTTCTCTTCGCCGGTGACCACGGCATCGCCGGACTGGGCGTCTCGGCGCGGCCCGCGGGCAGTGCGGAGCAGCTGGTGCGGGCGGTGCTGGAGGGGGCGAGCCCGGTGTCCGTGCTCGCGCGGCGCTTCGGGGTTCCGGTGCGGGTCGTGGACATGGCCCTGGACTGCGAGCCGGACGCCTTCCCCGAGGACATCGGGCGGCACCGGGTGCGGCGCGGCAGCGGCCGTATCGACGTCGAGGACGCGCTCACCCTGGAGGAGGCCGAGGCGGCCCTGCGGGCGGGCATCGCCGTCGCCGACGAGGAGGCCGACTCGGGTACGGACCTGGTGGTGCTCGGTGACATCAGCGTGGGCGGAACCACGGCCGCGGCGGTGCTGATCGCCGCGCTGTGCGGGACCGACGCGTCGGTGGTGACCGGGCGGGGCGGGCTCGCGATCGACGACCTGGCGTGGATGCGCAAGTGCGCGGCGATCCGGGACGCGTTGCGGCGGGCCCGGCCGGTGCTCGGCGACCAGTTGCAGCTGCTGGCGACCGTGGGCGGGGCTGACCTGGCCGCGATGACCGGGTTCCTGCTGCAGTGCGCGGTACGGAAGCTGCCAGTGATCCTTGACGGCGTGGTGGCCGCGGCCTGTGCGCTGGTCGGCCAGCGGGTCGCCTTCCGGGCGCCGGACTGGTGGCTGGCCGGGCACGACAGCGGGGAGCCGGGGCAGGCGAAGGCGCTGGACCGGATGGCGCTCGAACCGCTGCTGGAACAGGGCGTGATGGTCGGCGAGGGGGCGGGGGCGCTGCTCGCTCTGCCGTTGGTGCGCAGCGCCGCCGCGCTGGCCGCGGAGCTTCCCGAGAAGCCGGAGCCCGAGAAGGAGTCCGGCGAGAGCGCGTAGTCGGGTTTCGGCCGGTTCGGCAGTGCCGGAATCCGCTGTCCGGCCCGAGCGCCGTCGCGGCGGGGAAAAGGGGCGGAGCCCCAGGACAAGGGGGGCGTCCCGGCGGAAAAGTGCGGTTCGTCAGGGCGACGCCCATATGATCCTGCCCCATGGGAGATGCCCGAATTGCCGTGCCGCCGCAAGTCGAACCGGATCGACCGGGTGAGGAGGGGCGGCGGTCCACCGGAGCCTCCCGGCGGGCCGCCGCCTTCGCCGTCTGGTATTTGCGGACCGTCGCCTTCATCAACTTCCTCAGCGCGGTCTGGGTCTCGCTCGGGCAGGACGTTCGCCGGCACAACCAGGACGACTACTTCACGCCGTACCTGCTGACGGCCGGTTTCGCCTCGGGTGTCTTCACCGCGTTCCTGGCGGTCACCATGCGGCGGCGCAAGCGGGCCGCGTGGATCCTCAACCTGGTGATGAGCGGGGTCTTCCTGGCCCTGTTCGCGTTCGCGATGGCGTTCCCGGAGATCCACCGGTACGCGCAGAACTGGATCTCGCTCGGCCTCACGGCCGCGTTCGTCGGCTCGCTGCTCGTGGGCCGGCGGGAGTTCTACGCCAAGGGCGACCGCTCCAACCCCCGGCTCGCGGCGAGTGTCGCCGTCGGCGGCGGCCTGCTCGCCTCGCTGCTGGCGGCGCTGCTGGTGACGGTCACCAACCAGGCGCCGGACGCGGCCCGTTCGACCTTCCTGGAACGCTGGCACTACGGCGCCCTGCGCCTGGTGTCGGTGGCCGCCGACGAGGCCCGCTTCCCCGGCATCGACCCGCCGAACTGGGCCAACGTCGCCGTCAACGTGCTCAGCACGGCCCTCGTCCTCGCCGTGTTCTACGCCGCCTTCCGCTCCCGGCGCGCCGTCGACCCGCTGACCGAGGACGACGAGAAGCGGCTGCGGGCCCTGCTGGACCGGCACGGCGAGCGGGACTCGCTGGGCTACTTCGCGCTGCGCAGGGAGAAGAGCGTGGTGTGGTCGCCGACCGGGAAGGCGGCCGTCGCCTACCGCGTCGTCGGCGGCGTCTCGCTCGCCTCCGGGGATCCGATCGGGGACCTCGAGGCCTGGCCGGGGGCGATCGCGCCGTGGCTGGCCGAGGCGCGGGCGCACGGCTGGATCCCGGCGGTGATGGGGGCGAGCGAGGAGGCCGGGACGGTCTACGCCCGGCACGGCCTTGACGCGCTGGAACTCGGCGACGAGGCGATCGTGGAGGTCGCCGAGTTCACCCTGGAGGGGCGGGCCATGCGCACCGTCCGGCAGGCGCACAACCGGGTGCGGCGGGCCGGGTACGAGGTGCGCATCCGGCGGCACGCGGATGTCCCGGCGGACGAGATGGCGCGGCTGGTGAAGCGGGCGGACGACTGGCGGGACGGGGCGACCGAGCGCGGGTTCAGCATGGCGCTCGGCCGGCTCGGGGACCTTGAGGACGGGCGGTGCGTGATGCTGGAGTGCACCGACGCCGAAGGCCGGCTGCGCGCGCTGCTGTCCTTCGTGCCATGGGGACCGCACGGACTGTCCCTCGACCTCATGCGCCGGGACCGGGACTCCGACAACGGGCTGATGGAGTTCATGGTGATCGAACTGCTGCGGCGGGCCGGCGAGATCGAGATCACCCAGGTCTCACTCAACTTCGCGATGTTCCGATCGGTCTTCGAACGTGGCGCACGCCTCGGTGCC
Source organism: Streptomyces sp. FXJ1.172 (assembly GCF_001636945.3). NCBI lineage: Bacteria > Bacillati > Actinomycetota > Actinomycetes > Kitasatosporales > Streptomycetaceae > Streptomyces > Streptomyces sp. FXJ1.172. Next base: position 6,659,146 of record NZ_CP119133.2, on the reverse strand, counting down.
GGTCCGGTGCTGAGGCTGTGGCGGTCCCTGCTCAGCTTCTTCTCGCGCTGGTGGCAGATCGAGTCGCTGTACCGCGCCAACGCCAAGTACCGGCCCATCTGGGAGCCGCGGTTCCTGCTCTTCGAGAAGAGCGCGGACCTGCTGCGCATCGGCCTCGCCTCGGCCCGCGCGGAGGGCTTCCTGGAGGCGCCGGGACTGCCGAAGTGGCTGCACCGCAGGCATCTGGGCAGCCACCGTTGAAGAACACCTGAAGAGGAACGTCCGATGAGAACGCTCGCCCGCTGGGCCCGTGAGGAGTGGGGGCTGCTGTGCGTCACCGTACGCGAGACCCTGCGCAAGCGGCACCTGCGGGCGATCCCGATGACGCTCATGACGGTGTGCCTGACGGCCCTGCTGCAGTGGGTGCAGAACCAGCAGTGGGGCTACCAGTTCGTGCAGAACGTGGGCGCCGTACGGGCCGAGGACCCGCTCTGGCTGGGCCTGCTGCGCACCCCTCTCTCGCTCTTCGTGCCGGCGCTGGACCTGCCGGTGTGGGGCGCCCTGGTGCAGATCCTGCTGGTGTTCGGGATCTCCGAGGTGTGCATCGGCTGGTGGCGGACGCTGACGATCGCGTACGTGGCCACGCTCGCCGGCACCCTGTACGCGCGCGTGGGCATCTCGCTCGGCGCCCACGCCCCGTTCGGGCTGCCCTGGACGGACGCGCAGGTGGTGGACACCGGTCCGTCGGCGGCCGTGGTGGGGCTCGCCGTGTACGTGGCCTGGCGGTACGGCGCCTACGCGACGGCGGGTGCGGTGACCGTGGCCATGGTGGGCGAGGTGCTGCTCAAGCAGAACCTGGCGGGCAAGGAGCACCTGGCCGCGCTGATGGCCGTGGGACTGCTGTGCCTGGTGGTGGCGGTGCGGCACCGGTTCGGGCACGAGCTGCGCCTGCGGCTGCGGTGCGCGTACGGCGGGCGGCCGCGGCGCGGTCAGCGGCGGCCGGGCAGCCGCACCGGGCGCGGGTCGGGCCTGCCCCCGATCCAGTCCTGAAGGGCGCGCCGCGGCCCGGCCCAGCGGCGGTCGTGGCGGTAGGCGCGCAGGGCGGCCTTGGCGCGGGCGCGGGGACGGCGGCCGTAGAAGCGGCGGGCCCACGGGGAGCCGGGCCGGGCCAGCCGCACGGCGCCGACCAGCGCGACGAGGGGCACGATGACCCCGAAGACCGCGGTACGGCCCTTGCCCTTGCTCAGGGCGATGAGCGACAGGAGGAAGTTCCCGGCGATGCTGGCAATGACCGTGCCCCGGTCCTGGAGTTCCTGCTGGGACAGGTCGTTGACGCCGAACGGCGCGAACCCGGCGAGCAACAGCCCGACCAGGGCCGCGGTGAGGACGACGACCTCGACGCTCTTGCGGCCCTCCTCGCTCCAGTAGACGTCGTCCAGGTGCAGGATCAGCGCGAACTCGTCCAGGACCAGCCCGGCGCCCAAGCCGAACAGCACCGCGGAGACCGCTCCCCCGACGCCGTGCCGGTCGCTGGCGACGGCACCGAAGCCGCCGATGACGGTGAGGACGACTCCGGGGACGACATGGTGGATGTGCAGCCCGCCCGCCCTGACGTTGCCGAACGGGCCCTTGCCGGCCCGGATCAGGCGGGTGATCACCCGGGTCACCAGGAAGGCCAGCACGAAGGCCGCGAGGGCGAGCAGCAGCGGGAGTTTGCCCGGTTCGACGATGTTCCGATCCCACCAGTGCCCCATGTGCGCACTTTATCCCCGGCGCCGTGGGGGAGCCCGGCGGCCGCCCGGTACCCTGCGCCGGTGCTCACGTCCTCGTCGCCCTCTCCGCTCGACGGCCTCCGTTTCGCCTTCGGCACCCTCACCGTGCTGCCCGTCCGGGTGCGCCGCTGGGACCGCGGAGCCGCGCACGGCGGGATGCTGGCCGCCCCGGCGGCCGGACTGGTCGTCGGCGCGGCGGCGGCCTGCCTCGGCCTGCTGCTGCTCGCCCTCGGCGCCGGCCCGCTGCTCGCCGCCGTCGCCTCGGCCGCCGTGCCCGCGGCCCTGACCCGCGGCCTGCACCTCGACGGCCTCGCGGACACGGCGGACGGGCTGGGCAGCGGCAAGCCCGCCGAGGACGCGCTCAGGATCATGAAGCAGTCGGACATCGGGCCGTTCGGGGTCATCACCCTCGTCCTGACCCTGCTGGCCCAGGTCGCCGTGCTGGCCCAGCTGTACGGCGACTCCTGGGCGCGGGGCGCCGCGGCGGCCGTGACCTCGGCTGTGGCGGCCCGGCTCGCCCTCACCCTCGCCGCCCGCACCGGAGTACCGGCCGCCCGCCCGGAGGGGCTCGGGGCGGCGGTGGCCGGGGTGGTCCCGGTGCGGGGCGCGCTGGCGGCCGCGGCGGTGTGCACGCTCGCGGCGGCGGCCGGGGGCGCGTTCTTCGGGCTCTACGGCGCCGTGCGCGCGGCGCTCGCGATGCCGCTGGCCGTGGCGGCGGCCGAGCTGCTGCTGCGGCACTGCCTGCGGCGGTTCGGCGGGGTGACGGGGGATGTGTTCGGGGCCCTGGAGGAGACGGCGGCCACGGCGGCGCTGGTGGTTCTGGCTTTCGGTCACTGACCGCTAAGCTCTGCGCCCGTACACGGACAAGAGTGATCGGGGGACTCCGTGTTGACGCTGCGCCGGATCACGGCCTGGTTCATAGACTTCGCGCTGGTCATCGGCGCGGCCGCACTGCTGGCGGTGCTGACCTTCCACCGCATCACCGCCCTCGTCACCGACATACCGTCGCTGGCCACGAAGGGCGGTCTCGACCTGCTGACCTCGCGCGGTGACGTCGTGGACGCCTCCGAGCACCTCGGGCTGTCCCTGTGGAACTCGGTGGTGCTGGACGTGGAAGAGGCCTTCGGGGCGCTCGTGATCGCCACGTTCCTCTACCAGTGGGCGTGTCTGGCGCTGCTAGGCCGCACCCTCGGCAAGGGCCTGCTCGGCCTGCGGGTCACGCCCCGGCTGTCCCGGCACACCCTGCGCCGGGCCGCCGTCACGACCGCCGCCGACGTCGCGGTGTACGCGCTGGCCTGTGTGCTGCTGGTCGAGGGGCACTTCCTCGCGTCGCTGCTGGTGTGGGCGGTCGCGATGATGCTGTTCCTGGTCAACGCACTGCCGGTGTTCTTCCCCGGCCGCCGCTCCCTCGCCGACCGGCTGGCCGGCACCTGTGTCGAGGGCGCGCTTCAGCGGGCCGGGGCCACGCCGACGGGCAGCGTGCCCCAGGGGTGAGCGCCCGCGCCGGGCACCGCGCAGTGCACGGCGGCGCCCCGCTCCCGGGCCGCACCGGCCACGTCCGCGCCGGGCGGAACGCCGTACACCAGGTGGGCCTGGAGCACACCTGACGGGTAGGCACGGGGGTGCGGCGGGGTGCGGCGGTACGCCGTCCAGGGGCCCTCGAAGGTGACGAGGACGTCGGCGAGCGCCGCGTACGCGGGATGCGGGGCCGTGCCGTGGTTCAGCACGAGCGGGCCGCAGCCGAGCGCGCGGGCGACGGTCGCCAGCCGTTCGTACCACCCCAACTCCTCGATTCCGGCGCTCACTTGGTCCAGGAAAACGCCCTGTGTGCCGTACCAGGCGCGGTGCCGGGTCAGGTCGCTCACGACATTCCCGTACGGCCTGCGGGCATAGCCGGTGTCGACGTAGCCGAGGAGGGTCACGCCCGCCGCGCGCAGCCGGCCGGCGGTCCCGGCGAAGACCGCGTCGGGGCGCTCGCCGGGGCCGCTCGCGGGGTTGAGGACGACGCCGTACACGCGGGGCGCCGCCGCGAGGATCGCCGCCCACTCGGCGGGGCGGACGGACGGGTGCTCGTAGTACGGGACCAGCAGCGTGTTCATCGGTGGACGGTCGCCTTTCCCAACAGGGCCCACACCAGCCGGGGATGTGCGGGCAGGCCGGGATGCGCCCAGGTGTACGCGTCCGGTTGGGGGATCCCGTACGTCCTCTCGTACATCTCCAGGGCCGTCTGCTCGGCCGTGCCGGCGAGGAAGGCGGGGGTGATGGCGGGGCGCGCGGAGTCGGCCGGTTTCACGGTGGTGTACGGGACGCCCTCGCTCTTCACCTGGGCGGTGATCGCGGCGACCGGCGCCACGCCGTCGTCGGCCGTTCTCCAGCGGTGCGCGCGGTGCGCCATGACGGGTTCCTCCCCCAGAGGTCCTCCGTCGGCGGGCCCCACGGCCCGCCGGAACCCGACGAGTGTGGCTCAGCCCGCCCGCACCCGGGGGTGGGAAGTGACCATGACGCCACGGACAGGTGAACACCCGCAGGAATGAGCGAACGCCCGCACGCGCGTAGTCTCGTCCCGGGTGTTCGCCGACAGGGTGAAGGCCCCGGTTGCCACCGGTCCGAAGACCTGGGCCTAGGGTCGGCTCTCGGGCCCGGTCGACCCACCCCGTATCGGCCACAGCAATTTCACATCGGAAGCGAGATCTCACCACCGTGACTGCTCTGACTCTCAGCACCGCCGCGGCGCCCGGCCTCCGGGCCGACGCGATCGTGATCGGTGTCGCCAAGGGCACCAAGGGCCCCGTAGTAGCGCCTGGCGCCGAGGCCGTGGACAAGGCGTACGACGGCAAGCTGGCCGGCGTCCTGGAGACCCTCGGCGCCTCGGGTGCCGAGGGCGAGCTGACGAAGCTGCCCGCTCCGGCGGGCTTCAAGGCCCCGCTCGTGGTGGCGGTGGGCCTGGGCGCGGAGCCCGCCAAGGGCACGAAGAACGCCGAGGACGGCGACGGCGGCTTCGACGCCGAGGCGCTGCGCAGGGCGGCCGGTGTGGCCGCCCGGGCGCTCGCCGGGTGCAAGAAGGCCGCGTTCGCGCTGCCCGTGGACGGCCCGGGCGCCGTCGGCGCGATCGCCGAGGGCGTGCTGCTCGGCGCGTACGCCTTCGACGTCTACAAGGAGGCCGCGAACGGCCTCGCCAAGGCCAGGAACGGCAAGGCGCCGCTGGCCGAGGCCGCGCTGCTCGGCGGCAAGCCGCGCGACGCCGCCCACAAGGGTGCCGTCGCCCGTGCCGTCGCGGTCTGCGAGGAGCTGAACCGCGCCCGTGACCTGGTCAACACCCCGCCGAACGACCTGACCCCGGCCGCCTTCGCGGGCATCGCGCAGGCCGCGGCCAAGGAGCACGGCATCAAGGTGCAGGTGCTCGACGACAAGGCCCTGGTCAAGGGCGGCTACGGCGGCATCCTCGCGGTCGGCGGCGGCTCGGCCGCGACCCCGCGCCTGGTGAAGCTGTCGTACAAGCACCCGAAGGCGGACAAGCACCTGGCCTTCGTCGGCAAGGGCATCACCTACGACTCGGGCGGCATCTCGCTGAAGCCGGCCGGTCACAACGAGACGATGAAGTGCGACATGAGCGGTGCCGCCGCGGTGTTCGCCGCCGTCGTCTCCGCCGCGCGCCTCGGCCTCGAGGTCAACGTCACCGGCTGGCTGGCGCTGGCCGAAAACATGCCCTCCGGCTCCGCCGTGCGCCCGGGTGACGTGCTGCGCATGTACAGCGGCAAGACCGTGGAGGTGCTCAACACCGACGCCGAGGGCCGGCTGGTGCTCGCCGACGCGCTGTGGGCGGCCTCGCAGGAGAGCCCGGACGCGATCGTGGACGTCGCGACGCTCACCGGCGCGATGATGCTGGCGCTCGGCAGCCGGACCTTCGGTGTCATGGCCAACGACGACGCGTTCCGCTCCACGCTGCACGAGGCGGCGGAGGAGGTCGGCGAGCCGGCCTGGCCGATGCCGCTGCCCGAGCACCTGCGCAAGGGCATGGACTCGACCGTGGCCGACATCGCGAACATGGGCGAGCGGATGGGTGGCGGACTCGTCGCCGGTCTCTTCCTGCGCGAGTTCGTGGGCGAGGGGATCACCTGGGGGCACCTGGACATCGCCGGCCCGGCCTTCAACGAGGGCGGCCCGTTCGGTTACACGCCCAAGGGAGGCACGGGTTCCGCTGTACGGACGCTGGTCCGGCTGGCGGAGCTGACCGCCTCCGGCGACCTGGGCTGACGTTCACCCACCGGCACAGTTGACGCCGTCGTACGGCGGCTTCGCGGCGCGGGGGCCGGTCGCGCCCGCGTCGCGGAGCCGCCCGTCAAACACCCCCGCGCCCCTGTGCCGGCGCTCACGCCCCGTTCGTTTCCGGTGAACGTGGGACGTCTCACACACCGGCCCGGCGTCTCGGTCCCGTCCGACAAGTGCAAAGATGGAGCCCGGCAGGACAGGGCCCCCACCGAAGGGCCGAAGCATCAAGCGGCCGGACACCAGCCGCCTGCCGGTCATCGGAGACCGGCGTACGGCGCACATGCATGGAGGACGTGACGTGGCGAACGACGCCAGCACCGTTTTCGACCTAGTGATCCTCGGCGGTGGTAGCGGTGGTTACGCCGCGGCCCTGCGCGGGGCGCAGCTGGGTCTGGACGTCGCCCTGATCGAGAAGGACAAGGTCGGCGGCACCTGCCTGCACCGGGGTTGCATCCCCACCAAGGCCCTGCTCCACGCGGGCGAGATCGCCGACCAGGCCCGCGAGAGCGAGCAGTTCGGCGTCAAGGCCACCTTCGAGGGCATCGACGTCCCGGCCGTCCACAAGTACAAGGACGACGTGATCTCGGGCCTGTACAAGGGTCTGCAGGGTCTCATCGCGTCCCGGAAGGTGACGTACATCGAGGGTGAGGGCCGGCTGTCCTCCCCCACCTCCGTCGACGTGAACGGGCAGCGGATCCAGGGCCGCCACGTCCTGCTGGCGACCGGCTCCGTGCCGAAGTCGCTGCCGGGCCTGGAGATCGACGGCAACCGGATCATCTCCTCCGACCACGCCCTCGTCCTGGACCGCGTGCCGAAGTCCGCGATCATCCTGGGCGGCGGTGTCATCGGCGTCGAGTTCGCCTCGGCGTGGAAGTCCTTCGGCTCGGACGTCACGGTCATCGAGGGCCTCAAGCACCTCGTCCCGGTCGAGGACGAGAACTCTTCGAAGCTTCTTGAGCGCGCGTTCCGCAAGCGCGGCATCAAGTTCAACCTCGGCACCTTCTTCCAGAAGGCCGAGTACACCCAGGACGGCGTGAAGGTCACCCTGGCGGACGGCAAGGAGTTCGAGGCCGAGGTCCTCCTCGTCGCCGTCGGCCGCGGCCCGGTCTCGCAGGGCCTGGGCTACGAGGAGGCCGGGGTCGCCATGGACCGCGGCTACGTCCTCGTCGACGAGTACATGCGGACCAACGTCCCGACCATCTCCGCGGTCGGTGACCTCGTCCCGACGCTCCAGCTCGCGCACGTCGGCTTCGCCGAGGGCATCCTGGTGGCGGAGCGTCTGGCCGGTCTGAAGGTCGTTCCGATCGACTACGACGGTGTCCCGCGGGTGACGTACTGCCACCCGGAGGTCGCCTCCGTCGGTATCTCCGAGGCCAAGGCCAAGGAGATCTACGGCGCGGACAAGGTCGTCGCTCTCAAGTACAACCTGGCGGGCAACGGCAAGAGCAAGATCCTGAAGACCGCGGGCGAGATCAAGCTCGTCCAGGTCAAGGACGGTGCCGTGGTCGGCGTCCACATGGTCGGCGACCGCATGGGCGAGCAGGTCGGCGAGGCCCAGCTGATCTACAACTGGGAGGCGCTGCCGGCCGAGGTGGCCCAGCTCATCCACGCCCACCCGACGCAGAACGAGGCGCTCGGCGAGGCCCACCTGGCGCTGGCCGGCAAGCCGCTGCACTCCCACGACTGAGCCTTCGGTCAACGGGCGCGACGACACAGACTTCCGCAATTCGTAAGGAGCAACCGAAACCATGGCGGTTTCCGTAACCCTTCCGGCGCTCGGTGAGAGCGTCACCGAGGGCACTGTCACCCGCTGGCTGAAGGCCGAGGGCGAGCGCGTCGAGGCCGACGAGCCGCTGCTCGAGGTCTCGACCGACAAGGTCGACACCGAGATCCCCTCGCCCGCCTCCGGCGTGCTGGCCTCCATCAAGGTCGCCGAGGACGAGACCGTCGAGGTCGGCGCCGAGCTGGCCGTCATCGACGACGGCTCCGGCGCCCCCGCGGCCGCTCCGGCCCCCGCCGCTGCCGAGGCCCCGGCGCGCCGCCGAGCCCGCCTTACCGCGGTCGCCGAGGCCCCCGCGGCTCCGGCCCCCGCTGCCGCCGCTGCTCCGGCCGCCCCGGCCGGTGGCGCGACGGGCACGGACGTGGTCCTGCCCGCGCTCGGTGAGTCCGTCACCGAGGGCACCGTCACCCGCTGGCTGAAGTCGGTCGGTGACTCCGTCGAGGCCGACGAGCCGCTGCTCGAGGTCTCCACCGACAAGGTCGACACCGAGATCCCGGCGCCCGCCTCCGGCGTGCTGCTCGAGATCGTGGTGAACGAGGACGAGACCGCCGAGGTCGGCGCCAAGCTCGCCGTCATCGGCGCCCCGGGTGCCGCGCCGGCCCCGGCCGCTCCGGCCCCCGCCCCGCCGCCGCTGCCCCGGCCGCACCTGCCGCCCCGGCTCCGGCTCCGGCCCCGGCGCCCGCCGCTCCGGCTCCGGCGCCCGCTCCGGTCGCCGCCGCCCCGGCGCGCCGCCCCGGCCCCGGTCACCCCGGCCCCCGCCGCCGCTCCGTCCGCCGCCCAGGCGACGGACGAGGGCGCGTACGTCACCCCGCTGGTGCGCAAGCTCGCCGCCGAGAACGGCGTCGACCTGGCCACCGTCAAGGGCACCGGCGTCGGCGGCCGCATCCGCAAGCAGGACGTCATCGCCGCCGCCGAGGCCGCGAAGGCCGCCGCCGCCGCTCCGGCCCCGGCCGCCGCCCCGGCTGCCGCCGCCGCCAAGAAGGCCCCGGCGCTGGAGGTCTCCCCGCTGCGCGGCCAGACCGTCAAGATGCCCCGCATCCGCAAGGTCATCGGCGACAACATGGTCAAGGCGCTGCACGAGCAGGCCCAGCTGTCGTCGGTCGTCGAGGTCGACGTCACGCGCCTGATGCGGCTGCGCGCCCAGGCCAAGGACTCCTTCGCCGCACGCGAGGGCGTCAAGCTCTCCCCGATGCCGTTCTTCGTCAAGGCGGCGGCCCAGGCGCTGAAGGCCCACCCGGTCATCAACGCCAAGATCAACGAGGCCGAGGGCACGATCACCTACTTCGACACCGAGAGCATCGGTATCGCGGTGGACTCCGAGAAGGGCCTGATGACCCCGGTCATCAAGCACGCCGGCGACCTCAACATCGCGGGCATCGCCAAGGCCACGGCGGAGCTGGCCGGCAAGGTCCGCGCCAACAAGATCACCCCGGACGAGCTGTCCGGCGCGACCTTCACCATCTCCAACACCGGTTCGCGCGGCGCCCTGTTCGACACGATCATCGTGCCGCCGGGCCAGGTCGCGATCCTCGGCATCGGTGCCACGGTCAAGCGTCCGGCCGTCATCGAGACCGAGGAGGGCACGGTCATCGGCGTCCGCGACATGACCTACCTGACCCTCTCCTACGACCACCGCCTGGTCGACGGCGCCGACGCGGCCCGTTACCTGACGGCGGTCAAGGCGATCCTGGAGGCGGGCGAGTTCGAGGTCGAGCTGGGCCTCTGAGCCCGCTGAGCCGTCTGCCAGTACGGCACCCCGTCCGGAGTCTTCCGGGCGGGGTGTTCGTGTTTGTGGGCACACGTTGCGTGTAAGCCTCGTCTCACCTGCGCAAAAGCACCCCCGCACGCCCTACCCGCGGAGCGAACCCGCCGTATTGTCTAAACGTCAGCCCTCCCTAAGGAGCCCAAATGACCGCGCCCGTCGTCCACTCGCTGCGCGAACAGATCCGCGAGCACATCGTGGAGGGAATCGTCAGCGGGCGCTGGCAGCCGGGTGAGCGGATCGTGGAGCGGCGGATCGCCACCGAGCTGGAGGTCAGCCAGACCCCGGTCCGTGAGGCCCTGCGCGAGCTGGAGTCGCTGCGCCTGATCGAGTCCGCGCCGAACAAGGGCGTCAGGGTGCGCAGCCTGACCGCGGCCGACCTGGAGGAGAGCTACCCGGTCCGGGCCGGTCTCGAGGCCATCGCGGCGGAGCTGGCGGCCGACCGCCTCGCCGAGGACTGCTCGGCCCTGGAGCCGCACGTCCTGGCCCTGTACGAGGCCGACCGCGAGGCCGACGGCACGGCCCAGGTCCGCCACACGGTCGGCTTCCACCGCGAACTCGTGCGCGCCGCGCACAACTCTGTGCTCCTGCACACCTGGGAAGGGCTCGGCATCGAGGTCTTCACGGCGCTGTCCATCCGCTGGCTGGGCACGGTCCAGCAGTCGTACGCCGAGGAGCACGAGGAGCTGGTGCAGGCCTTCAAGCGCCGGGATCCGCGGATCGCGGAGCTGGTGAAGGCCCACGTCCTCGGCTGCGCGCCGCGTCCTTAGCCGACTGTGGCACCGGTGAGTAGAGTCACGCTCAAACGTGGCTCGACCTGCGAAAACGTGCCTCAGAACCGACACTCGGTGCCCCAATCGGAGGCACCGCGTGCCGACTTTCTCGTAATCGAGAGGTTTTGCCCGTCAACCCTTTGATCGATCATCGATCAGGGAGTTACAGTCGCCGACGGACTTCCACCGAAGTTCCAGCCCTGTCCTGCCAAAGACCTAGGGCACCCCCGAACCCTTACCGATGAGGGAACCCCCTTCGACTGAGGAAGGCGGCGACATGACCGACCCCAACGCCATCCAGCCGAGCGCGCTCGACCAGCTCCCCGACCGTGACCCGGAGGAGACCGCCGAATGGCAGGCCTCCCTCGACGCCGTCACCAGGGAGGCCGGGCCGCACCGCGCCGCGTACCTGATGCGTCGCACGCTGGAGCGCGCCGAGGCGGGCGGCATCGCGCTGCCGAAGCTCCTCGAGACGGACTACGTCAACTCCATCCCCACCTCCGCCGAGCCGGCCCTGCCCGGTGACCCGGAGATGGAGGCCCGGATCACGGCCTGGAACCGCTGGAACGCGGCCGCGATGGTGACCCGTGGCGCCAAGCACGGCGTCGGCGGCCACATCGCCACCTTCGCGTCGGCGGCCTGGCTGTACGAGACCGGCTTCAACCACTTCTTCAAGGGCAAGGAGGGCGACGGTTCCGGCGACCAGCTGTACATCCAGGGCCACGCCTCCCCCGGTATCTACGCCCGTGCCTTCCTCGACGGCCGCCTGACCGAGGCGCACCTCGACAACTTCCGCCAGGAGGCCGGCGGCAACGGTCTGCCGTCGTACCCGCACCCACGCCGGCTGCCCTGGCTGTGGGAGTTCCCGACGGTGTCGATGGGCCTCGGCCCGCTCTCCGCGATCTACCAGGCGCGCTTCAACCGCTACCTGACCAACCGCGGCATCAAGGACGTCTCCGCCTCACACGTGTGGGCGTTCCTCGGCGACGGCGAGATGGACGAGCCGGAGTCGACGGCCGCACTCGCGCTCGCCTCCCGCGAGGGCCTCGACAACCTGACCTTCGTCATCAACTGCAACCTGCAGCGCCTCGACGGCCCGGTCCGCGCCAACTTCAAGATCGTGCAGGAGCTGGAGGCCCAGTTCCGCGGCGCCGGCTGGAACGTCGTCAAGACGCTGTGGGGCTCGGCCTGGGACGAGCTGTTCGCCCTCGACACCACGGGCGCGCTGGTACGCCGGCTGCGCGAGGTACCGGACGCGCAGGTCCAGACGTACCAGACCCGCGACGCCGCCTACATCCGCGCCGACTTCTTCGGCAAGGACCCGGCGCTCGCCGAGATGGCGAAGCTGCTGAGCGACGACAAGATCCTCGAGTGCTTCCACCTCTCGCGCGGCGGTCACGAGGCCCGCAAGGTCTACGCCGCGTACAAGGCCGCCGTCGAGCACAAGGGCGCGCCGACCGTGATCCTGGCCCAGACGGTCAAGGGCCACACCCTCGGCGACGGCTTCGCGTCGAAGAACGCCAACCACCAGATGAAGAAGCTCTCGGTGGACGAGTTCAAGACGATGCGCGACCTGCTCGAGCTGCCGATCAAGGACAGCGACTTCACCGACGGCGTGGTCCCCTACGGCCACCCGGGCGCCGACTCCCCCGAGGTCCGCTACCTCCAGGAGCGCCGCGCGGCCCTCGGCGGCCCGGCCCCCGCCCGCCGTACGCACGCCCTCGCCCCGCTCCCCGCTCCCGCCGAGAAGGCCTTCGCCTCCTTCGACAAGGGCTCCGGCTCGCAGAACGTGGCGACGACGATGGCCTTCGTCCGCCTGGTCAAGGACCTGGTCCGCGACAAGGAGACGGGCAAGCGCTGGGTGCCGATCGTCCCGGACGAGGCGCGCACCTTCGGTATGGAGAGCCTCTTCCCGTCCCTCGGCATCTACTCGCCCAAGGGCCAGACGTACGAGCCGGTCGACCGCGACCAGCTGATGTACTACAAGGAGGCCAAGAACGGCCAGATCCTCAACGAGGGGATCACCGAGGCCGGTTCGATGGCCGACTTCATCGCCGCTTCGTCGTCGTACGCGACGCACGGCGAGGCGATGATCCCCTTCTACATCTTCTATTCGATGTTCGGCTGGCAGCGCACCGCCGACCAGATGTGGCAGCTCGGCGACCAGCTCGGCCGCGGCTTCCTCGTCGGCGCGACGGCGGGCCGTACGACCCTCACCGGTGAGGGCCTCCAGCACGCCGACGGCCACTCCCCGGTGATCGCGGCCACCAACCCGGCGTCGCTGACGTACGACCCGGCGTTCGCCTACGAGATCGCGGTGATCGTCCGTGAGGGTCTGCGCCGGATGTACGGCGAGGCCAAGCCGGGCGAGGACCAGAACGTCTTCTACTACCTGACGGTCTACAACGAGCCGCTGCCGCAGCCCGCGAAGCCGCAGGGCCTCGGCATCGACGAGGGCATCGTCAAGGGTCTGTACCGCTTCAACACCGCCGAGTCCGCGGGCCTGTCCCCGGCCGCCAACGCCGCGCGCATCCAGCTGCTGGGCTCCGGTACGGCGATCCACTGGGCCCTCGAGGCGCAGAAGCTGCTCGCCGAGGAGTGGGGCGTGGCCGCCGACGTGTGGTCCGCGACCTCCTGGACCGAGCTGCGCCGCGACGCGATGGACGCCGACGCGGCCCTGCTGCGCGGCGAGGAGCGCGTGCCGTTCGTCCGCCAGGCGCTGCAGGGTGCCGAGGGCCCGGTGCTCGCGGTCTCCGACTACATGCGCCAGGTCCCGGACCAGATCGCGCAGTGGGTCGAGCAGGACTGGTCCTCGCTGGGCGCCGACGGCTTCGGCCTGTCGGACACCCGCGACGCCGCCCGCCGCCACTTCGGCGTCGACGCCGAGTCGATCGTCGTCGCGGCCCTGGCCCAGCTCGCCAGGCGCGGCGACGTCAAGGCCACCGCGGTCAAGGAGGCCCGGGAGAAGTACGGGCTGTAAGCACTGAGGTGCCAGGAAGGGGTACGGCGACTCGCCGTACCCCTTCTTCGTCGTCTTCGTCGTCTTCGTCGTCTTCTTCGTCGTCCCGGCTTTGTCGGTGGCCCCCGGCATGATGAAGAGATGCGCGCCGCTCGTCTCATCAAGATGGTGCTCCTCCTCCAGTCCCGGCCCGCCATGACCGCGGCCGAGCTGGCCCGGGAGCTGGAGGTCTCGGAGCGGACGGTCACGCGGGACGCACAGGCGCTGTCGGAGGCGGGGGTGCCGGTGTACGCGAACCGCGGGCGGGCCGGCGGGTACCGCCTGGTCGGCGGGTACCGCACGCGGCTGACGGGGCTGGCCCGGAGCGAGGCGGAGGCGCTGTTCCTGAGCGGGGTACCGGAGGCGCTCAGGGAGATGGGCCTGGAGGACGCCGCCGACGCCGCCCGGCTGAAGGTGTCGGCCGCGCTGCTGCCCTCGCTGCGGGACGCCCCGGACAGCGCGGCCCAGCGGTTCCACCTGGACGCGCCGGCCTGGTTCCGGGAGCCGGAGACGCCCGCGCTGCTGCCGGCGGTGGCCGAGGCGGTGTGGGACGACCGGCGGATCCGCGCGGTCTACCGGCGCGGGGAGGGCACGGTCGAGCGGGAGCTGGAGCCGTACGGGCTCGTGCTGAAGGCGGGGGTCTGGTACCTGTGCGCGCGGGTGGCCGATGGGGGTGCCTTCCGGACGTACCGGATCGACCGGTTCGACGCCGTGGACCCGCAGGCGGAGCGCTTCACCCGCGATGCGGACTTCGACCTGCCGGGCCACTGGGCCGGGCAGGCCGAGCGGTTCGCGCGCTCGATCCTGCGCGCCGAGGCCGTCGTACGGCTGTCCCCGGAGGGTGTACGCCGGCTGCGGTACGCCGTCGATCCGACGGCCGCGCGTGCGGCGCTCGGCGACGCGGGTGAGCCGGACGGCGAGGGCTGGGTGACGGTGACGCTGCCGGTCGAGTCCGAGGAGGTCGCGTACGCACAGCTGACGGCTCTCGGCGCGGAGGCCGAGGTGCTGGCGCCGCAGGGCCTGCGGGAGCGGTTCGCGGCGGACGCGGCCCGGCTCGCCGCGCGCTACGGCCGCGGGAGCGCCGGATGACGCGGGCCCGGCGGTCGTACGGGCCGCCGTGGACCGCGGCGGCACCCCGCGGTGCGCCCCGGCACCGCACGCGGTCCGCCGGATAACGATCCGCCGTACTCCGGCGCAGTCCGCGTGCGTCGCACCGGCCGAGGCCCGATGCTGGTGGCGTGATGGACGAGACGGAGTTCTGGGAGCTGATCGACACCAGCCGCGAGGCCGCCGAGGGCGATCCCGAGGAGCAGGCCGACCTGCTCGTGGACCGGCTGCTGCAGCGGGACCCGGACCTGGTGCTGGACTTCGCCCGTCACTTCGAGGCCCGCTACAACCGCGCCTACCGCTGGGACCTGTGGGGCGCCGCCTGGGTGCTGCTGGACGGGGCCAGCGACGACGCGTTCGACTTCTTCCGGTGCTGGCTGATCGGCCAGGGCCGGGAGGTCTTCGAGGGCGCCCTGCACGACCCGGACTCGCTGGCCGAGCTGCTGGGCGAGTTCGACGAGGAGATCGACGGCGACGGCGAGGAGCTGGGCTACGCGGCCGACGAGGCCTACGAACAGCTGACCGGCACCGTCGCACCCGACCTCGGCATCGCCCCGGCGCCCGCCGAGCCGGAGGGCACCTCGATCGACTTCGAGAACGAAGCTGTCCTCGCGGAGCTTTATCCCAAACTCTGGGATCGTTTCAAGGGCTGATTCCTCCTCGGAATTCGACCGAAAACATTCGCTCGAGGTCCGCCGAGGCTCCTCGATCCCCGCTGAGCTGGGGATTCAACGGTCACCCCGGTATCTCGCGCCCCAGGGGACACACCGTCAGAAAGCGCGCGCACGGGGCGCGTTCCACGTCCGGTGTGCGCCGGAGGTAGGCTGAGCGCATTCCACAGGGCAGCCAGGTAGCAGGCCGCCCGGAGCAGGTTGCCACCTGGCAGACTGCCACCGGGCCATCTGCCAGGTGGCGGCTCGAAGTCACCCTCGACAAAGAATCGGGACCGCGAGGAGATGACATCGAAAGATCCGGCTCTGGAGCGGCGCAGGGTGCGTCTGGCGCTGCGCACCTTCCGCAATGACGCGCGCTTCAGTCAGCCCGAGGTGGCCGAACGGCTCTCCTGGTCGCCCTCCAAGGTGATCCGGATCGAGGGCGGCTCCGTCGGGGTGTCCGTGACCGACCTGCGCGCCCTTCTCGATCTCTACGGCGTCACGGACGAGACCGTCCGCCGGGACCTGGAGCAGGCCACCCGGGAGAGCCGGCGGCCGCCGTGGTGGCATCCCTTCCGGGACGTGGTGAGCCCTCAGTTCGCGGTGTACTTGGGGCTCGAGGGCGCGGCGAGCGAACTGTCCGCCTACGACCCGACGCTCGTCCCCGGCCTGCTCCAGACCGAGGGATACGCCCGCGCGCTGTTGTGCGACCTGCCGGACGAGCAGACCGACGCGATCGTACGGCTGCGGGCCGAGCGGCAGCGGCGGCTGCTGCGGCAGGCGGGCGGGCCGCGCCTGCGGTTCCTGCTCGACGAGGGGGCGCTGCGCCGCTGGGTCGGCGGGGCGGCCGCGATGCGGGAGCAGCTCGCCCGGCTGAAGTCCGACGCCGCCCTTGCGCACGTGGAGCTGAGCGTCGTCCCCTTCACCCGGGGCGCGCACCCGGTGCTGCGCACCGGCTCGATCGCGCTGACCTTCCGGGACGGCGACGACGTCCTGTTCGTGGAGGGCCCGAACGGCGCGCTGACCACGCGTGACGACCAGCAGGCGGTCGACGAGTACCTGGCGAGGTTCGAGGAGTCCCGCAAGGAAGCGGTCTCCGGGGCCGACGCGGTCGCGTTCATCGACGAGGTGCTGGGCCAGTACCCGTCCTAGCAGTTCCCACCGGACTGGAGACAGTCGGGCAGAGATCGGAGAGGGCCCGTGGCGGGTGTGCTCACCTGGATACGGCAGTGGCGGGCAGGCAACGGCGCCCCCCGCCCCGGCACCCCTGTGCCGGATCCCACTTCGCCCCCGGCCGGACAACAGCCGGGGACAACCGGACAGCCGGCACCCGAGGACGACCCCGAGGACCCGGCCGGGCCCCGGAATCCGGGGCGGGAGCCCGATCCGGCCGATGCCGCCGGCGCGGGCACGAACAGCCCCTCCGGCACGGCGAGTTCGGACGCATCGGGCGCATCGAACGGACCGAGCGGGACCAACAGCGCCAACGGAACCAACGGATCAGCCGGCCCGAGCGGCTCGGCCGGGCAGGCCGCGACCGGCGCAACCGGCGGGACGGACGCGGCGAGCGGTTCCCCTGCGGTCGATGGATCGCGGACCCTTGCCGAGACAGGGGGGCCGGGCGGGGCGTTGGAGCCGATTCAGCCGACGGTGGTCATCACCGGGAGCGGGACCGGCGGCGCGACCGGCGGCGGCTTCCCGGCCGGCCCCCGGCGCGGCATCGACATCCCCACGCCCCGGGAGGTCCTGACGGACCGGCCGCCCACGGCCGGCGACCTGGTGATGTTCCTGCAGACCGCGGTCCTCGGCTCCACGGCCGCGCTGCTCAGGTTCCTCGCCGCCCTGGTGGGCATCGCGGTGGTGTTCCTGCTGGTGTACGGGGGCGCGACACTCGTGGCCATCGCAGTGCACGCCCTGGTGCACTCGTTCGCCCCGCACTCCACCCCGTCGCTGGCCACCATGGAGCGCAGCGGGTGGATCCTCGGCGGCACCGGCACGGCCGCGTTCGGTGGTCTGCAGATACGCCGCCGGCTCAGGAACCGTCGGCAGGCCCCCGTCACTCCCCCGGCCGGAACCACTCCGTCAGCTGCGGAAAGCGGCGAGCCGCGGCCGTAGTCCCGCGGTCGAGCAGCACGCCCGCGACGACCGCCGTCACCGTGCCGGACAGCGCCCACACCCAGGGCCGCAGCGCCGCCGTCACCGCCAGCGAGAGGAGGACGCCGACCAGCGTGGCCGCGCCGCCGGAGACGACGAAGACCACGACGACCAGCGGTGCCAGTGGCAGGAGCGCTCTGCCGCGTGGCCGTGCCGCGTGCACGACCGCGAGCGGCGTCTCAGCGGATTCCCCCATCTCGCCCCCACGTAACCGAACACGTAGCTGAAATGGACTCTGGCCGTGATGCGGATACCGTCTCACTGCTGGGCCCAATCGAACCACAGCCGCCCCCCGTCCCTGATCTTGGCCCCGCCCCGTGGCCGGAAGTCGCTTGTCATCCGGGCTCCTTCGGCTGCATCGACCCCATCGGGGTTCTTCCGCATAACGCCCCCAGGAATGCCCGCCAGGCCGGCCCCCCGACGGCGACGACATGCGTGTGCGGACGATGGGACTCCCGCACTCGGACTCCCCCGCCCGTCATGGCGACCTCCACGCACTGATACGGGTCGCACGCACTGCTCCGATGCCAGTCGAGCCCGAGCAGATCCCCCTCGCCCACCCCTGACTACCTCTCACCATGCGGTCGGGTAAGACCGATCGGTGCGAGAGACGCGCGCGCCTGGAAACCCCCGTATTTCCCGCTTTCGCCGGTCCGCACGCACCGTACCGCACGCGCGCGAACGCCCGCAGGAGGACGGCGGGAGTGGCCAGTGCGCGGCACCAATCCGACCGCCGGTCACACACTCCTGCCCCACTTTTGCCCTGAAAGGGTAGGCTCTCCGAACCCGCCGCGCCAAGTTGCAAACAAGCCCGATCGCCTTGTCACACAAGGGACTTGGGGCCTTCGTGGGCCGGGATGTGCAGCGGCGGCGCCGCGTTGGCCCGGTCGAGCGCGGACGCCGTACCGGCGGCCGGGCCCACCACGACCGCGGCGATGACGCAGACCACGGTCCAAGGGCTGCGCGCCGCCCGTCCCCACAGGGAGACGGGCGCGGACCCGGACTGCTGGGAGTGCTCGGTGTGGTGTTCCTGTCGCTGTGTACGACCGCTCATCGTCGCCCCGCCTCCGGTCGGCTCGCTGTCGTGCCCGACGGTAGGACGCGCGGCTCGGAGAAGGCTGCGGGACGGCTATGAGGTCCCTGTGGACGACGTGGACGGCTTGGGAGCCGTGGACGGCTTGGGAGCCGTGGACGGCTTGGGAGCCGTGGACGGCTTGGGAGCCGTGAACGGCTTGGGGGTCATGGTCGGCTTGGGGGTCATGGCCGACTTGCGGGGTGCGGACGGCGTCGGGGCCGGGGAGGGCGTACGCGGAATGCGGCCCTGGAGGCGGGCGGCCGCCTGGCGGATCTCGGGCAGGCGGGCGGTGAGGGCGGCGCCGGGGCAGCTGGTCATGTAGCCGGCGTCATGGCCGGCCAGCGTGGGCAGCGTGGCGGTGGTGCCGGCCTTGTAGCGGCTGTGGCTGCTGCTGGAGAGCAGGCGGACCCTGCCGCGCGGGTCGACACCGGCGAGGCCCAGCTTCCAGGCGGCCAGGGCGGCGATCGCGTCGGTCATGGCCTTGGGCACCTCGGCGCCGGCGGTGAAGGTGCCGAGAGCGGCGATCCCGGCGGTGCGGTGGTTGAAGCCGAGGGTGTGGGCGCCGATGACGGGCCTGTCGACGCCTCCGGCGCGGCCCTCGTAGATGGTGCCGCAGCGGTCGACGATGAAGTTGTAGCCGATGTCGTCCCAGCGGCGGTCGCCCCTCTGGCCGGCGTACAGGCGGCGGATGATGGCGGGCGCCTCGGCACAGTCGTAGCCGCCCGGCGAGTCGGTGTGGTGGATGAAGATGGCGACCACCTTGTCGTCGTAGCGCGGGGGCGGCTGATTGCGCCCGGTGGTGCCGTCCAGCCAGACGGACCTTGGCACGATGTGCGGGCGGACGGCACGGTAGGCCGTGGTGGCCGGGCCCTCACCGTGCCGGTTGAGCCGCGCCGCGGCGGTCCCGTCGGCCCCCCGGGCGAACAGCACCAGCGCGAGCAGGGCGCAGACCCCGGGCACGCACCCGATCAGCACCAGCAGCGGACCGGGGACCCGGACGCCCCACCGCCGCCGCGAGGGGACGCTCCACCGCCGCCGCCACGGGACGCCCCACCGCCGCAGCCAGGGGACGCTCCACCGCCGCAGCCATGACCCGAATGGCCCAGTCGGACCAGTCGGACCAATCGGAGCGGAGGGAACCCCGGGAGCCTCTGGCGCCTCTGGCGCCTTTGAGGGTGCGGACGCCGGCTCGGACACCGCGGACGCCACGGCGGTCCCCTGCGCCCCCTGCGCCCCCTGTACCTCGAGCAGTGGTTCCTGCGCCCCCGGTACGCCCGGTCCGCGCAGTCCGCTGGGCCTCTTCGGCCCGCTCGCTCTGCTCGGTCTTCTCATCGATCTTCGGACAGCACGCATGGTCCTACTCTCAAGCCGACACGCCGTGCCCGCGATGTGCGCTGTGCCACCCGGTGGAACCATCGTCCTGGTCCGGGACGTTTCTGGGGGTACACGCACACGTGGCCGGCTCGCCGCGCGGTGGCCGCTCAGGTGTGGGTGACTGATCACCGGGCCCGTCCCGTCCGTACTGAGGGGTCCGAGAGAAAGGCGGCTCCGTGGACCTGCTCGACCTGGTGCTTGTGCTGGTGATCCTCGTCTATGCGGCGTCCGGTTACCGACGCGGACTGGTGGCCGGCTGTGTCTCGCTGGCGGGGTTCGTCGGCGGCGCCGTCATCGGCGTGTGGGTGCTGCCGTGGGTGACCGGCCTGGTGGCGCGCGGCACGGCGACGGCGACGGTGCTCGCCGTGCTGACGGTGCTGGTGCCCGCGGTGGTGGGGCACGAGCTGGCGGGCCGGCTGGCGCTGCGGCTGCGCGGGGAGCTGGACCGGGGCCCGCTGCGGGTCGTGGACGGGATAGGCGGCGCCGCGGCCAACTCGGTCGCGGTGCTGATCGTGGCCTGGGTCGCGGCGAGCGTGCTGGGCGCGGCCCCGTCGCAGGCGCTGACGACCGCGATACGGAACTCGACGCTGCTGGGCGCGGTGCAGCAGGCGATGCCGGACACGACGCCGGCGTGGTTCTCGCGGGCCACGTCGGCGCTGACCGAGGCGGGTTTCCCGCAGGTCTTCAACCCGTTCGAGAACGAGTCGACGGCCCGGGTGGCCCGTCCCTCCGGCGACAGCGTGACCCCGGCCGCGACCAGCGCGGCGAAGCTGAGCACGGTGAAGATCGAGGGCATCTCGGGCAACGAGGGCCGCGAGGGCAGCGGCTTCGTGTACACCTCGCAGCGTGTGATGACCAACGCGCACGTGGTGGCGGGCATCGCCCACCCGAGCGTACGGATCGGCGGGGTCGGGCGGTCGTACGACGCCCGGGTGGTGCTCTTCGACCCCGACCGGGACGTGGCCGTGCTGTATGTGCCGGGCCTGAGCGCCCCGGTGCTGCGCTTCGACACGAGCGCGGCGCGCGGCGACGCGGCGGTGGTCGCGGGCTATCCGCAGGACGGCGGCCTGAACCTGCAGGCGGCGACGGTGGCGAGCCGGGTGCTGGCGACCGGGCAGAACATCTACAACGACCGCTCGGTCACCCGGGACATCTACTCGATCCGCTCCACGGTCCGCCCGGGCAACTCCGGCGGCCCGCTGCTGACCACGCAAGGCAGGGTGTTCGGCGTGGTCTTCGCCCGCTCCACCTCGGATGCCGAGACGGGGTACGCGCTGACGGCGGCCGAGGTGGCGGGCGACGCACAGCGCGCGGCCACGGCGACGACACCGGTTGACACGGGCCAGCTCGTCAGTTCCTAGACGTCACCGATGCCGCTGCTGTCACTCCCTGTTGCTCCAGCCACTGCCGCTGTCACAGGCCTCAGAGCTTGCGGCCCATGAGCACGTCGTCGACGTAGGCGCCGTCGAGGAGGAACTCCTCGGGCTGTACGCCCTCGACGGCGAACCCCTCGGACTCGTACAGCGCGCGGGCCGGGGCGTTGTGTCCGAGCACGCGCAGGCTCAGCCGCCGCGCTCCGCGTCCGCGCGCCTCCTCGACGGCGGCCCGGACGAGGGCGCGCCCCACGCCCCGCCCGCGCGCCTCGTCGGCGACGGCGAGGCCCTGGATCTGCAGGACGTGTGCGTTGGAGGCGAGCGGGGTCGGGCGGGCGAGCCGGATGTAACCGACGACCCGGCCGTCGGCCTCGGCGACCAGGTAGTCCTCCGGGAGGTGGCGCTCGTCGAAGAACGGCGCCTCGGGCGCGGGCGAGACGGCGTGCAGGGTGGACCAGGTGGCGCGGTCGAGGAGGGCGAGGTCCGCCTCGTCGTCGGCCACGGCGATGCGTATGTACGGCTCCGGCATGACGATCACCCTATGGCGGGCGGTCGCACCGCTCGAAGGGGTTTTGGCGCGGGTACGGGCATGCTGGGGCCATGGAACGTATGCGAATCGCGGTGGCGGGTGCGTCCGGGCTCATCGGCAGCGCCCTGGTGCGGTCCCTGACGGCGGACGGCCACGAGGTCGTACGGCTGGTGCGCCGGGCGGCGGCGGGGCCGGGCGAGGTCTGCTGGGATCCCGAGGGGCAGTACGTGGACGGGGCAGGGCTGACCGGAGTCACGGCCGTGGTCAACCTGGCCGGTGCCGGGATCGGCGACCGGCGCTGGACACCGCAGTACAAGCGGCTGCTCCGGGACAGCCGGGTGCTGGGCACGGCCGCGCTGGCGGAGACGGTGGCCGCGCTGCCCGAGCCGCCGCGGGTCTTCGTCTGCGGCAGCGCGATCGGCTTCTACGGCGACACCGGCGACCGTGCGGTGGACGAGGAGGCGCCACCGGGCGACGGGTTCCTGCCGGGGCTGTGCGTGGAGTGGGAGGAGGCGGCGGCGCCCGCGCAGGAGGCGGGCGTACGCACGGTGTTCGCGCGGACGGGGCTGGTGGTGGCGCGGGGCGGCGGGGCCTGGGGGCGGTTGTTCCCGCTGTTCCGGGCGGGACTCGGCGGCCGGCTCGGCGACGGGCGGCAGTACTGGTCGTACATCGCGCTGCACGACGAGGTCGCCGCGATCCGGCACCTCATCGACACCGAGACCCTGTCCGGGCCGTTCAACCTGACGGCTCCGCAGCCGCTGACGAACCGTGAGATCACCGCGGCGATGGCCCGCGTGCTGCACCGGCCGACACCGTTCGCGGTACCGGCGCCGGTGCTGCGGGCGGTGCTGGGCGAGATGGCCGGGGATGTGCTGGGCAGTCAACGGGTGCTGCCCACACGGCTGTTGGAGTCGGGGTTCCGGTTCGCGTTCCCCGGCATCGACGAGGCGATCCGGGCGGCCTGACGCACGCCGTCCCGGCGAACTGCCGTACGCGAGGAATGTTCTGCGACCTCTTGTGACCGTATGCGACCTCCATGCGACCGTGCCCTGTTCATGCGCGACTGTTCATGACCGATCACGGCCCTAACCTCGAGCCGAACTCGGGTATCCCTGGAGCCTGTTGGGGGCATGACGTCTCCACCGGCCGCGCAACCACAGGAGGGGCCTCGTGCTTGAGCCCGCGTACCAGGTGGACGTCGTCATCGTGGGAGCCGGAATCGCCGGACTCTCGGCGGCTCATCGGCTCACCAGCGCAGGAGTAACGACCGCAGTCCTGGAGGCCGCCCCCTACGTGGGCGGCCGTATGTCGACCGAGAAGGTCGACGGCTTCCGGCTCGACCGCATCGGACAACTGCTGTCCTCGTCCTACCCCGAACTCCGGCTCACCCCGGGCCTGGACTCGCTGGCCCTGCGCCGCTTCGCGCCGGGCGTCCTGCTGCACCGCGACGGACGGACCCAGCGCGCGGGCGCGCCGGCAGCCGGAGGGAGCGCACGGGGCGCACTCCATGCGGTGCGCGCCCTTGCAAGCGCCCCCAGGGGCGCGGCGGCGGCTCCCGGCCGGGTCGGCACGCCGGTGGGCGGCGCGATGGACCAGGCCCGGCTGGGCGCCGCGCTCGGCCGGATCGCCGCCACCCCGCTCGAGCGCCTCCTGTCCCGCCCGGAGATGCCCGCCGCCCAGGCCCTCACCCAGCGCGGGGTGCCGGCCCGCACCGTCGAGGGCTTTCTGCGCCCGCTGCTCGCCACGCTGCTGTGCGACCCGGAGCTGACCACCTCCAGCCGGTGCGCCGACCTCGCGCTGCGCGCCTTCGCGAGCGGCCGGCTGTGCGTGCCGGAGGGCGGCGCGGACGTGCTGCCGGAGCTGCTGGCGCGGGCGCTGCCGCCCGGCACCGTGCACACCGGGGTGCGCGTGACGTCGGTGTGCACCACCTCGGTGAACACCGCCGAGCACGGGGAGATCCGCTGCCGGGCGGTGCTGCTGGCGACGGACGCGCGGGCCGCGGCGGAACTGCTGCCGGGCCTCAGGGTCCCGGACTTCCATCCGGTGACCGTGGTCCACCACACCACCGACGACGCCTCGGCCACGTTCGCCACGGGCACCTCGCTGCTGCTGGACGCCGACCGGGGCGGACCGGTGGCGCACACGGCGGTGCTCAGCAACGTGGACCCGAGCCGGGCGCCGGTCGGCCGGGTGCTGATCTCCTCGACGGTGCTGGGGCCGCCGCCGCAGGGCGTGGACACCGCCGTCCGCATCCACCTCTCCCGGCTGTACGGCACCTCGACGCGCCGCTGGGAGACGCTGGCCGTGCACCACACGCCGGAGGCGGTGCCGGCCATGCGCCCACCGCACGACCTGCGCCGCCCGGTGCGCCTCCTGGCGGGCCTGTACGTCTGCGGCGACCACCGCGACACCAGCACGGTCCAGGGCGCGCTGCACTCGGCCCACAGGGCCGCGGCCGCGATCCTGGCGGACCTGGGCGCGGCGGGGTCGATGCACGGCGCGGATCCGGCACCGACGCTGCCGAGGGCGGCGTGAGGCGCCCCGGGAAGGCGCGGGAGAGGTGGGCACGGTGAGCTAACCCAACGCCGCCACCTTCTCCCGGTAACCCCTGGCCGGCGCCGCGTCCTTGTACGGCTCCAGGCGGCGCTCGAAGTCCTTCACGTACTCGATCGCGCGGGCGCTGCGCATCTCCGCGGCCTGGCCGGCGGCCTCCGCGGCCAGCGTGCAGGCCTGGTCGAGTTCGCCGAGGCCGAGGCGGGCCGTGGCGAGGACGACCCGGCAGAAGAGACGGCTGCGGGCGAAGGAGGGCGCGCGGAGCTGGAGGGAGCGCTCGGCGTGCTGGGCGGCGGCCCGGAACTGCTGCAGATCCCGGTGGCAGTGCCCGAACTCGTCGGCGAGCTGCGCCTCGTCGAAGAACTTGGCCCAGTACGGCACGTCGTCCCCGGGCCGGGCCGCCTCCAGGGCGCGCTCGGCCCGGACCAGCGCCGCGGTGCACGCCCGCACCTCGCCCAGCACCCCGTGCGCCCGCGCCTCGGACGCGTGCAGCAGCGCCTGGACGACCGGCGTGGCACCGGTGCCCACCCCCTGCTGGGCCACCCGGGCCAGCTGCACGGCCTCCCTGCCGTGCCCGAGGTAGACGGCCTGGCGGCTCATGGTGACCAGGACGTAGGAGCCGTACGCCCGGTCGCCGGCCGCCTGGGCGAGCCGCAGGGCCTGCACGAAGTAGCGCTGGGCGAGCCCGTGCGCGGCGATGTCGTACGACGTCCAGCCGGCCAGCCGGGTCAGGTCGGCGGCGGCGCCGAACAGGCGGCGGCCGGTCTGCTCGTCGTAGCTGCCGCGCAGCATCGGCTCGCACTCGTGCTCCAGGTAGCGCACGAGGGCCTGGCGGGCGTGGCCGCCGCCGAAGCGGTCGTCGAGGGTGCGGAACAGCTCGCCCACCGAGCGGAGCGCCGCGATGTCACCGCTGGAGACCTTGTGCCCGGGGGCGCGCTCGCCGTTCCCGCGCGCCCGGGGCGGGGCGAGCGGCAGGGGCTTCACCGGGCCCGGGCGGCCCTGCGTGGGCACCCGGGGCACCGGGTCCCGGGCCACCTTGTCGTCTGGCTTGCCGATCAGCCAGTCCCGGCTGGGCACGACCAGCCCCGCCGGGGTGAAGGCGATCTTGCGCAGCTCGGCGTGGCTGCCGGAGTCCTTGCGCCACAGCCCGCTGACGATGTCGACGGCCTCCTCCGGGGTGGCCGCGAACTCCAGCCCGGCATAGACCGGCGCGCACGCGTCCAGGCCGAGGTCCTGGGCGGTGAGCCGGCGCCCGAGGCGGCGCGTGAACACCTCGGCGATCAGGGCGGGTGTGGTACCCCGGGGCTGCTGGCCGCGCAGCCAGCGGGTGACCGAGGTCTTGTCGTATCTGAGGTCCAGTCCGTGCTCCAGGCCGAGCTGGTCGACGCGACGGGCCAGACCCGCGTTGGAGAACCCCGCCTCTGCGATGAGCGCGGCGAGCTGGCGGTTGGGGGTGCGCTGCGCGGGTCGGTCCGTCATCTGCGGTGCGGTCTCCTGCCTTCCGGGCCTCTGAAGTGCCCGGTTTGCCTTTGAGCAGCCCTTATGGCCTCACGAACGGCGCGAATGTAGCGGAGAGTGAGTGCACGATCACACATTCCGCCGTGTATTCATCCGATCGTGTGAGAAACGCCCGTAGGGCTGACGTACTCCGGTCGGACGTACAGTGGCGTGGGCGCGTTACGTGCCTGACACACCGATGGCTCGGTCGCTGAGGGAGGCGCTTGCCGTGAGTGAGTTGCGGTTCGTCCGCATGGGGTTCGGTGCGGATGCCGTCGATTACCAGGAGGCCTGGGACGAGCAGCGCCGGGTGCACGCGGCCCGGTTCACCGACGAGGTCCCGGACACCGTGCTGTTCCTCGAGCACCCTCCCGTGTACACGGCGGGCCGGCGTACCGCGCCCGAAGAGCGCCCGCTGGACGGCACCCCCGTGATCGACGTGGACCGCGGCGGCAAGATCACCTGGCACGGCCCGGGCCAGCTGGTGGGCTACCCGATCCAGAAGCTGCCCCGCCCGGTGGACGTGGTCGCGCACCTGCGCCGCCTCGAGGACGCGATGATCCGGGTGTGCGCCGAGTTCGGCATCGAGACCTCCCGGGTCGAGGGCCGCGCCGGCGTCTGGGTGCTCGGCGACCCGGTCGAGCAGCGCCCGGCATTCGGAGGACTCACGCTCGACTTCGACCCGCGCGCCAACGACCCCGAGTTCGACCCCCGGCTCAACGGCCCCGAGTACGCGCCCTCGAACGCGGGCCAGCGTCGCGAGGACCGCAAGATCTGCGCCATGGGCATCCGCGTCGCCAAGGGCGTCACGATGCACGGCTTCGCCCTGAACGTGAATCCGGACACCTCGAACTTCGACAAGATCATCCCGTGTGGCATCCGCGACGCGGGCGTCACCTCCCTCTCGTACGAACTCGGCCGCGAGGTGACCATCGACGAGGTGCTGCCGATCGCCGAGAAACACCTGCAAGACGTCCTCGGGAACGCGGAGCCGAAGCCGCGGCTGATCGAGAAGGCCCCCGCCTGAATCGGGAATGAGGCCTGCATCCGCGAGGTTGGCCTCAGCGGGAGGGCGCATTTAGCACGGGCGTAGGCTGGTGTGCGCCGAAGAATCGAAGATTACGCGAAGTCGAACAGCAGGGAGCCGGTCGTGTCCGCAGTCGCACCCGACGGACGCAAGATGCTGCGCCTGGAGGTCCGCAACAGCCAGACCCCCATCGAGCGCAAGCCCGAGTGGATCAAGACCCGGGCGAAAATGGGTCCCGAGTACACGAAGATGCAGAACCTGGTGAAGGGCGAGGGCCTGCACACGGTCTGCCAGGAAGCCGGCTGCCCGAACATCTACGAGTGCTGGGAGGACCGCGAGGCGACCTTCCTCATCGGCGGCGACCAGTGCACCCGGCGCTGCGACTTCTGCCAGATCGACACCGGCAAGCCCGAGGCCCTGGACCGCGACGAGCCGCGCCGCGTCGGTGAGTCCGTGGTCACGATGGACCTGAACTACGCCACCATCACCGGCGTCGCCCGCGACGACCTGGAGGACGGCGGCGCCTGGCTGTACGCCGAGACGGTGCGCCAGATCCACCAGCAGACGGCGCAGCGCGAGGGCGGCCGCACGAAGGTCGAGCTGCTGGCTCCCGACTTCAACGCCGTCCCGGAGCAGCTGGCCGAGGTCTTCGCCGCCCGCCCCGAGGTCTTCGCGCACAACGTCGAGACGGTCCCGCGGATCTTCAAGCGCATCCGCCCCGGCTTCCGCTACGAGCGTTCCCTGAAGGTCATCACCGAGGCCCGCGACTTCGGCCTCGTGACCAAGTCGAACCTGATCCTCGGCATGGGCGAGACCCGCGAGGAGGTCAGCGAGGCACTGAAGCAGCTGCACGACGCGGGCTGCGAGCTGGTCACCATCACCCAGTACCTGCGCCCCTCCGTCCGGCACCACCCCGTCGAGCGCTGGGTCAAGCCGCAGGAGTTCGTGGAGCTGAAGGAGGAGGCCGAGCAGATCGGCTTCTCCGGCGTGATGTCCGGCCCGCTCGTGCGATCCTCGTACCGGGCCGGGCGGCTGTACCGGATGGCCGTCGAGAAGCGTGGCGCGTACATCGCCTCGCAGGCGGTGTGACAGCCGGCCGGCGGCGCCCGTGACAGGGCGTGTGTGAATTCGCGCACAAGCTGTTACCGGCCAGTAATGGCCGGTACGACGCGGTCCTGACCGTCCTCGCTGATGAGGGCGCCCATCAGGGCCGCGTCAGTGTTTGGGCGCTCCCCGTCAAGGTTTCATCGGTGTTTGACCGGTCGGTCACGCCCTGGTAACACCAAACAGTGACTCTGGTATCACGCCTCGTACACCACCCGCCGCCGCCCCGAGGGGGGACCTCGAACATGCAGGCCGCGCCCGTACGCGCCACCGCCATTCCGTCCTTCACCGACGCTCTGCGCGCCGTCGAGTCGCTGCTCATGAGCAGCGGTCAGCGCACCGCCCGCCGCAACGCCTGGACCTCCGTGCTGGAGGACCGCCGCCGGGCCAAGGACCGGGTCGAGGCGCAGCGCGTGCTGGAGCAGGCCGCGCACCGCTCCTGACGCATTCCGCCGCGGGCACTGCCGTCGTCGGCACTCCCGGGGCCACGTAGACTTCGTGCCATGGCGAGGAAGGAAACCGCGGCGGACGCCGCGAACGCAGGGCGACTGAAGCAGATCGCTCTCACGTACAAGATGACCCGTAAGGCCGACAAGAAGATCGGTCTTGTACTCGGAGCCGTCGGCATCGGCACCCTCGCTGTCTTCCTCGCGATCGGCTTCCTGATCGGCCACCCGGTCTACCTGGGCATCTTCGGCCTGCTGATCGCCCTGCTGGCGACCGCGATCGTGTTCGGCCGCCGGGCCGAGCGCGCCGCCTTCGGCCAGATGGAGGGTCAGCCGGGCGCCGCGGCCGCAGTGCTGGACAACGTCGGCCGGGGCTGGACGACCACGCCGGCGGTGGCCATGAACCGCAGCCAGGACGTGGTGCACCGGGCGGTCGGCAAGGCCGGCATCGTGCTGGTCGCCGAGGGCAACCCGAACCGGGTCAAGGGCCTGCTGGCCGCCGAGAAGAAGAAGATGAACCGCATCGTGGCCGACGTCCCGGTGCACGACGTCATCGTGGGCAACGGCGAGGGCCTGGTCGAGCTGAAGAAGCTGCGTACGACCATGCTGAAGTTCCCGCGCGTGCTCACCGGCCCCCAGGTCACGGCCACCAACGACCGGCTGCGGGCCATGGGCGACCTGATGAGCAACATGCCGCTGCCGAAGGGCCCCATGCCCAAGGGCATGCGCATGCCGAAGGGCCGCTGAGCCCCGTGCCGGCGGCCGCCGGTCAGTTCAGCGACCGGAACTCCCGCTCGCAGTAGACCATCGGCGACCCCTCGCCCAGCCGCACTCCCGTTACCCGGCCGATCAGGATCGTGTGATCCCCGGCCGGGTAACGCGCGTATGCGGCACAGTCCAGCTGCACCGGCGCCTGCACCACCGTCGGCAGCCCGGCCGGGCTCGGCTGCAGCAGGCCGTCGGCGAACTTGTCCGCGCCCTTGGTGGCGAACCGCAGCGCCAGGTGCTGGTGCTCCGGGGCCAGCACGCTCACCGCGAAGTGGTCGCAGCGCGCGAAGACCAGCGCCGAGTCGGCCAGGTCCGACAGGCACACGAGGACCAGCGGCGGTTCCAGCGAGACCGAGCAGAAGGAGCTGGCCGTGAAGCCGCGCGGGGTGCCGTCCTCACAGTGGGCGGTCACCACCACCACGCCCGACGGAAAGCGCGCCATGGCGTCCCGGAACTCCTCAGGAGACACCTCGGCCGCCATCACGTCCTGAGCATCGGTCATAGCGCGCACCACCTGTCCCGCG
Source organism: Streptomyces sp. FXJ1.172 (assembly GCF_001636945.3). Lineage (NCBI taxonomy): Bacteria > Bacillati > Actinomycetota > Actinomycetes > Kitasatosporales > Streptomycetaceae > Streptomyces > Streptomyces sp. FXJ1.172. The sequence continues at coordinate 6,629,629 of NZ_CP119133.2, read as the reverse complement.
ACGTCGGGCCCGACGACCGTCCGTGTCCGGACGGTCACGGCCACCGATCATGACTATGCCGCCGGTGGCGGTGCCGGGCAACCGGACCGGCGCCGTTCAGATCCGTACTTCGACGGTCTGCGCCAGCCGGTCGTGCAGGCCACGGCCGTCCCGGTCCCAGACCAGCGCCGGGATGGCGAGGCACAGCAGGACCGTGCGCACCAGGGCGCGCACCGGGTGGACCATGCCGGTCCGCAGGGCCACGACCCGGATACCGAACAGTCGCTTGCCCGGGGTGAAGCCGATCGTGCCGACGGTCAGGGCGCTCAGGGCGAAGAAGACACCGAGGGCCCAGTTGCTCGTCGCCTGGCTGTAGCCGTGGGTGATCAGGCCGTATGCGATCAAGACGCACAGGGCCCAGTCCACGGCGAGTGCGCCGAGCCGCCGGCCGGGCCGTGCGATCGAATTCGGCCCCTGCTCCGGCAGACCGAGCTGCTGGCCCCGGTAACCGAAGTCGGCACCGGCCTCTTCCAGAGCCTCGCGGGGCCCGGAGAGCCATGATCCGATTACACGCCTGTTGTCCACCCGTCAAAGGTACTGTGCCCGGCCGTGGCCTCTTCGCGGAGGGGTGTGTCGGGGCTACGGTGGACACGTGGCCGGTTAACTTCTGCGAAACAAACGGGTCACGCCCGAGAAATCACCCGTCCCTAGGGTCGAGACCAGCGTGTGCCACCGCACTGGCCGCACGAACGATCTACCACCCCGGCGAGGACGGTCGGGAGTAGGAGGAGCTGGATGTTCCAGAACGCCGACGAGGCCAAGAAGTTCATCGCGGACGAGGACGTCAAGTTCGTCGACGTCCGCTTCTGCGACCTGCCGGGCGTCATGCAGCACTTCACGGTGCCCGTTGAGGCGTTCGACCCGGACGAGGAGCTGGCCTTCGACGGATCGTCGATCCGTGGTTTCCAGGCCATCCACGAGTCCGACATGGCTCTGCGTGCCGACCTGTCCACCGCCCGTGTGGACCCGTTCCGCCGGGACAAGACCCTCAACATCAACTTCTTCATCCACGACCCGATCACGGGCGAGCAGTACTCCCGTGACCCCCGCAACGTGGCGAAGAAGGCCGAGGCCTACCTCGCGTCGACCGGTATCGCGGACACCGCGTACTTCGGTCCCGAGGCCGAGTTCTACGTCTTCGACAGCGTGCGTTTCGCCACCTCGGCGAACGAGTCCTTCTACCACATCGACTCCGAGGCGGGTGCCTGGAACACCGGCGCCCTCGAGGACAACCGTGGTTACAAGGTCCGCTACAAGGGCGGCTACTTCCCGGTCCCGCCGGTCGACCACTTCGCCGACCTGCGCGCCGAGATCTCCCTGGAGCTGGAGAAGAACGGCCTGAAGGTCGAGCGCCAGCACCACGAGGTGGGCACCGCCGGCCAGGCCGAGATCAACTACAAGTTCAACACGCTGCTCGCGGCCGCCGACGACCTGCAGCTCTTCAAGTACATCGTGAAGAACGTGGCCTGGCGCAACGGCAAGACCGCGACCTTCATGCCGAAGCCGATCTTCGGCGACAACGGCTCGGGCATGCACGTGCACCAGTCGCTGTGGAGCAACGGCGACCCGCTGTTCTACGACGAGGCCGGTTACGCGGGCCTGTCGGACACCGCCCGCTACTACATCGGCGGCATCCTCAAGCACGCCCCGTCGCTGCTGGCCTTCACCAACCCGACGGTGAACTCGTACCACCGTCTGGTGCCGGGCTTCGAGGCGCCGATCAACCTGGTGTACTCGCAGCGCAACCGCTCCGCGGCCATGCGTATCCCGATCACGGGCTCCAACCCGAAGGCCAAGCGCGTCGAGTTCCGCGCCCCGGACTCCTCCGGCAACCCGTACCTGGCCTTCTCGGCCCTGCTCCTCGCGGGTCTGGACGGCATCAAGAACAAGATCGAGCCGGCCGAGCCGATCGACAAGGACCTGTACGAGCTGGCTCCCGAGGAGCACGCGAACGTCGCCCAGGTCCCGACCTCGCTCCCGGCCGTCCTCGACTCGCTCGAGGCCGACCACGAGTTCCTGCTCCAGGGCGACGTGTTCACCCCGGACCTGATCGAGACGTGGATCGACTTCAAGCGCACCAACGAGATCGCGCCGCTCCAGCTGCGTCCGCACCCGCACGAGTTCGAGCTGTACTTCGACGTGTGATATCGCCCCAGGTGAGAGCGGGTAACCGCTCCCCTGGGCCGTCTGTGGGCCGTCGGCCGTGTCCTTCCTCGCTGGAAGGACACGGCCGACGGCCCGTTTCAGACCCTGCGCCGCGAACGGCTGTCGAGGACTACGACCCCGCCGCCGCTCCCGTCAATGCATCGGCTTCGCCGAGGTCGGTGTCCGCGTCCGATGCTCCGAACGCGGCATCGATGGCCCTACGGGCACGGTCCTGGCTGTTCGGCATCAGATGCGTGTACGTCCGGAGGGTGAAACCCGGATCGGAGTGACCGAGGTACTCGGCCAGGGCCTTGATGTTCTCCCCCGAGTCCAGCAGCACCGACGCGTAGTAGTGCCGCAATGCGTGCATGCCATGCTCACGTGACGGCTTGAACCGCTCCCCCGGTGCCCGCTCCGGGATGACGCCGGCAGCAATCAGGGCGGGCTTCCACAGATACATGTTGAAGTAGTTCCTGTTCAGCGCCTTACGCTCCCGCGAATAGAACAGCAATTTTGCTGTGACGGGCGGGCCGTCCGGGGTCTTCCACGGCAACGTGACGTCGATAGGTGGCCGGCGGGTGATGTGGGCCGCAAGGGCATCCGAGACCACGCCGGGCAGCGGCACGTCTCGAAGCTTGCCGCCCTTGGGCGGGGCGAAAACCATGTGCCGGCCAACCAGCTTGACCTGGCGCACGACGTGCACAACTCCCTCCACGAAGTCGACTTCGTCGAGGGCAAGCCCAAAGATCTCGCCCTGTCGTAGACCGCACCCGGCACCGACGTCGACGACCGTGGCGTACTGGCTCGGCAGCCCATCCCGAACAACGATCACCCGGTCACGTGTCCACGGCTTGATCTTCCGCCGATCCAGCTTGGGTGCCCGCACGGAGCCTGCTCGGCAGGGGTTCCGGGCCAGGATGCCGTCGTCCACGGCGGCGCCGAACACGGCGGAGACGTTCGCGAAGACCGTCCGCTGATACGAAGCTGCCATCCCGGAGTCTGCTAGGGCCCGTGCCCAGGTACGGATATGGGCGGGCTGGAACGCGCTGAGCGAGCGAGAGCCGATGTAGGGGAAGGCGTGCAGCCGGAACCTCAGCTCCATGTTCACGATGGTGGAGGGGTCCGTGGTCTGGGATGCCAGCCACTGAGTGGCAAAGTCCTTGAACGTCACCCTGCCGGCCGACGGATCTACGTACTGGCCACGGTTCATGTCGGCCGCGATCTGCGTCAGCCACGCCTCTGCAAGTCGCTTCTGTTTGTCGGGGAAGGACTTGCTGCGTTCGCTCCCGTCCGGGGCGACGTAGCGGGCCCGGTAGCGCAAGCCCGTCCCGTATCGGTCGGTCTTTACCCTGATCGTCCTGCCGTTGGATGCCGTCTCGGTCTTGTACCAACGATCCTGGATGTGGCCAGCCATATGGCGACGTCCTCTCGACATGCAGCAGGGAGAGCCGCCCGCGGCGGCTCTCCCTGCTCTGTGGGATGGATTGGCTAAGCGGCGCCCTGGCCGACGCTCTTGCGCTGTATGACGTAGGCGCGCACGTCAGCCGGGTCGTAACGGAGGTGCTTGCCGATACGGAAGCCGGGCGGACCTGTGCGCTTCCTGCGCCACTGGTAGACGGTTTCGAGCGGCACGCCGAACATGTCGGCGATGTCGTCCGGGGTGAGGTACCGGTCTGGGAGACCGCCGCGAAGGGTCGCGCGGGGGTCGCTCGCGGCAACGGTTGGCACGTTGAGACCTCCTGAGAGGCGGAGCCTGCGAATTGACTTGGCTTCGGTGCTCAGCCGCCCGCTTCTGTCCGAAGTGGCGATTTCTGCGTCACCGCGTCATCTGCGTCGTACGCGGCTCTGACCTGCCAATATCCGTGACGCAAGGGGCGGGGGCGCGTCATCCGGTGACGCAGGCTTTCGTCCCCGGTGACGCGTGTGACGCGGGGTGACGCAGGTGACGCCTGGTTGCGTCACCGCTCTATCGGCTGGTCACGGGCCGTTTGCCGTCCTTGCGTGACGCAGGTGACGCAGCGTCTCTCTACTTCGGACAAGAGAGGGTGGTGTCTGTTGTGGTGCGGTGCGGCTCAGAGCGTGAAGAGGAGCCGCGTTGCGGCACGCCTATTGGCGGCGGCGTTGCCGCCGAATAGCAAGAAGAGCACGCGGCGCCGGGTGCTCTTCTTGCTTGTGCGGCGTCCGGCGGCTGGTCAGAACGCCGGTTGCTGCTCGTGCGGGGACAGCGTGGCCGAGGACCGGGTCATTTGGATGTACCGGGCTTCTCGGGTGCGGCCCCAGTCGATCAGGACGCCTCGGGCGGCGAGGGTGGGTTGGAGACGCTTGAGACGGTCAGAGAGCACCTTTCCGGTGGTCGGCCACCCTTTGGGTAGGGGGCGGCACTCCTCGCCGCTGTAGAGCCCGGAGAGGCCGTGCAGCCACTCGGAAGAGGTCATCCGCTGCTCTGCCCCCGGCTCCAGGCCGGCGGCGTGCTTGAGCACCGTCTGCGCCAACAGGTCGCCCTCGATCACGTCGTCGTTGAGGTCGTCCAGGCTGGCCCGGTAGGCGGCGAGCGCGCCGAACCCGGTGGCAGCGTCGAGCTGGGCGCACAGGTGGGCGAAGTCGGCCATGCGCAGGTCGGTCGGGATGTCTGCCTCGGCTGCGCGAACCTTGACCGTGAGGTCGAGCAGGGACCCGAGGATGACCGGCAGCGCCTCGGCGTACTCGGCCCACAGTTCCGCTTCCGTGCGCCGGACCTTGGGCCGCTCCAACCGGAGCGGCAGGAGCCGCTCCGCGAGGTCGGGCTTGATGACACCCACGTCGATGCCGGTCAGGAGCAGGGGGCGGCGGTAGCACACGCGGAAAACGTCCCCGTCGGTGAACAGGGCGCGTTTGACGTCCTCCGCTCCGGTGACGATGCGGCACATGGCGTCGGACAGGTCCGGGGGCATGTGGGAGAGGTTGTCCAGGGCAGTGACCCATCCAGCCGCTACGGTCGTGGTCAGGTTCTCTTCGTCCTTCGGGGCGCGGCGCAGGTCCCCGCTCATGCCCTCAATCACCCGAACGAGCATCCGCCCGCCAGTGGACTTGCCCGCGCCCTGCGGCCCGGTGAGGAACGGTGCAGGCACAGGGACGGAGGGACCGAGGCAGCCGATGAGCCACGCGATGGCCAGGCACTCGGTCTCCGCGTTGGCGAAGTTGCACAGCCTCAGCAGGAGGTCGATGCCCTTGCCGTCGGTTTCCTTGGCTGGCAGGGGCAGCTCTCCGGTGAGCTGGGTGCGCCGCCAGCACACCTCGCGCGGGTCGGGGACGGCGATGTCCCAGCCGGCGGGGTGGATGCGGACGGACTGCCCGTCGCTACGCCCAAGGTCCAGCCAGGTCGCCCCGTCGAATCCGGGAGCGACCCGGATGTGCACGGGCTGAACGTCCTCGGTCAGCGCGAGCGCTTCGATCAAGTCCAAGGCCTCCTTCAGCGCGGTGCCGGTGAACACGCCGAGCCCGTCCTTGAACAGGCCGACCATGAGTTCCTGTCGGTGGCTGCCCGTGGTGCCCTGCGAGCGCATCGGACGGGCCACGGGGTGGCCGTTCTTCTGCGCGTACACGGTGCCGTCGGCGGTGCGGAAGTACCGGAAGTGCGCTTGCGCGTAGTCGGTGATGATCTCGCGGGCCGGGGTCTTGTCGTCGTCAGCCACGGTCACAGTCCCAAACTTGTACGGGCGTTGGTCCATGCGTCGGTGCAGTGCCGGGGCGACTCGCCTTTGGCCTGCGCGGCTGCGAACAGCCGGGCGACGTGGGCGTCGGTGAGGCAGCCGCACCGGCCGTGCGTGGACAGCACGGCCAGGAAGGTGCGGTAGACCGTGTTGTGCACGCCGCTGGTGGCCTCGGTGATGCCCTGCTCCGCCATGGCGATGCCGCGTTCGAGGTAGGTGGGCGTGCGGTGAGGGCACTCCGCGCTTCCGGCCGGTGCGGTCGCGGTGATGGTTGGCGATGCGGGCCGAACCGTGGCGGGCCTGCTGACGACCAGCGTGCGCACGGCATCCGGCAGGTAGGCCATGGTGCCGGTGCCGAACCCGAGCCAGCGGGCGTAGGCCATGGTGGATTTGATGTCCACGCCGGGGCGTACGGCGTTCGCGGACTGCATCGCACCGAGGTAGAGCCAGTGCTCACCCCGGCTGGTGGGCACGACTTGTGTGGTCGGTAGATTCTCGCGGGCCCACGCGATCGCGTCGGCGTTGTCCAGGTCGACGACCGTCAGCCCGGCCCCGCCGGGGTGGTAGGCGACCGCTTCGGCTTGCAGCCATGCACGGCGCCAGAGCCCGGAGCTGATGACGTGCGGGGCGGTGGTCGCGGCGGCCCACGCGTGGCAGGGGCCGGGGCAGTTGCACGGTCCGGGGTTCTTCATGTTGGGCCGGCCGCCGCAGGCGTTGTCCGCGCAGCGGCGGCAGTTGCCGAATGGGACCTTGCCCGCCCGCAGCGGCAGAACGGGAATCCGCGAGGCGGCCAGTTCGAGCGCGGTGCGCAGGCGCTCGTTCATGCCGCCACCTCCAGCGCGGCCTGTGTGAGGAAGGCGCGGCCGATGTGCTCGGTGTAGGTGGGCGGGATGGCCTCGGTCAGTTCCTCGCGCACGTCGGTCCAGTCGATGCCGAGAGCCGCTTGCAGCTCGGGCACGGTGGGCTTGCCTCCGCACGAGAACAGATCCAGCAGTAACAGCCGGTCGCTGTCTCGCCGAATGTCGGTCGGTTGCGTCATGCTGGGAGACCTCCAATGGTCTGTTGAGGACTGGAGACAGGGGCGGCCCCGGACTTTGGCGAGACGGGGGCCGCCCTTGGCGTAGTTAGCCGTAGAAGTGGCTGCGCTTGATCACGGCCTTACGGATGTTGACCGTGGTCCCGGCCCCCTGAGTGACGGCGCGGCTGGGGGCACGGAGGGCGAGGAGGATCACGGCGAGCCAGAACACGACGCCGGAGCCGAAACCGGTCGCGGCATCGATGACTTCGGCAGCGCCGTAGCCGACGCCGGCCGCGAGGGCACCGCCGCCGATGCCTGCGGCGAGGAGGCGCTGCGCGATGGGGTCCAGCAGGGGCAGCGGGGTCAGGTCGCGCGGTTCCGGCATGGGCATCGGGGGCGGGGCGAGGTGCTTGGGCATGGGGACCATGCGGCCGTAGGCGTCGGGCACCCACACCACCGGCCCGCGGTCTTGGGACAGCTCGATCGCGGTCATGGTCGGCTCGTACGGGGTGAGGGCTGCGGGGTGGTGGGTTGTGAGGGCGGTGGGCTGCTCGGGGTGGGACATGACACGTTCCTCCGGGTGAGGCGCGGGCCCGCGCGAGTGTCAGGCGGGTGTTAGGGGTGTCAGGCGGGGGCGTCACGCGGTTCTGACAGCGGGTTTGCCTAGGGGTTTGGGTGTCAGGCGGGGTGTGACGGTGTTAGGTGTCAGGCGGCCGTCAGGGCGGGGACGATGCGCCACCGGCCGGTGGTGTTCGTCGGCTCCAGACGGCCGTCCTGCGCGGCTTCCTTCAGCCGGGCGGAGACCCACGGGCGGGAGAGGTTGTGCCGGTCGCACCAGTCCATGAAGTCCTTCGGGCCCACGATCATCTGCCCGTTGGACTCGAACTCCTCCAGCGCTTGTGCGAACAGGCGTCGGGCTTCCTCGGGGGAGGGCTTGTGGCCGGTGTCCTGTCCGAAGATCGGGGTGTCGTCGCCCTGCTCGGAGCCGGGGAGGTCGGCTTCGGGGTCGATGTCGGTGTCCTCGGGGTCCACCAGCCGCCCGGTGTCGTCCATGTCGTCCTCCCTGACCGCGCGCAGCGGCGCGGGCTGCTCGACGCCGGGCACGGCCCGACCGGTGTAGGCGCGGCCGGCCACGCTGGAGGCAGAGCCGGAGGTGATCGGGTCGGCGCTGGCGCCGTTGCGCTGGGCCCACTGGGCCAGCAGCTCCATGACGTTCGTGGCCCGGTGGCTGAAGCGGAAAGTGCGGGCCGGGGAGGCGTAGCGGTCCTCGGGGATGCCGGGTGAGACGACGTAGCAGTAGCCGGGCCGCCGGTTGCCCCACGCCCCCGGATGTGCGCCAGCAGCCAGTACCTCGTCCGGCAGGACGAATCCCTCGTCGCGTGGGTCGCAGCCGAGTGCGATCACGGAGGGGAGGGAGGCGCGGGTGGAGGTGGACATCTGGTCGTAGGAGGGCCGCTGGAGCGAGACGACCAGGGAGACGCCCGCCGACCGGGCTTCCTGGGCGATGCCAGTGAACGCGTCGTCGCCCATCTTGCGCAGCGTGTTGGCGGCTTCCTCGAACCAGGTGACCAGGAACGGCATCCCCGCGCATCCGCACGACCGGCCGTCGGGGCGGCAGGTGTGCTGGCTGCTGGTCTGCTGCTCGGCGGCCTGGGGTACCCACTGCCGATAGCCGTGGGCGCCCAGCCACCGCGTCCGGGCGGGGATGACCGCCTCGACGGCGGCCACCATGACCTCTGTCGGGGTCCCACCCTCGGCGGCCCAGTCCAGGCCCGGCCGCAGCGGGGCGAAGTCCTGGAAGGCCTTGGGGTCGGAGAACCACACGATCACGTCCCGCCGGGACAGGATCTCCGTGAGCAGGTTCAGGGCGGTCTCGCCCTTGCCGGACCCGGTACCACCCGCGATCAGGCCGTGGGTGGAGTTGCGCCCCGTCTCCGGGTCACCGGGCAACCACATCACGAGCGGGGAGCCGTCGTCGTAGCGGCCGATGACCAGCGGTTCGGCGATCGAGCCGCCCAGGTTCGACGGCCCCTGCCACTCCACCACCTCAGCGAGCATGTCCTCAGGGACGATGACCAGCTCTCCACGACGCGAAGAGCCGGGGTCGGGGTTGTAGCGGACGGCGGACGTGGGCAGGTCCAGGGCGGACGCGATCCGGCCCAGGCTCTTGGCCACATCGTCGTTGGTCTGCTCCCCGGCCTCCACCGCGAGCGGGGCGGTAACCCGGTTCGGCTCGACCTTCGCCGCACCGAGCTGCGCGCGGGCCAGACCGACCTTCTCCAGCAGGCCCTTGTCGGAGCCTTCCCCACTGGTGTTGTCGGGGGTGTGCCGCAGGACCATGCGGATGTTCCACGACAGGGCGAGTGCGGGCCCGCCCATCAGGTACAGGTCACCGACCGGACTGGCCGTGGGTCCGGCGAGGCAGGCGGCGGTCAGCCAGGCGGAGCCTGCGGCCACGGTGATGGCCGAGTGCAGGCGCCGCTGCTGGCTGGTCGACTTCCCCGCCCACCACGTCGCCCCCGTGAGAGCCACGGAGGCGAGGGTGAGGCCGACGCCGGCGGCGGCACTGTCGGCCCACCGCCAGTTGCCAAGAGCCCCGGCCACACCAGTGCCGACCCAGCCCAGCCACGGGGGCAGGTGGGGCTTGGCACGGTGCAGCAGGTACCTGCCGACCCCGCCCGCGTCCGAGCCGCCCTGCAGCTGGAGTTCGAGCAGCTCGGCCACCTGCCGCTGTGCGCTGCGCTCGACCATCACGAACCTCCCTTTACTGCTGGGCCCAGTTGATGACCGGCTGCTGCGGCCGGCGGGCACGGTGACGGACGCGGTTGATCTCTTCCTCGTATTCCTGCTGGAAGGTCGAGTAGCAGGCGGCGGCGTTCTTCGCGGCGTCCCGCAGGGCGTCGGCGGACTTCTGCATCTTGCGGGCCACCTTCGACGCACGGGCCCGCGAGCCGAACGGCCGCCCCTCCGGGTCCGGCACGGCCGCCAGGACGCCCTTGAGGATCTCGGAAGCCATGGCCACCTCAATGGACAGCGTCACCGCCGAGGCGCGCAGGCTGTTGCAGTACTCCCGGACCTGGGCCGGAGAGGTGAACTCCGGGGCCGGCAGCAGCACCTGCCCGCCGCCACCTGCGCCGCTCGTGGCGGCGGGGACGCCGTTGCTGGTCTTGTTGGCGTTGATGTTGACGGTGAAGCCCGGCGCGAACGATGCGCCGAAGTGCTTGCTGTTCACCGAGCCCTTGGCGAACGAGCCGTTGGCTCCGTCGATGAGCGGCCGGCCCGCGTGCTGAGCCTCCCGGTAGCGCCGGTTCGCGGCCCGATTGGCGGATCCGTTGTCTGCCATCTGGCGATCTCCTCAGGTCAGTGTGAGCGGCGGACGATGAGCCAGGCGGTCTGCGCGGTCAGCCAGATCAGGAGCCAGATCAGCTCCAGCGGGCCGGCCAGCGGGCCGAACCCTGCGGCGAGCGCCGCCCAGGCGAGGGCGACGGTGGCCAGGACAGTCAGCCCGGCGCGCCAGGCGAGCACCGAGGTGCGGGCGGGGCGGCGGCGCTGCATGACGAGCAGCCACAGCACCGGCAGAGCGGCCAGCGGGGCGAGCAGCAGGCCGGACCACCAGGCGATCGAGTGCAGGATCGCGGTCACGACGAGGGCCAGCAGACCCAGAGCGGTGGGGGCGAGAGCGACGCGGAAGCGCCACAGCATCCGCCCGGCGAAGCCGAGTGCCTCGCGGGTAAGGGACGGGCTTTCGGGGACGACGACCACGAACGGCTGCGTGGCGCGGCGACCGCGCTGGCGCGGGATACGGACGGTGTGGATGCCCGCGGCCGTCTTCGCGCCGCGAGTTCGGGTACGACTGGACACAGCAGTACTCCCAGGAAGGTGAAGGGATCAGGCGGCGCGCTGTTCTTCGGCGGCCATGCAAAGGCCGCAGATGCCGTGTCGGGTCGACAGGCAGTAGCTGTAGGTGATGCGGCAGCGCGGGCAGGTGCGGCGGGCGAGCATCGCCAGCGCCAGCGCACCCCACTTGCGCGACGTCATCGGCCGGACCGGCTTGGCCAGCTCCTCCCGGTAGAGGTAGGCGACCCGGACCGTGCCGCAGCGCCGGTTGACGCGCATGAGCTGTGCGGCGACCGGCTGACCGCCCGGCCGTAAGCCACGGGCCCGCAGTTGCCGGCGGGTGGCGTAGCCGTCCGGGGCCATCCGCCACGGGTAGGTAGGCACCCCATAACGGGCCCCGGTCGGGTCGAAACAGCGGGCGTAGGCGGTCGGCATCAGACCACCGCCCCGGCCGGTTCACCCTCGCGGGCCGCACTCTGGGCGCGGGCTTCCTTGATCCGCTCGGCCACCCAGCCGACGGACCAGCCGGTGTCCTCGGCGAGCTGCCGCACCGAGAACTGCCCGAACCGCAGCGCGATGTACGCCCGCGCCTGCTCCTCGGGCATCTTGCCCGTGAACGAGTGCGCCGGACTGTTCACGCTCGCGTTCACGGCCCGCTCGACCGACGCCACGCTCGGTCGCCCGTCGGCGGTCTCAGGCTTCGGCGTGGCCTGCGTAACGGCCCGCTGTGCGCGCGGTGAACGCTCCTGCTGCTCCTGCCGTTCACCGTGCAGCGCCTCAGCCCCTTGCTGCTCCTCGCGGCGCACACGCTCTTCGTATTCGCGCTGCTCACGCCGCATCTCCGCCTCACGGTCAAGGCGTTCACGCTCCAGACGCGCCTCATGCTCGCGCTGCGCGGCCCGCTCGGCGGCCTCCCGCTCGGCCCGCTCCCGCTCCAGCCGCTCGGCGTGCTCACGCACCGACTGTTCACGGCGTTCACGCTCACGGCGCTCGCGTTCACGCTCCTCACGCTCACACTGTTCACGCGCCTCCTGCTCGGCGGCCCGTGAACGCTCGATCCGCTCCAGCGCCCGCCCGATGGCCCGCCGGTAAGCAAGCCCAGCCTCGGCGGTGACGATCAGCAGCAGCGGCGCCACCGAATGAACGGCCCCGCCGACCAGATCGCGCTTGAGGACACTGTCGCCGGTGTTGAGTAGCAGGGTCATCAGCCCGGTCATCCACCGCAGCACCGCCGGCCACGCCCCCGACTGTCCGCCCAGGCGGGCCACGGTCGCATCCAGGCGGACCACGATCACCACGGCCGCGTCCACGACCAACGGCAGGATTGGGGCCGTCCAGGCCCAGTCGGCCGGGGTGACCCGTTCCACCAGCGGCGTGACGGTGAGGACGGAGAACAGCACGGCGCCGGCGGTGATGGCCCAGGTTCCGGCAGCGAGCGTCTTCTCTGCGGACTGGACCTGCGCCGGGGTCAGCGCCTCCTTCACGCGCCGACCCCCGTTACGGCGATGCCCCGGTTGGTGAGTTCAAGCCGCGCGGCCAGCGCCCGACGGCGGGCCCGGCGCAGCCGGCGCTCGTCCAGCTCGGTCGGCGTGCGGTCGAGGGTGGTGATGTGCGCGTCCAGCAGCTCGATGTCCGCGAGGATGACCGGCATCTCCGTGTCGATCGCATCCAGCTCCGCGTCCGTCGGCTCCATCCAGTCGGCGAAGGCGGTAACAGCGTCCTGAACAGTGACGATGTGCTCCATTGGGTCGTGGTCTCCCTTGCAGGTGGAACGGCCCGAACAGCACCCCTCGGAGTTGGCCCTCCGGGGGGTGCGTGCCGTTGGTGTGGTGATTAGCCGCGCACCATGCGCGGCACGGCCGCTCAAGCGGCGGCCAGAGTGCCCCGGACCGGACTCGAACCGGTCAGGCTGCCTACGGGGCCCGCGATCTTTGCCCTTGTCTCACCGCACGCATGGGTCACTTGTCCGCCCTGTAGGGGCGGCATGGGAGAAGGTGCTTGCTGCTCGTGCGGCAGGGCCTGCGGCTTGTCGCTGTTGCCTGATGCTTCTGACGGCCGCTCTTCCCGTGTGCAGGTTGCGGTGCGCCCTCTGTTGAGTTCTCAACCAACTGCGCTTCCTTCGTACTCACCCCGCCTGAGCTGGGCTTTCCTCCGGGCGTACCTGTATGGCAGAACCGTACGTGACACCTCATCCGACTTGTCTGGAGGAGTGCCCTGGGCAAGAGATTGCACGAGCGGTGCTTGGAGAGTCAAGCCCCCTGGTCTAACTTGTACGGAGGAGTCGGAGCAGAGGGGACGCCGTGGCCGTACGACGAGGCATGACGAAGGCTCAGGAAATCGCCTATGAGCTGCGCGAACAGATCCAGTCCGGCAGATTGGCGCCAGGTGAGGCCCTGCCCAGCGAATCCAAGATGATGAGCCACTACGGCTACAGCCGCGAGACCATCCGCGCCGGCGTACGCCTCTTGATTGAAGAGGGCTTGGTCGTCGCGGGACAGGGACAGGGGAAATACGTCCGGGAGGACTACCCCCCTGTCGTTTGGAACTGGACGACTCTGGAGAGTCGGTCTCGCCATGCCAACGCGGTCGAAGGGCGTACCGCCGGCGACCAGTGGGCGAGCGTGATCGCGGAGAACGGGAACGCGCCCCGCCAAGAGATCACGGTGTCGATCGTTGTGCCACCGCCCCACGTCCGAGAGCGTCTTGGGCTCCCCGAAGACGGATTGGCTGTGGCGCGGAAGCGCGTCCGGTTCATAGACAACCGGCCGTATGCACTCGCCGACTCGTACTTCCCTCAGGAACTCGTGTCCGGCACGCCCCTGATGGAGCCCCGAGACGTCTCCGCGCCCGGCGGCATCCTCGCGTCCGTAGGACTCGTGCAAGCCAAGTACGTGGACGAAATCTCAGTCCGTATGCCGACTCACCAGGAAGCAGAGCAACTTGGTCTTCCCGCAGCTACTCCAGTCGCAGAGCACACCCGAACGGGCTATGACGCGGACGATCGCCCCCTCCGCTGCATGGTCACCATCCTCCCCGGAGACAGGCACAAGATCCTCTATGAAGTCAGCACGGACTGAGTACCTTCGCCCTGCAGCGGCGGAGGACGTACCCGCCCTCTTGGCTCTACGTGCAGAGGCCGAAGGGTGGCTGCGTACCAAGGGAACCGATCAATGGAGCGACCCAGAGACCGGCGAGCGCGCTATCTCGAAGTGGCGCGCGAGCATAGATGAGGGGCGCGCATGGGTCGTCGTCGGCGAGCATGACGAGGTGCTTGCCACCGTCAGCCGTGGCCCTGTCGACCGTGACTTCTGGACCGATGCCGACCGTCCCGAAACGGCGCTGTACCTCTACAAGCTGATCGTTGCCCGAGAGGCGTCCGGCCGGCAGCTCGGAACACGGGTCATCGACTGGATGTCGCGCCTTGCCGCCCTGGAAGGACGAGCCTGGGTTCGCATCGACACGTGGCGTACGAACACCGGGCTGCATGCCTACTACGAACGGTTGGGGTTCCAGTACGTACGCACCGAGGCACCGTCCCACAGGCGCTCCGGGTGGCTCGCTCAGCGTCGGGCCGGAGAGGTAGCCCTGCCGCATGACCTGTTGCCTGTTGGGCCCGGCGAGGGATGCCACGGGGACGGGACAATCCTCCCCGACGTGCCGCACCAGAGGGCAGACGCAGGGGCAAATGACGACGTGACCAGCGGAAATGGGACGACGCCCTGATCCGCCAGGTCGAGGCGACGGACCCAACCGGCCGTCGCAGGCCCCGGTACAAATCCGGCGACGACGCAACGGTGGCGTTCTGCCAGTGGTGACCGACCACCGGCCATCCGTTGAGCGTCCAGGCGGCGCGTCTGGCAGGAGATTTGGATAGGAGCATCGAATGGCAGGATCTAATCGAGATGACTTCTCAGCGCCAGTCAAGAGAGAAACCGCAGCGCGAGCAGGAAACAGATGCAGTAATCCTACGTGCAGACTGCTCACGAATCGCCCCGACCCTTCTAACGTCGACAAGTCACTCAACCTCGGCGTGGCTTCCCACATCCGCGCAGCCAGCCCCGGAGGTCCCCGCTATGACGGCAGCATGTCGACAGCGGAGCGGAAGTCTGCAGAGAACGCCATCTGGCTCTGCCTGAGCTGCTCTAAAGTAATCGACTCATCGCCCGACGCATTTACTGTGGATGGACTTCTCGCCTGGAAACGGCACGCAGAGATAGCCGCGACCCGAGATTCCAAGGTCACAGGCGATCACATCGGTGCCCTTCTCGTCTACATCAAGGCTGTACGGCTGGAGATCATTCGATTCGTAGAGATCTGGCAGACCAGCGATCCTGTCAACGTGCCGCACTGGCAAGGCGTCGATAAATCAGATAAACCTGCCCTCGAAGCAGCATTCGAAGCATTTACACAAAGGACCGTGAAGCACATGTGGCAGATGCGGGCGGCGTTTAGATCGGAGGTCCTACCCCTTATTGCTTCCGCTCACAAATCAGCCGAAGTCATCCTTGGAGCCGACAACACAGATGTCGCAGCCCTCACGGATGCACTCAGGGTGCCAGACACGAACTATTTCTCGATCCTGAGGTGCGAAACGGCCCTTGGAAGCGTCCACGACACTTTGGCGCTGAGGTAAGCCACTAGGGGGGCGGCACAATGCTCGACCGCCAAGCCGTACACGACTCGGCCGCGGTGTAGCCCACGGGCGCACCTTCTGGGCCGTCTCTGGGCCGTCCGGGGACGGCCAACGACTGCCAACAACGACAGACAACGACAGTGTTAGCGCTGGTCAGAACGGCTCCGCGAGCAAGGCTCCGAGGTAGCGGCGCCACAACATCACTTCTTCGACGTGTGACAGACGGATCCCCTGGGATCAGCAGGCCCCTCGGCTCGTGCCGGGGGGCTTGCGTCGTCCATGGCTACGACGACTCTGCGTGGCCTCAACGGCTTCGATCAGACCCCGGCCTCGCTCGCCGATTCGACCCTGATCCTCATCGACCACCGCCCAGGGCGCCTTCCTGCGCGGCAACCGGCCGACCGTCGTCGCCAACGCCTGCGCGACCCGGCCACTGCACACCGCCGTCGCCGAGGTGTCCGCCGAGCACCTCCACCACAGCGCGCTCGCGACGATCGCGGACCTCTACAGCATCGTCGTCCCGTCGGTCGAGTCGCTCGGCTGACCGCTCACTCGTCCGGCGTCTCCGGCACGCGCCAGACGATCCGGAACCGCTCGGCCTCGGGCAGGCCGAACGGGCCCACCGGGCTGATCTGCTTGATCAGATAGCCGAAGACCATGTGATGCGCGTCCTCCGAGACCTCGTCCCAGGTGTCCGGAGTCACGATCATCACCTCGCGCATGAGGCTCAGGTCCGACTCGTTCTCCAGCATCTCCGCCCGGTCGTCCCGGTCCATCGTCTCGTCGGCACGCATGGCGAGGATCGACTCCGCGAGGAGGTTGGGCTCGCGGCCGAGGCGCCGGAGGATCTCCCGGCAGCCGTACCGGAACGCCGCGTACGCCTCCATGGCCTCCCGGTCAGGATTCCGGTAGCCGTAGGGCGCGCCCTCCTCGGCCCCCACATAGTCGCCCTTGAGCGTGTGCAGCAGCACCCGCAGCGCGTGTTCGGCTCCCTGCTCCTCGATGAACCTCGCCATCGCGCGGACCCACTGGTCCTCCGACACGAGCGGCTCGTGCGGAGCGGCGAGCGAGGGATGGATCTCGATGGCGCTGAAGGGATTGATCAACGCTCCCATGACCAGCTCCGGGGTCCACCTGCCGTCCTCGCCGCCCCAGCCGCCGTTGAGCAGCTCCTGGAACGACTTCAGCGCGCCCGACTCCCCTTCGTGGATCGCGCGCCACAGCGGCAGGAACCGGGCGGTCTCGGAGCGCTCGTCCCGGGACGGGCTGCACCGCCCGGCCAGGACCATGACGATGTCGTGGACGGTTTCCCAGCGCGGCACGCGTATCCCGTTGACGGCGGACCGCACGCTCTCATGGCTGGCGTTCGACAACCGGTCCTCGCGGCCCCGGATGAGCGTGCTCACCTTCCGGAAGCCCAGCCAGCCCGCAGCGCGGTGCAGTTCCTGCAGCGCTTCGACCAACTCCTGGTGCGGGCCCGCCGGTTGGGGCGAGTCGGTGGAGGCAGACACCTGAACTCCTCCCCTTGGGGGTGTCATGTTCGCCAACACCGTAGAAGCCGCAGGCCAGGACGGAGTCAACTTTCGTCAAGTTCGCCGTCCCGCCCGCCAAACCGTGACTCGCGGCCCAGCGGCGAGGTGAGCATGAACAGGGCGCCGACGGAGCGCCTTCGCCGAGGAGTTGCGCGCATGCACATCCCTGCGTACGCCCATGCCACGATCCGTGCCGCGCTGCCAGGCCGGCCCACCTCCCGCCAGGCCGGCGGCCTCCACTGCTGTCTGTGCGACGAGCCGTTCCACGAGGACCTGGCACCGATACCGCTCGGCCCGACACCGACGTCCGGGCTGTTCGGATGCCGTCCCTGTCTGCCCCGGCTGGTGGCACGGGCACGTCGGTCACGCGATGCCCGGCTGGTCCGGGACGCCGAACGGGTGAGGACCGAGGCGGCCCTGTGGGAGGCGAGGCGCGAGCGGTATCTGACCGGTCTCACGAGGGTGCGCGAGGCCGCCGAGGCCGTCGCCCGGCTCGCGGACGAGGGGACCGTGGAGCCGCTGCGGATCGCCTGGCTCTACGTGTCCCTGGAGTCGGCGTACGCCTGGGCCGCCGAGGACACCCCCGAGCCGCCGGAGTCCGTCGGCCCGGACGACCCGGCTCTGAAGGACGAGGACTTCCGCCTGGGTCTGGAGATGATCTGCGCACGCGAGTCGGTCGCGCACCGGCTCGCCTACCACGTGATCAACGAGGGCGCGCCCGCCGATCCGGAATCCTGCGCGGAGCTGGAATGCCCCGAGGACTGCTCCGGACGGCACGACACCGAACACCTCGACTGCGGACCCGACGCGATCTTCGAGGACCTCGCGGAGCACGGGGTCCGGATCGAGCGCCCGCAGCACGGCCCCGTGCCGGTGTCGGTGCCGGACCGGCCGGTGCGCACGGTGGACAGCGAGGGTCTGATCACCGTACTGACGGGAGCCGGTGTCGCCGCGGACGACCCGGAAGTTCTGGTCGGTGCGGGGGCGGCCGGGCTCGTCGACATGGCCTGGCGGTACGGGCCGCTGGAGGAGATCCGCGAGGCGGACGGCGGGCCGAGTGACGGCGAGATCCTCGCGCAGGGCGCCGACCTGCACCGCCGGGCCCGGGCCGCCCTGCTCGCCGCCCGGGAGGAGGGGCCCGAGGCACTGCTCGCCTTCCAGGCCGTCGCCTCGGACGTGGATCTGCCGTGGGCCGGGGGTTCGCGCTTCACGCTGCGGGGCAGTGGCGCCCAGACCGAGGAGTTCGTGCGGAAGACCGGCGACTGGGTCCGGTACATGGCGAAGGTGATGCGCGAGCAGGGCTGGCGGGCGGGCGTGCTGCTCTCGGCCGCCTCAGCGGCGCCCCTGGGTGCCGCCTGCTTCGGCATGCCGGGCTGGGCCGCCGTGGTGGCCTCTGTCATGGAGCGGCTCGCCGCCCTGGACCGCTCGGACGCGCCCGCCGCCCTCGCCGACCTCCCCGCCGTCGAGGCCGCGCTGCTCGCGGCGCCGGACCGGCTGGGCGTGGCCGCCCTCGACTGGCTGGCCGGCCGCGGCCTGCTCGGCGTGTGACCGCGGGGGCGCGACGGTGAGCTGGGACGACATCACGCTGACGGTCCTCGCCACGTTCGGGTGCGTCACGCTGCTGCTCGCGCAGATCGACGACGTACTCGGCAGGCTGCCGCGAATCATCCGGGCCTGGCGCCGGGTACGACGGGAGCTGGACGACACCGGTGAGGGGCCTCCGGGCGGTCCTGACGCGGGGTGAGGGCAACCTTTTGCGCTTCCCAGACTTCCTATCTTCGGGAGATCATCCCATCTGACCCTGCCGGACGAGAGAGGTTGAACGGGGATGACGGAACAGGACGACTGGGAGCGGGAGTTCGATCATCGCTGGGCGGAATCGGCCGAGCACAAGGAGCCCTCCGCCCGGGCCCGGATGCTCGCCGCCCGCTGGAAGGAGAGCCCGCCGGACCCGGCGCCCTTCCGCGCCGACGCCGGTCCGGTGCCGCGCCGGGCGTCATGGGCGTCGACGGCCGTGGTGGTCGGCTGCGTGCTGGCGGTGATGGTGCTGATCGGGTTCGTACAGTTTCACTCTTCGTACTAGCCACGGCGCTCACAGGTAGCTTTTGCTGCTCCTAGGGCCATTCGGAACCACTCCATGGCCATCGGCAGGTGCACACTGGACAGCGGGACGAGTGCCTGACTGCGGGGTGATGCAAGATGCAGAGCCGGTTCCGGAGCGATCGACGGCTGACCATGCGCATGGGACTCACGATGTTCCTGCTCGGTCTGCTCTACGTGGGCTTCGTCGGGGCGTTGATCGTGCTGCTGAGGTCCTGGGTGCTGGTCGTCGTCGTGGTCGGGGCGATGTTCGTGGCCCAGTTCTGGTTCTCCGACAAGATCGCCATGTTCGCGATGCGCGGTCGGGTCGTGGAACGCGAGGAGTATCCCGAGCTGCACGCGGTGGTCGACCGGCTGTGCGCGATCGCGGACATGCCCAAGCCGGTCGTCGCCGTGTCCGAGCTGGACATGCCGAACGCGTTCGCGACCGGGCGCAACCCCGACCACGCCGTGGTCTGTGTGACCACGGGGCTGCTACGGCGGCTGGAGCCCGCCGAGCTGGAGGGCGTGCTGGCGCACGAGCTGTCGCACGTAGCGCACAAGGACGTCGCCGTGATCACGATCGCGTCCTTCCTCGGGGTGCTGGCGGGCCTGATCGTCCGGTTCGCCTTCTACTCCCAGGTCTTCGGGGGCCGCAGGGACCAGAACACGGCCGCCGTCATGGCCGCCGTACTGGCCGTCTCGGTGGCCGTGTACGCGATCAGCTTCATGCTGATCCGGGCGCTGTCCCGGTACCGGGAGCTGGCGGCGGACCGCGCGGCCGCGCATCTCACCGGCCGCCCGTCGGCCCTCGCCTCGGCGCTCACCAAGGTCTCCGGGGACATCGCCCGGATCCCGACCAAGGACCTGCGCACGGCCCAGGCCTTCAACGCCTTCTTCTTCACCCCGGCGGAGGGCAAGGAGCCGGGCCTGGAGCGGTTCTTCTCCACCCACCCGACCCTGGAGCAGCGCCTGGAGCAGCTGGGCCGGATCTCGGCGGAGCTGGGCGAGGCGGCCACCCCGGGGAAGGCGGGCTGAGCATTGGGGCTGCTGGATATCCTGCTGGGCCGTACGAAACCGGTCGCACCCGATCTCGACCAGCTCTTCGCGCTGCCCTCGGCGGCCGTGACCCTTCAGGCCGCGGCCGGTTTCGCGCCCACCGGGGGCGGGGCGGTGTGCTTCGCCACGGTCGAGGGGGCCGCGTTCGAGCAGACGCACCGGGAGGTGCAGGCGCTGCTGGACGCGGACACCGACCGGACCGGTCCGCCGGTGGAGCTGCGGCGGGACGACTACGGGTACTCGTGGCTGGTCTCCGAGCGGACGCCGGACCAGCTGGTGCAGCTGGTCAACGATCTGCACGCGGTGAACAGCGCGATGGAGGTCAACGGCTTCGGCCCCCAGCTGCTGTGCTCGCTGGCGGCCTTCCAGGACGACGGCGGCCGCAAGCTGGCCCTGGTCTACCTCTACAAGAGGGGCACCTTCTACCCCTTCGCTCCCCTGCCCGGTGCCGGGGAGCGGCGGGACAGCGCGCTGGAACTCCAGGTGAAGGTGACGCTGGCGAACGACCTGCGGATCGAGCAGGACCTGAGCCGCTGGTTCCCGGTGTGGGGCGCCCCCGGACTCTGACCGGGGACGCTCCACCGCACCACGTCCTTCACCTGCTCTTCTGCCGCTCCTGCCGGCGGGTCTCGAAGGGCCGTTCCCGGCGGTAGCGGCGCTCCCACTTCGCCTGCCGGTCGCGGCGCTCACGGTAGGCACGGTAGGTGTCCGGCGAGGGCGGGGTGCCCGGGCCGGGGGGTGGCGTGCCGGGGGAACCACGTCCGTGCGTCGCGTACACGTACAGCAGCGCGACGGCGGCGAGCCACCACAGGTGGTTTCCGATTCCGAGGATCACCAGGACGACGGTCCCGGACGCGACGATGCCACGCATGACGGACCTCCGTGGGGTGAGTGGGGCGGGGGTGGAGTGTGTCGGCTTCGTGCCGTTTGTTCAGCGTAGGGAGGCCGGGACATCGGCCGCATCCCGTTTTCCGCTCCGGCGTGGGCCCGCCGTGAGTGAATGGCCCCATGAGCGAACTGGCCGGTTTCACTTACGACTTCGAGGGCGAACGGCTGAGCGGGGTGAGCGCCGGGCCACCGGGCCGGGCCACGGCGGTACTGCTGCACGGGGCGGGCAACGGCAGCAAGCAGCGCCTCCTGCCCCTGCTCACGGAGTTCGCCGGACACGGCTGCCACGCCCTGGCGTTCGACTTCTCGGGCCATGGTGAGAGCACGGGCCGCCTCGCCGAGCTGAACCTGCGCCGGCGGTTCGAGCAGGCGGTGGCGGTGCTCGACGCACACGTACCGGCGGACGATCCGCTGGTCCTGGTCGGCTTCAGCATGAGCGGCCAGACGGTCGCCGATCTCGTGCGGCACTACGGTCCGCGGGTGGCGGCCGTCGGGCTGTGCGCGCCCGCCGTCTACGCCGCCGAGGCCTGGGAGGTGCCGTTCGGGAACGGCCAGGGCCGCTTCAGCGAGATCATCCGCACACCGGACCGCTGGCGGACCTCGCCCGCGCTGGAGGCGTTCCGGACGTACGAGGGCCGGGCGGTGCTGGCGGTCCCGGGCACCGACGCGGTCATTCCGCCGGCCGTGACCGAGGCCGTACAGGACGCCCTGTCCCAGCGGGCCCAGTACACCCGGCTCGAACTCCCCGAGGCGGAGCACCGGTTGGGGCTGTGGTTCCGCGACCACGCCGAGGACCGGCGCGAGTTGGTGGCGGAGCTGGTGAGCG
The DNA here is from genome assembly GCF_001636945.3 of Streptomyces sp. FXJ1.172. NCBI lineage: Bacteria > Bacillati > Actinomycetota > Actinomycetes > Kitasatosporales > Streptomycetaceae > Streptomyces > Streptomyces sp. FXJ1.172. The sequence goes on along the minus strand of NZ_CP119133.2, from coordinate 6,607,884 downwards.
GGCTCGACGGAGAGCAGGGCTGGGCGGCGACCCGGGCCTGGGTGGCCAAGCAGCTGCCCGCCGGCCGTACCGTCACGGACGCCCGGATGCTCCAGGGCGGCTGGTCGTCGCAGATGCGCGGGCTCACCCTCGACAACGGCGAGGAGCTGGTGCTGCGCACCTTCGTGAAGCCCTTCTTCCGCCGGCACGCGCCCGGGCTGCTGTCCCGGGAAGCCGCGGTCCTCGGGCTGCTCGCCGCCGAGGAGGGCGTCCCGGCCCCGGCCCTGGTCGCCGTGGACGCCACGGCCGAGCACTGCGGCCACCCGTCCCTGCTGATGACCGGGCTGCCGGGCCGGATCCGGGTGGACGAGGAGGACGGGCAGGGCGGTGTGGCACTGGACCGTCGGCTCGATCTGCTCGCGGCCCAACTGGCCGCGATCCACGCGGTGGTTCCGCCGGAGCGACCCCGCACCTACCAGGCGTGGACCTCACCCGAGAGCGTGCGCACTCCTGCGGGGGCGTTGTGGGAGCGCGCCGTGGACGTGATCCGCCGGGACCCGCCGCCGTACCGGGGGTGCTTTCTGCACCGGGACTACCACCCCGGGAACGTGCTCTTCACGGGCACGGGCGAGGACGTGCGGATCAGCGGGGTCGTGGACTGGGTGGAGACCTCCTGGGGTCCGGCGGACCTGGACGTGGCACACTGCTCGACCGCGCTGGCCCTGCTGCACGGCCCGGAGCACGGGCTGGCCTTCCGGGACCGGTACCAGCGGCGGGGTGGCCACGGCCTCGCCGACGGCCGGGACCATCTGTACTGGCGACTGCTGGACGCCCTCCACTACGCCTGCGGCGCGGAGAAACTGGCCGGACCGTGGCGCGGTCTCGGCCGTACTGACCTGACCCCCGAGGTGCTGGGCGCGCGCATGGAGGCGTATGTGCGCGCACTGCTGGAGCGCTACGGCTGAGCGATCCCGCAGGCCCTGCGGCGCCGGGCGCCCCCGTGCGGGGCGGGGCACCCGGCGCCGGTCCCGGGTGTCAGCGGCTGTAGCGCATGAACGCCCGGACCATGTGGCAGGTGGTGTCGGACGGCGGGCGCATGCCGATCTCCGCCGCCGTGCTGCGGATCTTGTCGTCGCGGGCCTGGGCCGGGAGATAGATGCCCGAGTCGAGCAGGGCTATGGCGAGGCGCATGGCCTTCAGGCGGCGGTTGTGGGTGACGTACCACTCGCGCGGCCGGCCGGCCGGCAGGGGCCGCTTCGCCACGGGCTCGTAGGGCGAGTCGAACAGCACGGGGTGCCGGGCGGTGGACTGGGTGGGCAACGGCTTCGGCTTCAGGGCGGCAGCGGGCACGGGCATCCTCCTGTCGCGGTCAGGGCACCGGCCGGACAGCCCGGCGACGCCCTCGAACACTGCTTCCAGTCTACTGCCGGGCACTGACAACGGCAGGGCCGCAAGGTCTGGCAAATCCCCAGCTCAGCAAGGAAACTGCCGTCGCGTCACGCCAGTTTCCGAAGTGGCGGATGAGCCGGCACCAATTCGAACACACCGCAGCTCGAACACACCGCAGCGCGGCAGCCGATGAGCCCCCGCACGGCAGGGACCGGCATCACCTGGCGCCGGCAGGCCTTGGCGTACCGTGTCCGGCATGGAAATCTGGATCAATCCGGCCTGCTCCAAGTGCCGCAGCGCCATCAGCCTGCTCGATGCCGAGGGGGCCGAGTACACCGTCCGCCGCTACCTGGAGGACGTGCCGAGCGCGGACGAGATCAGGGCGGTCCTCGAGCGGCTGAGCCTCGAGCCGTGGGACATCACCCGCACCCAGGAGGCCGACGCCAAGGAACTCGGGCTCAAGGACTGGGCGCGGGACGCGGGTACGCGCGAGCGGTGGATCACCGCGCTCGCCGAGCACCCGAGGCTCATCCAGCGCCCGATCATCACGGCCGACGACGGAACGGCCCTGGTGGCCCGCACCGAGGAGGCCGTCCGGGAGGCCCTCTCCCACGGCAAGGGCTGAGCCCGGCCCAACTCTCCTGTGGTGCAGGTCACTTCAGTGACTCCCGTGACCGCTGAGTCAGCCCGTTCGGTATCTCGTACATAGCGGCGTACGCTCCCCTACCTCTTCAGGAGGCGCGCATGTCGCGCAGGAGAACTCTCGGCACGAAGAAGAAGATCGCGCTGCTCGTCAGTGCCGCGGCGGTGGCGGGCGGCGGGGCCTTCGCGCTGGCGTCGACCTCGAACGCCGCACAGAGCCCGCAGAACGCCAAGACGCTGTCCGCCGGGAACTCGAACGTCTGCCAGGGGCTGGCCACGGCCCACGGCAACAACGACAAGTTCATCGCGGACCAGAAGGCGCACCCGGACGCGCAGTCGGCGGCCCGGATCGCCAACCGCGAGGCGGTCATCAAGCAGATCGAGGTCCAGCAGAAGGCGGCCGGCTGCACGGTTGGGGAGTCGGCTCAGGGCTCCCAGGCGGCGCAGAACGGCAACGGCCAGCAGGGCAACGGGCAGCAGGCGGGCCAGCAGGGCAACGGGCAGCAGGCAGGTCAGCAGGGCAACAACCAGCAGGCAGGTCAGCAGGGCAACAACCAGCAGGCGGGCCAGCAGGGCGCGCAGGGCGGCGCCGCGGGGAACAACGGCGCAGGCGCCGCCGCGGCCTCCGGCCAGCAGGTGTGCAACGGCTCGACCGTCACGCTCTCCGGCGAGGCCGGTGCCCCGGCGGCGTCCAGCAACCAGTTCCCGGCGGGGACGACCCTGAAGGTCACCAACCTGGACAACAACAAGTCCACGACGGTGAAGGTCACCTCGGTCTCCGGCAGCTGCGTCCTGCTCAACAACGCGGCCTTCGAACAGGTCCGGGAACCGGGCAAGTTCCTCATCCGGCACGCTCGGATCGAGAAGGTGGGGTGAGGCGCAACAGGTCCGCACTGCGGACAGGAGCCCGGTGACGGCAGGAGCGCCGTCCCCGCGCGCGGCATCGGGGCGCCCGCCCCGGCTGCCGCCTCCCCGCAGTCATGGGTCCTGCCGCTCGCGGCCACGAGCGGCAGGACCCTCCTCTCCGGCGCCCCCAGCGCGTCCGGTGCCGGGACACCGGCAGGGCGTGCAGCAGGTACGCCGCCTTGAACCCGGCGAAACACCGTGCCGGGTCCAGGAGGAACAGGCGGCGCACCTGGGCGGACGCCCACGGGGTGCGGTGCGGGGCGACCCGGCCGCCGTACGAGCGCCCGCCCGGGCCGGCGACCGCACGGGGGTGGCGGTCGGCGGCCGGGAGCAGGAGCAGCCGGGGCGCTTCACGGGGGCGGGCCGGGGGCGGCGGGTGCGCGGCGAGCGGGAACCGGTCGCGGTCCGGGGCTTCCCTGAACGGCGTCCGCGAGGCCGCGACGGCTGGCGGCCGTCCCCTCGCCACGTGAGAGGCGCCACAGAAACACCAGGAAACACGGGGTTCACATACGGGCAACGGCCGGGAAATCGCCTGTTGACAGGCTGCCGGGCAGATCGACGCGGCGCCCCGGTGCCGTAGCGCCGCAGCACCCGCACCGACGTGCGCCCGACACACCCCGAAGGAAGTGGCCCCGTGACCTTCAAGGCCGAGTACATCTGGATCGACGGCACCGCTCCGACGGCCAAGCTCCGTTCCAAGACGAAGATCATCACGGGTGCCCCGGCCGGTCTCGACGCGCTGCCGATCTGGGGCTTCGACGGCTCCTCCACCAACCAGGCCGAGGGCCACGCCTCGGACCGCGTGCTCAAGCCGGTCTTCAGCTGCCCGGACCCGATCCGCGGCGGCGACGACATCCTGGTGCTGTGCGAGGTCCTCAACACGGACATGACCCCGCACACCTCCAACACCCGTGCCGCGCTGGCCGAGGTCGCCGAGCGGTTCGCCGCGCAGGAGCCGATCTTCGGCATCGAGCAGGAATACACCTTCTTCGACGGCTCCCGCCCGCTCGGCTTCCCCGAGGGCGGCTTCCCCGCCCCGCAGGGCGGCTACTACTGCGGTGTCGGCGCCGACGAGATCTTCGGCCGTGACATCGTCGAGGCCCACCTGGAGAACTGCCTGAAGGCCGGTCTCGGCATCTCCGGCATCAACGCCGAGGTCATGCCGGGCCAGTGGGAGTTCCAGGTCGGCCCGCTCGCCCCGCTGGAGGTCTCCGACCAGCTGTGGGTGGCCCGTTGGCTGCTCTACCGCACCGCCGAGGACTTCGGCGTCTCCGCGACCCTCGACCCGAAGCCGGTCAAGGGCGACTGGAACGGCGCGGGCGCGCACACCAACTTCTCCACCAAGGCGATGCGTGAGGGCTACGACGCGATCATCACCGCGTGCGAGTCGCTCGGCGAGGGCTCCAAGCCGCTGGACCACGTCAAGAACTACGGCGCCGGCATCGACGAGCGCCTGACCGGCCTGCACGAGACCGCCCCGTGGGACAAGTACTCCTACGGCGTCTCCGACCGCGGTGCCTCGGTCCGTATCCCGTGGCAGGTCGAGAAGGACGGCAAGGGCTACATCGAGGACCGCCGCCCGAACGCCAACGTCGACCCGTACGTGGTGACCCGCCTGCTGGTGGACACCTGCTGCGCCGCGCTGGAGAAGGCCGGCCAGGTCTGATCCCCCCGTTTCCCGCAAGGGGCGCCCGCCGTCTTGGCGGGCGCCCCTTTTGTGTGCGGTGCGCTGGACGCGGACGGCGCCCGGCCGGCCTCGGCCACGGTGCTCGGCTCGCCACCCTGGTCCGGATGGTGAGACGATCGGCCCGCCCCTGCAGGCCGATGGAAAGCCGCTGATCAGGGGCGGAAGCCCGGCCGCGGACGGCATGCGCGGTCAACTTCCCGTCAGACAGGCGTCCAAGCAGTGAGAGAAGGGTCCTGTCCGCCGCCACCGTCTGCTTCAATGGGCGCATGGCCAGCTTCCAGAAGTACACCGCGACGGGTCGCCATGACCTCGAGCCCTTCTGGCCTTCCCGTCAGCACCACGACTTCGACCGGGTGTGTTGTCGCGCGACCGACGCGCGGGCCCAGTAAGCCGTAACCCCCGGCCTCCGGCCAGCGCGAAACGACGTACGTCCCTCCGGCGCCCCCGACCACGAATCGCGGCCGTCGCACCTCCCGACGAACCTCTCGCGCGAAAGAGCTGACCTCTCATGGCGACCACTCGTTCCCTCTCTCCCGCCTCCACCCTCGCCGCACCCGCCCGGCACCGGCTGCGCGCCGTCGACCGGGACGAGGTGATCGACGTCACGGACTTCCTGCCGCCCGGCGCCACCTGGCTGCCCGCGCCGCAGCACACCCTGCCCAGCCTGCCCGGCCAGCCACCGATGGTCGGCTACCTGGTGCTGGTCCCGGCCGACCAGCGGCCGCCGTTCCTGCCGGTCGCGGTGCCGGACCCGGCCGGGACGACCGCGACCGAGCCCGCGGCGGACACCGACCCGCTGCTGCGGATCGACCCCGTGCGGCGCACCGCCGGCATCGACGGCCGCGAACTCGACCTGACCTACCTGGAGTTCGAGCTGCTCGCCCACCTGGTGGCGCACCCGCACCGGGTGCACACCCGCGACCAGCTGGTCACCACGGTCTGGGGCTACGGCCACGTCGGCGACGGCCGCACCGTCGACGTGCACATCGCCCGGCTGCGCCGCAAGCTGGGCGCGCAGCACCGCCACACGATCCAGACGGTGCGCCGGGTCGGCTACAAGTACACTCCGCCGACGGGCCGTTGAGCGGTACGGCGGGCGGCGCTCTGCCCTCGGCAGAGCGCCGTGCCGCCCCGCGCCCGCCCCCGGCATGATCGGCGGCATGAGACTCCTTCTGCTGGGCGGAACGCAGTTCGTGGGCCGGGCGGTCGCCGAGGCCGCGCTCGCGCGGGGCTGGGAGGTGACCGTCTTCCACCGGGGACGGCACGAACCCCCGCCCGGGGCACGGTCGTTGCTCGGGGACCGAACCGCCCCGGGCGGCCTCGCCGCCCTCGACGGGGACGGCGGCGGCTGGGACGCCGTGGTGGACACCTGGTCCTTCGGGCCCCGTGCCGTACGGGGGTCGGCACGGCTGCTGCGGGGCCGTGCCGGGCGGTACGTCTACGTCTCCAGCCGGTCGGTGTACGCCTGGCCCGCGCCCGCCGGGGGCGCGGAGGACGCCCCGCTGGTCGAGGGCGCCGCCGCCGGCGCCGAACCGGCCGACTACGGCCGAGACAAGCGGGGCGGTGAACTGGCCGCCCTCGAGTCCTTCGGCACCGAGGGCTCGCTGCTGGTCCGGGCCGGGTTGATCCTCGGCCCGTACGAGAACGTGGGCCGGCTGCCCTGGTGGCTGACCCGGATCGCCCGCGGCGGCCCGGTGCTGGCCCCGGGGCCGGCCGGTCTGCCGCTGCAGTACGTCGACGTACGCGACCTCGCCGACTGGCTCCTGGGCGCCGTGGAACAGGGCCTGAGCGGGCCGTACAACCTGGTGAGCCCGCCCGGGCACACCACCATGGGCGAGCTGCTCGGGCACTGCGCCGACGTCACCGGCTCGGACGCCGAGCTGCGCTGGACCGACCCGGAGACGATCCTCGCCGCCGGCATCGAGCCCTGGACCCAGCTGCCGGTGTGGGTGCCGCCGGGCGATCCGGTGTACCGCGCCCTGCACGGCGCGGACGTGTCGCGGGCGGTGGCCGCCGGCCTGGTGTGCCGGCCGGCCGGCGAGACCGTGGCGGACACCTGGCGGTGGCTGACCGCGATCGGGGGCACGGCACCGCAGCGCGGCGACCGGGCGCCCGTGGGGCTCGACCCCGAGGTGGAGGCGCGGGTCCTGGCCGGTACGGGGGGTGTACCTGGCACCACCCCCCGGAAGGGGGCCTCGGGCGACTGACGCGCCGGTGCCGGGCGGCGAGACTTGTGCCATGACCACCGACATCGAGCGCGGCGCCTTCCGGACCCGCGCGCGCAAGGTCCTGCTGGCCGCCGTACAGGGCCTGACGCTGGCCGTGGCCGTACTGCCCTGCGGTGTGGCGTTCTTCTGCCTGACCCTGGTCTCCGTCGCGCTCATCCCGCTCGGCGTCGGGCTGTTCACGACTCCGGCGATCCTGACCGGGGTACGGGCCCTCGCGGACGTGCGCAGGAGGCTCGCGGCCGAGTGGTGCGGGGTGCGGATCCCGGCGGTGTACCAGCCGCCGCCCGGGACCGCCAACCCCTGGACGCGCACCTTCGCGCTGCTCCGGGACCCGCAGGTCCGGCGTGACGTGCTGTGGCTGCCCGTGGACTTCACGGCGGGCTTCGTCACCGCGCTGCTGCCGGCCCTGCTGGTGTGCTACCCCGTCGAGGGGTTCCTGCTGGGGGCCGGGCTGTGGCGGCCCTACGTGTCGGGCGGCGGTGACACCTACTGGTACGCCTTCGTGCCGGTCTCCGACCAGACGACCGCCTTCGGCGCGGCCGGGCTCGCCGCGGTGCTCCTCCTCGTCACCCACCGTCTCGTCCCGCGGGCACTGACCGCGCACTTCCGGCTGACCCGGGCCGTGCTCGGCGGTGACGCCGAACTCGCCGAGCGGGTGCGGGTGCTGACCGAGACCCGGCAGGACGCCGTGGACACCTCCGCCGCCGAGCTGCGCCGCATCGAGCGGGACCTGCACGACGGGGCGCAGGCCCGGCTGGTCGCCATGGGCATGGACCTCGGCACCATCGAGATGCTGGTGGAGCGGGACCCGCAGCAGGCCAAGCGACTGCTCGCCCAGGCCCGCAAGAACTCCGCCGAGGCCCTGGAGGAACTGCGCGACCTGGTGCGCGGCATCCACCCGCCGGTCCTCGCCGAACGCGGACTCGGCGATGCGGTACGGGCGTTGGCGCTGCGGCTGCCGCTGCCCACGGAGGTGAGCGTGGAGCTGCCGGGCCGCGCGGACGCCCCGGTCGAGTCGGCGGCCTACTTCGCGGTCAGCGAGGTGCTCACCAACGCCGTCAAGCACTCCGGCGCCGACCGGATCTGGGCCGACGTCCACCACACCGACGGCCGGCTGCGGATCACGGTGACCGACAACGGCAGGGGCGGCGCGGCGGTCGGCGCCGGTTCGGGTCTGACCGGGGTCGAGCGCCGGCTCGGTACATTCGACGGCGTCCTGGCCGTCAGCAGTCCCGACGGCGGCCCCACCATGGTGACCATGGAGATCCCGTGCGCGTTGTCCTAGCCGAAGACCTCTTCCTGCTGCGTGACGGGCTGGTCCGGATGTTCCAGGCCTTCGGCTTCGAGATCGCGGCAGCCGTCGAGTCCGGCCCCGAACTCACCCGTGCGCTGGCCGAGTTGCGGCCGGACGTCGCCGTGGTCGACGTCCGGCTGCCGCCCACGCACACCGACGAGGGGCTGCAGTGCGCGCTCGCGGCCCGCCGGGAGCGGCCCGGACTGCCGGTGCTGGTCCTGTCCCAGCACGTGGAGCAGCTGTACGCGCGCGAACTGCTCGCCGACGGCAGCGGCGGGGTCGGCTATCTGCTGAAGGACCGGGTGTTCGACGCCGAGCAGTTCGTGGACGCCGTACGCCGGGTCGCCGCGGGCGGTACGGCGATGGACCCGCAGGTGATCCAGCAGCTGCTGTCCCGGCGGACCGCCGACGACCGGCCGCTCGGCCGGCTCACCCCGCGCGAGCGGGAGGTGCTGGAGCTGATGGCGCAGGGCCGGTCCAACGCGGGCATCGCGGCCCAGCTCGTGGTGACGGAACGGGCCATCGCCAAACACACCTCCAGCATCTTCGCCAAACTGGGACTCGAGGTGTCGGACGACGACAACCGGCGCGTACTGGCCGTCCTCGCGCACCTCGACCGCGACCGCTGATTTCTGTGAAGTTCCGCTGCTCAGGCGGTGGTTGAGGTGCCTGTGGCGCGGGAAACCTCTGACTAATTCGTGAGACCCCTGAACACCTCCGAGGCGGCGTCCGTATGGAAGGACGCCGCTTCACTCCTGTCGGGCGCCCCGATGCTGCCCCGCTCGCAAGGAAGTCAGAGGAGTTCCATGGGACGCAACACACGCAAACGCCGTACGCCGCTGGCCACCAAGGCCATAGCCGCATCGGCGGCCCTAGCGCTCGGTGGGGGCGGGCTGCTCTGGGCGAACTACTACGCCTCGGCGCACGAGTCCCACAACCAGGCGTGGGGAGGCAACACCACCAAGGCCGCGTCGGCGCAGGTCGCGACGATCTCCTGCCCGGACGTCGGCCAGAAGCTGACGAACGTGCCCTCGCGGGCCCGTCAGGGCGTGGCGATGGAGCTGTCGAACCTCGACAAGCAGATCACCGAGGCCTACAACCGGCTCGCCTCCACCCGCAGCGCGCAGGCAGGCGACCCGAGCTTCGTGCAGAACGCGATCGTCGGTCCGCTCAAGGACAAGCGCGCGGCGACGATCGACCGGATCAGGATCGACGTCCAGCGCGTCGGCGGCACCTTCGACAGCTCGCTGTCCCAGCTCGCCGCCTGTACGACGCAGAGCGCCAACCAGACCACCGCGGGCGGCCAGAACAACGGCCAGGCCGGGGGCCAGCAGAACAACGGCGGCCAGCAGCAGAACAACGGTGGCCAGCAGCAGGGCAACAACGGCGGGCAGCAGCAGGGCGGCCAGCAGCAGGGCAACAACGGCGGTCAGGGCGGTGACGGCCCGGCCGCGGCGGACTTCGTCGACATCACGAAGGTCGCGCCCAACGTCCAGGGCAAGCCGGCCAAGCAGCAGAACGCCTCGACGGGCACGTTCGTCACGCGCTGCGGTGTGAACGCGAACCAGAACCACAACAGCGACAACGTGATCGTCGCGCCCGGCGTGACCAACGGCGCCCACCACGTGCACGACTACGTCGGCAACCAGAAGGTCAACGCCTTCTCCAGCAACCAGACCTTCCTGCAGGGCGGCACCAGCTGCCAGAACCGCAACGACCTGTCGGCGTACTACTGGCCGGTCATCCGCGAGCAGGACGGCACCCAGGAGAAGGACGCGAACGCGGACGGCGGTGGCAAGGACCTCAACGTCGGCAAGATCCTGGTCGCCCAGCAGGCCCAGATCAAGTACGTGGGCAGCCCGGCGAGCAAGGTCGTGGCGATGCCGCAGTTCCTGCGGATCATCACCGGTGACGCCAAGGCCTTCGTCAACGGCCCGGCCAACGCCAACGCGCACTGGAGCTGCACCGGCTTCGAGAACAAGGTGCAGCTGACCGACAAGTACCCGATCTGCCCGCAGGGCAGCAACGTGGTGCGCTCGTTCGCCTTCCAGAGCTGCTGGGACGGCCAGAACATCGACAGTGCCAACCACCGCACGCACGTGGCCTTCGCCGACCCCGCGAGCGGTGTCTGCCCGAACGGCTTCAAGGCGATCCCACAGCTGACGATGCGCCTGGTGTACAACGTGCCGCAGCCCGTCGTCCAGGCGGACGGCACGGTGAAGAACGCCTACGCGGTCGACGGCTTCCCGGAGGAGCTGCACAAGCCGATCACCGACCACGACGACTTCATCAGCGTCACGACCGGCGGTCTGGCCAACAGGATCGCCAACTGCATCAACAGCGGACGGAACTGCGCCTGATCATCTGATCCGGGCCGATGGACGAGGCCGGTGACGGAGCCCCCCTCCCGTCACCGGCCTTCTCCGTGTCCGCGCCCGCTGCGGCACGGCCGCCCCGGCAGCCGTGCCGATACGGCCGGCTCAGCCGCCGTGTCCGGAGTGGGCGGAGTGGTTCGTGCCGATCTCCACGTCCCCGCCGAGCGTGCCGCGCAGCGCCTTGACGGTGCCGTCGCCGCCGACGGCGACCCACTTGCGGCCGACGAGGTAGTAACCGCCGTAGTCCTTCGCGTCGTTGATCCACTCGCGCTGGCCGCGGTCGGTGGAGAAGGTGGCGAGAATGAACTTCCCGTCGGTGTTCGTGCAGATGGCCTGGCGGATCGTGTCGGCGTCGGTCTGCATGTCCGGCTTGCACTTCACCTCGGCGGCCAGGCTCTCCAGGCTGCCGGTCGCGGCGGGTGGTACCGCCTTGGTCTCCGTGCCCGCGCCGCAGCCCGCCAGCGCCAGTGCGGCGGCGGCGCCCAGCAGCAGTCGTGTCACCCTCATCTGTTCCTCCGGTCCTCGCGGCCCGAGCATGCCTCGGCTCCTTCGGATACGGACCCGGGCCGCCGTACGCTCAAATCCGGTGCCGGACGGGCACGGGTGTGCGAAAGTGCCCCGGTGAACGAGAACTGGGAAACGCGCGTGGCTGCCGCCTGGGCCACTCTCGACGACTGTCCGCAAGAGCGCGCGCACGAGTTCCGCGCGCTGATCGACACGCTGGTCGCCGAACTGCCGGACGGCAGCCCGCTGGGCCTGTTCGAGCAGGCCAGTGCCTGGGACTCGACCGGGCACCCGGACAAGGCGGTGCCGCTGTACCGGGAGGCGCTGGCGCGCGGGCTGAGCGGGGCGAGCCGGTACAAGGGCCGCCGGGCCAAGATCCAGCTGTCCAGCTCGCTCCGGAACTTGGGCGAGCCGGAGGAGGGCGTCAAGCTGCTCACGCCCGAACTGGACGCGCCCTCCGACGAGCTGGACGACGCGGTACGGGCCTGTCTGGCGCTGTGCCTGTCCAGCCTCGGCCGGGACCGCGAGGGCCTCTCCCTGGTCCTCGGCGCACTCGCCCCCCACCTGCCGCGCTACCAGCGGTCGATGGCCAACTACGCCCGCCTGCTGGTCGAGCCGGAGGAATGAGGCCGGGACGAGGCCGGGACGAATCACCCATCCGGCGGTGACCAACCCCCGGCTCGTTCGTTCTCCATGACGTGCAGTCACAGGATGTAGCCCAGCGTCACGCAGCCGCCTCCGCCGGGGATCCCGGCCCGGTCGACGTCGAGCAGGCCGAGGCCGCGCTCGTCGAGCACTATCCACGGCTGGTCCGGATCGCCTATCTGGTGCTGCCGCCCGGCCTCGGCCGGGGCCGCCGGGTGCTGACCGCACACGCCCTGGTCCAGCGCGCCCTGCCCCGGGGCCGCAGGCAGCCGTCCGCGCTCCCGGCCCAGGCCTCGGGCCGGGAGGGCGACCCCGGGTACGCGTTCCTGCGCGAGCGCGTCCTGCGTACGGCCCTGGAGGCGGCCCTCCCCCGCAAGGGCCTGCCCCGGCTCTCCCAGCTGCCGCCGCTGCTCCCCCAGGTCTGGGGCCTGCGGCTGTTCCCGCGCTCGGGCGGCGCCGACGAACTCGCCCTGGACCAGCGGCTCGCCGCCCTGTCCGGCCCGGCCCGCGCCGCCTATGTCCTGCGCGGCCTGGAGAAGCTGTCCGACGCCGACATCCGCAGGATCCTCGGCTCCGCCGGGGTGGCCGACCCGGGCGGCGCGCTGGCCTCGGCGAACGGCGTGCCCAGCCAGCCCGGGCTGCTCTCCTCGCCCGAGTTCGACCCGTGCTCGCTGCAGGCCCGCCCCACCGACCTGATGCGCCGCCGCCAGCACACCAAGGCCGCCCTCGCCGCGGCGGCCGCGCTCGCCGTGTGCGGGGCGCTGGTGCTGATGCCGGGCGGCGGCTGGGGCCCGGACGGCGCCGCCGCGCCCGTCTACGCCGGGAACCCGGCCAGCCAGGCCGCCCTCGACCCGGCCCGCCTCACCCGCGTCTCCCCCATCGCCTGGAAGACCTCCGCGCGCACCGACTTCTCCGTGTGGCCCGCGCGCGGCCCGCTCACCGGCGACCAGGACCTGCTGCGCCGCGCCCTCGCCGTGTGGGCCCGCCCCGGCGACACCGTCCGCGTCTCGGCGACGCCCGGCACCCAGACCGGCGGCCCGGCCGGCCCGCCCCAGCTGCTGTACGCGGGCCAGGTGGACAACGCCCGGGTGGTGATCCTCTACGACGGCCTGCGCGTCGCCCGCTACGCCGAGCCGGTGAGCGGCACCGCGGGCGCGGCCCTCGACCTCGCCCGCGTCGACGGCGCGACCGGCGCCGAGGCGAGCGCACTGGTGCTGGGCCGCTCCGACGACAACGTGCAGTACCTGACCGCACCCTGGGTGAAGAAGGCGGTGGCCCGGGACCTGATGAAGCCGGCCTCGCCCACGACCCTGCTGACCCTCGCCGACGGTGTCACCGCCCCGCTGACCAGCCCCGCGTTCCAGTCCGGCAGCTGCACCTCGTGGACCGTGCTGCAGCTGACCGGTGCCTCCGGTACCGAACTCGCCACCGACCTCGGCGAGTTGGTCCCGGCCCACCTGACCGCGGGCGAGCCCGGCGCGCCCGGCGAGGCGTCCGGCAGTGCCGGGCTGCACGCCTGGGCGCCGTTCGCCTGCTCGCTGGCGGCCGAGCGCTCGGCGGGCGTCCGCAGCGTCAACGCCTGGGCCTACGCCGAGCAGCCGCTGCCCGACGGCAGCGGGTCCGGGCAGTGGGTGTGCACCCGGGCCGAGACCTGGCGCGGTGACGGCACGGCCGCGCTGGCCGGGTTCCGCACGCCGGGCAGCCCGGTCGGCGCGATCGTCGCGAAGGGCACGAACGTGCGGGCCTGCGGGCCGCGTGATCCTCATGCGCTGGCCGGGGTGCTGTGGAAGTCGGCGGCCGGGCACTGGTACCTGCTGGCGGCCGGCAGCCAGGACACGGCGACGATCCAGGCGGGCGGCGGGATCACCGCGGCCGGGCAGGGGCCACTGCTCATGGCCCGGGCCAAGCAGGGGGCACGGGCCACCTTGAAGGGCACGCTGGACGACGGGCGGCCGATCAGCGGACTGCGGTAGCCCCGGCGGGGCACGGCCGGAAACGTTGTTGACACCGACGTAAACAAGGTGCGTCGCAGGGGTTCTCAGCGAGCCTACCCATCAGTACATTGACGCCATGTCTAACACGCAGGCTCGGGTGCCGCTCAAGGCACGCAAAGTGTCCTTCTCCTGGGACGGCACGCCGTTGCACTGGGTGCCGGGGGACCCCTTCACCACCCACACCATCAACGTGCTGCACCTGTTGCTTCCCGCGGGTGAGCGGTGGTTCGTGCACGTGTACAAGCAGGTGCTGCCGTACATCCGCGACGAGCGGCTGCGCGAGGACGTGATCGGGTTCATCGGACAGGAGGCCATGCACTCCCAGGCCCATGACGAGGTGCTGCCGCACCTGCGTGAGCAGGGCCTCGACCCGACGCCGTACACCGCGCAGGTCGACTGGTTCTTCGAGAAGCTGCTCGGCGACCGGACGCTGCCGCCGGGCAGGCCGCGCAGGTGGTGGCTGATGGAGCGGGTCGCACTCATCGCGGCGATCGAGCACTACACCGCGTTCCTCGGCAACTGGGTGCTGGGCGCCGGGGAACTCGACCGGCGCGGCGCCGACCCGACCATGCTGGACCTGCTGCGCTGGCACGGCGCCGAGGAGGTCGAGCACCGCTCCGTCGCCTTCGACCTGTTCATGCACGTCGACGGCAGCTACGGCCGGCGCGTACGGACCTGGGCGACGGCCTTCTCGGCGCTGGTGTTCCTGTGGCAGCGCGGGACGCGCTTCTTCATGGAGAACGACCCGACCCTCATCGACGGCAAGGCCGGCTTCAAGGACTTCTACGTCCGCGGCAGGCGCGGCCTGCTCCCCTCGACCCCGGACATGCTCAGGTCCATCCCCCGCTATCTGAGCCGTGACTACCACCCCTCGCAGGAGGGCGACACCGAGCAGGCCATCGCCTACCTGGCGTCCTCCCCGGCGGCCGTGGCGGCGCAGAAGAGGGCGGCCTGATGCCGAAGCTGCGTACCGTCGCGCTCGTCGCGGGCGCCGCCCTGCTCACCCGGGGTGCCCTGCGCCGCCGGATCCAGGTCTCGCCGCTGTGGCCGCTGCCCGCGCTGGAGGAGCCCATCTCGGGCCGGCCGCGTTCGCGGGCCCTCAGGCTGCTGGTGGCCTCGCGCGAGAGGGTGGCCGACGGGGTCGTCCAGCTCCGCCTCGAGGGGCCGGACCTGCCGCGCTGGGAGCCCGGCGCACATGTCGACCTGGTCCTGCCGTCAGGGCTCGTCCGGCAGTACTCGCTGTGCGGCGACCCCGAGGACACCTCCTCGTACACCGTCGCGACCCGGCTGGTCGCCGGCGGGCGGGGCGGCTCGCGGGAGGTGCACGAGCAGGTGACGGAGGGCATCGAACTGGAGGTGCGGGGGCCGCGGAACCGGTTTCCGCTGGTCGAGGCGGAGTCGTACGTCTTCGTCGCCGGCGGGATCGGGATCACCCCGCTGCT
The DNA here is from genome assembly GCF_001636945.3 of Streptomyces sp. FXJ1.172. NCBI lineage: Bacteria > Bacillati > Actinomycetota > Actinomycetes > Kitasatosporales > Streptomycetaceae > Streptomyces > Streptomyces sp. FXJ1.172. The sequence continues at coordinate 6,592,799 of NZ_CP119133.2, read as the reverse complement.
GCCGATGCTGCGGGCGCTCCCGGACAGCGCCGAGTGGCGGCTGCTGTACGCCGGGCGCGAGAGGGCCTCGATGCCGTTCCTGGTGGAGATCGAGAAGCTCGGCCGGGACCGGGTGACCGTCGTGGAGGGGCGGCCCGACCTCGACGCGCTGGAGGTGAGCGAGGGGACGGCCGTCTACTGCTGCGGCCCCGAGGGGCTCATGGCGGCCGTCGAGGCACGCTTCCCGGACGTCCGGCTCGAGCGGTTCGCGCCCCGGACGTCGTCCGACGGCAACGCCGAGTTCGAGGTGGAACTGCGGCGCAGCGGGCGCACGTTGACCGTCCCGGCCGGCTCCACCGTCCTCGCCGCCGTGCGCCGGGAGCTGCCCGACACGGCCTACTCCTGCGAGCAGGGATTCTGCGGGACGTGCCAACAGCGGGTACTGGAGGGGGAGATCGACCACCGGGACGAGTTGCTGACGGACACGGAGCGTGCCGACTCGATGCTGATCTGCGTATCCCGGGCCCGTGGCGATCGTTTGGTGCTCGACATGTGAACGCATGCGGCCGGAACCGATCGGTAAGGTGTGCGCATGAGTACCGGGGTTCGCCGCAGGATGGGCGTCGAGGAGCGGCGGCAGCAGCTGATCGGCGTGGCCCTCGACCTGTTCAGCCGACGCTCGCCCGACGAGGTCTCCATCGACGAGATAGCGGCGGCCGCGGGCATCTCGCGCCCGCTCGTGTACCACTACTTCCCCGGCAAACTCAGCCTGTACGAGGCCGCGCTGAAGCGCGCCTCGGAGGATCTCGCGGCCCGCTTCGGCGAGCCGCACGAGGGCTCGCTCGGCGCCCGGCTGCTGCGCGTGATGCGCCGCTACTTCGACTTCGTGGACGAACACGGTCCGGGCTTCTCGGCGTTGATGCGCGGCGGCCCGGCCGTGTCCGCGGACGGGATCGGCTCGAAGGAGCACGTCTCCACGACCAACGCGCTCATCGACTCCGTGCGCCAGGCCGCGTACGAGCAGATGCTCGCGCACCTCGGCGTCGCCGAGGCCTCCCCGCGTCTGGAGCTGGTCGTGCGCTCGTGGATCTCGCTCGCCGAGTCGACGGCACTGCTCTGGCTCGACGGCCGCCGCGTCCCGCGCGCCGAACTGGAGCTTCAGCTCGTGCACGACTTCGCCGCGCTGGCGGCGGTGAGCGCCGCCCACGACGAGGAGATGGCGACCCTGCTGAAGCAGATGGTGAAGGACGAGCCGGCCGACGGCCCCTTCGCGGAGCTGGTCGGCCGGATCGTCTCCCTCGCGCCCTGAGGACGGTCCTACCGGTCGAACTTCCGGTAGGACGCGTCCAGGTCACGGACCTCGGCGGAGGCGTGCAGGGTGATGCCCTCGTCCGCCACATGCCTGCGCAGCAGCTCCAGGGTCGTCTCCGTGAGCTTCGCCTTCGTCTCGTCACTGCGTCCGGCGAGGAGCCCGATCGTCACGTGCACGATGGCGTGCCCGTGCGCCCCGGGGTCCTCGTACCCGAACACCGTGCAGGCGCTCGGCCGGAACTGCGTCTTGCAGGCCTCCGGCTTCGCCGCCGCGATCGCCACGGTCGCCTCGTGCAGTTCCCGGGCGAAGCCCTCGCGGTCGAAGGCGTCCGCGACGAGGTTCGAGTAGTCGATGGTGATCTGCGGCATCAGCACTCCTGTTCTACGACGATCCCTCGACCCTACTTCTCCGCCCGGGTGAACACCGCCACCGTCCGCGCCGGGACGCCGAAGGTGCCCGAGCCGGCCGCGTAGGAGGAGGTCCGCACCACCGGGTCGGCGCCATGGGCCTGTACCGGGTGCAGCCGGTACGGCGTCCCGGCCAGGGCGCCGATCGTCTGCTCCTGCCGCTGCGGGGTGGCGTTGAAGACGACGACCAGGTCGCCGAGGCGCATGGTGATCACGCCGGGCGTCTCGTCCTTGCCGGACAGCGGGAAGGACAGCTCGCCCTGCACCTGGGCGGTCGTACCGAGGGAGAACGCCTTCTCCGTCGTACGGATCTTCAGCAGGTCCTGGTAGGCGGCCGAGGCGCCGGTGATGTCGGAGCAGCCGACCTCGACGGTGCTCAGCAGCGGCTTGGCGTACGGCCACTTGGACGCGTTGTCGGCCGCCATCGGCAGCCCGCGGCCGAAGCCGTTGCCGTCGGCGCAGTTCCAGTGGACGGCGTTGAACCAGTCGCCGCTGTCGAAGGAGTTGCGGTCCAGCGACTTCGAGCGCAGCAGGTCGGTGCCCGCCTGGGAGAGCGACGGGCCCTGGGAGAGGGCGGCCGTGGCCATGGCGAGGACCTGCGTCCGGGCCCGGTCGGCGGCGCCGGTCTTCGCGGGCAGCTTGTAGGTCAGCGCGTCGAACAGCGACTCGTTGTCGTGCGCGTCCACATAGGCGAGGGCGTCGCCGGGTGCGTCGGCGTAGCCGGCGGGCGAGCCGTTGTAGTCGATCTCGGCGCCGGTGACGTCCTTGCCGCCGGTGTCCGTGAAGCGGTACTTCGCGAGGTTGCCGGTGAGGCCGACCTTGATCAGATCCTGGTAGTGCAGCAGGCGGGCCTTCTGTTCGGCCGCAGTGCCGTTGGCGGAGGACGAGTTGGGGTCGGTGTACAGACCGGACGCGAAGCCCTGGACGCCGGGGTCGGAGTCGAAGGGGCTGCCGCCGCGCACCGCGTCCCGGGCCCGGTCGGAGAAGGTGGCGATGCCGGTGCCGGCCATGTTCGCCTGGGTGGCCTGCACGAACCGGGCGTCGTTCGCGACCTCGCCGAAGTTCCAGCCCTCGCCGTACAGGATGATCTTCTTGCCGTCGACGCCGTCCTTCTCCGGGGTCAGCGCGTCCAGGGCCTTCCTGACCGCGAGGATGTTGGCCTTCGGGTGGTGGCCCATGAGGTCGAAGCGGAATCCGTCGACCTTGTACTCCTTGGCCCAGGTGACGATCGAGTCCACCACCAGCTTGCCCATCATGGCGTTCTCGGGCGCGGTGTTCGCACAGCAGGTGCTGTTGGCCACGGAGCCGTCGGCGAGCAGCCGCTGGTAGTAGCCGGGCACGACCTTGTCGAGCACGGACGTGTCCGCCTGGCCGCTCGCGGCGGTGTGGTTGTAGACGACGTCCATGACGACCCTGAGGCCGTCCCCGTTCAGGGCCTGGACCATCTTGCGGAACTGGACCGTGCGCGCGGTGCCGTCGGGGTCGGTGGCGTACGAGCCCTCGGGGACCGTGAAGTGGTACGGGTCGTAGCCCCAGTTGTAGGCGTCCTTCGCGGCGGTCTTCGCCACGCACGCCTGCTGCTGGTCGGAGTCGGCCGGGTAGGAGGCGAGGTCACAGGCGGGGCTCGCCTGGTCGGACTTCTTCTCGGGAACGGTGGCGAAGTCGAAGGCGGGCAGCAGGTGCACGTACGACGTGCCCGCCCTGGCCAGGGCCCGCAGATGCTTCGAGCCGTCGCTGTTCTTGTCGGTGAAGGCCAGGTAGGTGCCCTGGTCCTCGGCCGGGACGGTCTTGTCGGCGACCGAGAAGTCCCGGATGTGCAGCTCCTGGATCTGCGCGTCCTTCATCGGGACGGCCCTGGGCTTGTGCAGGCCCGCCCAGCCGCTCGGGGCGAGGGACCTGTCGTTCAGGTCGACGACGAGGCTGCGCTCGGAGTTCGCGGTGAGGGCCACCGAGTAGGGGTCGGTGACCTTGTTGACGACCAGCGCCCGGACGCTGGGCGCCCAGACCTTCACGACGTACCGGTAGGGCTTGCCCTTCCAGGACACGGGCCCGGTGACGGACCAGACGCCGGTCGTGTCGTCGCGGTGCATGGCCTTGACCGAGCCGTCCAGTTCCAGTGAGACGCTCTGTGCCGTCGGCGCCCACACGGACAGGGTGGGCCTGCCGCCGTGGAAGACCGGCCCGAGCGCGGCCTTGGTGGCAGCCGGGTAGAGGTCGTCCAGCACGCCCGCGATCTGCACGCCGGTCGCGGCGAGGACGGCGCCGTTCGCGGCGCGCTGCGAGGCGACGAGCTGGCCGGTGAGCGCCGTGCGCACGCGGCCTCGGTCACGTGGGTCGACCGACCAGGCGGTGTAGTCCTTCAGGTAGGGGAACTTCGCCTTCTGGGCGTCGGTCAGGGTGGTCTTCTCCAGCCGGATCCAGCGCTCGTCGTCGCTGGTCAGCGTCCCGTCCTTGACGGTGATCGAGCCGTTCGGGGAGGAGAGCAGCTGGGTGGAGGCGGCGCCGTCGACGCCGTCCCAGGCGACGGTGTCCCGGTCGATCCAGACCGCCTTGGACGTGGTCAGGTCGAGCGCGGCCGCGCTGCCGGCCGGCTGCGGGAGCAGGTGCTTCTCCTGGCCGTTCAACAGCCACACCTCGTAGCCGCCGGCCTTGAGGTCGAGCGACTGGTCGGCGGCGAGGTCCTTCTCGTCACCCTTGTGGATGATGTAGCTGAGGCTGGTGGCACCCGCGGTGAGGGGCACCTCGAAGACAGCGCCATAGGCATCAGTCTTGACCGGCTCGAGCGGCTTCGACCAGTCGGTGGGGTTCGCGGCGCCCGTCCAGACGTGCAGGCCCCAGCCGTCGTAGTTCCCGTCGGCGCGGTGGTAGTGGATGACCGCCTTGGTGGTGTCCTGGGCGGGATATCCGGCGGGCCGCTGGGTGAGGACGTCCGCCTTGCCCTGCTCGACCCAGACCTCACCCGTCTTGGTGACGTCGATGCTCCGGTCGGTGGAGACGTCCTTGTCGCCGTTCTTGTCGACGACCAGGAAGCCGACGTTCGAGGCGCCGGGCCTGAGCTTGACGTACGCGAAGGCGCCCCAGGCGTCCCGGCCGGTGAAGGGGTGCCCGGCCGGCCAGGTGGTGGCCTCGCCGTCGGCGATGTCGCCCCAGGCGTACAGGCCCCAGTTGCCGTAGTCGCCGTCGGTGCGCTTGTAGTGGACGATCGCGTAGCCCCGGGCGGAGGCCGTGGGGACCTCGGGCGCGGGCGGGGTGCCGGAGGTGCTGCTCGCCGTGGCGCTCGCGGTGTGCCCGGCCGAGTCGATCACGACGGCCTTGTAGCGCAGCGGGGTTCCGGCGGGTACGGCCTTGCCGAGGGTCTGGGTGATCTTGTACGGGGCGTGGTCGGCGGAGCCGAGCACCTGCCACTTGGCGTTGCCGACCTGGGCGGCGAACACGACCCGGTCGAGCTGACCGCCGTCGACGCCGGCGCTGAGCGTGACCGTGCCGGTGGCTCCGGCGGCCGGGGCCTCGAGAGTGATCACCGGCTTGGCGGCGGGCTGGGCGAGACGGCCGGCGGCCTTGTAGACGACGGCGGACTCGGCCGGGACGGTGACCGTGACCTTGGCGTCGGCGCCGGTGGTCACGGAGTCCGTGGCGCCGTAGATCCCCCGGTACGCCATGCCCGCGGACCCGGTCGCGAACGTGGCCGTCCTCGCCGTGTCCGCGTTGTTGAGGGCGACGACGTACTCCTGGCCACTCTTCACGTCCGTGCGGGTGAAGGCGTAGATCCCGGCGCCGTCGGCCGCGTACCGCTCGGTCTGGACGCCGTCGGTCAGGGCCGGGTTCGCCGTGCGGAGCTTCGAGAGGGCGGCGATGTCCCGGTAGAGGGGGGCGCCGGTGTCGTAGGAGTCGCTGGCGTGGGTGCGGGTGGTGCCGATCTCGTCGTCGGCGAGATAGTCGGGGACCTTGGAGGCGAACATGGTCTGGCGGGCGTCCTTGTCGCCGCCGGAGCCGGTGAAGCCCTGCTCGTCGCCGTAGTAGACGACCGGGTTGCCCCGGCTGAGGAACATCACCTCGTTGGCGAGCTTGTCCTTGCGCAGGATCTCGGCATCCGTCGCCTTCGGGTTGTCCTGCTCGAGGAAGTGGCCGATGCGGCCCATGTCGTGGTTGCCGAGGAAGGTGACCTGCTCGTAGGCGTTGGCCTTGTCGGTCGTGTACTTCCAGTCGTCACCGAAGACGTTCGCGAGCTTCTGCGCGCTGCCGCCCTGGGAGGCGTAGGCGCGGGCCGCGTCCTGGAAGGGGAAGTCGAGGGTGGCGTCGAGGCGGCCCTGGGTGACGTACGGGGAGGTGACCGAGGTGTTGGCGTCGTAGGTCTCGCCGAACATGAAGAAGTTCTTCCGCCCGTGCGCGGCCGCGTACTGGCCGAGCGCGGTGGCCCACTGGGTCCAGAACTCCATGTTGACGTTCTTGACGGTGTCGATCCGGAAGCCGTCGACGGCGAAGTCCTTCACCCACCGCTCGTAGATCTTCTCCATGCCGTGGACGACCTCGGGACGTTCGGTCCACAGGTCGTCCAGGCCGGAGAAGTCGCCGTACGTGGCGGACTCGCCGGCGAACGTCGAGTCGCCCCGGTTGTGGTACATCGTCGGGTCGTTGAGCCAGGCCGGCACCTTGCTGCGGCTCGTGACCTGCGGGGTGTACGGGAAGGAGCCGGTGTCGAGGGCCGGGAACTTCTTGGTGCCGTCGGCGTAGTCGGCGTCGTCGAACGGCCGGCCGTCCTTCGTCAGGTACGGGAAGGCGCCCTTGGAGAGGTAGTCGGAGGACTTCTCCTTGTAGGCGACGACGTCGGCGGTGTGGTTGGTGATGACGTCGAAGAAGACCTTCATGCCCTTGGCGTGGGCCTTGGAGATGAGGGTCTTGAGGTCCTGGTTCGTGCCGAAGTGCGGGTCGACCTGGGTGAAGTCGGTGATCCAGTAGCCGTGATAGCCGGCGGAGGCACCCGCACCCGTGCCCTGCACGGGCTTGTTCTTGAAGATCGGGGCCATCCAGATGGCGGTGGTCCCGAGCCCCTTGATGTACTCGAGCCGCTTCGTCAGGCCCTTGAGGTCGCCGCCCTGGTAGAAGCCCTTGTCGGTGGGGTCGTAGCCGGTGGAGAGGCGGGAGCCGGTGAGGCCGCCCTTGTCGTTGCCGGTGTCCCCGTTGGCGAAACGGTCCGGCATGACGAAGTAGAACTGCTCGCGGGTGTCGCCGTGCCGGGCCGGCTGGGCGGCGAGGGCCGCGTCCGACGGGGGTGCGGGCGGCGCGGGGGCGGCGTGTGCCGCCAGTGGCTGGATCAGGGCGGCTGCGAGGGCTGCGGCGGTGACGGCCGCAACCCGTCTCGCTCTGCGTATCACGCGGTAACTCCTAGCGAATGCGGCTCTCTTGGGTCCGACCCCGCGTGACCGTATCCCCAACGAAAGCTTTACAGCAAGAGTCTTGAAACTCATAGCAAGAAGTTTCAACGTCAACCTTGACGTGCCCCTCTCAACTGCCGCACGCTCACCGGTTGTTGAAACCCGATCCCTCTGCAACCTTCCGTTCGGAGCCGCACATGAGCAGACACCGACCCCCGGGTGTCCTCCGCCGCAGCGTGACCGCCGCTGCCGCAGGCGCCCTCGCACTGGCCGGAGCCATCGCACTTCCCGCGCCGGCCGCACAGGCGCACACCACCGCCAAGGGCGATGTGATCGCCAACCTGTGGGAGTGGAACTGGGACTCGATCTCCTCGGAGTGCACCAATGTGCTGGGCCCGGCGGGCTACGGCGCGGTCCAGGTCGCGCCCCCCGAGGAGTCCCTGAAGCAGACGAACTACTACTGGTGGGACGTCTACCAGCCCTACTCCTACTCCCTGAACAGCCGCTTCGGCTCGCAGGCGAAGTTCGCCGCCATGATCACGGCCTGCCACAAGGCGGGCGTGAAGGTCTACACGGACGCGGTGATCAACCACACCGCCGCCCAGACCGGCACCGGCTACGACGGCACGACCATCACGAACAAGTACGCCACACCCAACTGGTCCCGCACCGACTACCACGACTCCAGCGAGTGCCCGACCTCGGACCTGACCATCCAGGACTACTCGAACCTGACCCAGGTCCAGAACTGCGAGCTGCTGGGCCTGCCCGACCTGAAGACCGGCTCGGACACGGTCCGGGCGGGTCTCGCGAACTATCTCAACTCCCAGCTCGCGCTGGGTGTGGACGGCTTCCGGATCGACGCGGCCAAGCACATCCCCGAGGCCGACATCGCGGCGATCGAGGGCAAGCTGACGAACACCACGTCGGGCTCGGCGCCGTACGTCTTCCAGGAGATCTACCCGGGTGCGACCCCGCAGCCGAGCGACTACTACGGCACCGGTGACGTCCTGGACTTCACCTACGCGAGCAAGATGAAGTCGGCCTTCCAGGGCAACGTCTCCGACCTGTCCTCGATCGAGAGCAGCGGCATCCTGCCAGCCGCGAACTCGGTGTCGTTCGTGACGAACCACGACACCGAGCGCAACGGCCTGCACATGTCGTACAAGGACGGCGACACCTACAAGCTCGCCAACCTCTTCCAGCTCGCCTACAAGTGGTCGACGCCGACGGTGTACGCCAGCTGGGAGTGGACCCAGAGCGACCAGGCCCCGCCGAACTCCGCGGGGTTCGTGACGGACACCGACTGCTCCAGCGGCGCCTGGTACTGCCTGGACCGGGACACCGCGGTGGTCGGCATGGTGGCCTGGCACAACGCGACCGACACCGCCGCGGTCTCCAACGGGCAGACCATGTCGTCCAACGTGATCGGCTTCGGCCGCAGCGGCAAGGGCTTCTTCGCCCTCAACAACGGGACGTCGGCGGTGACCTACACCTTCACCACGGGCATGGCGGACGGCACGTACACCAACGTGATCGACGGCGGCAAGACGACCGTGACCGTCTCCGGCGGCAGCGCGTCGATCACCGTCCCGGCGAAGGGCGCGGTCGCCTTCTACAACTCGTCCTACACCTGCACGGTGGGATGCGGCGACGCGGGCGGCAGCTCCGGCGACACGGTCGACGCGACCTTCAACGAGTACGCGTCGACCACGTCCGGCACCCACGTGTACGTGGTCGGCTCCATACCGGCCCTCGGCAGCTGGGACACCTCCAAGGCGATCCAGCTGTCGTCCACCGGCTACCCCGTCTGGTCGGGCGAGGTGAGCGTGCCGGTGAACACGTCCTTCACCTACAAGTATGTGAAGAAGGACAGTTCGGGCAACGTGACCTGGGAGTCCAACGCCAACAGGTCGACGGCGACGACCACATCGGCCCTGTCCCTGAACAACTCCTGGAACGTGGCGGACACGGACGCCACCGACGTCACCTTCCACGAGAACGCGACGACCGACTGGGGCACCAACGTCTACGTCGTCGGCTCGGTCCCCTCGCTCGGCTCCTGGAACACGTCCGACGCCATCCCGCTGTCCTCGGCGTCGTACCCGGACTGGAGCAAGCTGGTCATCGTCCCCAGGAGCACGTCCTTCACGTACAAGTACCTGAAGAAGGACGGCTCCGGGAACGTGACCTGGGAGTCCGGGGCGAACCGGTCGTACACGACGGGTACGTCGTCCGGCTACACGACGAGCGACACCTGGAAGTAGCTCAGCAGGTGCTCTTGCCCGCGTAGATCGCCAGTGCCGTGTTGGCACCCAGGGTGGCGGTGAACTGTCCGCTGGAGTTCACCGCCACCGTCGTGCTGTTCTGCACGTCGCAGTACGTCCCGGCGGGCAGGGACGTCTGGTAGGTACGGGTCAGTGCCGAGGACTCGTGGTTGATCGCCACATAGCCCTTGTCGCCCCGCCCGAAGGCGATCGCGTTGTTGCCGTCGTCCCACCAGTTCGAGACGGCCTGGCCGTGGGTCGCGTTGCGGAAGGCCACCATCGACTTGATCTCCGGCCAGGCGTGCTGGCACTTCCAGCCGTCCTGCCAGCAGGCGTTCACCTGGCCGCCGTTGGGCGGGCCCGCGTCCGCGTCGGACCACTCGTAGCCGGAGTTGATGTCGGGGGCCCCGTACGGCCAGGCGAGCATGAAGACGTTGGCCAGGGTGTAGTCGGCGCCGTCCTTGTAGTTCAGGGTCGAGCCGTTGCGCTCCGTGTCGTGGTTGTCGACGAAGACGCCGGCCACCGAGCTGCCGAGGTAGCCCCAGCCCTCGCCGAAGTTGTTCAGGTACGCCAGCTTCTCGGAGTTGAAGACGCGCTTGAGGTCGTAGGCGTAGCGGAACTCCTGGACGTCCCCGTTGCCGGTGTACTCGGAGGGCTGGACGGCCTCGTTCGCGCCGTAGATGACCTCCTGCTTCCAGTACACGGACGGGTTCGTCAGGCGGGACTTGATGTTCGCCAGGTCCTCCGCCGGGATGTGCTTGGCCGCGTCGATGCGGAAGCCGTCGGCGCCCAGCGAGAGCAGGTCGTTCATGTAGCCGGCGATGGTCTTGCGGACGTACTCCTCGCCGGTGTCCAGGTCGGCCAGGCCGACGAGTTCGCAGTGCTGGACGTTCCAGCGGTCCTGGTAGTTGGTGACCGGCGAGGTGCAGTCGTCGAAGTCGGGGTACGAGTACAGGCCCGGGTAGTCGTACTTCGTGTACGCCGAACCGCCCGTGCCGGTGCCGCTGCCCGCCGACATGTGGTTGACGACGGTGTCGACGACGACCTTCAGGCCGGCCGCATGACAGGTGCCGATCATGTTCTTGAAGGTGGCGCGGTCGCCGAGCCGGCCCGCGATCTTGTACGACACCGGCTGGTACGACGTCCACCACTGCGAGCCCTGTATGTGCTCGGCGGGCGGGGAGACCTGGACGTATCCGTAGCCGGCCGGGCCGAGGGTGGTGGTGCACTCGCGGGCCACCGAGGCGTAGTTCCACTCGAAGAGGACGGCGGTGACGTCCTTGGTGCCGGGCGGGGAGGCCTGCACTGTAGTCGGGTACATGCCAACCGTAACGGCGGCTGCGAGGGCGCACACCGTGGGGAGGGTTCTGCGTGCCATGTGGGGGTTCCTTCGTCCTTGAAGGCGCTTGCTGCAATGTTTCAGCAAACTTGCGGTGACGCAGATGTTAAAGGCCCGCTGCCTGAAAGGCAGCGGGCCGTTGTGAAGTTGATGCAAGAACTTGTCGACGGGCCGTCAGGCCGTGGTGAACCACACGGTCGTGTCGGCGGGCACCTTCGTCTCGCCGGCCGCCTCGGCCACCTCACCGCTGGCCAGCAGCACACGCCCGTACGCCGGGGTCGTCACCGGCTCCCCCGTGGTGTTCGCGACGCACACGAACTCCCCGCGCCGCAGGACCAGGACGCCCTCGGGTGCGCCGAGCCACTCCACCGCGTCGCCCGCGCCGAGGTCGGGGTGCGTGCGGCGGACGGACAGGGCGGCGCGGTACAGCTCCAGCGTCGAGCCGGGGACGCCCGTCTGCGCCTCCACGCTCAGCTCGGCCCAGCTCTCCGGCTGCGGGAGCCAGCTGCCGCCACTGCCGAAGCCGTACGACGAGCCCTTGCGGGTCCACGGGATCGGCACCCGGCAGCCGTCGCGGAAGCCGTCCTGGCCGGCGCCCCGGAAGTACGCCGGGTCCTGGCGCACCTCGTCGGGCAGGTCCACGACGTCCGGCAGACCCAGCTCCTCGCCCTGGTAGACGTACGCCGAGCCGGGGAGCGCCAGCATGAGGAGGGTGGCGGCCCGGGCCCGGCGCAGGCCCAGCTCCCGGTCGCCCGCCGTGCGGATCTGGGTGCCGAGACCGGGCGGGTTGGCGAAGCGGGTGGCGTGCCGGGTGACGTCGTGGTTGGACAGGACCCAGGTGGCGGGGGCACCCACCGGGCGCATCGCCTCCAGCGTGCGGTCGATGACCTCGCGCAGCTCCGCCGCGTCCCAGGCCGTGCTCAGGTACTGGAAGTTGAACGCCTGGTGCAGCTCGTCGGGGCGGACGTAGTTGGCGGTGCGCTCGACCGTCGGCGTCCAGGCCTCGGCCACGAAGATGCGCTCGCCGGAGTACTCGTCCAGGATCCGCCGCCACTGCCGGTAGATCGCGTGCACGCCGTCCTGGTCGAAGAACGGCATGACATCGTTGCCCAGCAGCTTGAGCTGGTCGTGCGAGCCGAGGTCCGGCAGGCCGTCGGCCTTCACCAGGCCGTGGGCCACGTCGATGCGGAAGCCGTCGACGCCCATGTCCAGCCAGAAGCGCAGGATGGAGCGGAACTCGTCGCCGACGGCCGGGTGTTCCCAGTTGAAGTCGGGCTGCTCGGGGGCGAAGAGGTGCAGGTACCACTCTCGCCCGGCCGAGCCGTCGGGTTCGGTGACCCGGGTCCAGGCCGGGCCGCCGAAGATGGACTCCCAGTCGTTGGGCGGGAGTTCGCCGTTCTCCCCCTTGCCGGGGCGGAAGTGGTAGCGGTCGCGGAGCGGGGAGCCCGGGCCCTCGGCGAGGGCCCGCTTGAACCACTCGTGCTGGTCGGAGGAGTGGTTCGGGACGAGGTCGACGATGATCCTGAGCCCCAGCTCGTGGGCGTCGCGGATCAGCGCGTCGGCGTCGAGCAGGTTGCCGAACATCGGGTCGACGGCACGGTAGTCGGCGACGTCGTAGCCGGCGTCGGCCTGCGGGGAGGCGTAGAAGGGGCTGAGCCACACGGCGTCGACGCCGAGGTCGCGCAGGTACGGCAGGCGGGCGCGGATGCCTGCCAGGTCGCCCATGCCGTCGCCGTTGCTGTCGGCGAAGCTGCGCGGATAGACCTGGTAGATGACCGCGTCCCGCCACCAGTCACGGCGGTCGGCGACGGCGGCTGCGGAATGGGGGGCCGGTGCGGCAGGGTGCTGCTGGCTCATGGCGTCCTTGATCGGTAAGAGAGTTCGGGTCATGGGCGCGTGGGCGTTGGTACGGCGGCGGATGCCGGGACCGGGGGTGCGAGGCGGCCGCGATCACAGCGGGGTCGGATGGAGATCGCGGCCGCCTACCCGCGCCCGCTGCGGGCGCGGGAGCCTCTTTTCAGGGGCCGTCAGCCCTTCGTGCCGCCCGCGGTCAGGCCGGTGACGAGGTTCTTCTGCACGAGGTAGAAGAACACCGACACGGGTATCGCGATCAGCACCGCGGTGGCGGCCATGTAGTTCCACTGGGCGTCGTGCTCGCTGACGAAGGTCTGCAGGCCCACGGCGAAGGTGTACTTCGAGTCGTCCAGCATGAAGGTCGTCGCGAAGGCGACCTCGCCGACGGCGGTGATGAAGTTGTAGAAGGCGGCCACGGCCAGGCCCGGGCGGGCCAGCGGCAGGATCAGCCGGAAGAAGGTGCCGAACGGGCTGAGCCCGTCGACGCGTCCGGCCTCGTCTATCTCGAAGGGGATGGTGTCGAAGTACCCCTTGAGCAGCCAGGCGCTGTACGGCACGGCCGTGGTGCAGTTGATGATGATCAGCGCCCAGTAGGTGTCGATGAGATCGAGCTGGCTGAAGATCTCGTACATCGGCACGATCAGGATGGCGATCGGGAAGGCCTGGGTGAGCAGCAGGACCCACATGAGCTGCTTGTAGCCGGGAAAGCGCATCCGGGAGACCGCGTAGCCGGTGGTGGCGGCGACGAAGACACCGATCAGGGTGGTGCCGCCGGCCACGATCATCGTCGACTTGAACCAGTCGAAGAATCCGGTGTGCTGCAGCACGAAGCTGTAGTTGGAGAAGGTCATCTTGCCCAGGATCTTGCCCGGGTGCAGATAGTCGTCCTTCTCGGGACCGAGCGAGAGGAAGACCAGCCAGGCCACCGGGGCGAGCGCGATCAGGCTCGCGACGGCGAGGCCGCCGTGCAGCAGGGCGGTGCCGAGCGGGCCGCGCTTGCCGCGCCGCCTCGCAGGGCGCGGGGACTCGAGGGGAGGCACGGGTGCGGTCCCGGTCGGCTCAAGGGTCGTGGTGCTCATGGCGGCGGCTCCTGCGGCGTCAGACGGCGAGCTGGTCATTGCGCTTCAGCCAGCGGAAGTAGAAGGACGTGAAGACGGTGATGATCGACAGCAGCAGTACGCCGTACGCGGCGGACTGGGCGAAGTCGCGCGGTTGCTGGCCGAAGCCCAGGAAGTAGGCCCAGGTCACGAGGATCTGGGCGTCCGGGGCGCTGGTCGGGCCGAACAGCAGGAAGATGATGGCGAACTGGTTGAAGGTCCAGATGATGCCGAGGAGCACGACGGTGGAGCTGACGGACCTCAGGCCCGGCAGGGTGACGTGCCTGAAGCGCTGCCAGGCGCTCGCACCGTCCATCTCGGCCGCCTCGTAGAGCGAGGAGTCGATGGACTGCAGGCCGCCGAGCAGCGAGAGCATCATGAACGGCACACCGCACCAGGTGTTGACCATGATCGCGGCGAACCGCTGCCAGAAGGTGTCCTCCAGCCACTGCGGCTGGGGCAGGTGCAGCGCGTGCAGGACCTGGTTCATCACTCCCGAGTCGGAGAGCATGATCCGCCAGGAGAAGACGGTGACGAAGGTCGGCACGGCCCAGGGCACGACCAGCAGCAGCCGGTAGAGGGTGCGTCCGCGCAGCTTCTCGTTGAGCATGAGCGCGAGACCCAGGCCGAAGGTGTAGTGCAGGGCCACGCAGGCGACCGTCCAGACGACGGTCCACAGGAAGTGGGACCAGAACCGGTCGTACGACAGCGGGCCGAACAGGATGTCCTTGTAGTTGCCGAACCCGATGAACTTGTAGGTGGCCGCGATGTGGTTGACGCCGATGGTGCGGGCCGAGTTGAGGCTGTTGGCGTCGGTGAGGGTCAGGTAGACACCGCGGATCAGCGGATAGCCCACGATGACGGCGAGTACGACGACCACCGGGGCGATCATCGCGTAGGCGTACCAGTACCTCTGGTAGCCGTTCTTGATGCGCTGGCCCAGCCCGGGCCGAGGCGCGCGGTCACCGCGGCGCTTGCCGGTCGCGCGGTCGATGGCGACTGTCATGGTTCGACACCTTCAAAACGATCAGGAGTTGGGCCGGGCACAGGGCGGTGGCCGCCGGATCCTTCCCCCCGCTTCTCGTCACGGAGGATCCGACGGCCACACGGACTCACTTGCTGAAGTCGGGCACCAGCTTGGCGATGGCCACCTCGGCGTTGCTCAGGCCCGTGTCCAGCGACTCCTTGCCGCCGGCGACCTTGGGCAGCTCGGTGTCGAGCGGACCCCACAGGGAGCTGTACTCGGGCAGCTCAGGGCGGGGCTGGGAGGCGGACAGGACGCTCTGGAAGCCGGCGATGCCGGGGTCGGCCTTGACCTGGGCGGTGAAGGCGTCGGAGCGGGTGGGCAGGGTGGAGTTCTTCAGGGCGATGGTCTCCTGGGAGGAGGCCGAGGTCATGAAGTTCACGAACTTCAGGGCCGCTTCCTGGTGGGCCTTGTCCGAGCCGGCGTAGACCGCGAGGTTGTGGCCGCCGGTCGGGGCGCCCGCCTTGCCGGTGGAGCCGGCCGGGACGGTGGCGATGCCGAGGTTGGACTTGTCCTTGAAGGCGCTGCCCTTGTAGATGTTCGTGATCTCCCAGGGGCCCTGGATGATCGCGGCGACCTGGCCGTTGACGAACGCGTCCTGGATGTGGGCGTAGGCGTCGGCGGTGGCGTCGGCCTTGTGCAGGCCCTGCCCGGAGAAGAGGCTCAGCCAGGTGCCGTAGGCCTTCTTGGCGGCGGCCGAGTCGACGGTGATCTTCTTGGCCGCGGCGTCGACGGTGTCGGTGCCCTCGCCGTAGAGGAAGGTCTGGGCGTAGTAGGCCTGGGTGGAGCCCCAGTAGCCGTACACCTTGTCCTTGGTGTCGATCTTGGCTGCGTCGGCCTTCAGCTCGTCCCAGGTCTTGGGGGCCTCGGTGATGCCGGCCTTCTTGAACAGCGCCTTGTTGTAGACCAGCGCCAGCGTGTCGGTGACCAGCGGCACGCCGTAGGTCTTGCCCTGGTACTGGGCCTGCTTGATCAGGTTGGGCTGGAACTTGGCCTGGTCGGCGAGTGCCTCGGTGCCGTCCAGCGGCAGGAAGTAGCCCTTCTTCGCGAAGGCGGGGGTCCAGCCGACCTCGGAGCGCAGGATGTCCGGGGCGCCCTTGGAGCCGGCCGCGGTGTCGAACTTGTTCTGCGCCTGGTCGAAGGGCACGTTGACGTACTTGACCTTGATGTTTTTGTTGGCGGCCTCGAACTGCTTGATCAGGGCCTGATACGTCGGTGCCTCATTGGTGGCGTTGGAGGTGTCCCACCAGGTGATGGTCACCGGACCGCTCGACTTGCCGCTGTCGCTGCTCCCGCCGCCGCAGGCCGTCGCCGCGAGGGCGAAGGACGCCACCAGCGCGGAGGCCGCTATGCCACGCCGCATGAGTTCTCCTTGAAGGTTCAAGCCCGTGTGATGCGGGAGCAGCCCCGTCCGCTGTCCCGCCGTCTTGCCGACTGCGCCGTTGCGGCCGCCGGGCGACACGGAACGTAACAGCGATGTAAGCGTTGCGAAAGACCTTGCAGAAAAAAAGTGCAAGGGAACACGATGGTTACCTGCTCGTGACCGGTCCTCGACCCCGGCGCAACCGCGCATTGGGGCCTGTGGGGCGGTTTCGGCGGTACTTGTGCAAGACTCTGCAAGCTCTTGCCACCATGACTTCGAGGGAGCGCGATGAGGCAGCAACCCAGGGCGGGCCGTCCGGCGCACCGTGCCCGGCGTCCGGCCGGTGGGCAAGGCGACATGCGACCGGTACAGTCCAGTGCCGTGACCACACGGCTTGCCGACATCGCTGCGCAGGCGGGGGTGAGCGAAGCGACCGTCAGCAGGGTCCTCAACGGGAAGCCGGGCGTCGCCGCCACCACCCGCCAGTCCGTGCTCGCCGCGCTGGACGTCCTCGGCTACGAGCGCCCGGTACGGCTGCGGCAGCGCAGCGAGGGTCTGGTCGGCCTGATCACGCCCGAGCTGGAGAATCCGATATTCCCGGCCCTGGCCCAGGTCATCGGCCAGGCGCTGACCCGCCAGGGCTATACGCCGGTGCTCGCCACCCAGACCCCGGGCGGGTCGACCGAGGACGAGCTGACCGAGATGCTCGTGGACCGCGGGGTCGCCGGGATCATCTACGTCTCCGGGCTGCACGCGGACACCACCGCCGACATGCAGCGCTACGAGCGGCTGCGGGCGCAGGGCGTGCCGTTCGTGCTCGTGGACGGGTTCTCGCCGAAGGTGCAGGCGCCGTTCATCTCCCCCGACGACCGGGCCGCGATGACGCTCGCGGTGACGCACCTGGTGTCGCTGGGCCACACCCGGATCGGGCTCGCCCTCGGGCCGAAACGGTTCGTGCCGGTGCAGCGCAAGATCGAGGGTTTCGTGCGCGCCGTGCAGGACCAGCTGGGGCTGGATGCCTCAGTCGTCGAGACAGAGCTGATCCAGCACTCGCTGTACACGCTGGAGGGCGGCCAGGCGGCGGCGAGCGCGCTCATCGACCGCAACTGCACGGCGGTGGTGTGCGCGAGCGACATGATGGCGCTCGGCGCGATACGGGCAGCGCGGCAACGGGATCTGGAAGTGCCCCGGGACGTCTCGGTGGTCGGCTTCGACGACTCCCCGCTCATCGCGTTCACCGATCCACCGCTGACCACCGTGCGCAAGCCGGTGCCGGCGATGGGGCAGGCCGCGGTACGCACGCTGCTGGAGGAGATCGGCGGAACGCCCGCGCCCCACAGTGAGTTCGTGTTCATGCCGGAGCTGGTGGTGCGTGGTTCGACGGCTTCGGCGCCCCATGTCGTCCGTACGTCGTAGAAGGTGCGCCGCGGACCCGACCTTGGGATGATCTGTCGGAGAAGCCTTTTCTGGCAGACTTGATGCCTATGAGTGACTCGACCGTGACGCAGTCGGAAGGTCGCGAGGACGTGGCCGTTCCGGGGGCGGTCACGGGCGAGGACACACCGGGTCTGCCCGGCCGGCTGCGCAGGCCCCGGCGGCCCCGGCTGTGGTTCGAGATCCTTCTGATCGCGGTGAGTTACTGGACGTACTCACTGATCCGCAACGCCGTACCGGAGCAGAAGGCCGAGGCGCTGCGCAACGCGGACTGGATCTGGCGCACCGAGCACTATCTGGGCATCGCCGCCGAACAGTCGGTCAATCACGCCGTGAACTCGGTGAATTGGCTGATCATCGGCATGAACTACTACTACGCCACACTGCACTTCATCATGACGCTGGGCGTCCTGGTGTGGCTGTACCGATGGCATCCGGGGCGGTACGCGGCGGCCCGGATGGTGCTGTTCGCGACCACCGGTGTGGCGCTGGTCGGTTACTACCTGTTTCCGCTCGCACCGCCTCGGTTGATGCGCGGCGGGCACTTCGTGGACACCGTGATGGTGCACCACACCTGGGGCTCGATGGCCTCCGGCGACCTGAAGCACATGTCGAACCAGTACGCGGCGATGCCCTCCATGCACATCGGGTGGTCCCTGTGGTGCGGGCTGACGATCTTCGCGCTGGCCTCGGTGTCCTGGGTGCGGGTGCTGGGGCTGCTCTACCCGGCGGCCACGCTCCTGGTCATCGTCTCCACCGCCAACCATTTCTGGCTGGACGCGGTGGGGGGTGTGCTGTGCCTGAGCTTCGGGTTCACGGTGGCCCGGGCGTGGTACAGGGCGCTGCCCTACCGGTTGCCCCGGGCGACGCGGCCTGCTCCGGCTTCGGCATCAGCTTCGGCTTCGGCGCCGTAGGGGGTGCTGGGGGGCGCGTTGTGGGGCGGGCCCGTCGTGGAGGGCTTGCGTTGCGTCGCCGGGTCACGTGTCGGCGTAGAACAGTTCCTCCACCGTCGTGCGCGCCCTGCGGGTCGTACGGCGGTACGCGTCCAGCATGTCTCCCGCGTGACCTGCGCCGTAGCCCAGGTAGCGGCCCACCGCGGCCAGCTCCCTCGGCTCGGTCGGGAAGGTGTCCCCGGCCCGGCCGCGTACCAGCATCACCGCGTTGCGCACCCGCGTGGCCAGCACCCAGGCCTCGTCCAGGGTCTCCGCGTCCTCGGCGGACAGCAGCCCGGCCTCGCGGGCGGCGGACAGGGCCTCCCGCGTGCGGGTGGTGCGCAGGCCGGGCAGCTCCCAGCCGTGCCGGAGCTGGAGCAGCTGGACCGTCCACTCGACGTCCGACAGGCCGCCCGGGCCCAGCTTGGTGTGCAGCTTGGGGTCGGCGCCGCGCGGGAGGCGTTCGGACTCCATGCGGGCCTTCAGGCGGCGGATCTCGCGCACCGCGTCCTCGGTCAGGCCGTGGGCCGGGTAGCGCAGTGGGTCGATCAGGTCCCTGAAGCGGCGGCCCAGGTCCTCGTCGCCCGCCACCGGCTCCGCCCGCAGCAGCGCCTGGGACTCCCAGATCAGGGACCAGCGGCGGTAGTAGGCCCCGTACGCCTTCAGGGTGCGCACCAGCGGGCCCGACTTGCCCTCCGGGCGCAGGTCGGCGTCGATGAGCAGCGGCGGGTCCGAGCTGGGCAGCTGGAGCAGCCGGCGCATCTCGGCGACCACCTTGTTCGCCGCCGCTGCCGCCTCGTGCTCGTCCACGCCGTCCTGCGGTTCGTGCACGAACAGGACGTCCGCGTCGGAGCCGTAGCCCAGTTCGTGACCGCCGAAGCGGCCCATCCCTATGATCGCGAACCGGGTGGGGAGCATGTCGCCCCAGCCGTCGCGGACCACCGCGCGCAGGGTGCCGGCGAGGGTGGCGGCGGTGAGGTCGGAGACCGCCGCGCCGACCCGGTCCACCAGGGCGCCCTGGTCGGCCTCGGCGGGGCTGGTCTCGGTGCCGTACGAGCCGACGATGTCGGCCGCCGCCGTGCGGAACAGCTCGCGGCGGCGTACGCCACGGGCCGCCGTGACACCCTGCTCGGCGTTCTCCGCGCGGCCCACGGCGGCCAGGATCTCCTGTTCCAGCGGTGCGCGCTCGCGGGACTCGAGGCCGCCGCCGCGCGTGCCGGTGCCGTCGCCGTCGCCCAGCAGAGCCACCGCTTCGGGGGCGCGCATGAGGAGATCGGGAGCGAGGCGGCCCGCGGAGAGGACCCGGGCCAGGTTCTCCGCCGCCGCGCCCTCGTCGCGCAGCAGGCGCAGGTACCAGGGGGTCTTGCCCAGCGCGTCCGAGACCTTGCGGAAGTTCAGCAGGCCCGCGTCCGGGTCCGCCGAGTCGGCGAACCAGCCGAGGAGGACGGGCAGGAGGGTGCGCTGGATGGCTGCCTTGCGGGTGACGCCGGAGGCCAGGGCCTCGAGGTGGCGCAGCGCGGCCGCGGGGTCGGCGTAGCCGAGGGCGACCAGGCGTTCGCGGGCCGCCTCGGGGCTCAGGCGGGCCTCGCCCGGGGCGAGTTGGGCCACCGCGTCGAGGAGCGGGCGGTAGAAGAGCTTCTCGTGGAGGCGTCGTACGACGCCGGTGTGGCGCTTCCATTCGCGGATCAGCTCCGCCGCGGGGTCCGTGCGCAGGCCCAGCGAGCGGCCGAGGCGGCGCTGGTCCTCCTCGGCCACCGGGACCAGGTGGGTGCGGCGCAGGCGGTAGAGCTGGATGCGGTGCTCCAACATGCGCAGGAAGCGGTACGCCTCGTCCAGGCGGGCGGCGTCCTCGCGGCCCACGTAGCCGCCGGCGGCCAGGGCCTGGAGGGCGTCCAGGGTGGTGCCGCTGCGCAGGGTCTGGTCGGTGCGGCCGTGGACCAACTGCAGGAGCTGGACCGCGAATTCGACGTCCCTGAGGCCGCCGGGGCCCAGCTTGAGTTCCCGTTCGATCTCGGATGCCGGGATGTTCTCCACCACGCGGCGGCGCATCTTCTGGACGTCCGCCACGAAGTTCTCGCGGTCGGCCGCCTTCCAGACCAGGGGTTCCAGTGCGTCGATGTACGCCTGGCCGAGGTCCGCGTCGCCCGCCACCGGGCGGGCCTTGAGCAGGGCCTGGAACTCCCAGGTCTTCGCCCAGCGTTGGTAGTAGGCGAGGTGGGAGGAGAGGGTGCGGACCAGGGGGCCGTTGCGGCCCTCGGGGCGGAGGTTGGCGTCCACCGGCCAGATGGAGCCCTCCACGGTGGTCTCCGAGCAGATCCGCATGAGGTGCGAGGCGAGGCGGGTGGCCGCGGTGAGGGCTCTGGCCTCCGTGGTGCCCTCGGCGGCTTCCGCCACGAAGATCACGTCCACGTCGGAGACGTAGTTCAGTTCGTGGCCGCCGCACTTTCCCATCGCGATCACCGCCAGGCGGCAGGCCGCGGTGTCCTCCGGAGCGTGCGCCTGGGCTATGGCCAGGGCCGTGCGGAGGGTGGCGGTGGCCAGGTCCGCCAGTTCGGCGGCGGTCTCGGCCAGGTCCGTGGTGCCGCAGACGTCGCGGGCGGCGATCGAGAGCAGGCAGCGGCGGTAGGCCACGCGGAGCGCGACGGGGTCGGCGGCCCCGGCCAGGCCGTGCTCGAACTCCGCCAGGCCCGGGTGCAGGTCCTGGGGCTCGTACGTGACCAGGGCCTGCCAGTCGGCCGGGTGGCGGGCCAGGTGGTCGGCCAGGGCGGCGGAGGCGCCCAGGACGCCCAGGAGGCGGTCGCGCAGGGGTTTGGCCGCGATGAGGGTGTCGAGCAGTTCGCGGTGGTCGGTGGGGGTGGGCTGGGCCTCCAGGAGGCGGACCAGGCCGTGCAGGGCCAGGTCGGGGTCGGCCGTGGCGCCCAGGGCTTCCAGGAGGAAGGGGTCGTTGCGGACGGGGGTCAGCTCGGGGCCGTCGAGGAGGCGCTCGGCTGCGGAGGGGTCGGTGAAGCCGTGTCGGAGCAGGCGGGTGAAGGTGCTGCTTCTGCGCCCCGGCGTCATCTCCGTGGCCTCCCCTCGGATCAAGGTCGTCCTGGCCCGAGCGTATCCGCCTGCGGCGGGCTTTGCGGCGCCGGATGCCTGCGGCGGGCTTACGGCGCCGGATGCCTGCGGCGGGCTTTACGGCGCCGGATGCCTGCGGCGGGCTTTACGGCGCCGGGTGCCTGCAGCCGGGCTATGCGGTGCCGGGTGCCTGCAGCCGGGCTATGCGGTGCTGGGTGCCTGCGGCTGCCTGCGCTGGTTACGTGGTGAGTGCCTGCGGTCGGCTTTGCGGTGCCGGGTGCCTGCGGCGCCTGTGCCGGTACGTGGTGAGCGCCTGCGGTGCCCGTGCGGGTGCGTCGTAGGTACGGGCCGGCCGGTGCGCGCCTGCGGCGCCCGTGCCAGTACGTGGTGACCGCCTGCGGCGGCCGTGCGGGTGCGTCGTGGGTAGTGGTGCGCGCCTGCGGTGCCCGTGCGGGTGCGTCGTAGGTACGGGCCGGCCGGTGCGCGCCTGCGGCGCCCGTGCCGGTACGTGGTGACCGCCTGCGGCGCCCGTGCGGGTGCGTCGTGGGTAGTGGTGCGCGCCTGCGGTGCGTGGTGAAGGCCTGCGGCGGCCCGTTGCTGTGCTTCGGGGCTTGTGTTGCGCCTGCGGGGGTGGTTTCTCGGGGCCGCGCCGGGTGGTGTCCGTCCTCGGTCCGGCGGGCTGTTTCTTCCAAGGCTTCGACGCGTTTGCGCCGGCCGCTGCGGGCGGACACCACCCGGCACGTCCCCTTCCCGCCGTACGCGGCCGCGGGACGCGCGGGCACCCGCCGTTCATCCGGTCTTCACCCGCGGGGTTCGCTTCCGTGGGGCACGGGCATATTGGCGTGTGCATGCTCTGTCCGCACCGCCAACCCCGTACTCCCCCCCCACACCCGGAGGTTGATGTGTCCGGCAGTTCCGCGTATCGCCGTGCCCGTACCGCCGTGGCGTCGGCAACCGCCTTCGCCGCGGCAGCGGTAGGGCTGTGGACCGGACTCGGCGGCGAGTCCGCGCACGCCGCGAGCGCCGTGCCCAGCCCGGACCACGTGGTCGTCGTGGTCTTCGAGAACCATGCGTACAGCCAGGTCATCGGCTCCTCCAGCGCGCCGTACATCAACTCGCTGAAGTCCGGTGGTGCCAACCTGACGCAGTCCCACGCCGAGACCCACCCGAGCCAGCCGAACTACTACGCCATGTTCTCCGGCTCGACGCAGGGGATCACCGACGACAGCTGTGTCACGCCGGGGTTCTCGTCGGCCGCGAACCTCGCGTCCGAGGTGATCGCCGCGGGCAGGACGTGGGCCAGCTACAACGAGGATCTGCCCAGCCAGGGCGACACCACGTGCAGCAGCGGCGACTACGCCCAGAAGCACAACCCGTGGTTCGGGTTCAGCAACGTGCCGGCGTCGAGCGCCATGACGTTCGACCAGTTCCCGACGGACTACTCGACGCTGCCCCAGATGTCGTACGTGGTCCCCAACCTGTGCAGCGACATGCACGACTGTTCGGTGTCCACCGGTGACACCTGGCTGAAGAACAACCTGGGCGCCTACGCCACGTGGGCCAAGACCCACAACAGCCTGCTCGTCGTCACCTTCGACGAGGACAACCGGCTGAGCGGCAACCGGATTCCGACTGTTCTGTACGGGCAGCCGGTTGCGGCCGGGTCCAGCAGCTCGACCACGTACAACCACTACGACCTGCTGCGCACCCTGGAGGACATGCAGGGTCTGACCACGCACGCGGGCAACGCGGCCTCCGCGCAGGACATCACCGGCGTCTGGGCGTCCTGACGTGTACGTAGCGGACAGCCGCGCGACGCAGTCGTCCGCTGACGGTGCCGTCCGGCCTCCGGCCGGGCGGCGCCGTGCCGCGGTCGCGCCCGCCGTCCTCGCCCTCGGGACGGTCAGTCTGGTGACGGACGTGTCGTCCGAGATGGTCACGGCCGTGCTGCCGTTGTACCTCGTGACGGGGCTCGGCCTGTCCCCGCTGGGGTTCGGGCTGCTCGACGGCATCTACAACGGGTTCTCGGCGCTCGTGCGGCTCGTGGGCGGGCATCTGGCGGACCGGGGCGGCGGGCGGCACAAGTGGGTCGCCGGGTTCGGGTACGCCGTGTCGGCCGTGTGCAAGCCGCTGCTGCTGGTCGCCCATTCGCTGACCCCGATCGGGCTGGTTCTCGCCGCCGACCGGACGGGCAAAGGACTGCGGACGGCTCCGCGCGACGCCCTCATCTCACTGTCCAGTGCGCCGGAGGCGCGCGGGCGGGCCTTCGGGGTGCACCGGGCCATGGACACGGCCGGTGCCCTGCTCGGGCCGCTGGCGGCGTTCCTGATTCTGCGGGCGACGGTCGACGGGTACGACGCCGTGTTCACGGTCAGCTTCTGCGTCGCCGTGCTGGGCGTGCTGGTGCTGGTCCTGTTCGTGCCGGGTGGGCGCGGCGAGGCGGTTTCGGCCGAGCGGCCCACCCTGCTGGCCGCCGTACGGCTGCTGGGGCGCCGTGATCTGCGCCGGATCACGGTGTGCGCTCTGCTGCTCGGTCTCGCCACGGTCAGTGACTCGTTCGTGTATCTGCTGCTCCAGCGGCGTCTGGGGGTCCCGGACCGCTGGTTCGCGCTGCTCCCGCTCGGTACGGCCGCCTCGTTCCTGCTGCTGGCGATCCCGCTCGGCCGGCTCGCGGACCGGGTGGGCCGGTGGGCCGTCTTCCTGGCCGGTCACGGGGCGTTGTTCGTCGCGTACGGGCTGCTGCTGACCTCGTGGCACGGAGGCGGTCTGCCGTACGTCGTCCTCGCCCTGCACGGTGCCTTCTACGCGGCCACGGACGGGGTGCTGATGGCGGCGGCCTCGGAGGGGGTGCCGGAGGCGCTGCGCTCCTCCGGGCTGGCTCTCGTGCAGACCGGGCAGGCGCTGGCCCGGTTCGCCTGCTCGCTGCTGTTCGGCGCGGCCTGGACCGTGTGGGGCGACCGGGCGGCGCTGGCCGGGGCGGCGGGGGCGCTGGTCGCCTGTGCGGTCTTCTCGCTCGTCGTCCGCCCGAAGAGTGCGAAGAGTGTCAACGGTACGAAAGGTTCTGTCGTCGTATGACCAGCCGTCGTCGCGTTCTGATCCTGGTCTCGGCCGTCGCCGTGCTGGCCGCGATCGGGCTGGCGTCCGTCCTGCACGCCTCGGCCCGGGCCGACCGCCGTAATCAGGTGCAGGCGGGCGGTCCGCGCGTCACGCCGGGCACCGTGACCCTGGCCGGGCACGGGCGGATGGTCTTCCGGAACATGGCGTGGGGGCCGCACCGGGACGAGCTGACGTCCGTTCCGGCGGGCGATCCGGGCGGGGACCGTACCGCGTCCGGTGTCAAGTGCCTCCGGTTCTACGCCGCTTCAGGGGTGGGGGTGTGTCTTCAGGCGGTGCACGGGCCGGTTTCGGACACGTATCGCGCGCTCGTTCTGGATGCCCGGCTGCGGATCCTGCGGCGGTACGACGTCCCGGGCATCCCGTCGAGGGCCCGGGTCTCCCCCACCGGGCACTACGCGGCCTGGACGGCGTTCGTGGGCGGTGACTCGTATGCCGGGACCAGCTTCTCCACGCGCGCGGAGATCGTGGACACGAGGAGCGGCGGCCTGATCCCGTCGTTGGAGACCTTCCGGATCGTCAAGGACGGGCATCCGTACCGGGCCTCGGACGTCAACTTCTGGGGAGTCACCTTCGCGGCGGACGACCGTACGTTCTACGCCACGCTCGCCACGGGCGGGAGCACCTATCTGGTCCGGGGCGACCTGCGGGCCCGTACGGTGACGACTCTGCACGCGAACGTCGAGTGCCCCTCGCTCTCGCCCGACGGCACCCGCATCGCCTACAAGAAGCGGGTCAACGGGCTGCCCAAGGACGCTCCTTGGCATCTCTACGTCCTCGATCTGCGGACGATGAGGGAGACACCGCTGGCCGAGCGGAGGAGCGTGGACGACCAGGTGGTGTGGCGTGACGCCCGTACGATCGTGTACGCGCTGCCCGGTGACTACGGCGCCGATCTGTATCAGGTTCCGGCCGACGGGTCGGGGGCGGCCCAGCGGATCAGTACGGCCGCGGTGTCGCCCGCGTACGTGGGCTGAGGGGCATCGGGGCAGCAGCCGTGCGGAATTCACGCCTGCGGCGCGAGCCACGCGAGGATCGCGACTATCAGCGCCGCCAGGCCGGCGAGCCCCCCGATAACGGTCCACAGCGCCTGCGCCCGCGGTGAAGGACTCCAGTTGGGAATGCCCAGCCATGCAGGGCGGTCCTGCAGGTACACAGCTGCCCCTGCCCCGCCCGGATAGGCGACGGTCGCCAGTCTCCAGTAGAAGATGAGCACGAGCCCGAGGGCGTACATGGCGCCGCTGCCACTGTGGCGCCCATTGAGAATCATCGCGGTCACAAACAGGGCAAGCCCAAGAATTTCCGCGATCGCCGGGGCCAGGGAAATGGCACCCACATGGAGCATGGTTATCCGTTCGCCGCGCAGGGCGGAGACCGCCGCAGCAAGAACACTCTCGGCCTTTTGAGCGTCCAAGCTCTCTGCTCTGATCCTCACATCCCATTCCCGCACCCGCCGGAACCACCCTCGGAAGGCTCGAGAGCGCGACGGTTCTTCAGG
This sequence comes from Streptomyces sp. FXJ1.172, assembly GCF_001636945.3. Lineage (NCBI taxonomy): Bacteria > Bacillati > Actinomycetota > Actinomycetes > Kitasatosporales > Streptomycetaceae > Streptomyces > Streptomyces sp. FXJ1.172. Next base: position 6,566,750 of record NZ_CP119133.2, on the reverse strand, counting down.
GTTCCCGAATTCGAGCGTAATCAGGTCAGGCTGGGGGTGTGAACCCGCCGTCGCTTCTATGAGCAGGTAGTGAAGCTCCTTCACATCAGGCGCCTGGTTCCTGAGGTCCTCAACGCTGGATCCGGTCAGCCGCACGTTCCCTTCCCTGGTCTTCCCCATTCCAGTGACGTTCACCGCCATACCGGGAAAAGCGGCACACAATGTTTGTATTGCCTTGTCTACCGTGCTGTATTTGCACGCTCTGAAGGGGATTCTCTTGTGCCTGATCTCGGTTCGCACGTGCTTCCTTCACCCATGGCCGCCGTAGATATGGATGATATTTACCATGAACCGGGACGGGGCACACGAGGATCGCGGAATTCGGCGGATCGGCGGGACCCGGGCCGAGAAGGTGGCCGAAGCCGACGGACCGGACACGGCCCCGCGCCCGCGAGACGCACCGGGGCCGACGGTCCACGACCGTCGGCCCCGAGGGATCGTCTCCGCGGAAACCCGCGCCGACCTGCGCCTACAGCACCGGCAGGTTCTTCTTCAGCTCGAACGCCGTGACCTCGCTGCGGTACTCGTGCCACTCGGCGCGCTTGTTGCGCAGGAAGAAGTCGAAGACGTGCTCGCCGAGGGTCTCGGCGACCAGGTCGCTGCGTTCCATGAGGGTCAGGGCCTCGCCCAGGTTCTGGGGCAGGGGCTCGATGCCCATCGCGCGGCGCTCGGCGTCGGACAGGGCCCAGACGTCGTCCTCGGCGCCGGGGGGAAGCTCGTAGCCCTCCTCGATGCCCTTCAGGCCGGCGGCCAGCAGCACGGCGTAGGCCAGGTACGGGTTCGCGCCGGAGTCCAGGGAGCGGACCTCCACGCGCGCGGAGCCGGTCTTGCCGGGCTTGTACATGGGCACGCGAACCAGGGCGCTGCGGTTGTTGTGGCCCCAGCAGATGTACGACGGGGCCTCGCCGCCGGCGCCCGCCGTGCGTTCGGAGCCGCCCCAGATGCGCTTGTAGGAGTTCACCCACTGGTTCGTGACCGCGGAGGTCTCCGCCGCGTGCCTGAGCAGGCCCGCGATGAAGGAGCGGCCGACCTTGGAGAGCTGGTACTCGGCGCCTGACTCGTAGAAGGCGTTGCGGTCGCCCTCGAAGAGGGACAGGTGGGTGTGCATGCCGGAGCCCGGGTGCTCGGAGAAAGGCTTCGGCATGAACGTCGCCTGCACGCCCTGCTCCAGGGCCACCTGCTTCATGACCAGGCGGAACGTCATGATGTTGTCGGCCGTGGAGAGCGCGTCGGCGTAGCGCAGGTCGATCTCCTGCTGGCCCGGCGCGCCCTCGTGGTGCGAGAACTCCACCGAGATGCCCATCGACTCCAGCATGGTGATCGCCTGGCGGCGGAAGTCCATGCCGACGTTGGTCGGGGTGTGGTCGAAGTAGCCCGAGTTGTCGGCCGGGGTGGGGCGCGTGCCGTCCATCGGGCGGTCCTTCAGCAGGAAGAACTCGATCTCCGGGTGGGTGTAGAAGGTGAAGCCCAGGTCGGAGGTGCGGGCCAGGGCGCGCTTGAGCACGTACCGGGGGTCGGCGAAGGACGGGGAGCCGTCCGGCATCAGGATGTCGCAGAACATGCGGGCGGTGCCGGGGGCCTCGGCGCGCCACGGCAGGACCTGGAAGGTGGACGGGTCCGGCTTGGCGATCATGTCGGACTCGTAGACCCGGGCGAAGCCCTCGATGGCGGAGCCGTCGAAGCCGATGCCCTCGTCGAAGGCCTGCTCCAGCTCGGCGGGGGCCACGGCGACGGACTTGAGGAAGCCCAGCACGTCCGTGAACCACAGGCGTACGAACCGGATGTCGCGCTCCTCCAAGGTCCGGAGCACGAACTCCTGCTGCTTGTCCATCTTCCGCTTCCCCATCCTTGCTGGTCAGGCCGCCTTCCCACGCGCGCGTGGGAGGCGGTCGGGCACCTGAGCATCCCACCACAACAGCATTTCAAGCGCGTTGCGGACCTTGATCGCCCGAGCGTCCTCGGCCTGAACGGCTCTCGTACGACAGGTGTACTGCCGTCTCCTGCCCATCTTGCCTGCTCGGACCGGCATCCGTCATGGCCGGATCCACGCCGGACGTGAGGCAGACCACGCCCACATAATTTGCATCTCAAATGCAAGTTTTCATAGCGTGGTGATCAGTCGAGATGTGAAGAGATCCGACGAGATCCGAGGAGATCCGATGCTGTCCGAGCAGTCCGCGAGCACCGTCCGCGCCACGCTTCCCGCCGTCGGTGCGGCCATCGGCGAGATCACCGAGCGCTTCTACGCCCGCCTCTTCGCCGCCCACCCCGAGCTGCTGCGCGACCTGTTCAACCGGGGCAACCAGGCCTCCGGCGCCCAGAAGCAGGCCCTCGCCGGTTCCATCGCCGCGTTCGCCACGCATCTCGTCCGGAACCCGGACCAGCGGCCCGACGCCATGCTCAGCCGGATCGCGCACAAGCACGCCTCCCTGGGTGTCGCCCCCGAGCACTACCCGATCGTCCACGAGCACCTCTTCGCCGCGATCGCCGAGGTCCTCGGCGACGCCGTCACGCCCGAGGTGGCCGCCGCCTGGGACGAGGTCTACTGGCTGATGGCCAACGCGCTCATCGCCATCGAGAAGCGGCTGTACGAGGAGAGCGGGAGCACCGAGCGGCGGCCGTGGGAGGTCGTGGAGCGCGTCGAGGAGACGGCGGACGTCGTCACCTTCCGGCTGCGCCCGGCCGACGGCGGCCCGGTGCGCGACTTCCGGGCCGGCCAGTACGTCTCCGTCCAGGTCGAACTGCCCGACGGCGCCCGGCAGATACGCCAGTACAGCCTGTCCGGGGCGCCCGGCGAGAACCTGCGCCAGTTCAGCGTCAAGCGCGTACCGGGCGACGACACGGCACCCGAAGGCGAGGTCTCGAACCACCTCCACGCGCGCGTGCGGGCCGGTGACGTCGTGCACCTGTCCGAGCCCTACGGCGACCTCGTCCTCGGCGACACCGAGGACCGCCCCCTGCTGCTCGCCTCCGCGGGCATCGGGGTGACTCCGATGGTCGCGATGCTCGCCGCGCTGGCCGACGACGCCCACCGCGCCCCGGTCACGGTCGTGCACGGCGACCGCTCCCCCGCCGACCACGCGCTGCGCAACGACCACGAGGCCTACGCCGCGAAGCTCCCGGACGCCTCGGTCCACCTCTTCTACGAGCGCGACGCCGAGCCCCGCACCCGCACCGGCCTGGTCGATCTCGCCGACGTCCCCGTGGCCCCCGGCACGCGCGCGTACCTGTGCGGCCCGCTGCCCTTCATGCGCGCGGTCCGCACCCAGCTGATCGACAAGGGCGTGGCCCCGGCCGACATCCACTACGAGGTGTTCGGTCCGGACCTGTGGCTGACAGCGTCCTGAAAGGGCAAGATGCCCACGCGGGGCCGCGCCCGGCACGCGACTGCCGCCGGGTGAGCGCGAGCGACGAAGCCTCATCAGCGCAGGTGAGCGGGGGCTGGTGCGTCCAGTTGGAAGGCGGAGGAGGGCGTCGACGGGGAGCGTCGGCGACCGACAACAACGCCACAGACGGGCGCGCCGGCCCCCGCGTCCGTGACAGGACCCGCCGGACAGGCCCTAAGCCGGCTCCGGCCCTCGCGAGATGCCCAGGAGCAAGGGGCCGGTCGGCTCGGCGACGATCTCGGCCACCGTGATCGGGTCCAGCGCGGCGAAGAACGCCTCCTGGGCCCGCCGCAGGGCACCCCGCAGGCGGCAGCCGGACCGCAGCGGACACGGCGTGGCCCCCTCGCACTCGACCACGTCGCCGCCCCCCTCGAAGACACGCACCACCGCGCCTACGGAGGCCGCACGGCCCTTCTCGGTGAGGCTCAGGCCCCCGCCCCGGCCGCGCCGGGCGTCCACCAGGCCCAGGTGCTGCAGCTCGGCGACGACCTTGGCCGCGTGCGTGTAGGGCACGTCCATGTCCGCCGCGACCTGACGCGTGGTGGGCGTGGCGTCGGACGGGACGGCGAGTCGCATCAGGACCCGCAGGGCCAGGTCGGTGGAGCGCAGGAGCCGCATACAGCGAGGGTAGGTAATACGCATCCGCGATTCAAATTATCCGTTGCCACTCCATTGCCGCGCCCTGTCTACGGAAGACGGCTCCTTCCCCACTACGATCAGCGGGCCCCACCCTTCCCGCAGCCGTCCCTTTCCCCAGAAGGACACCTCATGGGTTCCGCCAAGAACAGCAGCGCGGCGCGCAAGGCGCGCATAGAGGAGATGCGACGCGCCGAGCGCGCACGCGAGCGCCGCAACCGGGTGCTCACCATCGCCGCCAGCGTGGTGGTCGTCGCCGGTCTCGTGGCCGGCGGTGTGGTCCTCGTCAACTCCCGGTCGGACAAGAAGTCGGACAGCGCGAGCGACGGCAAAGGCTCGGGGGACTCCGGGCACTTCGTCAAGGGCAAGGACGGGGTGATGGCCTGGACCGGCAAGCTGTCGCGCACGCACGTGACGACCAAGGTGGCGTACCCGATGCACCCGCCGGTCGGCGGCAACCACAACCCGGTCTGGCTGGACTGCAACGGTGACGTCTACACCAAGCCGGTGCAGGACGAGAACGCCGTGCACGCGCTGGAGCACGGCGCCGTCTGGGTGACGTACACCAGCAAGGCGAACAAGGCGGACGTCGACGCGCTCGCGGCAAAGGTGAAGAAGACGCCGTACTCGCTGATGAGCCCGTACGAGAACCAGGCCGCGCCGCTGATCCTGTCGGCCTGGGGCCACCAGGTGACCGTGAAGAGCGCGGGCGATCCGGAAGTGGAGAAGTTCTTCGCGACCTACGTCCAGGGCCAGCAGACGCCCGAGCCGGGCGCCTCGTGCACCGGCGGAGTCATGAAGTGACCCGGCAGCGCGTCGGCTGGGTCGCCGGGGCCGCGGCGGCGGTGCTCGTCGCGGCCGGCGCCGTCACCTACGCGGTCGCGGAGGACTCCGGCGGCTCCACGCGGGCGACGGTGCCGGGCGCGGAGTCGGCGGACGCCGGGTTCGCGCGGGACATGGCCGTGCACCACCAGCAGGCCGTCGAGATGTCGTACATCGTGCGCGACCGGACGAGCGACCAAGAGGTGCGCCGGCTCGCCTACGACATCGCGCAGACGCAGGCCAACCAGCGCGGCATGCTGCTCGGCTGGCTGGACCTGTGGGGACTGCCGAAGGTGTCGGCGAAGCCGCCGATGTCCTGGATGGGCATGGGCGACATGCCCGAACGCGGGGACGGCTCGCTGATGCCCGGCATGGCGACCGACACGGAGCTGAGGAAGCTCCAGTCGCTGAACGGCAAGCAGGCCGAGATCCTCTACCTCCAGCTGATGACGGACCATCACAAGGGCGGTATCCACATGGCCGAGGGGTGTGTGGCCAAATGCACCGTCGACGTGGAGAAGCGGCTCGCGCAGGGCATGGTCGACGCCCAGCAGTCGGAGCTTCAGGTGATGGCGGGGATGCTCAAGGAGCGGGGCGCGAAGCCGCGTTCGTGAACAACGGGCAAGCGGTTTCGTAACACCGCCGTAAGGACGAACGTCGCAAATCGCCTCACTTAACGGTTACTTGGTCTTCTCTTGACCTTTGCGTTCCCCTGGCATGAACGGTTCATCGAAAGAGTGGCCCCCATCGTGTGATCCAGCGCCGCCGGCCGACACCGCCGCGGGCCGGCGCGCGGACGCATGAAGTACCGACCACTACATGCATGCGAACCGCATCGCAGGGGGTTCTATGAGATCCAACCGCGCCAAGCTGCGCGCCATGAGCATGGCAGCGACACTGCCCATGGTCGCCGGCGCGCTGGCGCTGGGCATACCCGCGGCACACGCTGCGGACAGCCCCGCTCGTCAAGCACTGAAGGGCACCAAGCCCGCATGGGCCACGGCCAAGGCGGACAAGGGCGCAACAGCGAACAGCGCCCAGGTGAACGCCAGGGTGTACCTGGCCGGCCGGGACGCGGCCGGACTCGCCGCGTACGCCAAGGCGGTGTCCGACCCCGCCTCGCCGTCGTACGGCAAGTACCTCAGCGCCAAGAAGGCGCAGGCCCGCTTCGGGGCCACCAAGGCCCAGGTGGCGGCCGTCAAGTCCTGGCTGACGTCGGCCGGCCTGACGGTCACCTCGGTCACCCAGCACTACGTCGCCGTCTCCGGTGACGCGGCCGCCGCCGAGAAGGCGTTCGGCACCAAGCTGCACAACTACGCCAAGGGCTCGGCCACTTACCGCGCCCCGGCGCAGGCCGCCTCCGTGCCGGCCGCGCTGCAGAGCGCCGTCCTGACCGTCACCGGCCTGGACAACGCGCCGCACAAGGCGAACCACGACGACCAACTGCCGCCGCCGGACGCCGTGTTCAAGAACTCCGGGCCGTTCTCCTCGTACTTCGGCTCGAACATCGCGAGCACGCTGCCGGACGCGTACGGCCAGAAGATCCCGTACGCGATCAAGGGCTACACCGGCAAGCAGCTGCGTGCCGCCTACGGCGCCGGCAGCTACACCGGCAAGGGTGTCCGCGTCGCCATCACGGACGCCTATGCCTCGCCGACCATCGCCTTCGACGCGGGCAAGTACGCGGTGACGAACGGCGACCAGGCCTGGACGACCGGCCAGCTGCACCAGGTGCTGCCGGACAAGTACTCCAGGATCAAGGAGTGCAAGGCGGCCGGCTGGTACGGCGAGGAGACCCTCGACGTCGAGGCCGTGCACGCGGTCGCGCCCAACGCCGATGTCACGTACGTCGGTTCGGCCTCCTGCTACGACGACGACCTGCTCGACTCGCTCGCCAAGGTCGTCGACAACCACCTGGCCGACATCGTCTCCAACTCCTGGGGCGACACCGAGGCCAGCCAGACGCCGGACCTCGCCGCCGCCTACGACCAGGTCTTCCAGCTGGGCGCGGTCCAGGGCATCGGCTTCTACTTCTCCTCCGGTGACAACGGCGACGAGGTCGCCAACACCGGTACCAAGCAGGTCGACTCGCCGGCCAACTCGGCCTGGGTGACCGCGGTAGGCGGTACGTCGCTGGCCGTCGGCAAGGACAACTCCTACGAGTGGGAGACCGGCTGGGGCACCGAGAAGGCGGTCCTGGCGGCGGACGGCAAGAGCTGGACGAACTTCCCCGGCGCCTACACCGGCGGTGCGGGCGGCGGCACCAGCAAGACCGTGCCGCAGCCGTACTACCAGAAGGGCATCGTGCCGAAGGCGCTGGCCACGGCCAACAACGCCGACGGCAACCGCGTCGTCCCGGACATCGCGGCGATCGCCGACCCGAACACCGGCTTCCTGGTCGGCCAGACCCAGACCTTCCCGGACGGCACCGAGCAGTACAGCGAGTACCGCATCGGCGGCACCTCGCTGGCCGCGCCGACCATCGCCGCCATCCAGGCGCTGGCCGAGGAGGCCCGCGGCAAGGCGATCGGCTTCGCCAACCCGCTGATCTACGCCGACTACGGCAAGAAGGGCGTCTTCCACGACGTCACGGACCACCCGACCGGCACCGACCTGGCCGTCGCTCGCGTGGACTTCGCCAACGGCTACGACAAGGCCGGCGGCCTGCTGTACTCGGTCCGCAGCCTCGGCAAGGACAGCTCGCTGTCCGCGGTGAAGGGCTACGACGACGTGACGGGCGTGGGCTCTCCCGCGGACGGCTACGTGCAGTCGTACCGCAAGCACTGACACGCCGATCCGCTCCGGCTGAGGGGGCGTGGGGTCCTGGACCCCACGCCCCCTTTTTCCGTTTACGGCACCTATTGCGGCCCTGATGGGGATGCAAAGCAACGCTGCAGGTCACACCAACAGCAACCCAAGAAAGCAAAAGACTCCCTCGTTGAATGTAAAAGTTTCCTTTGCAGGAATGAAGGAATCCGCACTTGATCTTCATATTTATCGCGCCCTACGGTTAATCCGGCTCAGGGGGGGTCTACGCCGCACAGCGGGGCGCCGATTTCCGCTCTGAATCATTCGCACGGTTCCGGATTGTTCTTTTCATCCACGACCAAAGGAACCTCATGTCCCGATTCAGACCACGCCCCGTGGTCACGCTCGTCCTGTCCGCCGCCCTGTTCTCCGTCGGACTTCCCGCGGGTATCGCACAGGCGGCGCCCGACGCGTGCACGGACGCGGTCGGAACGTTTTCCGCGGAGACGGTGAGCCCCGGCTGCGGCTCCCCGACGCCCACGCCGACCGCGACCGACTCGCCGAGCCCCTCCTCCACCGGCATCCCCGGTGTGGCCATCGGCACCGACGGCTGGATCACCTACTCCGACGACGCCACCACCCAGTTCGGCGTCACGGGCACCACCAAGACCATCAACGGCACGGTCCAGAGCGACGGCACCTGCCAGTTCGACGACTCCAGCAGCGACTCGTCGTCGGCCACGACCTACGAGCAGGAGGTCGGGTACAACCCGACCACCTGCCAGGAGCGGGTCCTGACCGGGACCATCACGACGGCCCAGGAGGCCTCCCTGGCCTCGCCGGCGGACACCAACGCCGTGCCGGAGACGCCGCAGAGCACCGACAGCACCGGTGACACCGCCGCCACCGTCAACGCCGCCAACAGCCCCTACAGCGAGACCGGCGCGGCCGAGACGGCCGCCGCAAGCACCTCGTACAGCAACGCCCACACGAAGACGGCGTGGATCGACCCGGTGAACATCACCATCACGTCGCTCACCACCAACCTGCGCTGGCCTCTGTACGGCGCCGGGGGCACGCTGAACGCCCGCAACAACGCGTACAAGTTCAAGTACGACGGCTGGTCGACGTCCGGCACCCCGAAGCCGTCGTTCAGCACCATCAGCGACGGCTGGGGCACCGGCGGCGCCGAGACCTTCAAGAACAACGACTTCGAGAACATCGTGCTCCTGCTGCTCGGCCCGTCCGGCTGGGCCGCCTGCGGCTTCAGCACGGCAACGGCCGTCTTCAAGCACAACGTGCACGTCTACGGCCACCGCGACGGCTCCCGGTCCCACACCTGGAGCGACAGCAAGGCGGGTGGCTGCTCGAACCTGGTGCACCACCGGACCTCGAACGGCTGGGGATGGACCTCCTGACGATGAGCCCGCTCAACGGGCCGTCCCACGCGCCCCGTCCTCGGCGGACGGGCGCGTGGGGCGCCGCCCTGCTCCTCGCTGCCCTGGCCCTGACGGCCACCGGCTGCTCGTCCGGCACCACCGCCACCCCCGGTACGCCCGCCGCGGCGGCCGACGTGAAGCTGACGGATCCGGGCACGGTGGCCGTGCGGTACTCGACGGCGCTGTTCTCCGCGCAGTTCGACCGCGCCTCCGCCTATGTCCTGCCCCGGGAGCGCGGCGTGCTGAAGGTGCTGTTCACCGGCATGACCGGTTCCTCGGTCCGGGCCGAGAACCTGGGCGTCGGCTCCGTCGCCACGAAGGCCGACTCCGCGACCGTGGTCCTGACCGGCAGGATGTGCAGCGCCCCCGTGGTCCCGAAGGGGGCCACCGTCGATCCGCGAAAGCACGAGAAGTGTGTCGAGAACCGCCGGCGCGATTCCGATGACCCCGCCTTCAAGGTGGCGGTCTGCAATAATTCCGGGAAATGGTACGTATGCTTCCCGATGTTCGAGGAGGCGATACAGCGGGGTTCCCAGGGTTCGCAAGGATCCGCGGAAGGCTCTGCGGGATCTCAGGACACTGCCGGTTCTGCGGCTTCTGTTTCGGCGTCCCCGAGCGGCAAGAAGTGACAGATGTGATTCCGCCCTTTTCCGGTTTTCCGTCCCGTAAAGAGCGGTAAAGCGGACGGAAAGCCGGAAAGGGCGGGCCTCGGGTCAGCTGGTCCCGCGGTGCCGGTGCTCGCGCATGAGGAAGATGACGAACCCGGCCGCGACCAGCACCGCACCGGCGATCAGGAACGGCACCGGCGCGTACTCGTCGGTGCAGGTGCTCCCGCTCGCCGTCGCCTGGCACACGTTCCCGGGGCCGCCCCGGTTGAGATAGGCGAGATAGAAGAGGGGCAGCCCCAGCCCGGACAGGCCCCCGACGACGGTGTCCTGGTGCCCCTTGCGCAGCAGCAGCACGGCGGCCGCCCCGCCCACGGCGATCAGCGCCGCCCCGACCGTCAACAGCGCGACCAGACCGAGGCCGGCACACCCCCCGACAGCGAGCCACGCCAGGAACCAACCCCACTGTGAACTGCGTTGCACGGCGCCTCCCCGGGTCGGGGACGCCTTCGGAGACAGCGCGACGCCCCCGAGCCGATCGTACGACCTGCGGTGCGCTCGCCGAGGTTTCAGGAGCCTTTTAACACGGCTCACCTCACCACCTCCGCAGCGACACGCCCCACCGGAGGGTGAGAAGGCGTCAGAAGATCACCCTAAAGGCCTAATAATATGTCAATACGACAGTTTCTTCGTTTATTTGACGTCTCGTCAGTCGCCTGAGGACACGGCATCCGAGGCCAGAAATACCCTGAATGGCGCTATACGGCTGATCATCTGAAATTGCCGACATGTCAGATCTCGTTACTTTTGATCTCGAGGCCGGCCGACGGGTCGGCATCTCCGAGACATCAAGACAGGAGAAGCGACATGAAGGTCGCACGTTCCACCATGGTCACCGCCGCTGTTTCGGCCGCCGCAGCCCTGGCCGCGACCGGCATCACCTACGCCTCGGCCGCCTCCGCTCCGGCTCCCCAGGCGGCCCCGGCCGCCGCCGCCCCGATCGCTGCCGCCCCGGCCCCCGCCGCCGCCCCCTTCGGCGGCGACTCCGGGCAGGGCAACAACTCCGGACAGGGCAAGGGCAACGAGGGCAAGGGCAACGAAGGCAGGGGCAACGAAGGCAGGGGCAACGAGGGCAGAGGCCACGAGGAGGGCCGGATCCTGATCAACGAGCGGTCGTACTCGACTCACCCGGGTGACTGCATCACCGTGGTCAGCGGCCTCGGCGCCAACAGCATCAACGTCCGCAACGACAGCCACAAGACCGTCGAGGTCTTCCGCGGAGCGGTCTGCGACAACGGCGCCCCCATCGCCACCGTCGGCCCCCACAGCTCCACCTTCGGCGTGCACGCGTGCCCGCCCGAGGGCATCCACGTCAAGCACGGCGTGCTGGCCAGCTTCCGCGTGGTCCACCGCCACCACCACGACAACGACGAGGACTGACCCGAAACCGACCGATGACAGGGGTCCCCGGCCCACCGGAATCGGGCCGGGGACCCCATTCCCGGCCATTGTCCGATCCGTGACACTGCGGGGTGAGCGAGATGAGTATGCGTCTGGTGGAGGACACCAGCGACGACACCTATGTCCTGGACATCCTCGACATCACGTTGACCCCCGCACTGCCGTGGCTGGGGCACCAGGTCCGCTGGGAGATGAACGGCTACCTCAAGGAGTCCGTCGATCTGACCCAGGTCATCTGCAACGTGACCATGAAGTTCGGTGTGCTGAAGATGTTCGACAGGAGCTACCGGCTGCCCGACCTGCTGGCGCGCGTCGGCGCGAGACTGTCGGGTGACCCGAGGCCGCCCGCCGGACCGTGGAAGCAGTCGTGGAACCTCCAGCTTCCCGAGACGGTACCGGTGGCGGCACAGCACCGGATCCGCCTGCGCGCACGGACGGCGGGCGGGAAGAACTTCTTCGCGCTCGACATCCCCCTGAACTTCAGCCGCACATTCCGTCCGGCCATGCCGAGCGGCGTCCCGGGCCCCGGCGTGCTGTACACGACGCGCTGCGGCTGACCGCGACACCGGTGGGTCCACCGGCCGTCCGCCGGGAGAGGAGCGGAGCACGGCGACCCGTCCCCGAGCGGATCGGGGCACGGCGACCCGTCCCGCTCGCCTGCCGGCGGTCCGGGACGGGCGGGCGCACCGGGGGGATCAGTGGTGCAGCGCGCCCTGCTGCTCGGGCACGTGGGAGGCGACCACCCGGCCCAGGTGGGCGACCGACCGGCGCCGGTCCACCGCGTACGCCACGCTCGCCACGCCCAGGCCGAGGACCGCCAGAACCGCGCCGGCCAGCGCGGGGGACGTGGCCCCGAAACCGGCCGCGAGCGCCAGTCCGCCGATCCAGGCGCCGCCGGCGTTGGCCAGGTTGAAGGCCGCCTGGTTGGCCGAGGAGGCGAGCGAGGGGGCCGCCGAGGCCTTCTCCATGACCATCAGCTGGAGCGGGGAGCCGGTGATGAACGCGGCCATGCCCAGCAGGGTCACGGCCACCGCCGCGCTCCACTGCGCCCGCATCAAGGCGGGGAACAGCAGCAGCACGGCGCAGAGGAAGGCCAGGCCGCCGAAGAGTGTGCCGCGCAGGGAGTGGTCCGCGAGCCGGCCGCCCAGCAGGTTGCCCGCGGTCGCGCCCACACCGAAGAGGGCCAGGAGCAGGGTCACGCTCCCCTCGGCGAAACCGGCCGGGCCGGTCAGCATCGGGGTGACGTAGCTGTAGGCCGCGAAGAGCGCGCCGAAGCCCGCCACCGTCGTACCGAGGGCCAGCCAGACCGGCAGCGACTTCAGCGCGGCCAGCTCGCCGCGCAGGCCCGTGGACGGCGCGTGTGCGTGGTCGTGCGGGATCAGCAGCGCCAGCGAGGCGATCGCCGCGAGGCCGATCACGCTCACGCCGAGGAAGGTCGCCCGCCAGCCGAGGTGCTGGCCCATCAGCGTGGCCGCGGGGACGCCCGCGATGTTGGCGACGGTCAGGCCGAGGAACATCAGCGACACCGAGCGGGCCTTGCGCTCGGGCGCGACCATCGACGTCGCGACGACGGCGCCCACGCCGAAGAAGGCGCCGTGCGGCAGGCCGCTGAGGAATCGGGCGGCCAGCAGGGAGTCGTTGCCGGGGGCGAACGCCGACAGCGCGTTGCCGACGACGAACAGTGCCATCAGGGCGATCAGGACCGTGCGGCGCGACATGCGCGCCGTCACGGCGGCCAGCAGCGGGGCGCCGATGACGACGCCCAGCGCGTACGCCGAGACCAGGTGCCCGGCGGTGGGGATGGAGATGTGCAGGTCGTCCGCGACGTCGGGCAGCAGGCCCATCATCACGAACTCGGTCGTACCGATACCGAAAGCGCCGACGGCCAGAGCGAGCAGGGCCAGGGGCATGAAGGGCCTTTGCCTTTCAGGGGAGAGGGGAGTTCCGTCCAGTCTAAGTTCAGCAACGGAACAAAGTCTCTCAGGCCCGGTATTCCAAGGGGTTACGACGACGTGTCCAGCTTCACACGAGCGGCCACCGGAAGGTGATCGCTGCCCGTGCGCGGCAGTGTCCAGGAACTCTCGGGCTCGACGCCCTTGACCATGATCTGGTCGATCCGCGCCATCGGGAACGACGCCGGCCAGCTGAACCCGAAGCCGCTGCCCGCCGCACCCTGTGTGGAACGCATCTGGGAGGTGACGGCGTTGAGCGAGCGGTCGTTCATCGTACCGTTCAGGTCGCCGAGCAGGACGACGCGCTTCAGGGTCTCGTCGGCGATGGCCTCGCCGAGCGCGTCGGCGCTCTTGTCGCGCTGCCGTGCGGTGAACCCGGCCGCCATCTTCACCCGGACCGAGGGCAGGTGCGCGACGTAGACCGCGACCGGGCCCTTGGGGGTCGTGACGGTGGCACGCATCGCCCTCTCCCAGCCGAGCCTGATGTCGACGGCCTGGACGTCGCTCATCGGGTACTTGCTCCACAGTCCGACCGTGCCGACGACCGCGTGGTACTTGTACGTCGGCGCGAGCGCCGTCTCGTAGACGGAGACGGAGGTGCCCGGGATCTCCTCCAGGGCGAGCAGGTCGGCGCCGGAGGAGGCGACGGCGCGGGCGGTCCCGGCGGGGTCGGGGTTCTCGGCGTTGACGTTGTGGGTCGCCACCATCAGGTCGCCGCCCGCGCCCGTGCGGTCGATGAGCAGCCCGCCGAAGAGGTTCAGCCACACGATCACCGGGAGGAGGATCGCGAGCAGGGCGGTGGCCGACTTGCGGAGCAGGGCGCACAGCGCGAGCAGCGGGACGGCCAGGCCCAGCCAGGGCAGGAAGGTCTCCGTGAGGCTGCCGAGGTTGCCCACCTGGTTCGGGATGCGCGAGTGCAGCAGCATCACCAGGGCCAGGAGGAGGGCGAGGACCGCGAGGACGATGCCGCGGCGCCAGATGCGCGGGTCGCCGCGCCAGCCGGCGAACAGGCGGTGCGCCAGGCGTCGGAGCCGGGATCCAGGTCGCTTCGGCCCCGAGCCGCCGCCCATCGTCTCCGAAACGTACGCCTGCTGCGCCATACCGTCTGCCTCACTGCCTGCCGTGCACACCGTCGTCCCCCCGTGCCGTTCCGACCCTAGGGGATGACCGACTCCGTTCCCGCCGTCCTGTGACGGCCCTACGGAAGTCGAGGACGAACGGTGCGGGGCCGCGAGTTCCGTTCACCCCCGCACGCCTGGGGTCTGTGACGAAACGCGCACATGGATGCTACGAGGCTGTCGAGCTGACGGGCCGTAGGCCTGCGAGGACCGTGTCGACGATCTCCTCCGCGAGGCCCTCGGGCAGGTCGCCGTCGGGACGCAGGGTGCTGCGCAGGAGCATGGGGCCGACGAACAGGTCGTTGGCCAGTTCCAGGTCGATGTCCGGCCTGAGTTCGCCGTTGTCCCGCCCCCGGCGCAGCACCTGCATGACGAGGTGGCGGCGGGGGGCGATGACGCCGGCGTGGTACGCCGACCAGACCTTGGGGCTGGACTTCATCTGGGCGTAGACGTTGTGCAGGATCGCCGAGGAGCGGGTGGCCAGACCGCGTCGGCGCAGGGACTCCAGCAGGACGACGAGGTCGTCGCGCAGGCTGGTGCCGGGCAGTTCGGGGTCGGGGGGTTCGGCGGCGCGGACGACGTCGATGAACAGCTCGTCCTTGCCGCTCCAGCGGCGGTAGATCGTGGCCTTGCCGACCCCGGCCGTGCGGGCGACGCGCTCGATGGAGAGTTCGGCGAGGGGCACGCCGTCCTCCAGGAGCTTCATCACGCCCTCGATGATGGCGCGTTCCACGGCCTCGCTGCGGGGCCTGCCCCGCACGGGACCGCAGGGTCGCGTCCGGCCTTCGGTGCCGGGGCCGGTGTCGGCAACGCTCACGTCGTTTCCGTCCTCTCACTGGGCTGCGGGAATTGTCCCGCAGCGGCCTCCCTCCCCCGTACGAACCACTGCCCCGTGATGCGCGTCAGTCCGCGGCCGCGACCAATTCCGTCTCCTTCTCGCCCTTGTGACCCGACGTCGGCCTGCCCGGCAGGAACAGGCCGGTCACCACCGCGCCGATGAGCGCGACGCCCGTACCGCACAGGGCGGTGACGTGCATGGCGTGCAGGAACGCGTCGTTGGCGGGGGTGATGAGGGCCTTGCCCTGCGGGCCGAGCCGGCCGGCGATGCCGAGGGTGGCCTCGATGGACTCGCCGGCCTTCTCGCGCAGGGCGGGCGGCAGCGGGCCGAGCTTGCCCTCGATGCCGTTGCGGTAGGAGGTGGCGAGCACCGAGCCGAGTACGGCGATGCCGAGGGCGCCGCCGACCTGGCGGAAGGTGTTGCTGAGCGCGGAGGCGGAGCCGGCCTTCTCGCGCGGCAGGGCCTGCATGATGACGACCGAGGTCGGCGTCATGATGTGGGCCATGCCGGTGCCCATGAGGAAGAACACGACCTCGAGCAGCCAGATCGGGGTGTCGGCCTCGAAGGTGGCGAAGGCGGCCAGCGTCGCGGCGATCAGCAGCAGGCCCGCGGTGGTGGTGGCCTTGTTGCCGAACCGGTCGACGAGCAGCCGGGCACGCGGTGCGAAGATCATCTGCGCGGCGGCGAGCGGCAGCATCAGCACGCCGGCCTCCAGCGGCGAGTAGCCGCGCACGCTCTGGGTGTAGAAGACGCCGAAGAACGTGACGCCCATGAGCGCGAAGAACACGAGCGCGATGGCACTCATGGCGGCCGAGAAGACCTTGTTCTTGAAGTAGGTGACGTCGAGGGACGGGTGGTCGCTGCGCTTCTCGAAGACGACGAAGGCGGCGAGCACGACGAGCCCGGCGATGCTGGTGGCCAGCACCCTCGTGTCGGTGAAGTCGGCCAGTTCGCCGCCCTTGATGATGCCGTAGACGAGCAGGACCAGGCCAACGACGGACAGGACGACGCCGATCGGGTCGAGGCGGCCGGGCAGCGGGTCGCGGGAGTCGGGCACCAGCCAGGTCATCAGGATCAGCGCGACGATCACGATCGGCACGTTGACGAAGAAGACCGAGCCCCACCAGAAGTGGTCGAGGAGAGCGCCGCCGGTGATCGGGCCGATGGCGATGGCGAGGCCGACGCCGCCGGCCCAGATGCCGATGGCCTTGGGCTGTTCCTCGCGCTCGAAGACGTTCATCAGCACGGCCAGGGTGGCGGGCATGACGAAGGCGGCACCGAGGGCCATCAGGGCGCGGTAGGCGATCAGCTGGTCCGGCGAGCCGGACTCGGCGGCCAGCATCGAGCCGATGCCGAACACGGCGATGCCGCCGATCAGCACCTTCTTGCGGCCGAGGCGGTCGCCGACGAGGCCCGCGGTGAACAGCAGGCCGGCGAAGACGAGGGTGTAGGCGTTGATCGCCCACTCGATCTGCCCCTGGCTGGCACCGAGGCCGGTGGGCGCCGGGGTGGAGATGGTCTTGATGGCGACGTTCAGGATCGAGTTGTCGAGCACCACGATGAGCAGGCTCAGCATCAGCACACCGAGGATGGCCCATCGGCGCCGGTGCACCGCTTCCGGTATCCGGGAGGCAGGGACGGGACTTGTCATGTGTTCGAGCCTACGACCATTTCGATACGGAACGGTCTCGTATCTAAGGCCTTTACCGAGACCTTACATAGCGGGCGTCGAGCGGGCGTGCAGGCGCACTCGACGGGATCACAGGGGGTCCCCCTGGCCCTGGTCGGCACGAAGTGCCACCATGGAGACGATCCGGGGACGCCGTCAGGGCGCCTCGAGATGACTGAAGGAGCCGTTGCAATGACGCAGCTTTCGGCTGCCCAGACGAAGCCCGCCGACGGCAGCAAGGCGCTGTACGGGGGGAAGGGCACACGCCGTATCACTGTTCGCGACATCGCCCTCGCCAAGGAACGCGGCGAGAAGTGGCCCATGCTCACCGCCTACGACGCGATGACCGCCTCCGTCTTCGACGAGTCCGGGATCCCGGTGATCCTGGTCGGCGACTCGGCGGGCAACTGCCACCTCGGGTACGACACGACCGTGCCCGTCACGCTGGACGAGATGACCATGCTGTCGGCCGCCGTGGTGCGCGGCACGCAGCGCGCCCTGATCGTCGCCGACCTGCCCTTCGGCTCCTACCAGGAGGGCCCGGTGCAGGCGCTGCGCTCGGCGACCCGGCTGGTGAAGGAGGCCGGGGCCGGCGCGGTCAAGCTGGAGGGCGGCGAGCGCTCGCACGAGCAGATCCGGCTGCTGGTGGAGTCCGGCATCCCGGTGATGGCCCACATCGGACTGACCCCGCAGTCCGTGAACGCCATGGGCTACCGCGTGCAGGGGCGCGGCGAGGAGGCCGCCCAGCAGCTGCTGCGCGACGCCAAGGCCGTGCAGGACGCGGGCGCCTTCGCCGTCGTGCTCGAGCTGGTTCCGGCGGAGCTGGCGGCCGAGGTCACGCGGGTGCTGCACATCCCGACGGTCGGTATCGGCGCGGGACCGGAGTGCGACGCGCAGGTCCTGGTCTGGACGGACATGCTGGGCCTGACCTCCGGCCGGGTCCCGAAGTTCGTCAAGAAGTACGCGAACCTGCGTGAGGTCATGGGCGACGCGGTCAAGGAATTCGCCGAGGACGTCGTCGGCGGTGCGTTCCCGCTGGAGGAGCACTCCGTCCACTAGCCACTGCGGCAACACCCCGGCAGCCCCGCTGATCTTCCCCCGTCAGCGGGGCTGCCCCCCTTTTTTGCGCCTAAACCGGCGCCGCTCTCGCGGAGGTGGTTGCTCGCCGTCGTGGTTCCTCAATTGATGGTTGCGGTAGTCGTCGGCACGTTGTCGGTGGCTGTCGGTGGGATGTCGGTGGTTTGTCGGCAGGCGCTGGCACCGTCTTCTGCATGACGCGAATCGATGACGACCCCGTCGGCGCGAGCCACGCAGTGACGGTGCGGGGACTGGTCAAGCACTACGGCGAGACCAAGGCGCTGGACGGCGTCGACCTGGACGTGCGCGAGGGCACCGTGATGGGCGTGCTCGGGCCGAACGGCGCCGGCAAGACCACCCTCGTACGGATCCTGTCGACCCTGATCACCCCCGACGCCGGACAGGCCACCGTGGCCGGCTACGACGTCGTGCGACAGCCCCGGCAGCTGCGCCGGGTCATAGGACTCACCGGGCAGTACGCCTCCGTCGACGAGAAGCTGCCCGGCTGGGAGAACCTGTACATGATCGGCCGGCTGCTGGACCTGTCCCGCAAGGACGCCCGCGCCCGCGCCGACGAGCTGCTGGAGCGGTTCTCCCTGACGGAGGCGGCCAAGCGGCCGGCGAGCACGTACTCCGGCGGTATGCGCCGGCGGCTGGACCTCGCCGCCTCCATGATCGGGCGGCCGCACGTGCTGTACCTGGACGAGCCGACCACCGGCCTCGACCCCCGGACCCGCAACGAGGTGTGGGACGAGGTGAAGGCCATGGTCGGGGACGGCGTCACCGTGCTGCTCACCACCCAGTACATGGAGGAGGCCGAGCAGCTCGCCTCCGAGCTGACCGTGGTGGACCGGGGCAAGGTCATCGCCACCGGCGGGATCGAGGAGCTGAAGGCCAAGGTCGGCGGCCGTACCCTGCGCGTACGGCCCGTGGACCCGGCGCAGCTGCGCCCGCTCGCGGGCATGCTGGACGAGCTGGGCATCACCGGGCTCGCGACCACCACCGTGGACCCCGAGAGCGGGACGCTGCTGGTGCCCGTCCTCAGCGACGAGCAGCTGACGGCGGCGGTCGGCGCGGTCACCGCGCGCGGCATCACCATCTCCGCCATCACCACCGAACTGCCCAGCCTGGACGAGGTGTTCCTGTCCCTCACCGGCCACCGCGCCGGTGCCCCGCAGGACGCCGCGCCCGCCGAGACCCGCGAGGAGGTCGCCGTATGAGCGCCACGACCATGACCACCACCGACGGCGACGTCCGGATCCCGCTGCGCGGGCACCTGCGGCACACCGGCGCGCTCGTCCGGCGCAATCTGCTCTGGATCCGCCAGGACCCGGAGTCGATGTTCGACGCGCTGTTCATGCCGATCGTCTTCACCCTGCTGTTCGTGTACGTCTTCGGCGGCTCGATCGGCCAGGCGCTGGGCGGCGGCCAGGACAGGTACGTGCAGTACGTCATCCCCGGCATGCTGGCGATGATGAGCATGACCCTCTCGCAGGGCGTCGGCACCGGGTTCAGCCAGGACTTCAACAGCGGGGTCATGGACCGCTTCCGGTCGCTGCCGATCGGGCGCGGGTCCGTGCTCTTCGCGAAGATCGCCGTCGAGCTGGGGCGGATGCTGTTCGCCACCGCCATCCTGATGGTCGTCGCCGTCCTGGTCGGCTTCCACATCCACCACTGGGCGGGCCTGTTCGCCGCCGTGGGACTGTCCGCGCTGTTCGCCTCCTCGATCATGTGGGTGTTCCTCACCCTCGGCGTGATGCTGAAGAACGCGCAGTCGGTGCAGGGGGTCGGCTTCCTGGTGCTCTTCCCGCTGCAGTTCGGCTCCTCGATCTTCGCGCCCACCAAATCGATGCCCGGCTGGCTGCGGCACTTCACCGACTACAACCCGCTGTCCGCGCTCGCCGACGCGGCCCGCGGACTGATGAACGGCGGCCCGGTGGCCCACGATCTGTGGGTGACCGTGATCTGGTCGGTCGCGATCACGGCGGTCATGGGCCCGATCGCGATGCACAAGTTCCGTACGAAGACCTGACGTTCGCACGCCGGACGTCACAGCAGGGCGGTGGCCTCCGCGAGGGAGAGGCCACCGCCCTCGGCGTACGCGGCCGCGTACACGGCCGCGTCCAGCTTCTCCCTGAGCCGGGCCTCGGTCATGTCGTGCGCCCTGCGCTCCATGCCGGAGGCGACATGGCCGGGCGGCAGCAGGGCCTCGGCGGCGCCCAGACAGCGGGCACCGGCCATGGCACCCGCCTCGCCCCGCTCGGCCAGGGCCATCGCGGCGACGGCGAGGCAGACGGAGGGCAGCTGCGGGCTGATGGCCTCGGACAGCGGGTCACCGGCCAGCCGCAGCGCCTCGCGGACCCGGCCCAGGGCCTGCTCCGGCAGCCGGTCGATGGCGTCCAGCCAGGCCTCCTGGAGGAGGATCATCGCATCGAAGACGACAAAGTGCGCGATCTTGAACTCCTCGCGCAGCAGCCGGAGTTGCTGGCGCGCCTCGCCCGTGCGGCCGTACACACCGAGCCAGCAGGCGAGGAAGAGCCGGGCGGCGGGCATCGCCTCGTTGAAGGAGCCGTCCTGGCTGGCGATGACATCGCGGAGTATCCGCTCGCCGCGCTCCAGCTCGCCCTGCTCCATGAGCACGCTGCCGAACCGGGCGCCCAGGATGGCCATCTGGGCGCGGGCGCCGAGGCGTTCGGCGTACTCGATGGCGGCCTGGTAGTCGACGGCGGCGGCCTCGTAGGCGCCCTTGCGCTCATGGGCCTCGCCGCGCGCGGACAGCGCCTCGGCCGTGCCCCACGCGTCGCCGAGGCGGCGGTAGATCTCCAGCGCCTCGTCGGCGTCGCGGGAGGCGTCGCCCGCCCAGGCGGTGCGGTTGGCGAGCAGGCCTGCGCGCAGCTGGAGGGCGCCGGCCAGCTCCCAGTCGTAGCCGGGGATGTTCCGGCAGGTCTCCACGGTGGCGTCCATGATCCTGCGCAGCCGGTCCATGCCGCCGGTCAGCATCTCGGCGAAGATCCACAGCATGCCCGGGGCCCGGCAGGTCTGCGGCAGGCCGGGCTCGTACACCTCGGTGACGGCCCGCAGCTTGGCCCGCGCCTCGGGGGTCTGCCAGGCGTCCAACTCGGTCTCCATGCAGGCGAGATGGGCCAGATGGACACCGCGCCGGGCCTCGGCGAGGAGTTCGCCGGTGTACGGCGGCGGGGCATCGGTGCAGCGCTGCCGGACCGGGCGGGCCGGGCGCAGGGGTGCGGCGAACGGGTCGGGGCCGAGCGCCATGACCTCCCGGCACCAGGTGCGGGTCTCCAGGCGCTGGTCGCGCATCTGCCAGAACCACAGCAGGGACAGCACCAGGCACAGCGCCTCCTGCTCGTCGCCGAGGGTGACGGCGTGCCGCAGGGCGGTGCGCAGGTTCTCGTACTCCAGCTGGAACCGGTCGATGGCGGTGCGCTGCTCGGGGCCGCGCAGCAACGGGTCGGTGGTGCGGGCGAGTTCGCGGTAGTACGTCAGGTGCGCGCGTTCGGCGTCGCCGCGGCCGCCCCTCTCGTCCAGCCGTTCGGCGGCGTACTCGGCGACGGTCTCCAGGAGGCGGTAGCGCATCCCGCCGTCGCTCGAAGGGGCCGCGACCACCAGGGACTTGTCCACCAGCGAGCCGAGCGCGTCGAGCGCGACCGGGCCGCACACGGCCTCGGCGGCGGCCAGGTCGCAGCCGCCGGCGAAGACCGACAGCCGGGCGAGGACGTCGCGTTCGTCCGCGTCCAGCAGTTCCCAGGACCAGTCCACCACGGCCCGCAGGGTCTGCTGGCGCGGCAGCACGGTGCGGCTGCCCGAGGTGAGCAGCCGGAAGCGGTCGTCCAGCCGGGCGGCTATCTGCCGGGGGGTGAGCATGCGCAGCCGGGCCGCGGCCAGCTCGATCGCGAGGGGCAGCCCGTCGAGCCGCCGGCAGATCTCGGCGCAGGCCTGCGGATCGTCCTCGGTGCAGAACCCGGGCCGGGCTGCCGCACCCCGCTCGGCGAGCAGCCTGAGCGCGACCGGTTCCGGCAGCGGCTCCACCGGCCGCACCAACTCCCCCGGCACACCGAGGGGTTCGCGGCTGGTGGCGAGGACGACCAGGTGCGGGCAGCGGGCCAGCAGCCGGGCGACCAGCTCGGCCGCGGCCTCCACGACGTGCTCGCAGTTGTCGAGGACGATCAGCATCCGGCGCCGGGCGCAGTGCTCCAGGAGCCGTTCGAGGGGTGCGTCGTGCCGGTCGGTGACCGCGCGCATGTTCTCGACACCGGCGCCGTGCAGCACGGTCTCGCGGGCGCCGATCGCGGTGAGCACGGCCTGCGGTACGGCCTCGGGGTCGTCCACGGGAGCCAGCTCGGCCAGCCACACGCCGTCCGGGACGGTGTGCCGTACCGCCTCCGCGGCCTCCTGGGACAGCCGGGTCTTGCCTGCGCCGCCGGGCCCGAGCAGGGTGACCAGCCGGGCCCGTGCCAGATCGGCGCCGATGGCGTCGATGTCGGCTTCCCGGCCCACGAACGAGGTGAGCCGGGCGGGCAGGTTGCCCACGGCGGTCCGGGCCTGCCGCGGCTTCGCGGGTTCCCGCGCCTCGGCTGTCAGCAACTCGGCGTGCAGGGCGCGCAGTTCGGGCCCCGGGTCGGCACCGAGCCGCTCCATGAGCAGCTGCCGTACGTCCTCGTAGGCGGCGAGCGCCTGGGCGGGGCGGCCGGCGTCGCGCAGGGCGCGCAGCCGCAGTGCCTGCAGCGGCTCGTCCAGCGGATGGCCGTCGCACAGCGCGGTCAGCTCGGGGAGCACCTGCTCGGCGTGGCCGAGGGCGAGGGCGGCGGTGTGCCGGGCGCGCAGCGCGTCCAGCCGGCGCGTCTCCCAGCGGGCCGCCTCGGCGGTGTGGCCGGGCAGGTCGGCGAGGGCGGGGCCGCGCCACAGGGCGAGCGCGTCGTCCAGGACGGCGGCGGCCCTGGCCGCGTCGCCGTCGGCGAGCGCGGCGAGGCCGTCGCCGGTCAGCCGCTCGAAGCGGGTGAGGTCGAGGTCGTCGGAGGCGGTGGTGAGCCGGTAGCCGCCGTCGGCGGAGGCGACGGCGTCCGCGCCGAGGGTCCGGCGCAGCCGTCCCACGAGCGCCTGCAGTGCGCCTGCCGCGTCGGCGGGCGGGTCGGCGCCCCACACCTCGTCCACGAGCACGCCCACGGGCACGGTCCGCCCGGCCCTGAGCGCGAGCACACTCAGCAGGGTGCGCAGCCGCGCCCCGCCGACCGGGACGGGCGTGCCGTCGGGGCGGAGTACCTGGGTGGTGCCGAGAAGCCGATAGCGCACGGGGTCCATTGTCTCCGAGGCCCGGACGTCGTCTGCGAGGCCCAGACGTTTCCCCCACGGCCGCGCTGCCGGTACGGTCGCATTCCCGACGGCCCCCACCACACAGGAGCCCGCTGATGACCACCGCCACCACGCGCCGCGGCGAGCGCCGGGTCTCTCCCGTGTTCCTCGGGATCCTGGCCGTGACGGCGGTGACGGGCTGGGCCACCTGGACGGGGTACGCGGCACGGCCGGGCGTCGCGGTGTTCCTGTTCGTGACGGCGGCCTGGATCGTCTCGCTGTGCCTGCACGAGTACGCGCACGCCCGCACGGCCCTGCACGGCGGGGACATCACGGTCGGCGCCAAGGGCTACCTCACGCTGAACCCCTTGAAGTACACGCACGCCCTGCTGAGCATCGCGCTGCCGGTGTTCTTCCTGATCATGGGCGGGATCGGCCTGCCCGGCGGTGCGGTGTTCATCGAGCGGGGCCGGATCCGGGGCCGCTGGCGGCACAGCCTGGTCTCGGCGGCGGGCCCGCTGACGAACGTGCTGTTCGCGGCCGTGTGCAGCGCGCCGTTCTGGCTGCACGCGCTGGACGGGGTGCCCGCCGGCTTCCGCTTCGCGCTGGCGTTCCTGGTCCTGCTCCAGGTGACGGCGGCGGTCCTGAACTCCCTGCCGGTGCCCGGCCTGGACGGCTACGGCGTCCTCGAGCCGTGGCTGTCGCACCAGGTCAAGCGCCAGCTGGCGCCGTACGCACCGTACGGGCTGCTGTTCGTGTTCGCGCTGCTGTGGGTGCCATCGGTCAACACCATGTTCTTCGACGCGATCGACGCGATCCTGCGGGGCCTCGGCGTCGACGACTACTCCCGCTACTGCGGCCAGGAGATGTACCGCTTCTGGCGCGGCACCCCGGAGATCTGCACGGTCAGCTCGTGACGGACTTGCCCTGCCCCGCCGCCTGCCGGCCGCGCCTGAGGTAGTACCAGGCCATGTTGGACGACAGACCCGCCAGCAGCACCCAGACGATCCCCAGCCAGCTGCCCTGGACGAAGGAGACGACGGCGGCGGCCACGGCGAGGACGCACACGGCCAGGGCGTAGAGGGCGAGTCGCCGGGTCTGGGCGGGCGGGGGCACGGGGGGCATGGGAGTCCGCTTTCGGGTGCTGTGGGGGACACTGCTGGCGCCCACCAGTGTCCCCCATCCGCTCACACGTCCGTGACGCGGAGCCCGGCGTGGGCCTTGTAGCGGCGGTTGACGGAGATCAGGTTCGCGACCAGCGACTCCACCTGGTGGGCGTTGCGCAGCCGCCCGGCGAAGACGCCCCGCATGCCGGGGATGCGCCCGGCGAGGGCCTGCACGGCCTCCACGTCGGCCCGCTCCTCGCCGAGCACCATCACATCGGTGTCGATCTGCTCGATCTGCGGGTCCTGCAGCAGGACGGCCGACAGGTGGTGGAAGGCGGCGGTGACCCGGGAGTCCGGCAGCAGGGCGGCGGCCTGCTCGGCGGCGCTGCCCTCCTCCGGCTTGAGGGCGTAGGCGCCCTTCTTGTCGAAGCCGAGCGGGTTGACGCAGTCCACGACGAGCTTGCCGGACAGCTCCTCGCGCAGGGCGGCCAGGGTGTCGCCGTGCCCCTCCCACGGTACGGCGACGATCACGATGTCGCTGCGGCGCGCGGTCTCGGCGTTGTCGGCGCCCTCGACGCCGTGGCCGAGTTCCCGGGCGGCGGCCTGGGCACGCTCGGCGGCGCGGGAGCCGATGATCACCTTCTGGCCGGCCCGGGCGAGCCGGTAGGCGAGGCCCTTGCCCTGCGGGCCGGTACCGCCGAGGACGCCGACGACGTACCCGGACACATCGGGCAGGTCCCAGGGGTCCTTGGCGGGGGCCTTCGCAGGGGTCTGTGCGCTGTCGGTAGAGGTCATGGGCCCGACTCTACGTCCGTGCCGGGGGCGGCAGCGGGTCAGGTGAGCCGGTGCAGCGGGACCCGGCGGAAGGTGATCGTCTCGTAGGCGCCGAAGTCGCCCCTCTCGTAGAGGAGTCCGACGGTGCGGGGGTCGACGCGGACCAGGTCGGAGTAGGCGGCGGGCAGCGCGTCGGCCGTGAACACCGGGCGCCAGGTGGTGCCGCCGTCGGCGGAGGCGCGGAGGGTCATCAGCGCGCGGCGGGCGGGGTCGGCCGGGCCGGAGCACAGGAGCAGGTCGGGGTCGCGGAGCTGGAGGACGGAGGCCTCGCAGACGGGGGCGACGAGTGAGGCCTGCGGGCGGAAGGGGGTGACGAGGGTGCGGCCGCCGTCGGCGGAGTGGGCGTCGGCGCGGTTGGCGGGGGAACTGCCCGACTCGTTGCGGGTGTTGAAGTAGACGCGCCCGTCGGGGAGCTGGGCCGCGGTGGTCTCGTTCACCTGGACGGAGCCGTCGGTGTTCTCGTCGGCGTACCCGAGGTACCAGTTCTCGCCGCGGTCGTCGCTGAGCAGGCAGTGGCCGCTGTGGTACTTCGCCTCGGCGCCGGTGTCGGTGCCGGCGGGCGGGAGGGTGTGGGGACGAGCACACGTCCCGAGGCGAGCTGGAGGGCGTGCCCGGGGGTGGTGGCGTACCAGCGCCGGCCGGGCCGCTTCACCTGAGCGGTGATCTCCCGCGACGCGGACCAGGTCAGGCCGTCGTCGTCGCTGTGCTGCACCCACACCCGGCGCCCGTCGGCGTCCTCGACCCGGCCGCGCCGGACGGCGTCCTCGGTGGCCCCGGCCGCGGCCCGGACATGCACGAGCAGGACGCGGCCGGTGTCGAGGACGACGGGGGCGGGGTTGCCGGCCAGTGCCCCGGCAGGCAACGTCTGCCCGTCAAGGAGCGGCGTCCGGTGCGTGCTCTCGGTGTGCCGGCCGGATGCCCTCGTACTGGACGTACTTGGGCTTCCGGGCGGTGCGGCGAGTGGGGGCACCTCCCGGCCGAAGGCTGGGGGAGCGTGCCGGGCGTCGCGACGGGGCGAACGTTGCCTGTTGGGGCACTAGGCCGGTGCCGTTGCTCGCGGCGACCGTGAGCGGGCCCCAGGTGCGTCCGCCGTCGGTGGACCGCCTGAGCACGATGTCGATGTGACCGTGGTCGGCGGCGGAGTCGTGGCGGCCCTCGCAGAAGGCGAGCAGCGTGCCGGCGCCGGTGACCACGATCGCGGGGATCCGGAAGGCGGCGTAGCCCTGGTGTCCGGCGTGGAAGGGGACGGTGACCTCGGTCATGGGGCGGCTCCTCGGCTGGAGTGGGAGGGGTGTATGTCCCCGGGACGGGCGAATTCCGGGTGAACTGCGCGTCACGAGTGGCCGGTTGCGGCAGGATGCGGTCGCATGGACGCCGTACGGGTCGCGTTGCTGCGCGAAGTGCTCGCCGGGACGGAGTGGCTCGGGGCCACCCGGAGGTTCGCGGGGGTGCTGCGCGGGTCGGTGGTGGCGCACGGGGGCGGGCTGCTGCTGGTCGGCACGCCGGAGTACGAGCCGTGGCACCTGGCGGCGCATCTGGTGGACGAGGCCGCGTGGTCGGGTACGCCGGAGCTGGCGCCGACACTCGTACGGCACCGGGCGCGCCCCGGTGACCCGCCCCACCTGACCGTCGGACCGGGCCGGATCGAGGCGGCGCGGCGGGGTGAGACCCTGCTGGTCGTGGCGCCCGAGGAGCCGGCGCCGCTGCTGGAGCGGGTGCATGCGGCCCGGCGGGCCGGGGTGACCGTGCTGGCACTCGGTGCCGACGGGGGCGGCCTCGACGCGATGGCGCACGAGTCGCTGGCGGTTCCGAAAGGGGCGGAGCTGGACCTGGACACGGTCCAGCACCTGGTCAGCGCGGCGGCGGGCGAGAACGGGGGGCCTTTGACGGGGCGCCGGGGCTTCCGGGACCGGCTGTCGAGGCTGGCGGAGATCGTGACGGCACCGCCGCCCGCCCCGTGGTGACTCGCCCGCCCGCCCGGGGTGGAGCGCCCGGGACGGCCCGCTGAAATCCGGTTGCCTGCCGCGAAATCCGGTTGCCCGCCGATCCCGCCCGGCCGAGCATGATCCCTTGTGCCCCGCGACCTCCTGCGCGGTTTCCTCCGCGGTTTCCTCCCCGACCTCTCCCCCTGGCGGGCCTCCCAGGACTTCCGGCGGCTCTGGACGTCAGGGCTGATCAGCAACTTCGGCAGCTTTCTGACCTTCGTCGCGCTCCCCGTCCAGTTGAAGGACCTCACCGGCTCCGCGGCGGCGGTCGGCGCGATCGGTGCCGTGGAGCTGCTGCCGCTCATCGTCTGCGGCCTGTACGGCGGCGCCCTCGCCGACGCCCTCGACAAGCGGAAGCTCATCGTGCGGACGGAGGCCGGTCAGGGCCTGCTCAGCGCGGTCCTGCTGCTCAACGCCCTGCTCCCGCGCCCCGCGGTCTGGCCGCTGTACGCCATCGCCGCGCTCTCCTCGGCCCTGGGCTCCGTCCAGCGCCCGGCGCTGGACTCGCTGTGGCCCCGGATCGTCGCCCACGACGACATGCCCGCGGCGGCCTCGCTGAACTCGCTGCGCTGGACCGTCGGCGGAGTGGCCGGCCCGGCGGTCGCGGGCGTGGTCGTCGCCTACGCGGGCCTTGGCTGGGCCTACGCCGCCGACCTGCTGACCTTCGCCGTGTCGGTGGCCTACATCGTGCGGATCGCCCCCTCCCCCGCCGCCCACGAGGCGTCGAAGCCCTCGCTGCACGCCGTCCTGGAAGGCGCCCGGTACGCGTGGAGCCGTAAGGAACTCCTCGGCACCTACGTCGTCGACCTCGCGGCGATGTTCCTGGCCATGCCGCTGGCCGTCCTGCCGTTCCTCGCCGACGAGTTGCACGCCCGCTGGGCGCTCGGCCTGATGTACGCCTCCGTCCCGGCCGGGGCGATGCTGGTGAGCCTGACCGGCGGCTGGGCCTCCCGGGTGCACCGGCACGGGCTGCTGGTGGTGCTGTCGGCCACCGGCTGGGGCCTGGCGGTCGCGGCGGCCGGCGGGTGCGGGAACGTGTGGCTGGTCCTTGTGTTCCTGACCGTCGGCGGCGGCTTCGACATGGTCTCCGGGATCTTCCGGGCCGCGATGTGGAACCAGACGATCCCGGACGAGCTGCGCGGCCGGCTCGCCGGGATCGAGCTGCTGTCCTATTCGGTCGGCCCGCAGCTCGGCCAGGTCCGGGCGGGCGGTCTGGCCGCCTGGGCGGGCGTACGGACCTCCGTCGCCCTCGGCGGCCTGGCGTGCGCGGGCGCGATGGGCCTGCTCGCGCTGTGGCTGCCGGGGCTCATGACGTACGACGCCCGGACCAACGAGCACGCGGTACGGATGCGCGAGCGGCGCGCCGCCGCCGAACCGGCTGCGAGCGGGCCGGCCGTGGACTGATCACTCGCCGTCGGCGTCCGGGCGGGCCGACGCGTCGTGCCAGCGCGGGTCGTTCTCCCACTCGAGGTTGCGCTCGGCGGCTGTCTCCATCGCGCGCCGGGCCTCCTCGGGCGAGGCGTACGGCCCGAAGCGGTCCTTGCCCGGGCACTCCGGGCCCTCCTCGACCTTCTTGTGCTCCAGGCAGTAGAACCACTCGCCCGGCTTGCCGACGGTGCGCTTCTTGAACAGGGCCATGAACAGCTCCTCTCGCCACGGACATGTTCCCCCATCTCCGCTGGATAGACTCGCTGGCATGTCTGGCCAGTCGCTGCTCGTACCAGGGGAGCTGTCCCCCACCCGTTCGGTCCCCGGAAACATCCGCCGCCCCGAGTACGTCGGCAAACCCGCGCCGGCGCCGTACACCGGGCCCGAGGTGCAGACCCCGGAGACCATCGAGGCGATGCGGATCGCCGGCCGTATCGCCGCGCAGGCGATGGCGGAGGCCGCGAAGGCCATCGCGCCCGGGGTCACCACGGACCATTTGGACAAGGTCGCCCACACGTACATGTGCGACCATGGCGCCTACCCCTCCACGCTGGGCTACCGCGGCTTCCCCAAGTCACTGTGCACGTCGGTCAACGAGGTCATCTGCCACGGCATCCCGGACTCGACGGTCCTGAAGGACGGCGACATCGTCAACCTGGACGTGACGGCGTACATCGGCGGGGTGCACGGCGACAACAACGCCACCTACCTGGTCGGGGACGTGGACGAGGAGTCGCGGCTGCTGGTGGAGCGGACCCGGGAGTCCCTGAACCGCGCGATCAAGGCGGTCAAGCCGGGCCGGCAGATCAACATCATCGGCCGGGTCATCGAGTCGTACGCCAAGCGCTTCGGCTACGGCGTCGTCCGTGACTTCACCGGCCACGGGATCAGCTCCTCGTTCCACTCCGGCCTGATCATCCCGCACTACGACAGCCCGCACGCGACGACGGTCATGCAGCCGGGCATGACGTTCACGATCGAGCCGATGCTGACGCTGGGCACCCACGAGTACGACATGTGGGACGACGGCTGGACGGTCGTGACGAAGGACCGCAAGCGGACGGCGCAGTTCGAGCACACGCTGGTGGTGACGGAGACGGGGGCGGAGATCCTGACTCTTCCCTGACCGGCGTCTTCCAGCGACGACGGGCCCACTCCGTGCCGGGGTGGGCTTTGTCTTGTAGACTTTTACCGACAAGGTGTCGGCAAAGCTCCGCAGACCATCCAGGGACGGGTTCATGGACTCCTTCTCGGCACTCATCCGCACCGCCTCCCACGAGCAGCACATGGAGGCGGAGACCTCGACCTTCATGAGCGACCTGCTCGGCGGCAGGCTGGGCGTGGCCGCGTACGGTCGCTACACCGAACAGCTGTGGTTCGTGTACGAGGCACTGGAGAGCGATGCCGGGCGGCTGGCCGCGGACCCGGTGGCGGGGCCGTTCGTCCGGCCGGAGCTGCTGCGGCTGCCGGCGCTGGAGCGGGACCTGGCGCATCTGCGGGGCGCCGGGTGGCGGACGACCCTGTCGGCGCTGCCCGAAACGCGGGCGTACGCGGACCGGGTCCGCGCGTGTGCCGAGCACTGGCCCGGCGGCTATGTCGCCCACCACTACACCCGCTATCTGGGCGACCTGTCCGGCGGCCAGATCATCCGCGACAGGGCCGAGAAGACCTGGGGCTTCACGAAGAAGGGCGACGGGGTCCGCTTCTACGTCTTCGAGGACGTCGCCAACCCGGCCGCGTTCAAGCGGAGTTACCGGGAGCTGCTGGACGGGATGGCCGTGGACGACCTCGAGAAGCAGCGGATCGTGTCCGAGTGCAAGCAGGCGTTCGCCCTGAACACGGCCGTGTTCAGGGCGCTGGGTGAGGAGTTCCCGCTGAGCGCCTAGTGCCCCGGCACTGGTCAACGCTCGAGGAACACCCGTCCCCCTACCTCCACCCAGCCGTGCGGCTGCGGGGCCGTGAGGATCTGGGAGCCCTTGCCCTGGGTGATGTTCAGGGCGCGGCCCAGCCGGTCGGTGAGGAGGATCGCCGCCGCGCCGGTGGCCTCGTCCTCGTCGATGCCGTCGTCACGGCCGGGGAACGCGCGGGCGCGGACCCGGCCGGCCGCCTCGTCCTCCCAGGCCCAGGCGTAGATCCACTCCCCGGGAGGGGGTTCATCGAGGGCGTCGACCTCGGCGGGGGTGGCGTACTGGCGCAGGGTGCGGGGCGGGGCCCACTCGGCGCGGGCCTCGATCCAGCTGAACTCGCCGTCCAGCCGGGCCCCGACGACTCCCGCGGGCGTGACGAGTTCGGGCACGTCGAGCAGCCAGGCGGTGCCGACGCAGGGATGACCGGCGAAGGGCAGCCGCAGGGTGGGGGTGTAGATGTCGATCACGCCGCGCTCGGGGTCGTCCACGAACACGGTCTCGCTGAAGCCGAGTTTGGCCGCCAGCGCCTGCCGGTCGCTCCGCTCGGGCAGGACCGAGCCCTCGCGGACGACACCGAGTTCGTTGCCGTAGCCGCCGTCCGGTCCGCAGAAGACGCGGAGTACGTCGTAGTCAGTCACCCGGGAATTGAAACATCGGTCACGGTCTGGCCGCTGTACCTGGTCCCGGCACTCGCGGCGTTCCTCGCCCCGGTAGGGTTCGCCTCCGGGAAGGGGAAGGTGAAAGGACCCGATGAGCAGGGATCACAGCCCGCGCAGGCTCCGCAGGCGTGCCCGGAACGCACTCATAGCGGCCTCGTTGACCGCTTTGTCGCTGACGGCGAGCGGATGCGTGGTGGTGCACGGTGAGCGGGAGGTGCTCCCCACCGCCACGCGCGCCGAGGCCGCCAAGGCGCTCACCGCGTTCACGACCGCGTACAACAAGGCCGACAAGGCCTTCGACAGCTCCCTCGACGCGCCCTACGTCACCGGCCCGTTCGGTGACATCGACGCCGCGCGTCTGAAGGCCGGGCACGCCAACAGCCCGTCGGGCAACGCGGACCACGTGCCGCTGAAGCTCACGGACGTGAAGATCACGATCCCCAAGAAGGCCGGCTGGCCGCGCTGGTTCGTCGCCGACGCCAAGGGCAACAAGGCATCGGGCGCGCGCTGGCTGCTGGTGTTCACCCGCAATGGCCTCGGCGAGCGCTGGCAGGTGGCGTATCTGACGCTCGTCGCGCCCGGCGCCGTACCGCAGTTCAAGACCGACGAGGACGGCTGGGCGGAGGCCGTACCGGCCCGCTCGGCGCAGCTCGCCGTCGCGCCCGGCCGGCTGAGCCAGGCCTACGCGACGTACCTGCAAAAGGGCGGCGGGACCTTCGCCGACGGCGCGTACACCAGCGCGGAGCGCGCGGACCGCGCCAAGCGGGCCAACAAGCCCGGTCTGGTCACCCAGTTCATCGACAAGCCGCTGACCAGCGGCGACTACCGGCCGCTGGCGCTGCGCACGGCGGACGGCGGGGCGCTGGTGTTCTTCACCACGCACCACTACGAGAAGCGGACCGTCGCCGCGGGCACCACGATGCCGGCCCAGAACAAGGACGTGCAGGCCCTGACGGAGGGCGAGGTGAAGCAGTCCCTGACGCTGGAGCTGATGTCCAACGAGGTCGTCCTGGACCCGGCGGGCAGCGGCGCGGTGTCCATGCTGGGCCGGGTGCCGGGGCTGACGTCGGCGCAGGGCGCGTAGTGCGCCCCGAAGGGGCGCGGGCAGTGCCTGGTGTCTAGTGCCGCAGCGGCCAGGCGGCGCCCTGCTGTCCGGTGCCGGCGTGGCGGGCGCAGGCGTCGGTGAGGGTCTCCAGCAGGGTCAGCGGGTCCGGCAGGGCGTGCTCCGGGCCGCGTACCCAGCGCACCTGCTGGTCGTCGCCCGGGAGCCGGGCGGGCGGTACGAGGACGTAGGAGCCCCGGCAGTGCCAGCGCAGGCCGGGGTGCTCGTCCATGGTCTCGGGGTGGCAGTCCAGCTCGCAGGGCCACCACTCGTCCTCGTCCTCGGGGGTGCCGCGGGTGAGGGTGAAGAACAGCATGCGGCCGTCGTCGCTCTCGGCGACCGGACCGATCTCGACGCCCTCGCCGAGCAGCCGGTCCAGGGCCTCACGCCCGGCCGCCAAGGGCACGTCGAGGACGTCGTGCACCATGCCGGTGGCGGTGATGAAGTTGGCCTGCGGCTGGTGCCGGGCCCAGTGCTCGATCTGGGCGCGGTCGGTGGTGGACTGCGTCTGCCAGGCGAACGACACCGGGTGCCGGGCCGGGGTGGGACAGCCGACCCGGTCGCAGGAGCAGCGGTAGCCGGGGGCGGGGTGCGCCGCGGGGGCGAGTGGCAGGCCCGCCGCGGCGGCGCCGAGCAGCAGGGCCTCGCGGCCGCCGGTGTCGGCGGCGGCCTCCTTCGGGCGGCGTCCGAGCAGCCACTGGGAGAGTTTGCCCCGCCGGCCGGACCGGCCGCCGAACGTCGCGCTCATCTATCCCCTCGCCTCGCAGGTCGCCGCGCTGGTGTGCGGACAGCATGCCTTATCGTCCCATCTTCATGTGCTTCGGGGTGTCTGGGGTCCGATTCCGTGCAGGGCGTAGTCGACCAGAGTGTCCGTGTAGTCGTATGTGATCGGTCCCGTCCGTTGCAGCCAGCGCTGCGCGAGGGGGGAGACGAACAGCTCCAGGGCGATGCGCGGATCGATGCCGGGCCGTACGTCCCCGGCGTCCTGGGCGGAGCGCAGCCGGTCGACGTACAGCTGGAGCTGGGGTTCGAGGAGCTTGGTGACGAACTCGCGGCCGACCGGTTCGTTGACCACGCCCTCGGCGGCCAGCGCCCGGGAGGGGACCTCGAAGCGCGGGTCGAGGAGCTGGTCCACGGTGATCCGCAGCACCGTCTTGAGATCGGCGGCCAGATCGCCGGTGTCCGGGATGGCGTACGGCTCCTGACCCGCCTCCTGCGCGGCCTGCGTGGAGAGGTCGAAGAACGCCTCCAGCAGGACGGCCGCCTTGGACGGCCACCAGCGGTAGATCGTCTGCTTGCCGACCCCGGCGCGGGCCGCGATCCCCTCGACGGTGGTCTTCGGGTACCCGACCTCGCCGACCAGGGCGAGGGCGGCGTCGTAGATCGCCCGGCGGGACTTCTCGCTGCGGCGCCTGGCATCGGGGGCGGGGTTCTTGACCATGGGACCGACGCTAACAAGAGCCCCGTGAGGGGGCGGTGACGTGCTCGGCATGCGGCGCCGCTACGCGTCCGGGTCCCCGGGCGGCCAGGCGTCCCCCCACTCCGCGTCCCTCGCCGCCCTGTACACGTCACCGTGGCGCTTGGTCACCGTCGTGCGACCCAACCGCCCCTCGGCCTCGCAGAGATCGAGCAGCACCTGGCCCTTGCGGATCTGGGGGCGCCGGACGATCCGGGAAGCGGCAGGCTCCGCCGGCAGGCGGCTCGCGGCGACGTAGGAGAACTTCTCGTCCTCGTAGGCCAGGGTGCCGCCCTTGACCTGGCGGTGCAGGGAGGAGCGGCTCACCCGGGCGGAGAAGTGACACCAGTCCCGGCCGGGCTCGATGGGGCAGGCGGCGCTGTGCGGGCAGGGGGCGACGACGTGCAGTCCGGCGCGGATCAGGCGGTCGCGGGCCTCGATGACGCGGGCGTAGCCGGCCGGGGTGCCGGCCTCCACGATCACCACTGCCTGCGCGGCGGCGGCCGCGGCGTCGACGAGGGCGGCGCGGTCGGGTTCGGCGAGTTCGTTGAGGACGTACGACACCGTGACGAGGTCGGTGTCCTCCAGGGCGAGGTCGGCGCCGATCCGGGCGCGCTGCCAGCGGGCGCCGGTGAGGGCCGGGTTGGCGGCGGCGATCTCCCGGCCGAGGGCGAGGGCGGGCTCGGCCCAGTCCAGCACGGTGACGCCGCGCTCGCCGGGCCAGGTCGCCGTGACGGCCCAGGTCGCGGCGCCGGTGCCGCCGCCGACGTCGGCATGGCTGCCGGGCGTCCAGCCGGGCACGGCCGCCGCGAACGCCTCCAGCGCCGAGCGGACGGCCTCGAAGGTGGCGGGCATGCGGTAGGCGGCGTAGGCGGCGACGTCCGCGCGGTCGCGGAGGATCGGCGCGTGCGTCGGGGTGTCCCCGCGGTAGTTGGCGATCAGCCGTTCCACGGCTGCGGCGGCTTGCCTGGGCGGGAGTCCGTCGAGGATGTCGTCCAGAGCGGCACGCAGGGCCTGGGCCGGGGTCACGGGGTCGTCCACCCGGTGATTCTACGGTGCTGTTTTCAGACCACCGCCCTTGCCAGCAGCGTCGCCAGCGCCGCCCGTGGACCGCTGTCCGGCGGGCGTCTTCTCGGGTGGACCCTGTTCGCCAGCAGGACCAGGAAGGTGTCCGTCGCCGGGTCGAGGACGAGGGAGGTGCCGGTGAATCCGGTGTGGCCCGCCGCGCCGCCTCCCGACAGGGCGCCCATGAACCAGGGCTGGTCGACGGTGAAGCCCAGGCCCGGTGGCGTCAGGAGCAGTTCGACGAAGTCGGGGCCGAGGATGCGGGCGGGGCCGTAGGAGCCGCCGGCGAGCAGGGTGCGGCAGAAGACCGCCAGGTCGGGGGCGGTCGAGAAGAGGCCCGCGTGTCCGGCCACCCCGCCGAGCGCCCAGGCGTTCTCGTCGTGGACCACACCCCGCAGCATCCCCCGGTCCGCTTTGGCCCACGGCCGCCGCTGGTCCTCGGTGGCCGCCGCGCCGGGGCAGGGGCCGAAGCGGGTCGCCGTCATGGCGAGCGGGCGGGTGATGCCGTCCTCGATCAGGACGTCGAGGGCCCGCCCGGTGATGCGTTCCAGCACGAACTGGAGCAGGAGCATGTTCAGGTCGGAGTAGACGTAGGTGCCCGGCCCCATCGCCGGGGTCTCCGCTCTGAGCAGGGACAGCCTCGTGGCGTCGTCGGGGCAGTCGTACAGCGGGAGTTCGGGGCGCAGCCCGGAGGTGTGGGTGAGCAGCTGGCGGACGGTGATGCCGTGGGCGGCCGCCGCGTGGAAGTCGGGCAGGTAGTCGCCGACCCGGGCGTCCATGCCGAGGGTGCCGCGCTCGATCTGCTGCACGGCGGCGACGGACGTGAACAGTTTGGTGAGGGAGGCCAGGTCGAAGGGTGTGCCGACGGTGACCGGGACCCGGGCCTCGGGCGGCAGTTCGACGCCGGTGCCGGTCTCGGGGTCGCAGGCGGCGTAGCGCACCGCCCAGCCCGCGGCCTCGGCCACGGCGATCACGGGTCCCCGGCCGGCCAGGACGACGGCGCCGGCCGCCCAGGGGTGGTCTCCGGCGGTGAGGGCGTGCACGTCGCCGACCAGGTGCTCGATGGCCACCGGGTCGAGCCCGGCCCGCTCCGGTGTGTCGGCGCGCAGTCTCGGTGCGCTCAGTTCTCGTCTCCCTCCGGCCCCGCACGGGTGTTCCCCCGTGTGTTCCAGGGACGGCACATTCCCACGAAGCAGGCCGCCGCGACCAGTGCTCCCGCCAGTTGGACGAGCGCCATGGGTACGGCGGTCCGCTCGCCGGCGATGCCGACGAGCGGCGAGGCGACCGCGCCGACGAGGAAGGAGGTGGTGCCGAGCAGCGCGGAGGCGGAGCCGGCGGCGTGCCGGGTGCGCAGCAGGGCGAGGGACTGGGCGTTGGGGAGTGTGATGCCCATCGCCGACATCAGGACGAAGAGCGCGGCCGCGATCGGGGTCAGGCCCACCTCTCCGAGGGCCCCGGTGGCCGTCAGCAGCAGCGCCGTGGCCGCGAGCACGATCACCGCGAGGCCGCAGGCCAGCACCTTCACGAGGCTCACCCGGCCGGCCAGCACCTTGCCGTTGACCTGTCCGGCGATCACCAGACCGACCGAGTTGAGGCCGAACAGCAGGCTGAAGGTCTGCGGGGAGGCGCCGTAGATCTCCTGGACGACGAAGGGGGAGGCGGATATGTAGGCGAACAGCGCGGCGAAGGCGAAGCCGCCGGCCAGCATGTAGCCGGTGAAGGGCAGGTCGGCCAGCAGGGTGCGCATGGTGCGCAGGGCCTCGGCCGCTCCCCCGCGGTGCCGCTCGGCGGGCGGCAGGGTCTCCGGCAGGCGCAGCCGGACGAGCACGGCCAGCAGGGCGCCGACCGCCGTGAGGACGACGAACACGCCGCGCCAGTCGGTCACCCGCAGGATCTGTCCGCCGATCAGCGGGGCCACGATGGGCGCGGCCCCGGAGATCAGCATCAGGGTGGAGAAGAAGCGGGCCATGGCGACGCCGTCGTACAGGTCGCGTACGACGGCCCGGGCGATGACGATGCCGGCCGCGCCCGCGAGGCCCTGGGCCAGACGGAAGGCGACCAGGGTCTCGACGTTCGGCGCGAACGCGCACAGGGCGGTCGCGAGGACGTAGACGGCGAGGCCGGCGAGCAGCGGCCGGCGCCGTCCCCAGCGGTCGCTCAGCGGGCCGACGACCAGCTGACCGAGTGCCATGCCGGCCAGGCAGGCGGTGAGGGTGAGCTGGACGGTGGCGGCGGGGGCGTGCAGGGCGCGGGTGACCTCGGGCAGCGACGGCAGGTACATGTCCATCGCGAGCGGGGGCGTGGCGGTGAGGCCGCCGAGGACGAGGGTGACGAGCAGTCCGGCGCGGCGGGCGGCGGCCGGGGGCGGTGCGGTGTGCCCGGTCCGCGCCGTGGCCGGCGCCGCGTGCTCGGGCATGTGTCCCTCCCTCTCGTATCCCTCTCGTACAGAACCGGCACCCATGCTCTCAGCTCGCACACACTGCCGATGCACGGATGAACGAGGCGCGGGGGGGCGCATCGGCGGATAACCGTATGGCGGACATGCCATTCCGCATGGCGGACTTCCCGCCTACGCTGCGGAGCCATGACTGACAGGGAATCGAAGATCGCGGTGGTGACGGGGGCCGGCTCCGGCATCGGGCGGGCCGTCGCCGTGGAGCTGCTGCGGGCCGGCTGGTCGGTCGCGCTGGCCGGCCGGCGCACCGGGACGCTGGAGGCGACGGCGGCACTGGTCCCCGGGGGCGCCACCCTCGCCGTACGCACCGACGTCTCCCGCCCCGAGGACGTGGACGCGCTGTTCGCGGCCACGGTGGACAGGTTCGGGCGGGTGGACCTGCTGTTCAACAACGCGGGGATCAACGGGCCCCGCGAGGTCCCGGTCGAGGAGTTGTCGTACGACGACTGGCGGCAGGTGGTGGACGTCAACCTCAACGGGGCGTTCCTGTGCGCGCGGGCGGCGTACCGGCGGATGAAGGAACAGGATCCGCAAGGCGGCCGGATCATCAACAACGGCTCCGTCTCGGCCCACACGCCCCGCCCGCTCTCGGTGGCCTACACCACGACCAAGCACGCGCTGACCGGCCTGACCAAGTCGCTGTCGCTGGACGGGCGGCCGCACCGCATCGCGGTCGGGCAGATCGACATCGGCAACGCGGCGACCGACATGACGGCCCGGATGCAGGCCGGCGCGCTCCAGGCGAACGGCGAGGTGGCGCCGGAGCCGGTGATGGACGTGGCCGACGTGGCGCGGACCGTGCGGCACATGGCCGAGCTGCCGCTGGAGGCGAACGTGCAGTTCGCGACAGTACTGGCGACGGCGATGCCGTACATCGGGCGGGGCTGAGCCCGCTTCTGGACCCGGTTCCACAAACGGAGTTCGAACATCCGCGGTATTGCGGCCGGTCGAGCACCTGTGTTCAACTCTCCTCCACGAGAGCTTCACACTTGGAGACCGTGGACTCCACAAGCCATACCGAGGGGGGAGGCGGCGGCCGTTCCACCGGACCGGAGTTGGGGGGGACCTCGCGCGGGACGCGAGGCACACTCCGGCCGCTGGAACGGCCGCCGCACCATTCACGCCATCACGGCGTCGGCGACATGGTGGAGTTCACCGGCCCGCCGTTCAGCGCGGCGGCGCCCGCAGGATCGCCGTTCACGCCCGCGCAGCGCTTCAGCGGCGGTGGCGTCCGCCGGACTCCGCCGGTCCCCCGGCCGTCTCGGCCTCGGCCGTCGCCACCGTCGCCGCGGCGGTCGCCCTGCGCCGCCGCTTGACCACCCAGGCACCCGCCGCCGCCAGCAGCAGCACCGTGCCTCCGGCGCCCTCGACCAGCCGGCCGGTGGACGGGCCGCCGGACGACGAGCCGGGGCCGCCGGCCGCCGCCTGGGCCCCCTTGCCGCCCGATGCCGGACCCGCCTTCGCACCGCCCTCGCTGAGTGGTTCGACCAGCGTGCCCACGGCCTGCGCCGCACGCCCCTGTCCGAAGCCCCAGTCGAGCAGCGCGGCCGTCTGCTCGTAGACGGCGTTGCTGCCCTCGGCCGGGTGCATGACCGTCACCAGCAGGGTGCGCCCGCCGCGGGTGGCGGCGCCGGTGAAGGTGTTGCCGGCGTTGCTGGTGTAGCCGTTCTTGACACCGATCAGGCCGTCGTATGTCTTCAGACCCCATGCCCCGGTCAGCAGGCGGTCGGTGTTCTGGATCTGGAAGGTCTTCTTGCCGCCCGCGGGGAAGTTCGCGGTGCGCGTGCCGCAGTAGCCGCGGAAGTCCGCGTTCTTCAGGCCGTGGCGGGCGAAGAGCGTGAGGTCGTACGCCGAGGAGATCTGGCCCGGGTGGTCGAAGCCGTCGGGGCTGACCACATGCGTGTCCATGGCCTGCAGGTCCTCGGCCTTGGCCTGCATCTCGGCGACCGTCTTGGCGACGCCGCCGTTCATGTGGGCCAGCACGTGCACGGCGTCGTTGCCGGAGCGCAGGAACACGCCCTGCCACAACTGCTCGACGGTGTAGGTGATACCGGCCTTGATCCCGACCAGGCTGGAGCCGGCCGGCACGTCGGAGATGTCGCTGTCCTTGACCGTGTACCGCTCGGTGCGGTCGAACTTCTTCAGCACGGTGTCCGCGAACAGCATCTTCAGCGTCGACGCGGGCGCGAGACGCTGGTGGGCGTTGAAGGAGGCGAGCACCTCCCCGCTGTCGCAGTCGGCGATCAGCCACGAGCGGGCGGTGAGCTTCGCGGGCAGTCCGGAGGCACCGCTCACCTGGACGCCGGCGCGGGCCAGTTGCTCGCCCCCGATGACGGCGGGCTCGGCTGCGGCGGCCTCGGTGGCCGTGGACAGAGAAAGGGCGGCGGCCGTCAGACCGAGAGCGGCACGCCGGCTGATCCGGGAACATTCACGCACTCCGGGACCGTACACCGCGCCCAGCAGCGGATTCGGTGACGCAGGCACGCCGCGGCCCGGAATTTGCCGCGTTATGAAAATCCGATGA
Organism: Streptomyces sp. FXJ1.172; assembly: GCF_001636945.3. Lineage (NCBI taxonomy): Bacteria > Bacillati > Actinomycetota > Actinomycetes > Kitasatosporales > Streptomycetaceae > Streptomyces > Streptomyces sp. FXJ1.172. The sequence continues at coordinate 6,527,132 of NZ_CP119133.2, read as the reverse complement.
GTTACTCGCGTTTCCTAGGCCTTACACATCCTTTACTCAGGGCGGCTCAAAGGTTCCTCCCTAGCTTGTGGCCGCGCCCAGTACGCGCAGCCGTAGCAGTACGGCGGCTACGGCCGCTGCACCCGCGGTGCGGCCCGCAGGGGCCGCTCACCGCCCCAGCAGGCGCTCGACCTCGGTCAACTGCCCGGCGGTGAGCGGCCCCTTCTGCATGGCGCCGGCGTTCTCCTCGGCCTGGGCGACGGTCCGGAAGCCGGGGATCGGCACGGTGCGCGGGCTGCGCGCCCACAACCAGGCCAGGGCGCCCTGGGCGAGGGTGCGGCCGTCGCTGGTGAGGATGGACCGCAGCGCGTCGATCCGGTCCAGCCACGCGGTGTCGGCGCCGGACCCGTCGGCGTCGTACCCCTGGAGCCAGGCCGGCGGCCTGCTGCGGATGTCCCCGGCCTGCAGCGTCTCCTTGCGCCGCCCGGCCAGCAGCCCCATGGCCAGCGGACTGCGGTTGACGCTGGCCAGCTCCGACTGCTCGCACAGTGCGATGAGCCGGGGCGCGTCGTCGAGGACGTTCAGCGCGTGCTGTACGGCCGTGCAGTGCGCGCCCTCGGCGAAGACGGCGGCACGCCCGGGGTCGTCGGTGCTCCAGCCGTAGGCCCGGATGAGGCCCTCCTGCACGAACTCCTCGCAGACGTCGCGGAGTTCGGCGGCCCGGCCGGGGTCGGCGTCGGAGAGGTGGAACTGGTACAGGTCGATGTGGTCCGTGCCGAGCCGGCGCAGGGAGGCGGTCAGGGCTCGACGGGCGTATTCGGGGGTGTCGTCGCTGCCGGTGAGGGTGCGGGTGTCCCGGTCGACGACGTTGCCCCACTTGGTGGCGAGCACGACGTCGTCCCGTCGCCCGCCCAGGGCCCGGCCGAGGATCTCCTCGCTGTGCCCGGTGCCGTAGCAGTCGGCGGTGTCGAAGAAGGTGACGCCGAGGTCGAGGGCGCGGTGGATCGCCCGTACGGACTCCTCGTCGTCGACCTTCCCCCAGCCGAGCGGCTGCCCGTCGGCGGCCTGCCATTCACCGCCGATGGCCCAGCACCCGAAGCCGAGCGCACTCACGTCGATCCCGCTGCGTCCCAGTGTCCTGGTCGTCATGGTCTCCATGCCGGGGAACGCTAGGAGTTGAAGCGCACACGAGGACAAGGGCTGTCACACCCCCGGTTGCGAATGAGCCCTCGCGGGCCCGGTTCACGCAAGCCCGGTTCACGCGGGCTCGGTTGACGCGGGACCGGTTCACGCGGGACCGGTTCACGTAGGCCCGACTACGCCTGTCCGGTCTCGAACCGGGAGATCCGCCCGTCGTCCTCGACGGTGAAGCGCCACAGGGTCTCCATCTCGCCGTAGGTGTCGTTGCGGTAGTGGGCGCGCAGGGCCCGGCCGCCGTCGGACTCCTTGTCGACCTCCAGGTGGCCGTTGGAGGAGAAGATCTCCCGGTCGATCCAGTCGGCGAGGTCGCGGTCGCGGCCGTCGTCGGCCATGGTCGCACCGGGCGCGAGGAGCCGCATGAAGCCCTCGCGGTCATGGGAGTTGACAGCGTTGACGAACGCCCGGACGGCCGGGTCGCTGAGGTTGGCCGGTTTGATCGTCATGGCGCCAGGCTCACACCGCTCCCCCGGGCCCGCCACCCGAACGCACCCCTCGGCGCGCCCGTGAGGGTGAAACCTGCGACGGTGGGCAGGCGGGAGGACCCGTCCGCGTGTCCACATATCTGCAGGGGAGTCACCGTGAGCTGTTTCGACCGACGTGATCTGGGCCTGCTGCTGCTCCGGCTGGGGACCGGCGGGGTGCTCGCCGCGCACGGCGCGCAGAAGCTGTTCGGCTGGTTCGGCGGGCACGGCCTGGAGGGCACCGGTCAGTTCATGGAGTCCGTCGGCTACGCGCCGGGCAAGATGAGCGCGACGGCGGCGGGCCTCGCGGAAGCGGGCGGCGGCACCCTCCTCGCCCTGGGCCTCGCGACCCCGGCGGCGGGCGCGGCGGCGGCCGGCGCGATGGCGGGGGCGGCGACCGTGCACCTGCCCAACGGCTTCTTCGCCCAGTCGGGTGGCTACGAGTACGCGGCGAGCCTGGGCCTGGCGGCAGCCGGCCTCGCGATCACGGGTCCCGGCCGCCTCTCCCTCGACCACGCCTTCGGCCATGTCCTCGACCGCGGCTGGATGGTACCGACGGCCCTCGGCGTCACGGCAGCGGCCACGGCCCTGGTGGTGGGGGCACGCAGCTGCCGGGTCCGGGCGAAGGCGCAGGGCGAGCAGGAGACGTTGTTCGAGGAGTAGCCGAGGATTCCTCTTCCCCCGCGTGGCAGGCTGCGGGGCATGACCGATCAGAACACCACCCCCGCGCTCTGGCCGACCATCGACGAACTGTTCACCCGGCTGGAGTCGGGCCGCGACCGCGCCGGCACGGAGGGCGCACTGCTGCGCGTCCTCAAGCTGTCGGAGGAGGTCGGCGAGGTGGCCGAGGCCGTCATCGGCGCGACCGGCGACAACCCCCGCAAGGGCTTCTCCCACACCTGGGAGGACGTGCAGCGGGAGTTGTGCGACGTGACCATCTCGGCCCTGGTGGCCCTGCGCTCACTGACCCCGGACGCGCGTGAGGTGTTCGAGCGGCACCTGAAGAGGGTGCAAGAGCGCCCACTCGCACCGTCGGCATGACGGGCACCGATCGCGCCGGCCCTTGATCGCCCGCACACCTATGAACGTTTCTGCATGTCAGTCCGCTTGTTTCTTGATCACTCAATCGCGGTGAATCAGGCAGAACCCTGCAACCGCCGGTCACAAGATCCGGTTGTCCCAGGTGCTCATCAGGAGATCACCGGGAGGGACCGCCTTGCGCCTGCAGTACTTCACGCGCCTCACCACGACTCTGGCCGCCACGGGAGCCCTTGTCCTCGCCGCGCCCACCGGCGCGCATGCCACCGCGATCGGGACAACTCCCGTGCGCACCTTCGAGTACAGCGTCGGCGGTGTGAACATGAAGATCCCGACAGGATGCATGTTCACCCACATCGTCCGCGGCGAGGGCAGGAGCATCACCTACCAGAACGCGGGCGTCGACTGCGCCTTCGTCGCGGCTCTCAGCAGCGGATTCTGCAACTGGCGCATCGACTTCACCTACGCCGACACAAACAACCGGACATACCGCACATCCCGCGGGAGGACGCACACCGAGTGCAAGATCGACCCGATGCGGAACAACTCTCCCCAGACTCTGCCTCGTTATGGAAAGGCGTGTGCCCACCTCTACGTCAACGGAGTGCGCCGCGTGAGCCAGTGTCACCACGTCACGAAGTGAGTCCTTCATGGTCGAGCAGCAACAGCGGAACGACGGGGACAAGGGCTGGGAAGTGCGGCGACGCCGGGCCGGTATCGTCGCGTTCTTCGTGGGGCTCGTCGCCACGCTGGCCTTCTTCGCCTTCGGCCCCGGACTACCGCACGTCATCGACGGAGGAGCCGTGCTCGCCGCCATTGCCGTGGGCGGTCTTGCCCGATGGTCCTGGCAGTCCTGGATGACGAGGACGGCGGGCAGGAAGGCTGGCCGTCTGTGATCACCTTGATGGGGCCCGGCCTCTTGAACAGGCCAAAGCACCTAGGCGGCAGACGAGTCGGGCTGTACGCCGGGTTCTGTCCCATACCGTCTTGCCCTGACCGCCGGGGCGCGGGTGCCAGTCCCAGCAGGCGCCGAAGCCCGCTACGCGAATTTCAGCAGAGAGAGATGACCCGCAGAGCAAGTCGTAAGGCGACGACACAGCGGGGCCCGGCTGAGAGCGACCGCCGCAGCGGCTCCTTCGATTCCGATTCAGTTGCCGTACTGAAAGCGCACCGGCTCGCCAATTACCGCGCGGGCACTCTCGAAGTCGGCCAGACGGGCCGCGACCGTGGCGACCGCCAGACGTTCCGGGAGGGCGGCGGAGAACTTCAGGCCACGTACGGCGCGGCGGTCCACGTCGGGCAGAACGAGGTTCTCGCCGATGTCCTCGCGGGCCGTGCGCCAGTCGGCCGCGGTGAGATCCTCTCGCAGGCGCAGCCAGCTGTCGGTAGGCCGCTGCAGCGGATCGGTGACCGACCGCAACGTGGCGGCGAGCGTGGCGTTCGCTCGGTAGCCGGCCCACGTCCACCAGCGCACATCGCGGCCGGAGCGTGTCACAAGCGTCCCGCCCTGGTGGACGGTGTCCGGGGCGTCGGCCTCACGTTGTTCCACCAGGCAGGCGTCCGCCCGCCGGGTGAGTGAGACCGGTGGGTCCGAGCCCAGCAGCACCTCGCGCATGGCGCGTGTCAATGCATAGGAGAGTCCCGCAATGCCCCCGTTCATCCACTTGGCGATTCCCCCGCCGTCGGCGGGTTCGACGAAGACGCGTTTGCGCAGCCAGTCGATGTAGGTGACCTGCCAACTGCGTCCGCCGAGCAGCAGGCGCCGTGGGCCGGGACGCTCCTCAGTGAGCACACTCGGGTCGGTGCGTCCGATCTCCGTGCGCCCGGATAGGACGGTGAACTGCGGTGGTGCGGTGAAGGACGCGGTGAGTTCGATGAAGTGTCGCTTGCCGAAACGGCGTTCTGCCTCGGGTCCGACGAACAGCATGCCGCCGTCGGTGTCGAGGAAGCCCTCCTCTGTGAGGAAGCGCAGGATCGGGGCGGCCGACCTGTCGAAGGGGGCGAGCCCGTTCCATTCCCGGTCCCACAACTGGTCGCCGAGCTTGTGCTGTTGCAGGGTGACGGCGAGCAGTTGCTGGGCCACCAGGTGGCGCGGCTCGGGCGGCGCGACGACCGGCTCCACCCAGCCTCGCGACCACAGCAGCAGCAGACCCGCCGCCTGCAGCAACGTGTCCTTCCGCGTGGTGAGGAACAGGCAGTTGCGTACCGTGCCCGAGCGCCGACCGGTGCGTCCGATGCGCTGCAGGAACGAGGCGACGGTGGTCGGTGAATCGATCTGGATGACCCGGTCCAGGTCACCGACGTCAATGCCGAGTTCGAGGGTGGACGTGGAGACGATCACGCAGTCGCGTGCCTCGGCGAACGCCTGCTCTGAACGGGTCCGTTCGTCGACCGAGAGGGAGGCGTGGGACAGAAAGACGGTCACCTCGCGCGCCCGGAGCGCGGCGCCCAGTTCCTCGACCTGGCGGCGCGAGTCGCAGAAGACGAGCCGCTTCTCCCCCCTGTGCAGCGCCGCGATGAGTTTGGCCGCGTTGTCCAGGGAGCCAACGTAGTCGAGTTCCACTTCGCCCGCCGGCCTGCGAGACGGTTCGGTGACCGCCTTGTCACCGTGTCCGCTGCCGTCGGTAGCCAGCAGGTGCACTCCAGGGGCGACGACCTGACCGGTGCGGCTGCCGGCGCCCGCGCCTTGCAGCCAGCGCATCAACTCGGCGGGGTTGCCGACCGTCGCCGAGAGCCCGACGCGCTGGATGGGCCGTCCTGTGACCCGTTCCAACCGTTCGAGCACGGCGAGCAGGTGCCATCCCCGGTCGTCCCCTGCGAACGCGTGCACTTCGTCGACGACGACGGCCCGCACGCTTCCCAGCAGGCGGGCGTGGTCGGTCTTGACGCCGATCAGCATCGCTTCGAGCGACTCGGGTGTAGTCAGCAGGATGTCCGGCGCCTCGGCCCGGATGCGCTGCCGTTGTGATTCCTTGGTGTCGCCGTGCCAGAGCGCGGCACGCCGTCCCAGCCACTGAGCGTAGGCGTCGACACGGCCGACCAGGTTGTTGAGGAGTGCCTTGAGCGGGCACAGGTACAGCACGGATGTGCCGGTCCATTTCTGCTCGGTCATCGCCGACAGCAGGGGGAAGCAGGCCGCCTCGGTCTTGCCTCCCGCCGTCGGAGCCAGCAGTACGGCGTCCTGTCCCTCCATGAGTGGGGTGATCGCCGCACGCTGCAGGGGTCGCAGGTCGGGCCAGCCGAGGGTGTTGACGATGTGATGCAGGATGACGGGATCGAGCCGGTCGAGCACGTCAACGCCTTCGTCACCAGGGTCTTTCCCGGCCGGGAGTCCCGCGTCCGGCATCACAGCTCCAGGTCGATGTCGTCAGCCGACGCGGAGCCCCCGGAGACCGTGGCGGCCAGGTTCCGCTCGACGTCGGTGAGTTCGCTGCCGGCGACGGTGAGCCGGTAGTGCTGCCGGGGGTCGAAGTCATCGAACTGGTCCACGCGGTCGAGCACGTCCCCGACGAGTTTCTTCAGGAACAGCCGGGGAGCCACCCCGGCCTTCCCGCCCAGCGCTCCGCCGACGGCCTGCGCGAGGTCCGCGACATACGCGTCGTCGACGACCTTCCGCACACGCTCGGGCGATTCTGCGGCATCGGCGTACAGGTCACGGATGGTGAGACCGAGTCCGACCAGAGACTCCTGGTTGAAGCCGGGAAGCCTGATCTGCACGGCGCGAGGATTGTCGAAGCGCGGGTCGGTGGTGAAGTCGGTGGCCAGCCGCTGAGCGAGCGGGGCCAGGCGCTGCACGCCCTGCTGTCCGTCGTAGAAGGCCGGGGTGCCCGTGATGACCAGATAGAGACCGGGGAAGCGGCCGGAGTGCACCTCGTCGATGAGCTGCCGCAGCGCGTTGAGTGCCTTGTCACGGGCGTCCGACCGGACCCGCTGCAGCGTCTCCACCTCGTCGAGGACGACGAACAGCCCGGTGTGCCCGGAGTCGCGCAGCACGGTGAGGAGCCCCTGCAGGAACCCGAGCGCACCGAAGTGGTCGAGGTCGCCGCGCACCCCGGCGGCCCGGCGGGCGGAGGCAGCGACATGCGGCTGGCCACCGAGCCACGCCAGGACGGCTGCGGCGGTCGCCTCGTCGCCGTCCGCAAGGGCGGCCCGGTAGCCGCGCAGAGCGGTGGCAAAGGACGGGGCGTGCCGGGAGACCTCGGCGAGCCGGGCGACAAGCAGCTTCTCCACCTCACCCGGAAGCTCGTCCTCGGTCGCGCCGGCCGCGAGGGCGTCCTCCTCCAGGGCGTAGAACCAGGCGTCGGCCACAGGCCGCAGCGCGCTGGGCGGGAAACTGGAGGTGGTGAGCCGTTCGGTGAGCCGCCGGTAGACCGTCTCCAGCCGGTGCAGCGGGGTCTCGTTCTCCGAGACCTGGATCTCGGCCACGGCGAAGTTGCGGCGCTTGGCCCGCTCCCCCAGCCAGCGGGTGAAGAACGTCTTGCCGGACCCGTACTCGCCCCGCACGGCCTTGAACACGGAGCCGCCGGACGCCACGGCGTCCAGTTCCGCGTCCAGGGCCGCTTCGAACCGGTCGAGTCCCGTGGCCAGCAGGTCGAGCCCGCTCTCGGGCACGGCACCGCGCCGCAGTGCGTCAATGACGGTACGGCGGCGGGCGGCGCTCACCTGGGCGGGGCGCTGGGATCCGGTGGTGCTCACAGGAACCAGTCTTCCATTCCTACGGGCACCCCCGTACGGGGGCCGGAAGCGGACCGCCGGCCGACCCGCGCTTCACACGGCAAGGCGGCGAGCCGCCCACTTCGTTGAATCGGTTGACGGTCACCTGGAGACGCTGCTGGAATCACTCTCCGTACATACGCCAGGGTGGGGAGTGGGACGAACGTGGCGGCACTCGACAATGTGAAGCTGAGGGACGTACTCGCGGACGTGGCCTCGGGCTCCTTACAGTTGCCCGACTTCCAGCGGAACTGGAAGTGGGACGACGACCGGATCCGCGCGATCATCGCCACGGTGACGCTGGACTATCCGCTCGGCGTGGTGATGACGCTGCAGACCGGCGGCGCCACCCGGTTCCGCTCCCGGACGCTCACCGGGGCACGCCCGGACGGGGATCCGGCCGCGGACCTCCTCCTGCTGGACGGACAGCAGCGCCTCACCTCCCTCTTCCAGGCCCTCTGGCTGGACGCCCCCGTGGAGACCGCGGACGCCCGTGGCAAGCCCATCGAGCGGTGGTACTACGTCGACATCGCGAAGGCCGTCGGCCCGGCCGCGGACCGTGACGAGGCCATCCTGTCCGTTCCGGCGGACAAGGTGCTCCGCACCGACTTCAACCGCACGGTGGTGCTGGATCTGAGCAGCACGGAGAACGAGTGCGCGGCCGGTCTCTTCCCGCTGCATCTCGTCTTCGACGCCCAGCGTGTGAACCAGTGGATGATGTCGTACATCAAGGCGGACGAGGACCGGAACTGGGACCTGTGGGGCCGGTTCGACGAGTCCGTCCTCCAACAGATCCGCGCCTTTCAGGTGCCGATGATCCGCCTGGCCGCCTCCACCTCCATGGACGCCGTCTGCGCGGTGTTCGAGCGGGTCAACACGGGTGGGGTGCCGCTGAACGTCTTCGAACTGCTCACCGCGACCTACGCCGGGGACCGCGAGTACGTGGAACTGACCGGGGACTACTACCAACTCCCCGAGGTGTGGCGGGAGATCAAGCAGGGGCTGGCGGCCAAGTACCCGGTCTTCGGCCGTCTGGACAGCGGCATCGAGAACGGGCTGAGCAGTATCGACTTCCTGCAGGCCATCGCCCTGGTACGGACCTGGGAACGGAAGCAGGCGGGCACCGGGGCGACGGTGTCGTGCAAGCGCCGGGATCTGCTGGACCTCCCGCTGTCCGACTTCGTCCGCCTGGCGCCGAGACTCGCCGACGCCTTCGCTTGGGTGGGCGACTTCCTGGAGCGGCAGTGCATCGTCCGTCCGAACGACCTGCCGTACAAGACGCAACTCGTCCCGCTCGCGGCCGTCCGCGCCATCCTCGACACGGCGATGGACGGCCTGGGAGCGGAGGAGAAGGCCGAGCAGTGGTACTGGTGCGGGGTCCTCGGCGAGATGTACGGCGGCTCCACGGAGACCCGCTTCACCCGTGACGTCGAGCAGCTCGTCCCCTGGATCTCACAGGACGACCGTGCGCCCGACACCGTCACGGACGCGTTCTTCTTCGCCGACCGCCTCGACAGCCTCACCACCCGCAACAGCGCCGCCTACAAGGGCATTTACGCCCTGCTGATCAAGCAGGGCGCGGTGGACTGGCACTACACGGACAGCCCGCTCAGCCCCGGCAGGCTGGATGAGTACGGCGTGGACGTCCGGCAGATCTTCCCCAAGACCTGGTTCCGGCGGGGCAACAGCCAGGGACTGCCGACGAACTCCATCGTGAACAAGACCCCTCTGTCCTACCGCGCGGCGATGGACATGACCGGGGCCCCGGCGTCCTATCTGTCCACGATGGTCGCCGCCTCCGACATGCGTCCCGAGTGGTTCGACGACGTCCTCGCCACTCACCTCATCGATCCGGAAGCGCTCCGCGACAACGACTACGAACGGTTCTACAACGACCGTTCCAAGCAGTTGCAGGACCTCGTGCACGCCGCCATGGGCAAGAGGACCATGCTCCGTGACCTCACGGAGGGCGACGCCCGATGACGACCACACCGGGCGGGCAGGACCTGACCGCGCTCAAGGGCAGGACCGTGCCCGTCCAGGACATCCTCGACCTGTTTCAGGTCAGGGTCCGGGACCACCGGACGGTGCACCGCATCTCGCAGGCGCTCACGGACGCCGGGCTGACGACGCTGCCGGACTTCGCCGTCTGCGGCCTGCGCAGCAATGTCGACGTGGTGCCGCTCGCGTCCGTCCCCGCACAGGCCGCCCCCGCCGACACGGAGGAGGACGAGACGGACGAGGCACTGCCGTCGGCCGCCCTCCCGCAGCGTCTGCTGCTCGGGGACATCCCGTCGGCGCGGCGCGGCCTGGTGTCCGTCGGTCCCGGTACGCCCCTGGCGCAGACCACGTTCCTGATGCGCACGAAGGGCATCGCGCAGGTCCCGGTGACCACCGGCATGGCACAGATCCATGGGGTGGTCACCTGGGGCTCGGTCGCCAAGATGTACGAGGCGGGCAGGCAGCCGACACTGGACAACGCGATGGAGAAGGACTCCCTCCCGGTCGCCGACACCCGCCAGGAGTTCTTCTCCGCCCTGCCGGTCATCCGCGAACACGGCTACCTGCTGGTCCGCGGCGACGACGGCTGCCTCTCGGGCATCGTCACCGCCGCGGACGTCACGGACCGCTTCGAGGGCGCGGCTCGGCCCTTCTTCATCGTCGGGGAGATCGAGTCCCTGCTGCGCCGCTGCCTGGGCGCGGCACTGGACGAGGAGACCATCAAGGCTGTCCAGACGAACAAGAAGCCCGAGCACCGCACCGGCCAGGTCTCCGACCTCATGTTCGGCGACTATCTGAGACTCCTGGACGGCGACCAGACGAAGACCTCGCTGGCCGAAGCCGCCGACGCCAACTGGGAAGCCCTGAAGTGGCCCAACATGCCCAGGGAGCAGTTCATTGGCCGCCTGAAGAGAGTGAAGGACATCCGTAACCGGATCGCCCACTTCGACGAGAAGCCGCTGCCGCAGGAGATGATCGACGAACTGACGACCTTCGCGAAGCTGCTGCGGGCGTTCGTGTCGTAGGAGTACGTGAGGTGCCGTCACCGGGCTGGCGCTTCGACGGAGGAGCGCAGAACTGTGTTGCCGGGGAAGCGAGTTGAAGGATATTCTTTCGCCCCCTGTGTTTCTGGGCTCCCGGAGGCCTCCTTGACCGACTCGCTGCACGCGCTCCTATCAGCAACCAGCTGGTTGCGGGCTCCGTAGGACCCGCAGGGCGCAGCGTTGGAGGCATGACTGACCCCAGTCAGCCATGCCCGTTTCCAACGAGCGAGTATCTCCAGGAGGAACGGTGTCGATCCACTCGACCCAGCAGACCTGTCACCACCCGGCGCGTGACATCACCATCGTCACGCTTGTGTCCGGTGTGGCTTCCCTCGGCACTGCAGTCGTGGCAATGTCGCTTCACGCGAGCCCCTTCGCGACTCTCACGACCAGCGGCGCCGCTTTCATGGCCGTCCTCACGGCGGGCATGAACGTGCTCAAGCACGTCAAGCGCGACTCGTAGGGATCTCAGGGCGGCCCCACTTCGAAACAAGGGGCCGCCCCGGATGTCAGCCGCTTCCGAGGGCGAACTGTTCGCGCAGCAAGCCCTCGTGGAGCCGTAGGGTGCGTCCGTCCGGCAGAGTCTCCAGCACCTGCACGCCGTCGTAGTTGAGGAGCTGCCGCAGGACCGCCGCGAAGCCGTCGCCGCGGTTTGTGGCCATGCCCGCACGCTGGGCGAGCGCCGTGACCGGCAGGGTGCCTCCCGCGTCGAGCAGGGCGGCGAGAGCCTTGTGGACCTGCTCCTGTTGCGGCTTGCGGGCCAGACCGTCGAGCTGCCCTTGATACGTCTCCGAGCCGAGCAGCGCCGTCACGAGCGCCTCGGTCCGCGAGACCACGGTAGGTGTGAGGAGGGCGTCGTCTCCCCCGGCTGTCAGCGCCACATCGAAGAGGGCGTCGGGCAGCGTCCCGGGTTCGGGTTGTTTCTTCCGGGGCTTCGCAGTCCCCTTCTTCGGAGCCGCGCCGACCGTCTGAGCCGCACGCTCGTCCGGGACCGGCCTCCCCGCCTCCTCCGGAGCCCACCAGGCCGGCCGCTGGTCACCCAACTCCCGCCAGTCCTTGGGCGGTTCCGCCCCGAACGGCAGAAAGGCGAGCACCGGAATGGTGAACTCGGCAAGGGAAGCCCCGCCGTGGTAGCCGGCCTTGAGCGCGGTGTAGCGGGAGTCCGCGTCCCAGAGCGCGACGATGGACGCGCCAGGTTCGGGCCACACCACACGCGGCCCGGAAAGGGCGATCTCCCGTTCGCCGAGCGGGCCGCTGCCGGGCAGGCGGTGCCGGGCGGACGCGGGCTCGGTGGCTGCGTCGGCCTTCGTGCCGTGCCGGTCGACGACGTGGCCGTGGTCGCTGGTGACGACGACGGCCATGCCCTGGGCCGCCGCCACCCGGAGCAGCTCGCGCAGACCGGGTACGTCGTCGACCTGCCAGGCTCCGTCGCCCAGCTTCTGTTCCTTGGCAAGGCGGTCGTCGATGGCGTTGAGGACCACGGCGACGTGGGTTCTGCCGTCGGCGAGCGCTTCCGTGAGCGCCGGACCGAAGGTGTCGCCCGCGGTCTCGGTGCGCAGGTCGTCCTTGTGGAAGACGGCGGCCGGGGCCCCGCCCCACAGCTTCAGCAAGGGGAAGAGCCGCTTCTCGTCGGCCTGGGTGCCCTTCATCAAGGTGCCTGCGAAGAGCGATGTTCGGGACACTGCTGTCACGGTGGGCAGGGCGGCAGCCATCGCCCGCCGGAGCGGCTCGCCCTCGGCCAGCGGGTCGAACTCCGCCCAGGAGCGGCGCAGTTCCTCGCCGAGTTCGTTCGCTATGGCCGCGCTCATGCCGTCGAGCACGAGCAGCAGCACCCGCCGTTCCTCCCTGCGCCGGACGACCGGTCCGACCACGCGGTCGAGGAAGGTCTCGACGGTGAGCATGCCGCCGGGCTTGCCGTCCACCGTCCAGTCAGCCAGCAAGCGCGCGAAGGACGCGTCGATCTGCCGTCGACGATCCCTGACGCGCGTGCCGAGGGTGTCGTAGGCGGCCTTGAGGACCGGGTCCGGATCGCCGCCGGCCTCGATGTGCTCCAGGGCGAGGTCGGCCCAGCCGGTCTCGGCGATGTGCCGCTGTATGGCGTCGGCGACGGTGGGGGCGTCGGCGGGCGGGTCGGTGGCCAGCCAGCGGGCGAGTCGCTGTGCCATGCGGGCACGCTCGATGCGGGCGGACTCCTCCGGATCGGTGGCAAGCCGGTGGTCCGCCAGGCGGTGGACGGCCTGGGCCACCGCGGCCGTGTCACCCGCTGCGAGGGCCTGCCCGACGGCAGCGAACCGGGCGTTCAGTCCGCCGCGCAGGACGGGGCTCGCCGCGACGGCTGCCTCCGCGCCGAACTGGCGCGCCAGCACGGCCGCCCGGTCGAGCACAGTGCCCGTGGTGCGGCGCGCCTCGCGGGCCTGGTCGGCGTCGGCGCCGCCACCCCGGTGTCCGGCTGTCAGCAGCGTGGTCACGTACTCCTCGGCGGACCGGCCGAAGACGGTCACCAGGGCGTCGAGTTGTTCAGCGACCGCAGGCGGTTGGTCACCGAAGTAACGTTCAGCACGGCCCCGCGCCTGGTACGTCTCCGGGGCAGGCTCGGCGTGCTGCCACAGCGCCGCGCACACAAGGCCGAAGGCGGTGGCGTCCGCGCCGCGCTCGGCGTCGACGAGGGCGAGCAGGGCACGTCCGGCCAGACCGGCCTGATCCTCCTCGCCGAGGAAGGCGGTCAGCCCTGCGCGCTCGGGTCCGCGCAGCCCCAGCAGCCGCTCGGGGGCGCCGGGCCGGGTCGACCAGTGCAGCAGGGTCTGCGCGTCGAGCCGGTCGTCACCCGGGCGCCGTGTGCCGCCCTCGGTGTCGTAGCGGCCGAGGCGCAGGCGGCGCTGGGCGAGCGCGGTGAGGGCGTACTGCCGGGACAGCCAACCGCCGGGCACGGGCGGCCAGCCGCCGGGCGGAGTGGCGTCGAGCAGGGCTTCGGCCGCCCAGTTGACGTCCTTGAGGCGCGGGTCGATCTGCCGGGCGCCGAACGCCTCCCGCACGACGTCCCAGCTGTCGACCGTGTCGATGCGCAGCTTGTGGACGCGGGCGAGGATCGCCGGGTCGAGTTCGTTCTGCTCGCGGTCCGTGAGGACGACCAGGACGGCGGGGCCGGGGCGTCGGCCCGTGAGGTGGTCGAGGACGAGTTCGTGGACGGCGAGCGGCGAGGGCGCCGCCACGACGCCGGCCGTCCGGCCCTCGCCCCAGACGGGTTCGGCGGGACCTTCCCACTGGGGCGCGGACCGCAGCAGCACGACTCGGCGCCTGCCCCGGCCGTCCCCCGTCAGGGAGGCGGCGAGGGAGGACTGCGAGGACAGGTACTGGGTGACGGTCGCGGTGTTCAGCCGGACGGCGCCGGGGGCGGCAGCGACGGTGTCCGTCATTCCACGACCTTCCAGCTGATCTCGATGGTCGCGTCGGGGTGGCGGGCGGCCAGTTCGGACAGTTCCGCCTGGAGGTCGGCGGCGGCGCGTGACACGGTCGTACGGCGTCCACCGGACGTCCGCGCGGTGCCGCTGCCCGAGGAGGCCGGTGTGGGTGCCTCCTGCGGGGTGTAGGGGATGCGTGGGTCGCTGGTCGGCGTGTTCAGGGACAGGTCGTCGGCCGTGGGCTGGGGCGCGATGGGAGGGGGCGGCGGGGTGGCGGCGGCCTGGCTGCGCTTGACCAGGGCGACGACCTCGCGCTGGGTGCGGGTCAGGGCGTCGCGCAGGTCCGCGGTGCGCTGGTCGTCGCGGGCCACGTTGCGCAGGGAGTCGAGCAGTGCCGCGCCCTCGGGGCCGAGTCCGGCGGCGAGTTCGAGGGTGCTCCAGGGCGCGGAGGCGACTGCCTCCGCGACGCTGCGAGCCTGCTTGATGGAGGTGCCGTACCGGTCGGCGCTGGTCTCGCCCAGGTCGAAGGAGGCGAGGGCCTCCACGGTCCTCTTCGCCCCGGCGGCACCCTTGCCCGCCTCCGCCGTGAGCGCGTCCAGCAGTTGCAGGGAGCGGCGGGCGAGGGCGAGCCGACCCGTGTCGGCGGTCTGGTCGAGGCCGAGGAAGGAGGCATGGGCCTCCAACTGGTGTACCAGGTCGGCCGCGTGGTCCCGGTGGGCGCGGGCGGCCTCGATGATCTGGCGGGCGAACTGGTTGACCATCCGGCCGCGCCGGAGGGCGGGCGCCTTCTGCCCGAAGACCGTCTCGAAGCGTTGCCGTGCCGTGTCCCAGTCGGACTCGGCGGGCAGCGGCTGGCTGCGCAGCGCGTCATGGTCCTTGATCGCGGACAGTTCGGGTGCGGGATCGAGTACGGTACCGCCGCGCACCCACACCCGGTCGTCCATCTCGGCGAAGGCGGCGACGACGAGCCGGGCGAGGAAGTCGGGCAGGCCGCGCGGGTCGGGCTTGTCGGTCCAGTCGGTCAGGGTGATCAGAGACAGGTCCCCGGTGACGCCCTGGGCGCTGGCGAGCTGGCGGAAGTGGTCGGCCCAATAGCGGGACAGCTCGAAGTACGCCTCCTTCTGCTGCCCGAGGCGCAGGGGCCCGGCGATCCGCTGCATGAGCTTGCGGTCCGCGGCGGGGACCTCCACCCGCCCATCGCGCGCTTCTGCGGCGGCCCGGACGTGCGTGAACACCTTTTTCGTGTCGATGGACTTGACTGCGATGCCGGTGGCATCGGGGTCGAGGTCGGGGTGCGCCGGATACTGATGGGCGAGCAGCTTGCCCGCGACATGCCGGATGCCGTCGTGCAGGCTCTGCCCGAAGGACAGGGTGAGGCCGTCCACGTCCGGGAGCGCGACGAGGTGGTCGTCGAAGTCGGGTACGACGTCGGCGGCCTGCTTCTGGGCGAGCCCGTACGCCTGCTTGAAGGCGCCCTTGACCTGCTTGAGCAGGGCCTCGCGCTGGGTTTCGAGGAGCCCCTTGGCGCGGCTGCGGTTGTCGGCGTTGAGGTGGCCGGCGTACTGGGTGTCGAAGCGGTGCTCGTCGGCCAGGGCCTTGTCGATGACGACGAGACGCCGGAAGTCGGCGAAGCGCTGCGCGGACAGGTGGGCGGGCAGCCAGGCGACGATACGGGACCGCTCGCCCTGCTGGCGCTCACGCAGCCGCCGGATCCGGTTGACGTCCTCGACCGGACCCCACTCCCCCTCGTCGAAGGGGAGGTCTATGGCGAGGCGCCAGTGGCCCTCCTCCTGCGGCATCAGGTCGTGGTCGGGCAGCTCGTCCTCGTCGGCGACGTTGCCGAAGACGATCTCGGCGGTGCGGGCGGTGCCGCGCCAGGTGAAGCTCAACTGATCGCTCAACTGACCGTGCTCGACGCCCAGTTCCTCCGACAGCAGGCGGCGGGCGAGCGCGACCCGGTTGCCGGGGTTGTCGTTGACCTGGGCGTTGGCGATGACGGAGTCCACGTCGACGCCGGACAGCTCCAGCCGTACGCCCGGGTTGGCGTCGGTGCCGGTCTCCTTGATCTCGGGGAACCTGGCCGCCCACTCCGCGACCTTGTTCTTGATGATGCCGACCTCGGCGCCCGGGATCGGCGCGAGGACCGACCCGTGGTTGAGCGCGCCGAGCCGCCGGATGGTCAGCTCGGCCAGGGCGGGCACGCTGGGCGCGAGCGCGGACAGCAGGAGCGTGCAGACGAGGCGGTTGTCACCGACGAACATCCGGCAGCGGTTGGCGCGCTGCGGGTCGGAGACGGTCTCGGGCCGGTTGACGTACTGCTCGACGTCGTCCTCGGTGATGTCGTACGAGCTGAGCAGGTACGGCCGCAGCTTGGTCTTGTACAGCTTGTCGGCCGCCTCGAAGACGACCTTCAGGCTGTCGGTGAACGGCTTGTCACCGCCCTCCGCGATCACCGGGTAGAGGTCACCGACGGGGACGAGCTGCCCGAGCCGGATCTCGTTGCGATGGTCGGCGAGGAGCTGGCCCATCAGCTTCAGACCGGTGCGGGAGCGCTGCAGCGCGGACGAGATGTGGACGAGGGTGTCCATGAAGGCCGGCGAGAAGGGGTACGTCAGCCGGAACGACTCGGCGTCCGCGCCGGTCGTGCCCTTCTCCGAGCCGAGGAGGGTGTCCCAGACCTGCGACCCGACCCGCTTGGTCTGCTCGAAGGCCGCGTCGACGAGCCGTTCCGCCTCGGCGTCCTTGGGCTTGAGGAGGCGGGCGTGGGCGATCTGCGGGAGGTTGCGGTCCTCCAGAGTGATCTTGTCGAAGCGACCGGAGGCAAGGTTCAAGGTGTCCTGGATGGAGGACTCGGCAGCACCGGAGACCTCTTCACCGACGAGTTCGCGCAGGTCGCGCTGGCGGGCGATGAACGACACGACGGGAATGGCACGGCGGGCATCCCCACCCTCGACGAAATTCGTGATCTTGCTGGCCTCGCGCGCCACGAACTTCTGGTCGTGGATGAGGGTGGCGAGCCAGAGGATCAGTTCGTCCATGAACAGGATGAGTCCGTCGTAGCCGATCGACTTGGCGTGCTCGGCGATGACGGACAGACCGGCGTCCAGGGAGATGAAGCCGTGCTCGTCCTCGACGGCGTTCTTGGCGAAGCCGGGGAGGAGGTTGGTGCTGGCGTCGTTGACCAGCTTGGCGCGGAGTTCGGCCGGGGTGGAGGGGTTGCGGAGGTTGAGCGGGGTGCCGGCCTCGTGGTTCTCCTCGGCCGCGAGCGCGGTGTCGAGGAGCTGCGGGGTCCAGGCGAAGCCTTCGCCCCACTCGTCCTCTTCCCCGTCGTCCGCGTCGCTGGTTCCCAGACCGCGGATGACGGCCTCGTCGCCCATGTTGGCGCGCATGGCACGGATGTCGGCGAAGAGGGAGTCCGTCCGGTACACCTGCGGGGTCGGGGCCTCCGGGTGCAGCTTCTTGACGTGCGTGACGTACCCGCCGAGCACCCGCTGTTCGAGGGCCTTCGCACCGAGCATGTGGTACGGCACGAGCAGGAACTTCTTGCCGTCCGTGGTCAGCCACTCGTGTTTGGTCAGCACCGGGTCGAACTCGGTACGAGCTCGGGCAGCCGGGTCGCCGCTGAGCAGCGCGTACAGCACGGCCATGAAGTGCGACTTACCGGAACCGAACGAGCCGTGCAGGTAGGCCGCCTTGGAGCGGTGCCCGTCGAGCGAGGACTTGATGAGCTTCAGCGCCTCGTCGAAGTTCTCCAGCAGCCGCTCGGTGACGACGTAGTCCTTGAGCGCGTGCTCGGCGCCCTCGGGTGTCGTCGCCTCGGCGAGGGACAGCACGAAGTCCGAGGTGGAGATGGACTCCTTGATGTCGATGACATCGCGGAGGAGGGGCGGCTGGGCCATTGCGGGTCTCGCTCTCCCTGACAGTGTTCGGTGCTGCTGCTCGTACTCGATGTGGTGCGGGTGTGCCGCCTCGCCCCGAAGCCGGCTACCGGTCCAGGTCGCAGGGGAGGACCCGGAAGTACGGGTGACCGGTGGGCGGTGCGACGTGCCGGTGGTCCTGGCCGGTGGCGGGGAGAAGACCGGTCACGTGCCGCCGGGCGAGAACGGCGTTCACGGCATCGGCCAGGTCAAGGGAGGCGGGCTCGCGGCGCTTGCACTCTTTGTCCCCCTCGTACTGAACCATCACCCGTACGGCCTGCGCATAGCACCCTACATCGGTACTCCAGCCGACCCCGCGCCGTATACCCCCGTGCACCGTCCGCATATCCCCCTCTCATGCGCCAGGCGGCTGCGGCGGGCGCCAGCGACCCGATCGGTATTCGTCCAGCAGCCGACGGCTCGCGACCGTGAAGGGGTGCTCGGGGCCCAGGCCGCGTTCGCGCCGCGCGACGACATCGGTCATCAGCTCGATCCCCGCATCCACGTGACCGAGCGCGGACCGGGTCCGGGAGAAGAGCTGCCGGGCCGCGAGCACGATCGGGTACTCGGGCCCGAAGCGCCGCACATACGCTTCGGCGACCGGCCGGATCTCCTCGTCGGCCTCCTCGAAACGGCCCAGGAGGTACAGCGCCCAGGCGTGGTTGTGTCCGGCGCCCAGCGTCACCGTGTGATCGGGGCCGAGGAGCCGGGCGCATTCCGACGGCAGCGAAAGCAGTGCGCCGCCTTCTTCGGTGACCACCTCGGAGGCGGGCAGCATCTCCAGCAGACTGGCGCGGGCGCGCAGGGTCAGTGGGTGCGCACGGCCCAGTGTCGTGCGCCGACCGGTGACGACGGCCTGCAGAAGGGCGAGCGATTCCTCGCGTCTGCCCAGGTTCGCCAGCACGAGCTGGAGGCCGTAGCCGCTGTCCAGGGTGTCGGGGTCGTCGGCCCCGAACAGTCTCTCCTGGGCGGCACGGACACTGCGGAGCGACGACTCGGCTTCGGCGTACCTGCCCAGTCGGAACAGCGCCCGGCCGGCCCGGGAACGGGTGGCCAGGACCAGACGGTGATCCTCGCCGAGCAGCGGCTGTGCGAGGTCCGCCGCGGTACGGGAGGTGTCCCAGGCCGAGAGGTAGTCCCCGGTGCGGTGCAGGGCGACCGACAGCCGGGTCGCGACGGCCAGGGCAGCGGCCAGCGTCGACGGTTCGCCGATGCGTCGCAGCAGGGCGAGCGCATGAGGGACCAGCAGCCGCAGCCGCGGATCATGGGGGCCCGCGTCGGGTACGGCGGGAATGGCCGCGTCGAGCAGCCGGACGGCCGTCGTGTCGAGAGCGGGTAGCCGTTCCGCGGGTGTCGCCGCCGAGACGCTGTCGAGCAGCACTCCATGGCTCTGTACGCAGCGCACGCCGACGTCGACCAGTTCGGTCAGCGACTGGTCGAGCAGGGCCCTCAGCGCTGTTTCGGTACGGGCGCGGGGGAGGACGCCGCTGATGTCGGCGCGGTTGAGCAGGGACAGCGGCAGTGGCTCCGGAGCGAACCGGGCCAGCAGTCTGAGCAGTGCCGCCGCTTCGGGCAGCCCGCGCGCCTCGAACGTGTCGAGTGTCAGCTGCCAGGTCATGCCGACCAGGTGCCGCGGGTCCGCCTCGGACAACGCGTCAGCACCTTGGTCGATGAGCTGGACCCGTTCGTCTTCGTCGAGATGGTGCCCGTAGGCATCCATCGTCCACGGGTCGAGCACCTGATGGGAGAGGAAGCCGCCGGCCAGGGTGAGGGCGAGGGGCAGCCGCCCGAGGCGGTCCGCGATCTGCGCCGCCTGCTCCGCCGTACCGCTGTCCGGGGCGAGGTCGCACAGGACGAGTGCGGCGTCCTCCCGCGGCAGTACGCCGATGTGCTGCAGTTCGGCCCCTGGCCACCAGCGAGCGGCTGCCCGGCGGGTGGTCACCACGACGGTGCCGCGTGGGCTGGTGCGCAGCCAGCTGCCGTCCCGCAGGATCTCCGGCTCGTCGGCGTTGTCGAGGACCAGCAGCCAGGGCTCGGCGGAGTGGTCGAGATGCTGCCAGACGAGATCGGCTGCAGGACGGAGGCCGTTGCGGGCAGCCAGCAGTTCGCCGTCGCCCGCCCCCCGGTCCGCGGCGACAGCCAGCATGCCGGCGCGCAGGCTCGCACGATCGGAGGCGTTGACCCACAGGCCCGCCCGGCCGTATTCGCCGGTGGCCACCTGGAAGAAGGCACAGGCGACCGCTGTCTTGCCGGAGCCGCCCATGCCGTAGAGCACGTAGACCTCGCCGCCGCGCCCTGCATCGACGCTTGCCCGCAGGCGTTCCATCACCTCGGTGCGGTCGCGCAGTACGACCGGAGGCCGCCCGACCGCCGGGCGGCGGACCGAGTCCGGGCCGAGCGGCCCGGACGTGTCGCCGCCGTAATGGTGGTGTTCGTTGATGTGCTGGTCGCCCGACGCCTGATAGACACGCCCCCGGTCCTCGGCGTGACCGTCCATCCCGCCCCTCATCGCTCGGTGATGTGCTGGTCTCGTCCCGCCTGGTAGACCCGGGCATGACCGGATGCTGTGGCGCGCTGCGTGACCGGCCGGGCAGCCGTGCCGTCGGGATCGAGTTCGGCCAGCAGCGCGCGCAGCTCCGCCGCGGCGGCAGGTCGGGCGCCGATCAGGCGTCGCACCAGCCCCTGCCACTGAAGACGCAGCTCGTTCAACGTCTCCTGGTCATTCGCCGCCATGGCGGCCAGAACGTCCTCACGGCCGGCCTCCAACTCGGCTGCCACGATCTCTGCACGCTCGGGTTGCATACGGCGCCAGAGCTGTGTGAGCCCCTCGCGAGTGCGGTGCCAGGCATCGGTCGCCATCAGCGTGACCAAGGTGGCTCCTGCGCTTTGTGCGAGCGAGGTCACCTCCGGATCCACAGCGCCCCTCCATTCACTCGTTTTCCGACAGCATGGCGGAAAAATGGCGCCTCTCAGGCGCTGGCGCGATTCCCTCTCCCGGTCAATATCGTTCCACTCTTGAGCGAGATGAGACAAGGAGGCATCCCCCGGCAGCATTTTGACCGCGGGCCGGCCTTAACACATGGTCAGGCGAGCAGGGCGAGCGCTACAGTGGCGCCACCCAACGGATCGAGGGGGCGACGGCAGTGAGCAGGCCATGGGAAGCGGATCCGGCCACGACTTTCAAACGGCGTCTGGGAAAATCACCCCAAGAGCTGGGGAACACGACCGGTACCCCCGACTGCCCCGACATCTGGGAACTCGCCAACGGAGACATCGCCGTCATCGGCCGGGACCTCACCCAGTCGCTCGGCAAGAACCTGCCCGACGGAGTCTCGATCGGGGCCGACGAACGACTCGTGGTCATCCCGAGGAACATGCTCGTCGCGGCGAAACCGGATATCCCCAGTGTTTGATTCTTTCCCCAGCGGTGTTTCCGAGCGTATGGATCGCCCCACGTACCACGCGGACTTCGGCCGGGTCTACAAAACCGGTATCGGTTTCCTGAACAAGCTCGAACGCGGGCAGCATTTCAAGGAGCGGGGCTTCGCCAGCTGGGAGGCTTTCGCCGCCGGTGACTGGACGAGGGCACTGTCCCTAGCCGACGAGAGGCGCGACGACTACGCGCGGGAACTCCAGAAGGCGGCGCAACTGGGCATCCGGCATCGCCGCCTTCGCGTCGTGGAGTTCCCGATCACACCGTACGTGCAGTGGGAGTTTTTCGTGCTGCGGGTGCGCGTGGACCTGGGCGACGACATCAAAGTGCTCGATGCTCGCAAGATCTCGGACATCGAGAAGGACCGTCCGGTACCGGAGGTGGTGATTCTCGGGGACGTGGCGATGTATGAGGTGGTGTACGACGACGACGGGAACGCGGCCGGCGCCAACCGCTTCACCGAGCGAGCGCTGATCCGGGAAACGTCGCTCGGATTCGACACGCTCTACGAGCGGGGTGAGGGTTTCTACGACTTCTTCGAGCGGGAGATCGTTCCGCTTGCCCCGCCCCATGGGTCCGGCACTCGGACGGGTTCTCCCGGTTCGTGGTGATCGGCAGGACGGGAGAGCCTGAAGCGAGGTAGGGGGCTCGGTCCGCGCCTCACGCTCGAACCGTCCGGAGGCGAGGTTCGCGGTATCCACTCGTACCAGAATCACGTACCAGTGCGGTACCGCTTTCCAGTACCACCAGGAAAGAGGTGCCGCCAGATGACCATAAGCGCCAGCGAGGCCCGCAAGGACCTCTTCCCGCTCATCAAGCGCGTCAACGACGACCACACTCCCGTGCGTATCAGCTCCAAGAGCGGCGACGCGGTACTGATGTCCGCCGAGGACTACGACTCCTGGCAGGAGACCGTCTACCTGCTGCGCTCTCCCGCCAACGCGCGCAGCCTCATGGAAGCCGTCGCACGGGACAGGGCCGGCGAGGCCGTGGTCACCAGGACCATGGCAGAGCTGGAAGAGCTGGCGGGTGACGGGTGAGGAGCGTCCACTTCGACCCGGCCGCATGGGAGGACTTCCTGTTCCGGCTCGGCTCGGACCGCGGCATGGCCCGCAGGATCACACGGCTGATCGCTGAGGTCCAGCGCACCCCCTTCACCGGCATCGGCAAGCCGGAACCCCTGAAGAGCGACCTGTCCGGCTACTGGTCACGCCGGATCGACGACGAGCACCGGCTCGTGTACCGGGTGAACGAGAAGGAAGTCAAGATCCTCAAGGCCCGCTACCACTACTGAGGCCACCGCTCGCCCTTTCACCGAACACCCTGCCGTGTCATCGGCCAGGCGGGTTGCGGCGCACGCCGTCACGCCGTCGACCCGACGGGTGTTTCTCCGGCAGCCGAGGCTCGCGCCGTGAAGGGATACCAGGGACGCAGGTCGAGCGAGACGTCGAAGCCTGCGCTTGCCGCATCGCGGAGACCATCGGCGCCCGCCGGCCTCCCCTTCGAGATGGCCCGGCCCTTCCGGGGCAAGGCTGACGCAAGGTCTGTTCGGCTGATTGAGTGACAGCTTCAGTTGGCAGGTGACGACCTGGGGGGCCAAGGCATGGCAACAGATACCCACGACGCACCGGATCCGGAAGCAGCCGTACGTGGGCAGCGAGTCCTCGACCTCCTGGACAAGGCGATCGACCTCCAGACCCCGCTGGTGCGCAAGAACATCGCCCGTGCCCGCCAGCGGAACGCAGAGGCAACACCGGCACAGGTGATCCGCAGCCTGGAGCGGATGTACGTCAGCGCCTTGACCGGAACGGGTGCCGCGGTGGGAGGAACCGCAGCAGCGCCCGGCGTCGGCACGGGCCTCGCCCTTGCACTGTCGGCAGGCGAGACTCTCTCGTCTCTTGAGCTGAGCGCCCTCTTCGCGCTGTCGATCGCCGAAGTCCACGGAGTCCCCATCGAGGAGGTCGAGCGCCGCCGAACGATCGTGATGGGAATCATGCTCGGCGGCAGCGGCTCCACCACGATTACCAAGGTCGCCGAGCGCACGGGCCAACACTGGGGACGCCAGGTGGTCGCCAAGGTACCGGTCGAGACGTTGCGCCAGATCAACAAGATCCTGGGGAAGAACTTCGTCACGAAGTACGGGACCAAGCAGGGAATCATCGTTCTCGGCCGAGTGGCACCGTTCGGTATCGGCGCTGTGATCGGTTGTGGCGCCAACGCCGCCGTCGCCACTCTGGCGGTGAGGGCCGCTCGTCGCGCGTTTGGCCCGGCCCCGACGTCGTGGCCAGGGCTGATGTGCGGTACACCGCCGACGCCCGAGGGCTCGCAGGGCTGACCCTTGGTGCGCTAAAAGGCATTGAGCACCCCGCCTCCGCCCCAGAGTCGGCTACGGCACCTGCGCCGTATGAGCGCGATTCGATGCGCGCGCTAAGGAGCCCGAGGCCTTTACCGCGTTCGGTGCCCCGTTCCGAGGTTGGAGCGGGGCGCCGACGCGTGATGGACTGCGCGGAGCCACCACTCGATCACGCCACGGTTGAAGCCGGCCTACCCGTCCGACTCCAATACAGAGACAGGCCCGTCTCGCCCGCCGAGGGCCCTGCCCCTGTCAGAGTGCCGCGAACTCGACGAACGCGGTCCACGCCGTGGGGGCTACGGCCAGTGCGGCGCGGGTCGTGTCCTTCGAGTCGCGGACGTGAACGGTGCCTATCCCAGCCGCAACCTCAACGCACTGGCCCCCGTCACCAGCGCTGTAACTGCTCTTGAACCACGCCAGGCCATCGGAGTCCGGCCCGCCCTTTTCCCCGCTCATCTCTCTCCCAGCAACTTCTCGATCAACGCCAGCGATTCTGTCGGAGTGTGGGCCTGCGCGCGAAGGATCCCGTACGTACGCTCAAGTGCTCGCACCTTCACACGCTCCGTGTGCACACGGCTGTCGCCTTGTACCTCCGTGTACGCGATCCTGCGCCCATCCTTGGTCTCCATCAAGGTGAACGGGCCAGCGAGCCCCGCATGTTCCTGGCGGGACAACGGCATCACCTGGATCACCACGTTGCGCTTCTCCGCGATCAGCATGAGGTGCTCCAACTGGCCTCGCCAGACGGCCTCCCCGCCGAGCGGCCGGAGCAGGACAGCCTCCTCGATCACGAAGCTCAGATGCGGCGCGGGGCGTCGGGAGAAGATCTCCTGCCGTGCCAGTCGTGCGGCCACTCGCTGCTCGATGAGCGCTTCGTCCAGCAGTGGCTGCCACATGGCAAACACCGCTCGCGCGTAGTCCTCAGTCTGCAATAGGCCGTTGACCAACTGAGTGTCATACACATGAAGTTCAACCGCCTCGGCTTCCAACTTGGCTGCATCTCGAAAGAACGCCGGATACTGAGCCCGAGCCACCTCCTCCTTGCTCGCGCTCAACACCCCACCCGCCCCCAGCACTTCATCCGCCTGGTCGATGAACTTCGGCGGCGGAATACGTCTCCCCTGCTCGAACGACGCCATCGTCGAGGCCGAGTACCCGGTCAGCGACCCGAGTTTCGCGCGGTCCATCCCCGCCCGTTCCCGGAACAGCTTCAGCTGCCGCCCGAACACACACAGAATGCCCGCCCCGAACTCGTACTCCGGCTGCTGAACCTCGTCGTCCACGCCGCAGCTCCTCCCGTACGACCATCCCGGCCACCGGACTCCGCCCGCCCAACGCAAGGCCCCGGGGACCGGTGACGCCCAACACCACGTACAAGCGCATTGCTCACGCGTACAGCCCGCACCCGTCAGCACGTTGCTCCTGTTCAACGCTACGCACAGTCCGCAACCGTTGACCGCATGAAGTCAGCAACTCCCCCGAACGGGCATATGCCACAGCACCCCGCACCCGCACGCGAGTTCACCATGCGGTTCACCTCAACCCCACGCGGTGCACGCCTGGCCCGCCGACTCGTCTCGCACCGCTTGAACGACTGGGGCCACCCCTACGCGACCCCCGCCAACGAGACGCTCACCCTCATCACGGCTGAACTCACCGCCAACGCCGTATGCCACGGCCACGTCCCGGGCAGGGACTTCCGCCTCAAACTCACCCTGGACGAGGACGCCTTCCGCATCGAGGTGACCGACACCCGCGCCGAGAAACAGCCCTCGCCCGTTCCCTGGGCTCCCGGCTCCCTGTCTGAGTCCGGCCGCGGCCTCCACCTTGTCGCCGCCCTCGCGGACGACTGGGGCGTCATTCCTCGCCCGGCAGCCCCTGGCAAGACAGTATGGGCCGAACTGCGCGTACCGACCGGAGGCCACCAGCACACGCACCTGGCAGCCCCTTGTCCGGCAGACTCGGCATCGGCGTACGGGCACAACACCGAGTCACTTGCGGCTACTTCTTCACGGCAGCGCGACGGCCTCGGGTTGCAGCCTGGGGACGCCAGTTACGGAGGTCGTCGTCGGTGAGTCCGTGCTCGCCCTGCTTCTGCTGGCGGTATCCGGCGAAGAAGTCCGCCGGGGAACCGCTGTAGAGCATGTCGAACTCGTTGTGCCACTGGTACAGCCACGGCTGGAGTTCCAGCAGGCCGGCGAGGAACGGCGTGATCTCCTCTGTGGACAACGCGGTGTTGGTGAAGTATGTGGCGAGGGCCTGCGCCTGCTCCCGGTGGTCCCAGCCGGCCCACCCGTACAGCTCGGGGGTGGCGGCGTTGGTCTGCCCGTACGAGATGAACCGCTCCTTGGGCACGTCGAGTTTGCCGCGAGCCTTCCAGTAGGAGGGGCGGAGGAAGTCGGCCGAGGTGTACTTCGGCGGCACGGGGATGGAGTCCCGGATCTTCCGCTTGGAGTGCTCGTCGGGAGCGGCATCCTCCTTGCGCTGGAGGTCCCACACCTCTTCCCAGTCGGCGCGCTTCTTCAGGCCAGAGGGCTTGTAGCGCAGCGAGGAGAGGAACGGAAGGTGCTCGTCGGTGATCAGCTCGGCGACGACCTTTGCAAGATCCTTGCGTGGCGCGTAGAGCTTGACGACGGAGACGAAGTCCTCGTCGCGGGAGAGGGCGTCGGTGAGTCGCGCCAGGGTGAGGATGGTGGGCTGACCGTTCTCATCGAACCAGTGCTCGCGGTTCTCCATACGGTCGACCAGCCACGAGCGGAGCGCCTTCTCCTGAAGAGCGTCCCAGCCTTCGGTGGCCCAACGACGCTTGTACTCAGGGCGCTCGACCATGCCAATAGCACGGTTCGACTCGATGGCATCGATCCGCTTCTGAACGATCTCCTGGTAGGGGGCAGGCCAGTGAGCGGGGATCTCCGTGACGGGGGTGGAGTTGTGCCGCTTGAACCACTCGTCGCTAGCCTCGCCTGCGGCTACGCGCCGAGCGAGGACGATCTCGAAGGCGCGCTCACCGAGGGCGATTTCGGGGATGTTGGGGTCGTCGGGAGCCTCAGAGACGCGGAGGTCTTCGGAGTGGAGGTTATATAGGGAATAGACCTGCCAGTCCAGCTCTTCCTGGAGAGCGATCATTCGACAGCGAGTCGCGTGCCAGCGGGCTCTGGCATCCCGAAGGATCGCGCCGGTTGGGGCTGCCTCCGTCACAAGAACAGAGGGGGTGGCCACAGACACGCGCCGGGTGAGCGCGTCCAAGCCAGCGGCAAGGGCAGTAGGATAATCGACAGGGAGAGGGAAATCCAGGAGCTTAGTGCTGGTGAACTCATAGAAGTCCTCGAATGGGATCGTAGACTGGCGAGCCCCCTTGGCGTCAACTGTGCTTCCTTTATTGTGACTCACCTGCTTAAACCAGAAACAGGCAGTGGAACTGTTAAGCAACCCGACTAGCCGCAGATGTTCTTCCTCGGTCGCGCCTTCCTTCATTTTAATCAAGGGCGCTGTCTGCTTAAATGCATTCTCACCTCGGTCCAGCACAAAGTGGTTGTGCGTAGCTACAAACGCAAATGAGATCGCCCAAGGATGGGCGCCAAAGTCCTTGGGGATTTGGTGCCACTCCCACCAAGGCCGTCCATCGCCGAAGTAGGTTCCACCGGAGAACGTTGCCCGATTGCCAAGTTCCGTCCGGCAAGGCCAGAGCCATCGGCTCAAGTTGGGAAAGGTCTTCAATTCTTGCAGGCTACGCTTACCGTCGTATGGATGGAAAACGTTCTCACCATCCAGGAATCTAAAGTCACGGACCTCGTCACCCACTACGAACCGCTTCACGAAATGGCTTTCTGCGCCGGCCCGCTGGAATGCGCCTGGCGGTGCCGTCATTGCGTCAGCAGCACCTGTAATGCCATAGAACCCCACACGCGAAATCTCATGCTTCACAATTCCCTGTCGCGCTTCGGTGATCTGCTCAAGCATCTCCAGACCACCATCAGCCAGAACCCAGGGCTGCTTCCCGAAGTACCGCTCACGCGCTAGGTCATCAACTGATACCCACCGACTGACGGAACCAGGCTTGTCGATCTGCTCAACGATCGCGTTCCAGACCAAGCCGTCCTCACCCTTCTCCGGCACGGTAGGCTCGCCCTGGATACTCCGCACGGTGCGAATGGTCTGTGAGCGTCCCATGCCGTCGCGGCACTTACCGACGAGGATGACAGTGGGGGTTCCATGACCTGGGACATAGGCACCCGACGTATCGATGACCTCCGTCAGTTCAACCCGGTCACGGAAATAGCTCTCGATGAGCTTCGTTCCAAACTCACGCTTCATGAACGAGTTCGCGGTGATCTGCCCGACCGTGCCGTACCCTCGGCCCTCGGAATCACCGCGCTTAGCGAGTTCGAAGAACCTTTGCGCAAATGGCACTGAGAGCGCATATGATCCACCACACGCGTCGTACAGCTCTCGGTAAAGCGCGTTCAGCTTCTTGTCTTTCACTGTGATGTACGGGGGGTTGCCGACCACCACGTGATAGCGCCCCTGCTGCAAAATCTCCGGGTACTCGTGAACGTCCTCCGTGGCGTAGGCAAACGAGGCCAGCGAATCGTCCAGATCATCCTCTTCACCTCCCAACGTCAGCTCCAACTGCCGCGCCTTGATGAGTGAGTCGCCCACTGCCAGGTTGATCGGCCACTCGAACTTCGCAGCGTTCGCCAGTGTCCGCACTCCGCCCGCCGCCATCGCCGCAACCAGCAACCTGAATCGCGCAATGGCCACCGCGAATGGATTGACGTCCACACCGTGCACCGACTTCAGCGCGGCCGACACGCGCTCGTGCACGTCCTTGCCAGGCTGCCCCTCAGCCCACAGACGCACCAACCGCCGAAACGCCCCCAGCACAAAGTGCCCCGACCCGCACGTGGGGTCGATCATCTTCAGTTCCTCGTACCCGAACTCCCGCACAGCCGGGTTCATCGTCCGGTCGAGAATGAACTCCTCCACGAACTCCGGCGTCTGCAGCAACGCATACGTCTTCCGGGCAGCCTCGCTCAGGTCCTGGTAAAGATCCCCCAGGAACCGCGTGTCCCAGCCCTCCGTACCATCCTCGTTCAATGGGTCGGTGAAGTCGTGGATAAGGACTCCTGCCTCGTCTCGCTGCCGCCAGAAGTCGACCAGTTCCCGTGCACCGTCGTGCGAAAGTGGGATCTGATACAGCGGGTTGTGGTTGCTGTCGAACAGCAAGTCACCCGCCTGCTCGTCACCCATCTCAGCAAACGCTCGCCGCAACCACCCGCGGTACGTCGGATCCTCGTCTTCTTCCACATACGCGTCGTACCGAGACTCCGCCAGCTCCCGCCGGTCCCCGTCCGGCCCCGTCAGGTACGGCTCCGGAATCAGCCGGTTGTCCTCGCAGAACCGCACAAACACAGTCCCCAGCACCCACGCCACCGCGACCTGCGTGACCCGCTCATCCAGCCACGAGTTCCACGTCGCCGCCGTACGCCCCAGCTTGCGCGCCTGGTCGTACTCGGCCCTCAGCCGCGCACCGACATCCCCCAGCGCCTTCACCTGACGCCCGAGGTCGGTCTCGACCGCCTTGACCTGCTGCTTCAGGTCGTCCAATAGAGCCTTGCGGTCGATCACTTCGCGTCTCCCTCGACACCACTGGCACTAGCCACAACCTCGCCGGACCCACGATGGGCGTTGCCCACCCACGTGTCCGGAAGCTGAATCCACTCCCCCAGGCCGGCCTGGTACGGCACGGCCACCTGCCCGAGCCGAGGCTCACGCGAAGGGTCGCTCTGCGGGACCAGGAGCCACAGGCCCCGCCCGCCCTGCCGGGCCGCCGACGCCAGCCGGTCAAGGACGCCCATCGCGTCGTACCGCGCGAACACCCCGGCCTCCGTCAGCAGCACAGGACCAGCCCCGCCACCGCCGCCCAGCAGCTCCGCAACCCGGGGCTCCACCGAACCCCACGCCGTCCGCACGTACTCCGCGAACCGCACCGCACCCTTCGAGCCCGGCTCGGCAGCGTCCGCCTTGAGCAGGGTCTCCCAGGTCGGCTTGGTGCCCGGCGTCACCTGAGCGTGCAGGGCCTCCAGGAACAGCTCCGTCACCGACACCGCATCCGCGCCCAGCCGCTCGGCGCTCAGCTCCCTCACTGCGTCCCGCACCAGCTGCTGCCTCACCGTCAGCACCCGGTACCCGTCCCGGCGCGCCGACGCGAGCAGCCGTTCCTCCGCGCGTACCGCACCCGCGAGCTGCGGATCGTCCGCGTACCGCGTCACCGCACCCGTACGCGTCGACTGCCGCCACGCGCCCGTCGTGAGGTAGCTGGACGCGTCGTCCACCCGCGTCGGCAGGTACCGCAGCGTGCCTGTGTCCTCGCGCATACTCAGCGACAGCTCGAAGCCCGCGTCGCGCAGGGCCTTGGTCAGCGGACCGTCCGTCGGCAGTTCGTGGGAGGCGCCACCCCGCCCGTCCACCACGACCAGCTCAGGGAAGCGAGCGCGGACCCGTTCGTGCACGTCCTCGCCCGTCAGACCGGGCTGCCGGCCCTCCGGTACGCCCGGAATCCAGCGGACGAGCCCCGCCTGCGTGAGCCGCAACGCCCGGACCAGCGACAAGTCACGCGGATAAATCTCCAGACGCGGAGTAGCCGCAGCATTCACCGACGCCGCAGCCGCCAGCTCCACCATCCGCCGCTCGTCCCACTCCACCGCACCCGGCGGCACCGTCAGCGCACCCAGCTCGGCCAGCACGGTCGCGGCCGTCGGCAGGGTGTCCAGCTTGGCCAGCCGGTCCGCCGTACGGCCAAGACGAGTCGCGTACTCCAGCAGACCAGGCGCAGTCGGGGTGTCCGGACCGTCGTCCTCCCGCACGTCCAGGGCCAGCAGGCCGGCGCCCAGGGACTCGTCCGTCGCCTTGCGGTTCGGCTGGTGCTGGAACTCGGCCTCCTGTGGCACAAGTTGCTCTACCTCGACCACAGCCCGCACGGCCGCCAGCGCCATCGCGCGCCGCTGCTCACGCCCCGCGAGATGCGTGCCGCGCCGGACCGCCAAGGCGTCCGCGATCTCCACCGCCGAGGCGACCCGCCCCATGCTCTCCAGCAGGTCGATGATCTCCTCGCGCAGTGCCTGGACGGCGGGCTCGGCCTTCCAGCGCTTGCGCTCCTCCTTGAGCATCTGCGGGATACGGCCGTGGCTCAGCCCAAGGCCCTCCGCGACATCCTTCTGCTTCGGCCAGACACCGATGTCCGGCAGGACCCCGTGTTCGTCGGGCAGGCGCAGCAACAGCCGTACCATCTCCGCCTTGTTGCGGTTGGAGCCGTTGTTGTTGACGGCGGGTACGAAGACGGTGGCGAGGGTGTCGAGGCTGACCGAGCGCAGCGTGCGGGCAGGCAGCGTGCCCGCCGACTCGCCCGTCGCGAGCTGGCCCACCAAGGCCGACTCGGCGGCCGTGAGCTGCTCCAGCTCCTCCTTGGCCTCGGCCCGGCCCTTCGGCGTGAGCGGCGAGACGGGGATCTCGCGCAGCCGCTCACCCCACTCGCGCTGCCGCTGCTGAACCTCGTTGCGGGTCTTGGCGCCGAGGCCGGGGGCGTTGACGAGCTTGCGGCGGCTGTAGTCGAGCAGCTCGCCGACCGTCGTGATGCCCAGGCCGTACAGGAACGACTGGGCGGCGGGCGTAAGCCCGGAGACAGTCAGCGGAGTATCCCGCGTGACCTCGGCGGCGAGCCGGTCGCGCTGCTGCTCGGCGCTCTCCGGCTCGGCGTCCGCGATCGCCCCGGCGGCGGCGCCCTCGGCGGGCTGCCCCTCCCCCGTGGTCGTAGCCGCCGGGGCCGGGGAGCGTGTGCGGTGGCTGGAGGGGACGGTCTGGGAGGCGTCGAGGAAGACCTTGCGCCAGGCGTCCCGCATCGGCTTCAGCTCGGGGAACCGCTTGCCCGCGTCGCGGTGCAGGGCCTTCTGGAAGAAGGCGACGAGACCGTCCCGTACGGCCGGGTCGAAGGCCTCGGCCGCGATGGTCGGGTACGGCCACTCCTTCGCGTCGGTCATGCGGGGCAGGACGCTGCCGTCGCCCCACTTGGGCAGCTCGCCGGAGGCCATCTGGTGCAGGGTGACGGCGACGGCGTACCGCTCGGCGTGCGAGTCGTACGAGCCGCGGGTGATGACGTCGACGAAGGGGTCGAGGTAGCCGTCGGTGCCCGCGTCGGTGTTCTTCGCCGGGTAGCCGGCGAGGGAGAAGTCGATGAGGACGAGTTCGCGGGTGCGGTTGGGGCGGATGCGGATGGCGATGTTGTCCGGCTTGATGTCGCGGTGCCAGACGCCCTCGCCCTCCAGGAAGTCGACGGCTCCGAAGAGGTAGTCGCCGTACGCCTCCAGCTGGTCCACCTGGAGGCGGCCGTTCTCGCGGAGCTGGCGAGCGACGGTCTCCTCACGGCGGCGCGGGCGTGTCCCGGCCTCGGTGCCCTGCCCGGTGTCGTCGCGCTCGTCGCCGACGTACTCCAGGGCCAGGACCGTACGGCCGCCGATGTGCAGCGGCTCGGGTTCGGCGAGGCGGATGATGCCGGAGTGGGGGCGCAGGCGGCCCATGGCCTCGGCCTCGCGGGCCAGGATCTCGCCCCGGTTGTCGGAGAGGGCGACCTTCAGCACGGCCAGCGGGCGGGTCTTGCGGGCCTCGGCCTGGAGGTCGCGGACGAGGAAGGCGCGGCTGGTGGAGCCGGTTCCGAGGCGGCGGCGGATCTCCCAGCGGCCGGCCAGCACGTCACCGGCGACGGCCTCCAGCGGGTCCTTGTCGGCGGCGGTCCCGTCCTCCTCGCCCGGCCCTTCTGTGCCGGTGGCTGCCGGGGCCGGGGCGGTCAGGGAGTCCTCGACGACCTCCAGCAGCTCCAGGAACTCGTCCACGCTGGAGAGGCGCTGGCCCGGACGGTAGGCGGTGGCGGCCTGAACCAGGTCGTCCACGTCTTCCGACAGCCCGTCCACCAGAGAGCTGGGGCGCAGGCCCTCCCCCGCCTCCAGGCGGGCCAGCAGCTCGGCCTGGCTGGCGGCCGGGGCCTTGCCGGTGACCAGCAGGTAGGTGAGGACGCCGAGGCCGTACACGTCGAGGTAGACGGGGTCGGGGTTGAGGGCGGTGAGTTCCGGCGCGAGGTAGGCGTCGGCGTCGTCGGCCAGGTGCGTCACGGACAGGGCGGTCGGCGCGAAGCGGGTCATGCCCTGGCCCTGGGAGGAGTCGCCGCTGCGCTGGGTGGCGATCTGCCAGTCGGAGATCTGGAGCTGCGGGGTGAGCCAGGCGGCCTCCTCCCCCACGGCCCGGCCCTTCCCGCCGCGCGGCCGGGGGACGACGTGCACGGAGCGGGCGGCGAGCGCCCGGTGGTGGATGCGGCTGGAGTGCGCGGAGCGCATGGTCTCGGCGAGCTGGCGGACGAGTGCCATCCGGCCGAGGATGTCCAGCTTCTCGCCGTACTGGACCAGGTACTCGTCCAGCTTCAGCGTGGCCGGGTGATAGTCGAAGATCAGCGCGGGGCCGGCCGCGTGCCCGGAGGGGAAGTACTGCTTGAGCTCGACCACGCCCGGGTGCTTGAAGCGGCCCAGCACCGCGGCCTCGCGCCGGGCGGCGTTCTCGACGGACTGTCTCAGGGAAGCGTCCGAGCCGCGCTCGCTGAGGTAGATGCGGACGCGGGCGGCTTCGGGCAGGTCGCTGTGGCGGGCGAGGTAGTCCGCCCAGGTGGGCCCGGAGTCGAAGGACTTCCGCTCCAGCTCGTACGGGCCGACCTTGTACTGCGCGTCGCTCTTGCGGATGCCGACGTTCTTGAGGGCCGTCTCGATCTCGCGCGAGCCGATCGCCGTGATGCGGCGCCGCTCGTCGCGCGGGGGCTGCTTGAGCATCTCGACCAGCTGGTGGACGGTGTAGACGCCGTTCTGGTCGTGGGCGGGCAGCCGTACGCGGAGGCTGTTGTCCGTGAAGCAGACGGCCTCGGCGACCCAGACCCTCCTGCCGCCGGGCAGCGCGAGCAGGCCGGCCAGTTCCTTGGCCTTGCGGTTGACCAGGTGCAGCGGGTTGCCGTGCGTACGGCGGTGGCCGCCGGGTGTGGTCTGCACCCAGGTGCCGTTCTCGGAGGCGACCGAGCCGTGCCAGTCCTTCAGCTCGATCATGCAGACGCCGCCGGGGGCGACGACCAGCAGGTCCACCTCACGGACGTGGCCGGTGTTCGCGGTGAAGGTGAAGTTCGACCAGGCGCGCCAGGGGTCGGAGTCCGGCAGCTTCTCCCGGATCGCCTCCAGGCCACGGCGTTCGTGATCGAACTCGGACTCGGTGACCGTGACCCACCGGCCTTTCCGCATGCCTGTTCCCCGCTTCTCGTGACCCACTAGGGCCGCCGTGCCCCATGGTCAGGCCCAGGGTGCAGATCCTAATGGCTGGCTACGACATGAGAGGAGGCCATGTAGCACGGACTGAAGCGCATTCAGCCCGCACAAGAAGAATGGCCTTTTCTGCAGCACATTCGTCCGACAGCATGAACTATTAAGAAATAGGCATACCGGGATAAATGACCTGCCATGTGGCGGCGTAAGCGCACTTCGTCAGGGCGAGCGCCTGCTTCAGGGTACTTTCTTCCTAAATCTGGATGTTCACCAGATATCGGTCGCTCCCCTTGGTGAGCGGCTAGGCGTCCGGTGCGAGTTCCGCAGTCTCGTCGCTGTGCCGCAGACGAAGGTTGATCACGCCCGTCGACGCGAAGGCATAGGCGAAGCCGCCGTACTGGCTGCCGTTGCGGCGGAGCCGGAGGTAGCCCGTGTAGTCGAGCGGATCGCCCTCCCGCCACGTTGTCGGGGTCGAACTCCTACTCCCCGCCCGCCTCGCCGCAGCCGAGTTCCGATGCTCCGGACTCCTGATCCACGGCAGTTCCGCAGTGGTCGCCCACGCTCGTGTTCCAGACGGTATGGGTCGAGTGCGCCTGGTGAAGAGGCAATTCTTCCCGCCGAAGCAGCACTGACCGGAAACACTTTCGCTCCGCCTCGGCGTACATAGGCTCGCTCTTCCGCATGTGCCTCGGTTCGGCACATGCCATGACGATGAGCCGATCACCTCGGGGGTGGAGATGGCACAGGAGTCGACCCGTCCGTATCCGGTGGGCGAGCTGCTGGCCGCGGTCCAGCTGGAGGTCGCCGCCGAGCTGCGGAGCGACGGCAAGGACGAGCAGAAGGTGCCCCTGTCGAAGGGCCGCCGTACTTCGCACTCCGAGGCGCGGCACGAGTACCTGTTCCAGTGCCGCAAGTGGCAGGACGGCCTCGACGGCAAGCCCGTGCTGGTCCGGCCGTCCCGCTCTACCGGTGACTGGGCGCCGGCCGAGGCCAAGCGGCTTCCGGACGGCGGTGTGCGCCTGACTACCGCCGTGGATCTGGGCGACTCGCCTGCGAACGTGCAGATCCGCGAGGACGATGCGGCCGGTTGGCGCACGCTCGCCGAACGCCTGGAAACAGTGGGGCAGCCGGAACACCCCGTGCGTGTGGAGAGCGCCGGGTGGATGGTCGGCCGGGGCAGCCCGCGGCTCGGCAGTGACCGCTCGATGGCCCGGTGGGTGGCCAACTGGGCTTCCTTGCAGCTGAATTCCGGACAACGTCAGGCGGTCTCCCAGGCTCTCGCCAGCGAGGTCACCTTCCTGTGGGGGCCGCCCGGCACCGGCAAGACCGATGTCGTCGGACACATCATCGAGGGAAGTTACCGACAGGACCTCACGGTTCTCTTCCTGGCGCCCACCAAGGTCGCCGTCGACCAGGCTCTGGAACGGGTCTGCGACCTACTCGCCGCGGAGACCGGCTTCCCCGACGGGCTCGTGCAGCGCGCCGGAGACATCACGGTCCCGTCGCTGCGGGACAGGTACGGCGAGCAGGTGGATCCCGACCGGATCGCCGCGCGGCTCTCCGCGACGCTGGACGCCGCACTCACCGAACGCGCCGCCGACCTGCGCACCGCGCAGGCGGGCATCGCCGCGCACGACAAGGTGGGCGTCGTCCGTGCCGACCTCGCGACGGCCCAGCAGCAATACACGCAGTCCACGCAGAGCCGCGACGCGGCGAACTCAGCCCAGGCCGGCGCCCGCAGGGAGATCGCCGAGCAGACCGCCCGGATAGAGAAGATCGGCGCTCCACGCGGCCTGTTCGCCGACCGGAAGCAGAAGCAGTTGGACGACGCACGGGTGGCCGTCACCGGAGCCCGTACCCGCCTGGAGTCGATCGCGTCGAACCTCGCCGCTGCCGAACGTGCCGGGCGGCATGCCATGGCGGAAGTGACCCGGCTGCGGTCCGTCCTGTCGGCCGAGGAGGCAAGGATATCCGGGCTACCGAGCCGGGCATCGCTGGTGTCGCAGGCCGACAAGTTGCAGCAGGAGATCAACACGCTGGAAGAGCAGCGACGGGCAATCAAGGACACGGTCCGTTCGAAGTGTCGGGTCCTCGGTGCGACCGTCGCCAAGGCCGTCCAGTCACACAAGCTGCTCGACCGGGTCGACGTGGTCGTCATCGACGAGGCGGGGATGGTCGATCTTCCCTCCGCCTGGTACGCAGCAGGTCTCGCCGGGAAGCGGGTCGTCGTGGCGGGCGACTTCCGCCAGCTTCCGGCGGTGACCAAGGGCAGCGGTGACCGCAAGGCGACGCCGGAGGAACGCGACCACGCCCTGCAGTGGTGCGCACGGGACGTCTTCCACGCGGCGGGCCTGGTCGGGGAGTCCGGATCCGTCCGGCCGGACAATCGGCTCGTGGCGCTGAACACCCAGTACCGGATGCGCGGTCCGATCTGCGACGTGGTCAACACCGTCGCCTATCCGGACGCGCCCTTGTCCACAGGACGGGCAGACGGCTCTCGCATTCCGTTCAACCCGCTGGTCGACGCGCCGGTGATCCTCATCGACA
The DNA here is from genome assembly GCF_001636945.3 of Streptomyces sp. FXJ1.172. Lineage (NCBI taxonomy): Bacteria > Bacillati > Actinomycetota > Actinomycetes > Kitasatosporales > Streptomycetaceae > Streptomyces > Streptomyces sp. FXJ1.172. Next base: position 6,490,706 of record NZ_CP119133.2, on the reverse strand, counting down.
CGTCGAAGCAGCGGATCGCCGGGCGCGACCACCTCACCAACACGGTGCACGAGGCGGCTATCCACGAACTCGTGCGCGGCCTGCAGTACGAGGGCGTCCTGCCCGGCCGCAAGGCGGAGGACGTACCCGCCGGGGAGCAGGCCACGGACCGGCTGGCGGTGATCGCCCCGTACCGCGCTCAGGTACAGGCCCTCAAGAACAGCCTGACGTACCGTTTCGGAACTTCGTACGAGGGTCTAGTGGACACTGTCCACCGGTTCCAAGGGAGCCAGCGGCCAATCGTCGTCCTCGACACCACGGCCGGATCAGGCAGGTCGCCAGGGTACTTCTTCAACGGCAGCGGCCTGTCCTCGCACACCTGCCGGCTCCTCAACGTCGCGCTGAGCCGCGCTCAGGACCACCTCGTCGTCCTTGCGGACGTCGAGCATCTGCGTGAGCACCTGCCCGTCGGGAGCGAGGCGCTACGCATGCTCGATCACCTGGAGGCGAACGCGCAGTGCATGTCCGTGGACCAGCTCATCCCGGTCCGTGACGCCGCCCAGTTGTCGGCCCTGTCCGACGAGGAGCTTGCCCGGCCCGCGTTCTTCCCCGCGGACGAGGTGCCTGCGGCCGTTCAGTGGGACATCGCGAGGGCCACCCGCACGATCGAGTTGTACTCACCGTTCCTCGACCGCCAGCCGGTCCGCACCTGGTCGGCCCATCTTGCGAAGCGGGTGGTGGACGGTGTTCAGGTGACGGTCAGGACCCGGGACCCGCAGGAGCAGACGACCGATGCGGCGGCTGAACGCGTCCAGGAACTGGTCGACGAACTGCGTTCGGTGGGCTGCCGGGTCGAGTTCCGCGAGCGGATGCACGAGAAGGTGCTGATCCTGGACGGGAGTGTGCTGTGGCACGGCTCGCTCAATCTGCTGGCCAACAAGGGTCCCACCGACCTGATGATGCGGCTCACGGACCCGGTGGCGTGCGAGCGGGTGGGACGGGTCATCGAGCGGGCCCGCAAGGAGCGGGCCGCGTGGAACCCGCGGACGACGAACGCGGGCAAGGCGGGCGGAGCGGGCCGTGCCGAAGGAGAGCGCCTCTATCTGGAAGTCCCCTACGCGGACAAGGACGAGGCGAAGAAGCGGCTCGGCGCGCGGTGGGATCCCGGCCGCCGGAAGTGGTACGTGGACGCCGCCAAGGTGAGCCGGGAGGAGGCGGCCCGCTGGCTGCCGCCTTCATCATGACGTCCGCGCCGGACACGGCGCCTCGCTCACACTCCTGCACAACTCCGTTTGCAGTAGGGTTGCTTATGCTGCGCATCCTCCCGGAGGGGTACGAGCGCGGAGTTCATGTGCCAGTCGGCGGCATGTGAGCAGTGGTGGTGAATCGCCGCGCGGACTCACGCGGTGTGTGAGCGGATGCCCGGTGGGCCGTCCCCCCACCATTCCTGCTCACCGCCAAGGAGTGGTCATCTGTGAACCCTGCCGAGTACAAGCCTGCGCGTTTCACCCGGCTCCGTAAGGTCCTGGTGGACGTCGCCATCAGTGTCGTCGCCAACGTGTTGGTGGCGGCGCTGACGTCGGCAGCGCACCTGCTTTTCTGAAGCAGGCAAGTGGCGGGCACCGGGAGCCCGCCACTCCACCTCGAGCGCAGGGCTCAGAACAGCATCATTTCGTTCTTCCGCTTGGCCTTGCTCTGTGCCCGTCGGGCCCTGCGGCTCCGCGCAGCCCCGCTACGCGGCGCGATCCTCAGCTCGGGCGGGATGGTCGCCTGAGTCGGCCGGAGCCCCTGCACGTCGGTCTCCCCGACCAGTCTCCTGAGGTGCATCCGAGTCTCCTCGTCGGTGGAGTAGAGGACGGTCGCCCGGCTCGCTCTGGTCAGAAGCACGTGGTAGGCATGGCGGACGCAGCGCGCGAATTCGTCGTCGCCGAGGGTGCTGGTCCGAACCTTCGGATCGAGCGAGCCCGGCTTCGCGACCCGCATGACACCGGCCTTCGAGTCCTTTCGCTGCTTTCCTCGCCGAAAAACCCAGCGGTCGGTGCGCCAGACCATGTCCTCGCCCATGATCACCCCGCACCAGTCCCACTCGAGACCTTGCGCGGTGTAGACACAGCCGATCTGCCCGATTCCGGCGTCGTGTACCGGCCAGATTCTCGACGGTGGCTCGCCGTTGGCACAGAAGGACTCACTGGACGCGTTCCACGGACGGTGCCAGCCACACCGATGCGTACGTCCTTCTCGAGGTTCTTGTTCTCGTCCGGCTTGCTCCAAGGCCAGCAGTAGCCGGCCACCATCCGGGCGGTCGCTCCTGCCTCGAACTCGGTGCGGACGATGTGCTCCATCTCGTCGGGTGTATCGACGACTTCGATGTGCATGAGTCCATCCGGGACCCAATCGTGCGGCTTCTGCGTCGAAACGCCGAGCAATGCCCGAACCCAGCGGAGGTAGGCGTCACTGCCTCCGCATCGGTACTGCTCCGTCAGATGATAGCGACGGACAACCGCATCACGGCGTCGTGCAGCGTCCTCGATGTGTTCCACGGTGCCGACGTCATGCGGGCGCACGGTCTGGCCGGCGTCGAGAAAGAAGACCGTCATACGAGACGCGTCGAGCAGTTCGTCCACCTGCGGCTTCGTGCCCTGCTTCTCCGCAGGGAGGCGGTAGTTGGTGGTCTTGTCCCTCAGCCGGTGCGCCTCGTCGCAGATCAACACATCCAGCGGCGGACTCGGCGCTTGCACGAAACTGCTGAAGTACGCGAAGCGCTCCCGGAACTCGGCCGCGGTGTATCCGACGTTCTCCTTGATCGCAGCGTTGAAGGCCCGCGAACCACTCGCGTACTTCACCGTTCGACCTGCGGCTTCCAGATCGGCTCGTAGTTGCAGCCCGACGGCGCTTTTCCCGGTGCCCGGCCCTCCGCTGACCAGGAAGACGGCATGCTGCGGACGGGGCACGATTGCCGCTCGGTCCGGACTGTCCAGAATCAGCTCCGAAGCCTCGAGTACGTCATCGGCGACCTTCCTCTGACGTCCCCGCAAGGTGAAGACAGTGTCCTCTCCGCACGAGTTGACCATGGCGTCGAGCAACGGCGTGTTCCGGAGATTCATCCGGTGCAGTATGTACTCGGCCGCGGAGTAGTCGTCCTCGGCTGTGAAATGGCGCTGCAAGTCGCTGAGAAGCCTGGCCCGGGTATCACTCGTGTACGTGTGTGCGTAGGGGCCTGTAGGCGCGTCGACGCCGAGCAATGGCCGGACGGATTCATTCGTGGCGTTGTGCAGATAGGCGAAACCACCGCACTCGAACTGCAGCCCGTTCAGCGGACCTGCGGGGCCGGTGAACAACGCGTGGTATTCACTGAGCTGGAGGGCGGGGTGTTTGACGGGGTCGTCGATCCCGTCGACGTACACGAGATCAGCTGTAGCAGCCTCCACCCTCGTCACCGCCGACCACTGTTTCAACTCGACGAGCTGGACGGAAAGGGTGCCTTCCGCGGGATGCCTGCCAACGAGAACCACGTCGATCTGCCCGTCCGCACCAGGGCCTTCGGATTCCTCCACGGTCGGCGAGCATTCGACGATCATCTCGACGTTGCCCCGCTCGGCGGCCACCAGGTCCTCGGCGAGGGAGACAAGGCTTCTGGCCCAGGCGGAGCGCTCGCCGTCAGAGGACTCACCTCGCCCGAAGTGCACCCAGCGGGCAGCCAGATGCGGGACCAGGCGACGCCGTGCATGCAGGGCCAGCAGGTCCCGCGCCGCCAACCGCAGCAGGAGCATGGACACGAGGAGATTCCCCCAAGGGCACGAGTGACTCGTGCGGGTGGGGGCGTGTCCACGTAGGAAGCCCGTCGGGCCGCGACCGGTTCGGTGATCTTAGTCAGAAAGCGGCTCGCTCAGGGAACGACGAACCTCTTTCGGCCTGCTTGACCGGGTGGCTGGCCGATTCACGGCAGGCTCCGTTGTCTGGCCGTGGGTGCCGATTCCATGTCGCGGCCAGTTTCCGCGTCGGCTGTCCCCCCGAGTTCCCGCAGCTTCTCCCGTGTCTCCGGGTCCGTCGAGTACACGATGGTGCCGACCATGCCCCGAGTCAGCAGGACCTTGTAGGTATTCCGGATCAGGCGGTCCACGTCGGTGTCGGGGGTGGACTTCTTGAAGACCGGGTCCTTCGACGCCGTGCGGTCCGTGATCCAGCGGTCGCCGCGCCAGACCAGATCGGGGCCGATGATCACGCCGGACCAGTCGTACTCGAAGCCCTGGGCGGTGTAGACGCAGCCGACCTGTCCGAAACCCGCCGGGTCGGTGGCCCACAGGGCGGCCGGGGGTGCGCCGGAGACTGAGCGGTCGCCGCGCAGGTTCCACGGGCGGGCCCAGCCGCCGATGGCGACGTCGGCTGCGAGCGGCTCGCCGGGCTTGGGTTCCGGGGACCAGCGCCAGCAGTAGCCCGCGGACATACGGGCGCCGTAGCCGTGGGAACGACGAGCTTCGAGGAAGGACTCCATCTCCTGCGGACTGTCGGCCACCAGCAACTGCATGCGGCCGTCGGGCTCCCAGGCGACCGGCCCGCCCGGCTCCAGGCCGAGGAGGCGGACCACCCAGCGCAGGTAGGCGTCGCTGCCGCCGCAGCGGAACTGGCTGTCCAGCGGGACGACACTGCAGGGGATGCCCCGCTTCGCCGCTGCCGCCTTGATCTCGGCCACGGTGCCCATCTCACCGGGGCGGACGACCTGGTGCTCGTCAAGGAAGAAGACGGGCACGTAGGCGACGTCGATGAGTTCGTCGATCTGCGCCCTGCCGGTACGGTTCTCGGCGCGCGTGTAGCGGTTGGCCGAGGTCTCCCGGATGCGGTGTGCCTCGTCGCAGATCAGGGCACCCAGGCTGTTCTTCTCGGCCGTCATGAAGCTGTTGAAGTACTTGAACAGGTCCTGGACTTCCCGCTTGCGGGCTCCGGCGACCTTCCTCATCGTCTTCGTGAACGACTGCGAGCCGGTGGCGTGCAGTGCCGGAACGCCGCGCCGGTACAGCTCGCCGAGCAGTTGGAGAGCGATCACGCTCTTGCCGGTGCCGGGGCCGCCCGTGACGATGACGACCTCCTTGCGATCGGCATGTTTCGCCTTCTCCACCGCGTTGAGCACCATGCGGTACGCGACCTGCTGCTCGTCGAGGAGAACGAACTGGGTGCGCTCGCGCACCTCCTCAGCGGCCACGGCCATGAGCTGCTTCGACGGCACCGTGGCGCCCGCGTGAAGTTCGTCCGCTGCCTGGGCCCCTGGGTGCTCGTCGCTCAGCCTCGTGCGAAGGTGGTCGATGAAGCCGCCGCGGCGTTCCGCGGTGAAGAGCAGTCCGTGGCCGTCACGCTCGATCTCCCGAAGCCCGGTCACGCCGAACTCGGTGGCGTTGTGCAGGTATGCCACTCCGGCCACCCGGTGCCTGTGCTCGGCCACCGCGCCGTTGAAATTGACGAGGTAATCGCAGTAACGGCGGACCTGCTCGATGGGGTTGAGGACCGGATGGGCATAGGCGTCGACATGGCACAGGGTGGGGTCGTCCTCGTGTGGCAGTGCCTGGCTCCACTGCTTCAGTTCCACCACGACGTAGGACGGCTCTCCCGTGACCGGGTGCACTCCGGCGAGGACGACGTCAGCCCGCTTGCTGTTCAGCGGCAGCGAATACTCCAGCATGACCTCCACGCCGCCCAGGCCGGCGTCGTTGAGTGCGGCGGCCAGGACGGGGATGCTGCGCTCCCAGGAGCGCGCCTCCGAGGCGCCGGGTCGATAGCCGTGCATGTGGACGAACTGGTCGGTGAGGTGCAGGAACAGCGAACCGTCGAGTGCCATGACGGCGACCGTTTTCGCGGACGCGCGGAACAGCAAGGACTTCCCCCAGGCAGCACGAAAAGACTCGTGCGGGTGGGGGCATGTCCTTCAAGACTCCACCGTGGTGGAGCGGAAGCCCGTCGGGCCGCGTTGACGATGTGTTTGAGGGTACCTGGCGGTACTCGCAGTCGTACCGGTGGTCGCCAATCGCGGCAGCGGATGTCGTGCCCGGTCTCCCCTACCGACGTCCGGACACCGGAGTGCAGGGCCTCTGCCCTCCGGAGTCGGCGCGGTCGACCTCGATGACGTCCATGTCAGCCCAGCGGAAGCGGCCGGTGTGGGGGCTTACGAGCCGCAAGGGAACCTGGCCCACGTAACAGCGCGACCACGACTCCGCCGTCTCCCTGCAGCGGCCGACCTGGACATCGGACCGGCTGCTCTACGTGGCTGACGGCAAGGACGGCGCCGGCGGGCGGCAGGTCCGGGCCCGGGGACCGCACAGATCCTCCAGCAACGGCCTTGTCCACGAGTGCTTCAAGATCCCTCCGCGGGCATCAGGCCGCCCTCCGACTCGATCAAGCCCCCGGCGGAGATCAACGCGTCGATGTCGCCGGTCAGCGCGTCCCGGATATCAGCTCCGAGCCGCGCCCACCCGAAGAAGCGAGCGGCTTCCCGCAGCAGGTCCTCGCGGTGCACGCCCGGTCCTTCGCCGACCACGTTTCCGAGCACGAGCTGCCGCTCCACCGCGGGAACCTCCGCCACTCGTCGGGCGCACCGCTCCGTCGGCGTGCGGGCGAATTCCGTCTCGCGGCCGGGCCTGTCGTAGGCCGTGCCGACGTTGACAACCTTGCCCTGCCTGAGCAGGCGGTGAAGAGCTCGATCGATGCGGTCGCGAACCACCTGGCCGGCTCGTCCAAGGCCCCACGCGAGACGGACCCGGGTGTAGATCACCTCCTTCTCGACGGGTCCTTCCACCTCGACCACACACAGCGCCACGTCCGCCACCACATCGAGGGCATCGGGGTCCTGCAACTCCAGGCCCCACGTGCCTCGCTGGCTGCTCGATCGGTCACGTACCTCCGCCAACCGGTGAACGTCGACCTCCTGGTAAGGACGGCTCCAAAGCGCAGGGCCGGAGTCCACCGTCACGAACTCCACGCGCGGGCCTGCCGGGCCACCCACCGCTGCTACAGGCTCTCCACCCCCTGCGCTCATGGGGCCGTCCACGACCTCGGCGGTACCGTCATCGTTGCCGCCGCTGCCTGCCACCCCCACGGGGGGCGCTACTCGCACTGCATGCGGATCCTCCGCACACGCCGCCTCCACCGCGGCCCGCAGCCGCGCCATCGCATCCCGCCGGTTCCGATACCAGTCCGTACCCCAGATTCGGTGCAGCCTCCAGCCCAGGTCGCGCAAAACCGCTTCCCTGAGCCGGTCGCGGTCCCGAGCCGCCCGCGAAGAGTGATACATGGCGCCGTCGCACTCGATGCCCAGCGCGTACGTGCCAGGCGCGCCCGGGTGCCGTACCGCCATGTCGATGCGGAAACCGGCGACCCCCACCTGCGGCTGGACCTCATATCCCCAGCCGCGCAGGACTCCGATGACCTCTTCCTCGAAGGGGCTCTCCGGAGCAGCGTCCGGATCGGCGGCCTCCGTCCGGAGGATCGCAGGACCGTGCTGGGCGTACTGCAGGTACCGCTTGAGGTGCTGGACACTCTTGTTGGCGCTGTCCGGTAGATCGCCTCCGTGGAAGGAGGCGACAACCTCCATGCGGCGCCGGGCGCGGGTCACTGCCACGTTGAGGCGTCGCCAGCCGCCCTCCCTGTTGATGGGCCCGAATGTCGACAGCAGCTTGCCCCGGTGGTCGGGACCGTAGCCGATGGAGAGGATGATGGCATCGCGCTCGTCGCCCTGGACGGTTTCGAGGTTCTTGATGAAGAAACCGTCGAGTCGGCCCTCCGTGAAGTGGTGGTCGAGGTCAGGACGGGCCACCCTGGCCTTCTGCACCGCCTCCTCGATCGCGTCCGCCTGCGCCTTCGACAGCGCGACCACCCCGAGGGTGTGCTCGGGGCGAGTGTCGAAGTGGTGGATGACGCGCTGGGCAACCCTCGCGGCCTCACGGGGGTTGGCGCTGCTCCCGCCACGGTCGTACACACCGTCCGCCTTGATGAACTCCACGCCGATGTCCGGTCCCTGTTCCAGCGCGCCCGGGAACGTAACCATGGAGTTGTCGTAGAACTCGTGGTTACTGAAGGCGATCAGGTTCTCGTGCCGACTGCGGTAGTGCCAGCGCAGGGGCAGCCCGCGCAGGACTCCACTGGCCTTGCACATGTCGAGAATGGACTCGAAGCCGTCGGTGGCGTCCTCGTCCCACTCGTCGCCGTCGTCGCCGTCCCCGGCCGCACTGAAGAACGAGGTCGGCGGCAGCTGCTTCTGGTCACCCGCCACGATAAGGGCCTTGCCCCGGTAGACGGAGTTCACCGCGTCCTGGGGCAGCACCTGCGACGCCTCGTCGAAGATGACGACGTCGAACTCGAAGTCCGGCGGCAGGAACTGACTGACAGTCAGCGGGCTCATCATGAAGCAGGGCTTGACGAGCCGTGCAACGTCGCGTGTCTGCTTCAGCAGGTGCCGTACAGGCATGTGGCGACGTTGCTTCTCGGCTTCGCGGCGGAGCACGGCGGCCTGCCCCACCGATGTCCGGCGAGGACGGCGGGAGTTGCACGCGGCGATGACCTCGGCGTGTGCCGCCGCCACCAGATCCTGGTCCGCTCTCTTGAAGCGCTCCACGAGCTGGTCGCGTTCCCCGGCCCGCATCGGCTTCAGCCTCTGGTCTGTGGCGAGCTGGTGCTCGACCCACGCGGTGAGCACCGCACGTTCCATGGAGGCGGGGAAGTCCTCGGCGAGAACCTCGCGGCGTGCGAGCTGGCCGGGCAGCCCGTCAAGGTGGTAGCGGCGCAGCAGGGTCAGTGCGTCGGCGCAGCTGGACCACGCTTCCGGGCCGAAGGGGTCCCGGTCGAGGCGGCACAGGACGGACTGGGCCGAGGTGAGCGATTCGGCGAGTTCGCGGCGCAGCTCCTCGGCCCGCTCAGGCTCGAAGAACCCGGCAAGTGCGTCGCGCTGTCCTCTCCAGTCGTCGGCGCAGGCCGCGACGGACGGATCCGCTGACGCGGCCAGCATCAGCCGGGCCGCCGTTTGCGACAGGGGCGCGGAGTGGCCGCCATGTGCGGTACGACGGACCTTCTGGGCCCAGTCCAGGGCATTCAAGATCGCGTCACGGTCCGTCTCGGTGCCCTGGTAGAGGGAACCGAGAAGGCTTCGGTACGCGCCGTCGTTCTCCGCGAAGGAGGACTCGGCGGTACGGGCGGAGACGACGGCGGCCACCGCTTCCCTGGCCCGCGACAGGGTGAGGCCCGGCTCCTTGTCCATGACGCGGGTGGTTGAGCGGATGAGGTCGGCCGCGTCCTCGAAGGGCTCCACGTGCGCGCGGAGCCAGCTCGCCGCCAGTTCGAGGGGGCGGACGGCAAGCGCTGTGCCTACCGTCGCGACGTGCGGCTGCCCCGTGAACCCCTGCCAAAGATCCAGGTCACGACGAATCTGGTCCGTCTGCGCGAGGAGTTCACGCGGTTCGGGCCGGCCGTCGGCCAGCACCTCGACGAGGGTGGTCCGGCGCGCCGGTTCCGTGAGTGCGTCGAGTGCGAGACGGGCGATCAGCTGGGCGGAGTCCAGAGCAGCCCGCAGAGCCTCGCTGCGGAGGTGCCCTTCCGGGGCGTACCGGCCGAGGAACTTTCGCTGTTGCTCTGTGGCATACGGGCCCGGTTGCTGTCGCGTCAGTTCAAGGCCGCGGCGCAGGAGCTGCCCCATGGGCTCGTAGCCCGTCACGCCGTTGGGCGCGGCGTCGCGCAGAGCGTCCGCCTGTGTGTCGAGGCCGCGGTACCAGGGGCCGAGAAGGGTGCGGTCCGTTACGGCCTGAGCGGCGAACGCGGCGGCCTCCTTCTGTGCCGCGTGCGCGACCGTGACCGCTGTGCGCGCGGAGGCGAGCGTGTGCTCGGAAACGTGGCCACTGTCCCGGCGACCGACCGAGGCCACGGTGTCCAGCAGGGCGACGGCTTGTCGCAAGGGGACGAGATGGGCGCTCAGCCAGCGGGCGGCGTCGTCGAGCGGCTGCTTGATGAGGTCGGCCGCATGTGGTGCCAGCGACGGGCCATCCAAAGCCCTTCGCCACGTGGCGAGATCGCTGCGCAGCGCCGTGCCCTGCTCGACGAGCGCGGGTTGCGGCTCTCGACCGTCGGCCAGGTGAGTGGCGAGCCGATTCCGGCGGTACGGGTCGGCGACGGTTTCCGGCGCGAGTGCGTGGACCGCCTCAGCATGCGCGAGTGCCTTGCGCAGTGCCATGACGTCGGGCAACGCCGTGCCCCGATAGCGGCCGATCAGCTCGGCGTGGGTCGTGGCTAGTGACCACAGCTTCCGATGAGCGGCGCACCAGGCGTCGGCGAGTGGCAGCTTGTCGTACAGCTCGCCGCGCCACGAACCGCCGTGCGTCAACCGGGCCACGAGCTTCCGGTCGGCCCGGATACCGCTGGACATCATGCCGACAAGTCCCTGACGGCCCTCCATGAGCCGGTGGACCGCTTCAGGCAGTTCGGGCGTGGAGACGACTTCGGGCAGGAAGGTGTCGCGCGCCGCCTCCTCCGCGGCAGCCAGGTCTTCGGCGGCCGAGAAGATCTCCGCGACGGCTGCCTGGACATCGGAAAGTGCCCGGGGATCGAGCCATGCTTCGAGCGTGCGGTCCGAGGCTGTGGCCAGCTCCACGAGCGTCGCCAGATCCTCCGCCTCGGACGTCGCCTTCGGCCGGTCACACCCGAGGCTCTCGGCCACCGAGTCTGCGTGCCCGGCGGCCGCCTCGAGGGCGTCGGCAAGCATGTCGAACCGCTTCGCCAGCTCCGCGGCCTGGCGGCCGGTCAACGACGCGATGTCGGCGCCAGGTGGTTCGAGTGCGGCGAGGGCGAGCTCGTTGGCTGGTCGCTCGGCGCTCAGTTCCCGATGCAGTTCGGCCCACCCCGGGCCCGCGTGGTCCGTCGCGAGGGCCTGGGCGGAAAGTACCTGGTCCCGCCGTGTGAAGAAGTCCCTCAGGGCGTCGGCGGCGGCCCCGACCGCCGCCTCCTCCGCCCGCGCGGGGCCGTCAGGGACCAACCACTGCTCGAGAGGCCGGTGCTCGGTGCCGGCGACGGCGATCACGTCACACAGATGGCGTGCTTCTCCGGGGCTACCGGGCTTCGTGAGCCCGGTGAGGTTGCTGACACCGGTGAGGCTGTGCAGCGTCCGCTCCAGGACATCAGCGGTCGCGTCGAACTCCCTGGCGAGCTGACGCGCTCGCTCCTCCGTGAGTCCGGCGGGGTCGAGGCCGCGCGGCACCAACGCCGAGAGTTCCTCCTCGGCTTCCCCCCGCTCAGCTGTCAGCCTGGTGGACAGTTCCTGCCAACGCTCGCCCACCGCCGCGCGGACGGTATTGCTCGTACGCTGCACCTTGCGCAGTTCCGCCAGGAAGGCGTCGGCCCGGTCGTCCACCTCATCGGCGAAGGCATCCGTGGTCAGCCACCCTTCCGGCACAGGGCTCCGCACGTCGAGCAGCCGCAGGAGCGCGATCAAACGGTCGATTCCGCCCTGGTCCGTGATGGGCACTCCCCCGGGCGCGAGATCTTGGTACCGGTCGACCGACGTCGTGAGTGCGTCCCACGCCGCCTGCGCCTGCTCCAGCACAGGACGTGGGTGCGGCAGGCCCGCTCGCAGGTCACGCCAGGGGAACGACGGATCCGCGACCGCCTCCCAGGACTCGGAGATGGCTCTCGTCGCCTCGACGATCAGGCGCAGGTCCTCCTCACTGAGCGTCTCAGCGCGAAATGTGGACCCTGCCCCCGTGGGGGTGTCGTCACCATGGCTCAGATAGGCCACCGGCGCCTCGGACAGCTGGCCGACTCGACCGAGCACGTCGTGCAGGGTCCGTCCCAGCGGGTCGCGGACCTCGTTCATCGCTTCGGCGTAGGCGCTGAGCGCGAGGCGCAGTTCCCTGGCCTGAGCCAGGGTCTGCTGTGACAGTTGCGGTGCGCGCGGCTCCTCGACGAGAGCCCGGCCCAGCTCGTGGGCCACCGCTTTACGGCTGGTGTTGTGGCTGTGGAGCGCCAGGGCATACGAGTCGAGCCCGACCGACTTCAGCCGGTCGAGGACGACGTCAAGGGCCGCCGCTTTCTCACTGACGAACAGCACACTCCGGCCCGCGTGCATGAGACCGGCGATCATGTTCGTGATCGTCTGGCTCTTGCCGGTGCCGGGCGGGCCGTCCAGGACGAACGACTGTCCGGCCACGGCCGCGGCGACGGCCTGCCGCTGCGAGGCGTCGGCGTCAAGCACCAGCGGGTTGTCCTCGGGCGGGCTCAGTTCGTCGATCCGGTCGAGTTCGATCTCCGCGAAGTCGAAACGGTCGGAGACAAGTCCGGAATTCGGGCCGAGCGCCATCGCCCGTACGAGGTCACTGCTGAGGACATGGTCCTCGTTGTCCAGCAGGTCCTGGTACATCGACTCCTTGTGGGAGGCGAAGAGTGCGAGCACCACGCGGTCGGAGATCTGCCATCCGGCCTTGCCCGCCACCGCGCGAGCCGCGGCGGAGAGAACCGCCTGCAGGTCCGAAGGGTCCTGTTCGGCAACCGACGTCCAGTCGATATGGAATTGCTGCAACTTCACTTTGAGGGCCGGGTTGAGACGAGGTTCCTCGTCGTCGCTCGCCCTGAGGCGGATCCGGCCGTTGCGCGCGCGCTCGATGACCACCGGCATCAGGATCATGGGGGCGTCGCTGGCCGTCTCAGCTCCGTCCTCTCGCCAGCGGAGCATGCCGACGCCAAGATTGAGGGTCCATAGGCCGTAGTCGTTGAAGACCTGAGTAGCTTTGGCGCGCAGGCTGTTCAACGCGCGCAAAAGGGAAGGCCCGGTGGTCTTCTGGGTGACGATTCCGTCAATGCGATCGCCCTTCTTCGCGAGGACCACATCGCCAGGTTGCATACCCTCGCCGGACTCCGGCTCCTCGTCCGGGAGCGGCGCGAAGTCCCAGCCGCGGGCCAGGCCTTCGACGAGTTCCTGCGCGGATGGGGCCGTGATCTCCAGCGTCGCCGACTTGGTGTGGCGGAAATTGAGCAGCCGGTTGCGGCCGCTCAGGTCCACCAGAGACGTGCGCCAGCTCTCAAGCATCGCCCTGAGGCGGTCGAGTCCCTGGCTGTCCCCGAAGTCACCCGAGTTCGTCACGCTGGTCCCTGAGGTTGTCGCTTCCGGGCCAACGGAGCACCGGCGTCGGCGGCAGTCCCCACTGCTACCAACGCAAAGCGCGGCCACAGACGTCCGTACTGTCCTGGTGGCCGCACAAGTCCCGCTGATCCCCCCTGGACGCGGATTCTACGGTCAGCGCACCAATGCGTGAAGCGCCAACTACGAACGGTTTTCCCGGCGCTAACGAAACCCCGGTGCGCCCGGCCCGCATCTGCTTCAGAAACAGCGGAGGAAGTACCACCCACCCCGTTGCCCTGTCCACGACTCCGACGCTCCGCCCGTCCAGCGGCGTGCGTCTGCTTCGTGTCCTCCATCAGGCACAGTCACTACAGGATGAACCGCCCCGGTTTGATGGAGATATCGGACTGTCCCGAGTTGGGTGGAGCCGAGTGCTTGGCTGCTCCCCATACGTACCCCCCGAACTGCGTGAACGCGCTACGCCTGCAACGGCTACGGCCCGCAAGGATCCGGGTTGGCCGGGCCGGGCCGGGGCGATCAACCGCATCGCCGACCAGTTGGACGTGCACCCTGAGGCCCTGCGGGGGTGGGTCAAGCGGGCCGAGGCGGACGAGGGCATCGCGCCCAGGATCACCAGCGGTGACGCCGCCCGGATTGTGGAGCTGAAGTGGTGGAGCACCGGGCGCACCGTCCGGCTCGACTCCCGCGCTGTGAGAGCACGCGCCTGCTTCTCGACTCCGCGCACAACCTGCTGAACCGCAACACCTTCATCTCCACCTGCCTCCAGAACGGAATCCCGGAGCACGCAGTGGCCGCGTGAGCGGGTGACACCATTGAGGAGATCCGGCGTACGTAACAGCCGCCTCCTCAAGAACCACGGCGAGACTCATGGAGCTGCCGCCAGCCTGACAGCGCGGCCGAAGCCAGCCACCGCCCTCATCGCCGCATGATGCCTCCCAGGCTTCCCATATTGAATCCCTGACACCCTTCACCAGCCTTCCACTGGTGGAGGGCGTCTTGCGTTCGGGCAAGCCGGACTGTCATACGCGGAGAATCACTGCAGCCCAATAATCAGACGAGCGCCCGCAGTGGCCGCATGCGTGGCTACCTTCGTGGCTACGTTGGTAGCCGTGAGGTCCGGTTCAAACCGGTACGAACCGGGGTTCGGCCATGCTCCCGATCCTTCCAAAAAGGCCCCTGACCTGCGATTTAGCTGGCCAGAAGCCCTGAGCGGCAGACGAGTCGGGCTGTACGCCGGGTTCTGTTCCCCGGTGTCCTCGCGGGCGCCGGGGCGACGGCCATCCATCTAGGGCCGGCGTTGCCGCCGGCCTCGTGCGGTCTACCCGCGGACTCGGGCGGGCAGCCCTCGGTCGTCCGCGCAGAAACACCGGGGTGTTTCCTTTTGACCTTGCTCCGGGTGGGGTTTACCTAGCTGCCCAGGTCGCCCTGGGCACTGGTGGTCTCTTACACCACCGTTTCACCCTTACCCGGCGCCTGAGCGCCGGGCGGTCTGCTTTCTGTGGCACTGTCCCGCGGGTCACCCCGGGTGGCCGTTAGCCATCACCCTGCCCTGTGGAGCCCGGACGTTCCTCGGGAAGCCCCCTAGGGGGACTCCACGCGGCCGTCCGCCCGGCTCGTCTGCCGTGTCGACCATGGTACCGGGAGCCGGGAGCGGCGCGGACCGGCGGTCGCCGTCGCCAGGACCGAACCCGTCAGGATCAGGGCGAAGGCCGCCCCGACCGTCGCGGTCAGCGGCTCGCTCAGGAAGACCGCTCCCGCCGCCACCGCGACCGCCGGGTTGACGTACGTGATCACCGTCGCCCGGGTCGGGCCCGCCTCCTTGATCAGCTCGAGGAACGCCACGAAGGCCACGGCCGTGCAGATCACGCCGAGGCCCGCCAGCGCGGCCAGGACGGAGGCGGAGGGGACGGAGGACGGGCGGGTCGTGGCCGCCACCGGGGCGTAGACCACGGCCGCCAGCGAGAGGCAGGCCGCTGTCAGGTGCAGGGAGGGGACGTCCTTCAGGCGGCGTGCGGCTATCACCGGGGCGGTCGAGTAGCCGATGACCGTCACCAGCACCTCGGCCAGGGAGCGTCCGTCGCCGCCGGTCAGGTGGGGCAGGGTCAGGACCGTCACGCCGGCCAGGCCCAGGGCGAGTCCCGCGAGTCGCCGGACTCCCAGGTGTTCGGCGCTGCCCAGCACACGGGCCACGACGACACCCACGATCGGCACGCCCGCGATCAGCAGACCGGCCGTCGAGCTGGACAGGTGCCGCTCGGCGTCGGTGAGCGTGAACCACGGGACGATGATCTCCAGGCACGCGAAGGCCAGCATGGGGCGCCAGTGGGCCCGTACGGTCCCGGGCAGGCCGCCCTGGCGCAGGGCGGCCGGCAGGAGCAGGAGCGCGCCCAGCGCGCAGCGCGTGAACACCACCACCGGCGGGGCCACCTCGTCCACCGCCACCTTGATCATCAGATAGGGGATGCCCCAGACCACTCCCATCAGGGAGAACAGGAACCAGCCGCGTGCAGTCATGCGGTCAGTTTCGGCCACTGTCCCAGGGCGCGTCTTGAACGCTGTTGCGGTAGGCCGCGGGGGTCACCCCCAGCACCCGGCGGAACCAGCGGGTCAGATGCGCCTGGTCGGCGAAGCCCACCAGCCCCGCCACTTGAGCCGGGCGCAGTCCGGCGCTGAGCAGGGCGCGGGCCCGGGTCACCCGGTACTGGGCGAGCCAGGCGTACGGGGGTATGCCCATCGTCGTACGGAAGGCCCGCAGGAGCTGGTAGCGGGACAGGCCCAGGTCGGCGGCGAGGGTGGCGAGGGGCGGCGGGGCGGTCAGCTCGTCGGCCAGGCGGTCGCGGACCGTCAGGGCGATCATGGCCGCGCCCGGGACCAGGTCCGGCGCGGGCCGGGCCGTGGAGTGGCGGCGGGCCAGGGCCGTCAGCAGCCAGGGCACGCGGGACTCCGCCTCCAGCGGGTCGGGGCAGCGGCTGAGTTCGGTGTGGGCGAGGCGGAGCGCGGCGGCGAGTTCGGGGTCCTGCAGGATCGGTTCGCGGAAGTACGGCAGGCCGCCGATGATGCCGTCGGTCAGCAGTGCCGGCTCGGCGTACAGGGCGCGGTAGGCATAGCCGTCGGTGGCGTTGCCGGGCCCGCCGGTGTGCATCTCGCCGGGATCGAGGACGACGATCGTGCCCGGTCCGGTGCGGATGTGACCGCCCCGGTAGTCGATCACCTCGGAGCCGCCGACGCAGACACCGACGGTGTACTCCTCGTGGGCGTGCGGGGCGTAGACGTGCTGCCGGAAGTTCGCGGTCAGGAGGTCGAGCGGGGGCCCGCACCGGCCCAGCCGTGCCCTGGTCCACAGCGCCTGTTCCGCCATCCGCCGCCCCCACGTCCACTCGCCCGCCCACCCGTCCGACTCGTCCGACTCGTCCGACGCATCCGACCGCGCATGGGTGCAACGCCCGCGGGGCGCGCTTCATGCCGGGGCCGACGAGCCAAGATCGTCGCGGACAGTCTCAGATTTGCGGGCTCAGCCCTCGATGCTCGCCCGCTCCAGGGACGCGAACGCGGACTCCAGCCGTGCCCGGTGGTCTCGGGCCACCTCGGCCACCGGGTCGCCGGCCAGCAGGCGGCGCGCGGAGGTGAGGTAGACCGTGCGGTAGGCGGCCACGGTCAGGGCCGCGAGGAGCTGCGGGTCGGCCGCGCCCGCCTCGGCGAGGGCGGCGGCGAGCGTCCGCTCCACCTCCTCCACGCCCTCGCGGGCGCGGGAGCGCAGGGCCGGGGAGGCGAGGACGATCCGGTAGAAGCGCGGGTAGCGCTCCCCCACGCCGCTCAGCGGGTGCCTCTCGTCGAGCAGGCGGAGCGCGAGGCGGCGCAGGGCGGCGAGCGGGGACTCGTCGGGGGCACGGTCGTGCACCGCCCCGGCGAAGAGTTCGGCGGCCTGCGGGATGCGGTCGAGGAACAGGTCCTCCTTGCGCGGGAAGTAGTTGAAGACCGTCATCGCGGAGACGCCCGCCGCCCGCGCGACCTCGGCGACCGTCACCGCGTCGAAGCCGCGCTCGGCGAAGAGCCCGGTCGCGATGTCCGAGATCCGCTGTCGGGTCTCCCGCTTCTTGCGCTCCCGCAGCGACAGCTCGTCGTTCGCACGCTCGGCATTCGCACGCTCGTCGTTCATATCAAAACTATAGCTGCTCAAAACTTTTAGTGACTATAGTCAGCAGCATGACGACGCTGGAGCGCAATGTGGCGGACTACGACGTGGTGGTGGCGGGCGCCGGGCCCCTGGGTCTGCTCCTCGCCTGCGAGCTGCGGCTCGGCGGGACGCGGGTACTGGTCCTGGAGCGGCTGACCGAGGTGGACGAGACGATCAAGGCGGGCGCGATCAACATCCCGAGCGCGGTCGCCCTCTACCGGCGCGGACTGCTGCCCGAGCTGGCGGCGGTGTGGGAGGCGGCGCGGGAGCGGATCCGCGCCTTCCGGGGCGAGGACGCCGAGTCGAAGCTCCCGCCCAAGTTCGCCGGGCACTTCGCCGGGATCACGATGACCAAGGAGCTGTTCGACGGCTCCGACCCCGCCTGGGCCGAGGTCGGCCCGGCCGGCGACACCGGGCTCGGTGTGCCGCAGGCCGCGCTGGAGCGGATCCTGGCCCGGCATGCCGAGCGGCTCGGGGTGGAGGTGCGCCGGGGCGTGGAGCTGACCGGCTTCGACGCGGACCCGGCCGCGGACGGCGTGACCGTGCACGTGAGCGGCTCGCCGAGCATCCGGGCCGGCTGGCTGGTCGGCTGCGACGGCGGCCGCAGCACGGTCCGCAAGACCGCCGGGTTCGACTTCCCGGGCACGGACCCGGAGATCACCGGCTATCAGGCGATCGTGGAGCTGACCGGCGGCGAGCGGCTGCGCGAAGGGTGGAACACGACGGACACGGGGACGTACGTCCACGGGCCGTTCCCGGGCCGCATCCTCACCGTGGAGTTCGACGGCCCCCCGGCCGACCGCTCGGCGCCCATCACCGCGGAGGAACTGCAGGCCAGCCTGCGCCGGGTGGCGCAGGTGCCCGAGGTCACCATCACCGAGGTGCACAGCGTCACCCGGTTCACGGACAACGCCCGCCAGGCCACCGACTACCGCAAGGGCCGGGTGCTGCTCGCGGGCGACGCGGCACACGTGCACTCGCCGTTCGGCGGGCAGGGGCTGAACCTCGGCCTCGGGGACGCGATGAACCTGGGGTGGAAGCTCGCCGCCGTCGTACGCGGCCGGGCGCACGAGTCCCTGCTGGACACCTACACCGCCGAACGGCATCCGCTCGGCGCCTGGGTGCTCGACTGGACCCGGGCCCAGATCGCGGTGATGCGTCCGGACCGGCATGCCCGCGCCCTGCGCCGGGTGGTCACCGACCTGGCGCTGACCACCACCGGCACGACGTACCTCGTCACGAAGATCTCCGGCGTCTGGCAGCGCTACGACCTGCCCGGCGAGCACCCGCTGACCGGCGCGAGCGCGCCCGACCTGGAGCTGTCCGACGGCACCCGGCTCGGCGACCACCTGCACACCGGCCGCGCCCTGCTGCTCGACCTCGCCGACGACCCCGAGGTGCGCGCCACCGCCGAGGGCTACGTGGACCGGCTGGCGGTCCGCACCCTCGCCTGTCCGGGCCGGCCCGGTCTGAAGGCGCTGTTCGTGCGCCCGGACGGCTTCGTGGCCTGGGCCGCCGACACGCAGGACGCCGCGGACGCCAAGGGGCTGCCGGAGGTCCTGGAGCGCTGGCTCGGCAGCCCGGCCGGCGCCGCTTGACCTTGCCGTGGCGTCAACGTCTGTACTGGTCCCATGCGGATCGGAGAACTCGCCGCCACCGTCGGCGTCACGACGCGCACGGTGCGGCACTACCACCACCTGGGCCTGCTGCCCGAGCCCGAGCGCCTGTCGAACGGCTACCGGCGGTACACGCTCCGGCATGCCGTCGTCCTCGCCCGGATCCGGCGGCTGACCGAGCTGGGGCTGGGGCTCGCCGAGGTCCGGGACGTCCTCGCGGACGACGCCGGGAAGGACCTGGTCGAGGTGCTCGGCGAACTCGACGAGGACCTGGCCCGGCAGGAGGCGGAGATCCGGGAGCGGCGGCAGCGGCTGCGGACGCTGCTGGACGCCGGCGAGCTGCCCGCCGAGGGGCCGGTCTCGCCCCAACTGGCGGACCTGTTCGGCTCGTTGCCCCTCGGTGACTCCCCCGCCGCCGCCAAGGACCGCGAGGTGCTCGCGCTCATCGACACCGGGGCGGCGCCCGAGGACCGGGAGCGGATGATGTCCGCGCTGCGCGGCGTCCTGGACGACCCGGAAACCCTGGCCCGCACCCGGGAGGCGTACGCGCTGCTCGACGCGCTCGCGGACGCCGCGCCGGACGACCCGCGCGTGGCCGAGGCCGCGCGGACCATCGCCGCGTGCGTGCCCCGCGAGCTGCTGCCCGCCGAACTGCCCGGCACCGGCCACGCGTTCCTGCAGGCCCTGTACGCCGACTTCACCCCCGCCCAGGCCGAGGCGATCCGACGTACCTTGAACATGCTTTACGGGGAGGGGAGTTGAGCATGCTGGAGACACTGCGGCGGCTGGCCCGGCACGAGGTGCGGCTCTACGCCGGCGTGGCCCTGTGGCTGGCCCGGCGCACCCAGGGGACGGCCGGCGGGCGGGTGTTCGGGTACGCGCGCGGGCAGGGTGCGACGCATCTGGGGCTGGCGTTCGTGTGCGTGGTCGAGACGGTCGGCGTCTCGGTGATGCTGCGCGACATGCCGACCGCGCACGACGTCCTGCTGGTGCTGGACGTCTACACCGTGCTGTTCGTCGTCGGCCTGCACGCGGCCTGCGTGGTCCGCCCGCACGTGCTGACGCCGGACGCGGTGCGGGTGCGGTACGGGGCGCATGTGGACCTGCGGATCCCGCTGTCCGCGATCGGTGCCGTACGCCGCGAGACGCGGATGACGCACACGCCGGCCGAGGACGCGCTCGATCTCGCCGTCGGTTCCCAGACCTCCGTCACGCTCGAACTCACCGAGCCCGTCACCCACGTGACGCTGCTCGGCCGGCGCAGGGACGTCAGCGTCGTACGGCTGCACGCCGACGACCCCGGCGGCCTGGTCCGGGCGCTCACCCGGCCGTGACCGCTCACGCGGCCGTGAACAGGATCTTCGAGGCGCCCGGGGCGGCCCGGACGAGGCGTACCCGCACCCGTTCGCCGAGCGGGAGGTGGTCGCCCTCGATCCGGCCGATGACCGCCGGGGACGTCAACTGCACTGTACCGAGGGTCGGTTGGTGCTCCTCGACGTCCACCACGCAGGCCTCGAAGACGTCGCCGATCCGGTCCTTGAGCAGCGCCGCCTCCACCAGGTCGATGCACTCCCGCTCCGCCGTCCCGGCGACGCGGGCGCCGTCGGCCATCCGCCGGGGCAGCGCGGCGAGAGCGGCGAGCACCCAGTCGGGCGGGGCCTGGCCGGCGACGGCCGCGAGGCAGATCTCGGCGGCGTAGCGGTCGGCGAGGCGGCGCAGCGGGGCGGTGCAGTGGGTGTAGGGGGCGGCGACGGCGGCGTGCGTGGTGATCGCGGGCAGGACGCCGTCCCGGAAGACGGTGTAACCGGCGCCGCGCAGCAAGGTCGTGCACTCCTGGAGGAAGGCCGCGTGGCGCGGGTCGCCGGGATCGAGGGAGCGGATCAGCGCGGCGTAGGACACATGGTGCGGCCAGTCGATGCGCAGCGCGGTCGCGGTACGGCGCAGCCGGGCCACGGCACCGTCGGGGGCGGCCGGCAGGGTGCGCAGGATGCCGGTGCCCTGGGCGGTCATCACCTCGGCGGCGGCCATGCCGGTGAGCAGCGAGAGCTGGGCGTTCCAGCTGTCGGCGGGCAGCGGGGCGCGGTAGCGCAGGACGTAGGTGTGGTCCTGTGCGGTGATCTCCTGCTCGGGCACGTTGAGGGAGATACCGCCGCGCGCCACCTCCAGCCGCTCGCGAAGCTCGCCGATCTCTTTGAGCAGCGCGACGGGTTCCTCGGCGGCCTTGGTGTCGATCTGCTTCTGCACCCCGGCGTAGTCGAGCCTGGCGCGGCTGCGGACCAGGGCGCGGCGCACATCGACGGCGATGGTCCGGCCGTCCGTGTCGAGGTCGAGCGTCCACAGCGCGGCCAGGCGCACCTGGCCCGGCAGCAGGCTGGCGGCGCCCTCGCTGAGCACGACGGGGTGCAGCGGGACCTTCCCGTCCGGGAAGTACAGGGTGTTGACCCGCCGGTGGGCCTCCACGTCCAGCGGGCCGCCGGGCGCGACGAAGGAGGCGACGTCGGCGATGGCGTACCGGACCCGGTAGCCGGTGCGCCGCCGGGACAGATGGGCGGCCTGGTCGAGGTCCATGGAGGCGGGCGGGTCGAGGGTGAAGAAGGGGATGTCCGTGGCGTCGTACGACGGCAGGGCGGGCGCCTTCGCCGCGCGCTCGGCCTCCTCGCGGACCTCGGGCGGGAAGTCCCCGGGGATGCCGAGTTCGCTGCGCAGCGCGGCGAGGGCGGCCCTGAGGGGGGCCTCGGGGGCACCGGTCACGCGGATCCTGCGGCGGGGCATACAGCGAGCGTAGGTCGAGGCCGGGTGGGTGGCACGCCGTACTCTGGCGCGGAGGTCTACGTAAGGAGTACGTGTTGCTGGTCCTGCTGCCGCCCTCCGAAGGCAAGGCGAGCCCGGGCGAGGGCGCCCCGCTGGAGCTGGAGTCGCTGTCCCTGCCGGGGCTGACCGCCGCCCGCCGGGCCGTGCTCGCCGAGCTGGTCGAGCTGTGCGCCGGGGACCCCGGGCAGAACGACAAGGCCCGCGAGGTGCTCGGGCTGAGCGAGGGGCTGCGCGGCGAGGTCGCGAAGAACGCCGGGCTCCACACGGCCGCCGCCCGCCCCGCCGGGGAGATCTACACCGGCGTCCTCTACGACGCCCTCGGGCTGGCCACGCTGGACGCGGCGGCCAAGCGGCGCGCGGCGGGCTCGCTGCTGGTCTTCTCGGGCCTGTGGGGCGCGGTACGGGTCACGGACCGCATTCCCTCCTACCGCTGCTCGATGGGCGTGCGGCTGCCGGGGCTCGGCGCGCTGGGCGCGTACTGGCGGACGCCGATGGCCGAGGTGCTGCCGGCGGCGGCCGGGGACGGCCTGGTCCTGGACCTGCGCTCCTCGGCGTACGCGGCGGCCTGGAAGCCGAAGGGCGAGGTCGCCGGGCGGACGGCGACCGTACGGGTGCTGCACGCGCCGACGCGGAAGGTGGTCAGCCACTTCAACAAGGCGACCAAGGGCCGGATGGTGCGCAGCCTGCTGACGGCCGGCGCGGCCCCGAAGGACCCCGCCGGGCTGGTGGAGGCGCTGCGGGAGCTGGGGTACGTCGTGGAGGCGCAGGCGCCGGGGAAGGCGGGCAAGGCGTGGTCGCTGGACGTGCTGGTGGAGGAGATCCACTGATCTTCGAACGAATGAACTGAATGCATTGCAACATGTGCAACGCTCATTGCGTGTGATGCAGCCGCTGGGCACGATGAGGGCATGACCTCTCCGCTGCCCCCGTCCTCGGCTGCCTCCGTGCTGGATCTCGCTCCCGTGGTCCCCGTCGTGGTCGTCTCCGCCGCCGCCGACGCCGTACCGATGGCGCGGGCGCTGGTGGCGGGCGGGCTGCCCGCGATCGAGGTGACGCTGCGGACGCCGGCGGCGCTGGACGCGATCCGTGCGATCGCCGCCGAGGTGCCGTCGGCGGTGGTCGGCGCGGGCACGGTGCTCACGCCGGAGCAGGTGCGCGAGTGCGGGGCGGCGGGGGCGCGGTTCCTGGTCAGCCCCGGGTGGACGGACACGCTGCTGGCGGCGATGCACGGGTCGGGAGTGCCGTTCCTGCCCGGGGTGTCGACCACCTCGGAGGTCGTCGCGCTGCTGGAGCGCGGGGTGCGGGAGATGAAGTTCTTCCCGGCGCAGGCGGCGGGCGGCACGGCGTATCTGAGGTCGCTGGCCGGGCCGTTGCCGCAGGCCCGGTTCTGCCCGACCGGCGGGATCGGCCCGGCGACCGCGCCCGAGTACCTCGCCCTGCCCAACGTCGGCTGTGTGGGCGGGAGTTGGATGGTCCCGGCGGACGCGGTGGCCGCCGGGGACTGGGCGCGGATCGAGGAGCTGGCGCGGGACGCGGCGCGGCTCGCCCGGCCCGCCCGGCTCAGGGACGCAGGTGGGACGTGTCGTTGAAGAGCCGGACGCTGGCGTTGCCGTCGGCGTAGTACGCCACCGCCGACAGCGAGGCCGCCGAGAGTTCCATGCGGAACAGGGACTCGGGCGGGGCACCAAGGGCGAGGCGGACGAACGTCTTGATCGGGGTCACATGGCTGACCAGCAGGACCGTACGGCCCGCGTAGGCGGCGACCAGCTTGTCCCGGGTGGCGGCGACCCGGGTGGCCGTCTCGGCGAAGCTCTCGCCGCCGCCGGTGGGGTGGGCCTCCGGGTCGGCGAGCCAGGCGTTCAGGTCATCCGGATGGCGCTCGCGGACCTCGCCGAAGGTGAGGCCCTCCCAGGCGCCGAAGTCCGTCTCGCGCAGGCCGTCCTCGACCGTCACCTCCAGGCCGAGGCGGGCGGCGACGATGCCGGCGGTCTCGCGGGTGCGGGCGAGGGGGGAGGCGACGACGGCCTGGACCGTGCCGCGCCGGGCGAGTGCCTCGCCGACCCGGCGGGCCTGTTCGCGGCCGGCTTCGGAGAGGGCGGGGTCGGTCCCGCCGCTGCCGGAGAAGCGCTTCTGCGGGGTCAGGTGGGTTTCGCCGTGGCGCAGCAGCACGAACGTTGCGGGGGCGCCGAGGTCGGGGGCGCTGCTCCAGCCCGGCGCCGAGACCCGCGGCTCGCCGGGAGCGGCCTGCCCGCCGGTGCCGGCCGGGTGCCGGTCGTCGAGGGCGGACCGGCTCTGCTCGCCCTGAGGCGCGGCTTCCTGCGGGACGGGCGCCGCCCCGGCGGCACGGCTGCCCGCGGCCGCGGCGGACTCGCCGCCGACCGCGGCCGTGGCGGCCGCACCCGCCAGCGCCGCCCGCGCCTTCGCCGCGCCCGCGGCCGCGTCCCCGGGCGGGCCCGACGGTTCCGGAACGGCCGGCGGGGCGTCCAGCGCGGCCCGGGACGTCGCCGGCGACCAGGCCTCGCCCTTCGCCCCCGCGTCCATCGCCTCGTTCGCCAAGCGGTCCGCGTGCTTGTTCCGCTCCCTCGGGATCCACTCGTACGTGACCTGGTCCGGCGGGAAGACCGAACGGGCCTGTGCGGCCAGGGGCTTCATGTCGGGGTGCTTGATCTTCCACCGGCCCGACATCTGCTCGATGACCAGCTTGGAGTCCATGCGGACGTGCACCACGGCGGCCGGGTCGAGGGCGTGGGCGGCGCGCAGGCCCGCCACCAGCCCCCGGTACTCGGCCACGTTGTTGGTGACGACCCCGAGGTACTCGGCCTCCTCCGCGAGGATCTCGCCCGTCGCCGCGTCGGTGACCACGGCGCCGTATCCGGCCGGCCCGGGGTTGCCCCGCGAGCCGCCGTCCGCCTCGACGATGAACTCCCGCACCCGACAAGCCCCTTGTCTACAGACCCGACTCGGCCGTACGCACCAGGATGCGGCGGCAGTTCTCACAGCGCACGACGGTGTCCGGTGCCGCCGCGCGGATCTCGCTCAGCTCGGTGATCGCCAGCTCCTGGCGGCAGCCCTGGCAGGTACGGGCGTACAGCTTGGCAGCGCCGATGCCGCCCTGCTGCTCGCGCAGCTTGTCGTAGAGCTTGAGGAGGTCCGCCGGGACGGACGCGGCCACGACCTCGCGCTCCTTCGTCACCGTGCCGGCCTCGCCGTCGATCTCCTCGAAGGCCGCGTCCCGGCGCGCGGTCGCGTCGTCGATCCTCGACTGCACGGAGGCGACCCGCTCGGTCAGCTCGCCCACCCGCTCCTGCGCGGCCTCACGGCGCTCCATGACCTCGAGGACCACGTCCTCCAGGTCGCCCTGGCGCTTGGCGAGGGAGGCGATCTCGTGCTGCAGGTTGGACAGGTCCTTCGGCGAGGTGACCGCGCCGGAGTCCAGGCGCTGCTGGTCGCGGGCGGCGCGCTGGCGCACCTGGTCCACGTCCTGCTCGGCCTTGGTCTGCTCGCGGGCGGTGTCGCTCTCCTCGGTCTGCGCGGCCACCAGCAGGTCGCGCAGCTGCGTGAGGTCCTTGTTCAGCGTGTCGATCTCGGCGTGCTCCGGCAGCGACCTGCGCTTGTGCGCGAGCTGCTGGAGGCGGACGTCGAGGGCCTGGACGTCGAGGAGTCGGATCTGGTCGGCGGGCGCGGCGTTCAGTTGGGGGCTCCTGTTAGCTACTCGAAGGGGTGGACGCCGCGTGGGCGGTCCAGGGGTCGGTGACCGTCTTGGAGACATGGACGCGCAGGTCCCAGCCGTGGCGGTCGGAGATCTCGTCGAGCTGGCTCGCGGCCAGCTCGCACCAGGGCCACTCGGTGGCCCAGTGCGCCGCGTCCAGCAGCGCGAGCGGGCTGTGCGCGACAGCCTCGGAGGCCGGGTGGTGGCGCAGGTCGGCGGTGAGGAAGGCGTCGACGCCCGCCGCGCGGACCTGGTCGAAGAGGCTGTCACCGGAGCCGCCGCTGACGGCGACCGTGCGGACGACGGCCTCGGGGTCGCCCGCCACCCGGATGCCCTGCACGGTGGCGGGCAGCCGCTCGGCGGCCCGGGCGGCCAGCTCGCGCACGGTCAGCGGGTGGTCCAGCTCGCAGATCCGGCCGAGGCCCCGGCGGCCCGCCGGGTCGGTGGGGTCCGGGACCAGGGGGCCGACGACGCGCAGGTCCAGCGCGCCCGCCAGTGCGTCCGAGACACCCGGGTCCGCCGTGTCGGCGTTGGTGTGGGCGACGTGCAGGGCGATGTCGTTCTTGATCAGCGTGTGCACGACGCGGCCCTTGAAGTGGGTCGCCGCCACCGTCGTCGTACCGCGCAGGTAGAGCGGGTGGTGGGTGACCAGCAGATCGGCACCCAGCTCGACCGCCTCGTCGACGATCTCCTGCACGGGGTCGACGGCGAACAGGACGCGGGCGACCTCCTGGCCGGGGTCGCCCGCCACCGTGCCGACCGCGTCCCAGGACTCGGCCCGCTCGGCGGGCCACAGGCTCTCCAGCGCGGCGATGACTTCAGACAGACGGGGCACGGGAAAAGGCTACCTGGCTGTTCGGCGCGGCCGTACCGCATCCGCATGGTCTTGTCCCGCTCAGCACAAACGCCCCGGTTTCCTCAGGTGAATCGCTTCTGCGCCACCCGTATGTGTGAAGCAGGCTTCGGCCGGTCCCACGCCCGCGCGTACGAAAACTAGCTTCGTCGCTGGAGGTGACCGAACGATGACGGTCTGTGCGATCGTGCCCCCGTCCACGGACGGTGCGGACGAGAAGGCGGGGACGGTCTGCGCCCTCACGGCGGACGGGGCGTACGCCGCCCGGCTCGCGCTGGACGGCGACTGCTGGTTCCCGGAGCGCTGGACGCTGGACGGCCCGGAGCCGTACGCGGTGCCGCTGCCCGGCAACCAGCCGGAGGAGCCCGGCACCGAGGTGCAGCCCCTGGCCGACGGCCGGGTGCTGATCCACCGGCTGATCGAGCGCCGGCACGCCTTCTCGCTGCTGTATCCGACCGGGCCCGGCACCGGTGAGCTGCCGCTGGGCGCGGTGGAGTGCCCCGAGCCCGGCAGCCGGCTGACGCTGCTGCCGCCCGCACCGGGGGGCACGCGGGCGTACGCCCTCGCCGTCGGGCCGCGCTCCAGCACGGTCTGGCTGGTGGCGGGCGGCGCCTTCGGTCCGGAGCGGCTCGCCGAGGTGCCGGGGAGCTGCTCGGGCGGGGTGTGGCTGGACCGCGCCGGGCGGATGCTGGCACTGGACCGGGAGCTGGGCGGGCCGGTCAAGGCGGTCGTGGTGGACCTGGAACGCGCCGAGGTCTCGCCCCTGCTGCAGATCACGGCCGACAGCGAGGACCGGCTGCTGCTCGCGGACCCCGACAGCGGGTTGCTGCTCATCTCCTCCGACGCGCCCTCACCCGGGCAGGAACGATTGGGCTGGGGGGTGCTCGGCAGCACGCTGCCGGTGCGCTTCCCGGAGTCCCTGCGGGTGCCCGGCTGCGTGGTGACACCGTTCGCGATCCAGCCGGGGCAGGTGCTGACGCCGGAGAGCTGCGCGGTGGCGCTGCGCGTCGACGGGCCGCTCACCAGCTGGGTGGGCACCTGGCGGCCGAACGGGCGGCGGATGAGCCACCTTCCGGCGCCCGGGGGGTGGCTGACCGGCACCGGGTGGTGGACACAAGACGGGGTACTGCGGCTGCCGTACACCACACAGGAGACCCCCTGCGGGGTGGCGGACCTGACGGCACCCAGGGGGGAGGCGGCCGGGGCGGGCGGCATGGCCGCAGCACGGGGGGAGACGGCTGCGGCAGGCGGCACAGCCGCAGGGCCGCAGGAAACAGCTGCGGCGAGCAGAACCGCCACGGTGCAGGGGGAGACGGCCGCGGCGGGCAGAACCGTCGTAGCGCCGGAGGAAGCGACCGCGGTGAGCTGTACCGCCGCGGTGCGGGGGGACGCGGGTCCGGAGGGAACGGTCCGGGACGGCACGGCA
Organism: Streptomyces sp. FXJ1.172; assembly: GCF_001636945.3. Lineage (NCBI taxonomy): Bacteria > Bacillati > Actinomycetota > Actinomycetes > Kitasatosporales > Streptomycetaceae > Streptomyces > Streptomyces sp. FXJ1.172. The sequence continues at coordinate 6,463,039 of NZ_CP119133.2, read as the reverse complement.
GCCGGGGCGCCCGAGGCGTCACGGCAGCCGACGGAACCGGACCCTCCGGAACCTGTGGTGGCACGTCCTGTGCCGTTGCAGCAAGCACCCCTGGGGCGTCTTGTAACGAACTAGTGCCGGTTGGCGTGTGCGCCTGGATTCGGCCCGTGGTGCGCCGGTTAAACTCGCCGGGCTGTACGAAAGATCATGTTGACGGGGTGAATTCTTCCGATGAGCGACACCAGCACCACCGAGAAGCTGTCTGCCGACTCTCAGGACGCGTCCGGCCACGGCCGGCACCGGGGCCCGATCGCGGCCCAGGACAATGAGACGGCTCCGCACGGGCGGCACCGCAAGCCGGCCGCGGAGACCACCGAGGCAGCTGCCTGACGGTCGTAGGACAGAGGGGGTGCCCGCATGGGCACCCCCTCCTCCCTTTGCTCACCCGCGTCGCTTCTTGCTCACCCGCGTCGCCTTTTGCTCACCCGCGTTTGAGGCCGAGCACCTCCGCCGCCGCGAAGGTCTCCCCCGGCGGCCGGTCCGCGTAGTGCGGGGTGAGCAGCGCGTCGAGTTCCTCGTGGGTGAACGTCTCCTGCTTGCTGTCGAACTTCGCCTGCACCCGCGGCCGTTCGACGATCGCGACCATGCCGCCGTGGACGACGAGGAGCTGGCCCGTGATCCGGGCGGCGGCCGGTGCCGCCAAGTAGCCGACGAGCGGGGCGACATGCTCGGGGGCCAGCGGGTCCAGGCCCTCGTCCGGTGCGGCGAAGCCCGCGAAGACGTCCTCGGTCATCCGGGTCCGGGCGCGCGGGCAGATCGCGTTGACCGTGACGCCGTAGCGGGCGAGGGCGAGGGCGGTGGAGGTGGTCAGGCCGACGATTCCGCCCTTCGCGGCGGCGTAGTTGGGCTGGCCCGCGGAACCGGCGAGGAACGCCTCCGAGGAGGTGTTCACGATCCGCCCGTAGACCTTCTCCCCCCCGGCCGCCTTGGACCGCTGCCGCCAGTGCGCGGCGGCGAAGTGGGTGGTGTTGAAGTGGCCCTTGAGGTGGACCCGGATCACCGAGTCCCACTCGTCCTCGGTCATGGAGAAGACCATGCGGTCGCGCAGGATGCCCGCGTTGTTGACGAGGATGTCGAGCTTGCCGAATTCGGCGACCGCCAGCTCGACCAGCTCGCGGGCCTGTGCGAAGTCGGCGACGTCTCCGCAGTGGGCGACCGCTTCGCCGCCTTGTGCGCGTATTTCGGCGACGACCTCTTCCGCGGGACCCGCCGAGGCCGCGCCCGAGCCGTCCCGGCCCGAGCGGCCGTGGTCGTTGACGACGACGGCCGCGCCGAGCCGGGCGAGTTCCAGCGCCTCGGCCCGGCCGAGCCCGCGCCCGGCGCCGGTGACGACCGCCGCCATCCCCTGCAGTGGCAGTGACATGCGCCGCGTCCTCAGATCTCGATGCACGTACGCAGGGCGGTCCCGGTACGCATCTGGTCCAGTGCCTCGTTGATCTCCGCCAGCGGCACCCGGTGGGTGATCAGGCCCGCCAGGTCGATACGGCCGGCCCGCCACAGGGCGATCGCCCGTTCGTAGGAGCGCAGCACGTCCCCGCCGCCGTACATGGACGGCAGGATGCGCTTCTCGTCGAAGAACAGCTCGAACATGTTCAGCTGGAGGAAGTCGTCCATGGCGCCCGCGCCGACCACCACGAGGGTGCCGCCGCGCCGGGTGTTCTCGTAGGCGGTGCGGGCGGTGGCGGACCTGCCGACGACCTCGAAGACGTAGTCGAAGCCCTCGCCGCCGGTGACCTGCGCCTTGGCGCCGGCCAGTTCGTCGGGCGGGACGGCCTTCGTGGCGCCGAACTTCAGCGCGGACTCGCGGCGGGAGGCCACCGGGTCCACGGCGACGATCTCCGCGGCGCCCTTCAGCCGTGCGCCCTGGATCGCCGAGATGCCGACGCCTCCGCAGCCGATGACGGCGACCGACGAACCGGCCGCCACGTCGGCGGTGTTGAGGGCGGCACCGAGTCCGGTGGTCACCCCGCAGCCGATCAGCGCGGCGACGTCGAAGGGCACGTCCTCGGGGATGGGCACGGCGCAGCCCGCGTCGACCACGACCTCCTCGGCGAAGGTGCCGGTGCCCGCGAAGCCGAAGACGTCACCGCCGGCGCGCTTGAAGTTCGGGGTGCCGGCGTTCATGAACCCGGCCAGGCACAGCTGGGTCTGGCCGCGTTTGCAGGCCGGGCAGGCGCCGCAGGCGGGCAGCCAGCAGATCACGACCCGGTCGCCCGGCTTCAAGTGCCGGACGTTCTCGCCGACTTCGAGGATCTCCCCGGCCCCTTCGTGACCCGGCACGAACGGCGCGGGCTGCGGCAGCACCCCGCTCATCGCGGACAGGTCGGAGTGGCACAGCCCGGTGGCGCGCACCCGGACCCTGACCTTCCCGGGCCCGGCGCCCACGGCCTCGACGTCGTCGTGGACCTCGAGCTTTTCCTGGCCGGTCTCGTGCAGTACGGCTGCGCGCATGGTGCGGCTCTCCCCTCGAGAGTGGACTGCTCAGGAGTGTCGGACGATGGTGTCGGAGAGGACCGGCGCGTCGTCCCGTTCGACCGCGCTCACGGCCACCCGCACGCTCCCCTCCCCCTGCCACATCCGGATGCGCAGGGTCTCCCCGGGGAACACGACCCCGGCGAACCGGGTGGTGTACGACCGCACCCGGCTCACGTCCCCGCCGAGCAGCGTGTCCACGACCGCCTTGAGCGTGATGCCGTAGGTGCACAGTCCGTGCAGGATCGGCCTGTCGAAGCCGGCCCGCCCCGCGAACTCGGGGTCGGCATGCAGCGGATTCCAGTCACCGCTGAGGCGGTAGAGGAGGGCCTGCTCCGGGCGGATCGGCCGCTCGACGATCCGGTCGGGCTCGCCGGCCGGCGGGTCCAGCCGGACGGACGGGCCGCGGTCGCCGCCCCAGCCGCCTTCCCCGCGTACGAAGATCTCGGCGTCGTTCGTCCACAGCGGGCCGTCGGCGTCGGCGACCTCGGTGCGCAGGACCAGGATGGCGGCCTTGCCCTTGTCGTACACGGCGGCGAGCCGGTTGGTCGCGGTCGCGGTGCCCTCGGCCGGGAGGGGACGGTGGATCTCCAGCGTCTGCCCGCCGTGCAGGACCTTGGCGAGTTCGACCTCGACACCGGGCATGGACAGCCCGCTGATCACTCCGGGCGCGCCGGAGCCCGCGACGGTGGCGAAGCTCGGCAGGACGTGCAGCCGTGACTCCAGGGTGTAGCGCAGCTCGTCGGGGTCGGTGGCGGGGCTGTGTCGGTCGGGATTCGTGCCCGCGCCGATGCCGAGGTGGTAGAGCTGGACGTCCTTGGCGGTCCAGGAGATCTCACCGGTACGGGGTTCGGCCGCGAGGGCCTTTGCTGCGTCGATGGGCATACGGCTCCTGACACTGGCGGTTCAAGACCCCGGCGCGGTCGTCCGCACCGTCGGCCGCACCGAGGTCGTCCACGGGCGGATCTAGAACGCGTTCCAATCCGGCGCCCTCTGTATAGCCGAGCGCTCCGCAGTTGTGAAGGCTCCTGACGCAGTGTCAGGTCAGTGTCAGGTTCGCGGTCGGTGACATTTGTACTGCCCGAGTCCGTACATGCGCATCTGCCCGGGGCGGGCCCGGCGCCGTAGCGTCGTAGGTATGACGTCCCCGCACCGGTCCGCCCTGCGGGGCACGGCCGGGCACGGCCGGGCGCGGCCGCGGTGGACGGGCGCGCCCCCGGTGCCGGTGCCATCATCGTGCTGACGGTGTGGCTGAGACTGTTCGGTTCGTACGCTGTGCTGTCGCACCGCCGTGGGGCGGAGACCATGTGATCGGGGGAAACACGGATATGACGTGGACGCGGAGAGTCCGGAGCCGGGCGCGGGAGTGGCGGACGGCTCGGATCGAGTGGAAGGCGGAGCACGAGCGCTGGAAGGCGGAGCACGAGCGTTTCAAGGCCGCGCAGCGGGCCGCCGGCAAGAAGGGCGGGGTCCCGGACGTCGACCGTCCGGGCCCGCCGCCCACCGGCTTCGCGCTGCTGCCCTGGCTGCTGATGGGGATGGGGGCCTTCTCCAACCTGCTCCAGGGCAAGACCCCGAACCCGCTGATCGGCGGTCTGGGCCTGCTGGCCTTCAACTCCCTGTACATCTACGTCACGTTCCGCTCCTTCGAGCGGGAGAAGCGCGAGGCCGTCTCCACCCGGGTGGCACTGCTGCTGATGGGCCTGGTGACCACGGGCCTGGCCCTCGGTTACGGCGGCAGCTGGCTGTTCTTCTTCCCACTGCTGGGGCTCGCGACGGGCGCCGCGCTGCGCGGGCCGTGGCTGGGCCGGACGGGGGTGCTGCTGGCCGCGTACGCCGGTGCGATCTCGGGCGTCCGCGACGGCTCGGACGCGGTGAACATCGCCTACGGCACCTTCCTGTCCAGCATGGTGACCGCCGCGATCCTCGGCCTGTCCGAGGCGGTACGGGAGCTGCGGACCGCGCGCGAGGAGCTGGCCCGGCGCGCGGTGGAGAAGGAGCGGCTGCGCTTCTCGCGCGATCTGCACGACCTGCTCGGGCACACGCTGTCCGTGATCGTGGTGAAGTCGGAGGCGGCCCGGCGGCTGGCCCCGCGGAACATGGACGCGGCGCTGGGCCAGATCGCGGACATCGAGTCGGTGGGCCGGCAGGCGCTCACCGAGATCCGCGAGGCCGTGACCGGCTACCGGGAGGGCAGCCTCGCCACCGAGCTGACCCGGGCCCGCTCGGCACTGTCCGCCGCGAGCGTGAAGCCGGTGGTACGCCAGTCCGGCGAGCCGCTCGACCCGCAGACCGAGGCGCTGCTCGGCTGGGTGGTGCGCGAGGCGGTCACCAACGTGGTCCGGCACAGTGACGCGAGCCGCTGCGAGATCACGGTCGAGAGCGGCGCCGAGCAGGCGCGGCTCACCGTCACCGACAACGGCACCGGCACCGGCAAGCCGGCCGGCCGGCCCCAGCAGGGCATCGGCGGTACGGGGCTGAAGGGGCTGACCGAGCGCCTCGCGGCGGCGGGCGGCTCGCTCACGGCCGGCCCGTCGCTGCGCGGCGGCTTCACGGTCACCGCCGAACTCCCGGTGGAGTCGGATCGGTTGACGAAGGAGGCGGTGACTACGGCGCCCAGGGCGAGCTGACCGCCCAGCTGACGTCGTCGGTCCACGACGTACTGCTGTCGAAGTCGTTGGACCCGCCGTCGCTCGCTATGTAGAGGTTGTAGTCGTAGTGGCGCAGGTATCTCGTCGGGTAGTTGTACGACGCGAACGAGGTGCCGGTGCCGCTCTTGCCGGTCTGCGGGCAGAAGGTGGCGTCGGCCCGGAACTGGGCGGTGCCGTCCATGGGCTGCCGGTAGAGCTTGAAGTTGAAGTGCCGCAGGTAGTCACCGGGGTAGTTGCGCGACTCGAAGGAGACGCAGGAGCTGTCGGCGAGGCCCTTGCGGACGATCCAGGTGGCGTCGTTCTTGTCGAGGGCCGAGCTGCTCGAGGTGACGGAGGACAGCACGCCCGCGTTGTTCTGGTGCCGGACGTAGTCGCCGGTGCAGCAGGACGTGGTCGCGCGCAGCGAGATCTCCGAGCCCGCGCTCAGCGTGCCGGTGCTGCCGGTCGAGCCGCCGTAGCCGACGGAGACGATGTCGGACTGGACGGCGGCGTCGGCGGCGTCGGTCGGGATGCCCGAGGTCATCACGCCCTCGAAGAAGGAGCCGATGGAGCCGTTGCTGTTGTCACCGCCGGTGCCGAGGACGATGGCGCCCTCCTGGTGCATGGGCGAGTAGCCACTGCTGGTGGTGGGTTCACTGCCGGAATAGGTGGTGGTGAGCCCACCCGATTGCGCATTTCCGTATTTCAGCGCGAAATGGTTCTGCCCGTTGTTCTTGAGCAGCGCGGTCACGAACGGCATCGCGCCCGTGCCGGTGTTGGACGAGTTCGTGCTGTAGCCGAGGTTGGACTGGAACAGCCCGTTCTCCAGGTCGGCCTGCACCCAGGGGCCGGAGCCGTAGCAGGGCGAGAACCAGCACTCGGTGCCGAAGTTGATGGCGTCCATGTGCCCGTTGCCGGTGTCCTTGTTGTTCGTCTCGGCGTTGCCGTAGTCGAAGCAGCAGGAGCCGTTGACGTGGGTGCCTGAGGTCACCATGTACATCCCCTCGGCGGCACCGTTGGTGGCGACGCCCGAGGTGGAGTCGTTGCGGTAGCCCATGCCGGCGGAGATCTCCAGGCCGTAGACCTGGTGGCCGCCGACGGTCACCGGCAGCGCGTCCGCGGGCGCCCCCACATCGGCGGCACCGGCCCCGCCCGCGCCCTCGACCGTGAGGTTGTTGTGGCGGGAGGACTGGTCGTAGATCTTGGTGATGATGCAGGTCGTGCCGGAGCAGAAGGAGTCCTGGGCGGCCGCGTCGGCGTACCCGCCGGCGGACAGCAGCCCGATGTCCTTCGTGGCGCTGTCCGAGGCTCGCCGCACCTGGTACAGCGAGCCGTTGTACGAGGAGTACAGCGCCCGGACCAGGCTGTGCGCGGCGACACAGGGAGTGCCCGCCGCGGCGTAGATGTCGCAGGGCAGCGAACTCGCCGCGGCCGCCTGCGGCGCACCGGTGCCGAGCAGCAGCGCGACGAGGGTGGCACAGACGGCGAGCACGGACAGGACGGCGCTTCTCAGGCGCCGGGGACGGACGTGGGGGGAACTCAGGAGCACGGTGCACCTCGGGTTCGTCGTAGGGCGGTGCGGGTTGGGGGTGACGCCTGACAGCGCCTGTCCGATATCCCGAACGACGTTCGATCGAAATACCGAACCTATTCGACTGTTGAATTAGCGGGGATTTCTTGAAATGCAGGGGCGATTGTTTGGGCGGACTCAGACGGCGTCAAGACCCGCTGCACCGGAAAATGGTGATTCTTTAATCGCCGGCCGCCGCGCCATGAGCAGCGGCTGGAAGAAACCCGTCTCTTCAGGCATCAGCCAGACGATGTCCGCGAATCCCTCGGCGGCGGCGAATCCGGCGAGCCGGTCCCGCCCGAGCGCCCAGTAGACGCACCGCCGGACCCGGACGCGCCACTCCTGCTGTTCCCCTTGCTCCCCCTGCTCCCCTTGCCCCGGGAGCAGTTGGAAGTGCTCCAGGTCGTAGTGCTCGCCGTCCTCGTGCCAGTGCCAGAGCTGGAAGGTGACGGTGCGTCCGGTGCCGTCGGCGGGCTCGTGCACCTGCGGGGGCGTCGAGGCCGGACGGTCGCGCAGCAGGTCGTCGTAGCGGCGGGTGCTGACGAGCAGCCGCCCGCCGGGCCGCAGCACCCGGCGCATCTCGGCCAGCGCGGCCCGCACGTCCCCCTCCGTGAGGAGGTGGGGCAGCCCGTTGTCGGCGCAGACGACGGCGTCGAACCGGCCGTCGGCCAACGGCAGTTGCCGCATGTCCGCCACCGCGGTGACCAGCCCCGCCCCGAGCCGGCCGGCCTCCCGCCGGGCTCGCGCCACGGCCCCGGCGCTGAGATCGGTCCCGACGACCCGATGACCGCGCAGGGCGAGCCCGAGCGCCTGCGTCCCGATCCCGCAGGCACAGTCCAGCACGGCCGCACCCGCCCGCCCGATCAGGGCGTCCAGGGCGGCGCCCTGCCGGCGCACGGACGCCTCCCAGTCCGGGTAGATCAGGTGGTAGTCCTCGGCCAGTTCGTCGTAGAAACGGGACGTCGACGCAGCGTCAGGCATGCCGGAAGCCTAGTGCGGGCCCGGGCCCCGGGTCCGGCGCGGGGGAATCCCCCGGTCACGGTGAGCGGATGCGGCCGGGCTCCACGGCCGTAGGCTGAGCCCATGAACGAGATGCCCCGGGACGGCAGGCCCGCCACGTGCATCCGGGTTCTGCTCGCAGAGGACCAGGGGATGATGCGGGGGGCCCTCGCGCTGCTGCTCGGCATGGAGGACGACATCGAGGTCGTCGCCCAGGTCTCCCGAGGTGACGCGATCGTCGAGGCGGCGCTGCTGCACCGGCCGGACGTGGCCCTGCTGGACATCGAACTGCCGGGCGCCAGCGGGCTGGACGCGGCGGCCGAGCTGCGCGAGCAGGCGCCGGGCTGCCGGGTGCTGATCCTCACCACCTTCGGCAGGCCCGGCTATCTGCGCCGGGCCATGGAGGCCGGGGCGGCCGGGTTCCTCGTCAAGGACGGGCCCGTGGAGGAACTGGCCGTGGCGATCCGGCGCGTGCTCACCGGTGAGACCGTGGTCGATCCGGCGCTGGCCGCCGCCGCGCTCAGCGCCGGGCCGAATCCGCTGACGGCCCGCGAGTGCGACGTGCTGAAGGCGTCGGTGGACGGGGCGACGGTCGCCGACATCGCCGGCCGGCTGCATCTGTCCGAGTCCACCGTCCGGAACTACCTGTCCTCCGCCATCGGCAAGACGGGCACCCGGAACCGGACCGAGGCGGTACGGGAGGCCCGGCAGCAGGGGTGGCTGTGAACCCCGCATCAGCCGTGGCCCGGCGGCCGGCCGCGGCTGACCCTTTCCTACGCCCCCCGCAGCACCGTCACCACCGCCGCCCCGCCCAGCCCGATGTTGTGCGCGAGTCCCACCCGCGCCCCGGGCACCTGGCGCTCCCCCGCCGCACCGCGCAACTGCCAGACCAGTTCGGCGGCCTGGGCGAGGCCGGTCGCGCCCAGCGGGTGGCCCTTGGAGATCAGCCCGCCGGACGGGTTCACCACCCATCGGCCGCCATACGTCGTCGCGCCCGACTCGACCAGCTTCCCGGACTCCCCCGGTGCGCACATGCCGAGCGCCTCGTACGTGAGCAGTTCGTTGACCGAGAAGCAGTCGTGCAGCTCGATCACGTCGACGTCCTCGATGCCGAGCCCGGAGCGCTCGTACGCCTGGCGGGCCGCCTCGCGGGACATGGGCTGTCCGACGACGTCGATGCAGGAGCCGGAGGCGAAGGACTCCTCGGTGTCCGTGGCCATGGCCTGCCCGGCGATCTCCACCAGCCCGCCGAGCCCGCGCCGCGAGGCGAACCGCTGCGACACGACCACGGCCGCCGCCGCCCCGTCCGACGTCGGCGAGCACTGGAGCTTGGTCAGCGGCCGGTGCACCATCCGCGCGGACAGGATGTCGGCCACCTCGTACACGTCCCGGAACTGCGCGTACGGATTGTGTGCGGAGTGCCGGTGGTTCTTGGCGGCGACGGCGGCGAGCTGGGCCTCGGTGGTGCCGTACCGCTCCATGTGCTCGCGGGCCGCGTCGCCGAAGATCTGCGCGGTCGGCGGGGCCGGCTCGAAGCCGTGCCGGGCGGCCATGACGCCGTAGTGCCGGGCCACGGGGGACGTCCCCCATCCATCGGCGGCCGCGCCGTCGGCCCCGCCGCCCAGCGCGCCCTTCTTCATCTTCTCGAAGCCGAGCGCGAGCACGCAGTCGGCCGCGCCGCCCTCGACGAGCTGCCGGGCCAGCATCAGCGCGGTCGAGCCGGTCGCGCAGTTGTTGTTGACGTTGTAGACGGGGACACCGGTGAGCCCCAGCTCGTACACGGCCCGCTGGCCGGCGGTGGAGGGCTGGAAGCAGTAGCCGATGGGAACCTGTTCCACATCCTCGTAGGCGATCCCGGCATCCGCCAGGGCCGCCTCGCCCGCTTCCCGCACCATGTCCCAGTACTGCCATGAACGGGTCTCGGGCTTCTCGAACCTGGTCATCCCGACCCCGGCGACATAGGCCTTCATGGCGCGTCAGAGTAGAACGTGTTCCATCAACATGCCAGCCCCCTGGCGGCAAGCGCGCCGGTTTCCTGACAGTGCGCCAGGAACCCATGAACAGGTCAAGGATTGGCCAGGTTTGATTAGGGGCCCGAAGCAACGGAATAGTTGCCTGTGCATACGAGGTTTACCGAGCACTTATGTTCACGGGAGGCCTCACTCAATGACCCACACGACGACCGACCAGCCGGCGCGGCAGGCAAGCGGGGCCGTGGTCCCGGTGCTCGCCTTCGCGGGCATCGTGGTCGCGGTGATGCAGACCCTGCTCGTGCCGGTCATCAAGGACCTGCCGCAGCTGCTGAGCACCGCCCCCAGCAACGCCACCTGGGTACTGACCTCGACCCTGCTCTCCGGCGCCGTCGCCACCCCGATCATGGGCCGCCTCGGCGACCTGTACGGCAAGCGGCGGATGCTGATCGTCAGCCTCGCCGTCATGGTGGTCGGCGCCCTGGTCAGCGCGCTCACCAGCCAGCTGCTCACCATGATCGTCGGCCGTACTCTGCAGGGCTTCGCCATGGGCGCGATCCCGCTCGGCATCGGCCTCATGCGCGACATGCTCCCCCGCGAGAAGCTCGGCTCGGCCATGGCCCTGATGAGTTCCTCCATAGGCGTCGGCGGCGGCCTCGCCCTGCCCGCCGCCGCCCTGGTCGCGGAGCACACCAACTGGCACGTCCTGTTCTACGGCGCCGCCGGCCTCGGCGCGCTCGCCATCGCCCTCACCCTGCTCGCCGTGCCCGAGTCCCCGATGCGCGCGGAGGGCTCCTTCGACCTCGCGGGCGCGCTCGGCCTGTCCACCGGCCTGGTGCTGCTCCTGCTGCCGATCACCAAGGGCAGCGACTGGGGCTGGTCCTCCGGCACCACGCTCGGCCTGTTCGCCGCTTCCGTCGTCGTCCTCGTCCTGTGGGGCCTGTTCGAACTGCGGATCAAGGCGCCCCTGGTCGACCTGCGCACCACCGCACGCCCCGCCGTGCTCTTCACCAACCTCGCGTCGATCATGGTCGGCGTCGCGTTCTACGTCGTCTCGCTGGTCCTGCCCCAGCTGCTCCAGCTGCCGAAGGCCACCGGCTACGGCCTCGGCCAGTCCATGGTCGTCGCGGGCCTGTGCGTGGCTCCGCTGGGCCTGACCATGATGTTCACCGCCCCGGTCTACGCCCGCCTGTCCGCCCGCTTCGGCCCCAAGGTCACCCTGATCATGGGTCTGCTGATCATCGCGATCGGCTACGGCGGCGGCCTCGGCCTGATGGACGCGGCCTGGCAGACGATCGTCACGTCCGTGATCCTCGGCGCCGGCATCGGCCTCGCCTACTCCTCGCTGCCCGCGCTGATCGTCGGCGCGGTCCCCGCCTCGGAGACCGGCGCGGCCAACGGCCTGAACACGCTGATGCGTTCCATCGGCACGTCGGTGTCGAGCGCCGTCATCGGCATGGTGCTGGCCAACACCGCGAACAAGGCGGGCGGCGTCGCCATCCCGACCATGCACGGCTTCCGGGTCTCCTTCCTGATCGCCACGGCGGCCGTCGCGCTGGGTCTGCTGCTCGCGCTGTTCCTGCCGAAGGCCGGCCGCCCGGCTCAGCAGCAGCACACTCAACTGCGGGCCAGCAGCGAGGAGGACGCCGTCCTGGAGCTGGCCGAGGAGGCGCTGCGGGGCTTTCGCGGCCGGGTCCTGGACGCCACCGGTGTCCCCGTCGCCCGGGCCAAGGTCACGCTGATCGACCGGCGCGGGCGGCAGGCCGGGGCGACCGTCTCCGGCGAGGACGGCACGTATGCGCTGGCCGTGCCGGCCCAGGGGGCGTACGTGCTGGCCGCGATGGCCTCCGGCCATGGGCCGCTCGCCTCTTCCGCCACGCATTCCGGTGAGGAGCGGGCTGTCGATCTGGACCTCTCCCTGCCCGGGGAGGCCGTGAGCGCCTAGAATCCGGGCGGTTTCCTCCAGGTTCGCGGCTTTCCCTCCGTACCCCCTGTCCGCACGTGACAGGGGGTACGGCAGCATGGGCGGCCGGAAACGTCGTACGAACCGGAAGGCCCCCCATGTCCGCCGCCTCCGCCGCTGTGCCCGCCCCCAAGCCCGAGATCCTGGCCGCGTTCGAGGCGGCCAAGGGGTTCATGCCCGTGGACGAGGGGCTGGCGCTGTACGCGGCCGCGGTGGAGGCCGGGCGGCTGGGGCTGCCGTTGCTGGAGGTCGGGACGTACTGCGGGCGCTCCACCGTGCTGCTCGCCGACGCGGCCCGCGCGGCCGGGGTCAGCGCGGTGACCGTCGACCACCACCGGGGCAGCGAGGAGCAGCAGCCCGGCTGGGAGTACCACGACCCCGAGACCGTGGACCCCGAGGTCGGGCTGATGGACACGCTGCCGGCGTTCCGCCGCACGCTGTTCAGGGCCGGGCTCGAGGAGCACGTGATCGCGCTGGTCGGCCGCTCCCCGCGGATCGCCGCGCTCTGGAACTCCCCGCTCGGCCTCGTCTTCGTCGACGGCGGCCACACCGACGAGCACGCCGGCGCCGACTACGAGGGCTGGGCGCCGCATGTGGCCGAGGGCGGTCTGCTGGTGATCCACGACGTCTTCCCCCATCCGGAGGACGAGTTCACCGGGCAGGCGCCGTACCGCGTGTACCTGCGGGCCCTTGCGTCCGGCGCGTTCGAGGAGGCCTCCGTCACCGGTTCGCTCCGAGTCCTGCGGCGAACGCGCGCGGGGATCTGAGACCCCGGTTAGAGTCGCAGACGTGTCGTACACAGGCCCGGAATTCGAACCCCCGCAGCCGCGCCGGCCCCGGCGCGGCCCCCTGACCGTGGCGCTGGCCGCGCTGGTTCCCGGCGCACTGCTCGGCTGGGTGGTGTACGAGGCCGTGGGGGGTGGCGGCGGCGCGGACCGCGCGGCTTCCGCCGCACCGGCCTCCCGTACGTCCGCCGCGCCCTTCGGCGCCTCGGGCAGCTCCGCCTCGCCCACCGGATCCTCCGCCGCTTCGTCGTCCGCCCAGGACGCCAAGGGGGACGGCGCCCCCGGGTCGCTCGCGGGCAAGGTCGTGGTCATCGACCCGGGCCACAACCAGGGCAACTTCCAGCACACGGCCGAGATCAACCGCCAGGTCGACATCGGGACGAACAAGAAGGAGTGCGACACCACTGGTACGTCCACCAACGACGGTTACACCGAGGCCCGGTTCACCCTCGACGTCGCCCACCGGCTGCGCACGCTGCTGGAGAAGCAGGGCGCCACGGTGAAGCTGACCCGTGACGGGAACACTCCGGCGTGGGGGCCGTGCGTGGACGAGCGGGCCCGGTTCGGGAACAACGCCCGTGCCGACGCCGCGATCTCCATCCACGCCGACGGCTCCGCGGAGGGCGACCGCGGCTTCCACGTGATCCTGCCGGGGTCCGTGCACGCGGGTGCGGCGGACACCCGGAAGATCGTCGGACCCTCGACCGACCTGGGCAAGCGCATCGCGGGGAACTTCCTCCGTGACACCGGTGAGCCGCCGTCCAACTACGTCGGCAAAGGTACCGGTCTCGTTACGCGTACGGACCTCGGTGGTCTCAATCTGTCAACAGTTCCGAAGGTGTTCATCGAGTGCGGCAACATGCGCGATAGCAAGGACGCGGCACTGCTGACCAGCGGAGCCTGGCGGCAGAAGGCGGCGCAAGGGATGTCTGACGGAATCGTGAGTTTCCTGCGCGAGTCGTGACCGGCGGGTGGATACGGCCGGACGGCCGGATCTTGCGGACGGTAGTGTCTACCGACGACGAGAGACGACCTACGAAGGACCTGAAGTGAATATCCGCTCCCTCACTAGAGGCGACGGCGTGGTGATCGGAGCAGCGGTGGTGCTGTTGATCGCGTCGTTCCTCAGCCTCTACTCGATCGACGGAGTCAGCAGCTCGGAGATCCCCAACGCCTGGAGCAGCGGCCCGGTGCTGATGGGTGTCGTCCTGGCGGGTGTCATCGGCGCCGCACTGATCGTCGTCGCTCGCGGGCTGCCGCAGGCGCCCAAGGTCGCCGGTCTCGACCTCGGCACGTTCGGCATCGCGTTCACCGTCTTCGCCGCGTGGAGCGCGCTCGGCAACATCTTCGACCCGGCGGGCGCCTTCGACAACATGGGCGGCGGCTCGAACGGCGGCTTCAGCGCCGGCAGCGGCCTGATCCTGGCCCTCGTCGCCACGCTGGTCCTGGCCGGCGCGGCCGTCGCCACCCCGCTGGTCCCGGCCCTGCAGGGCACGCTGCTCCCGGCCGCCAAGCCGGCTGCCCCGCAGCCCTACGGCGCGCAGCCGCCCGGTGGTTACGGCTACCCGGGTGCCCCGGCCCCGCAGCAGCCGTACGGTGCCCAGCCGCAGCCGGGGCAGCCGTTCGGGCAGCAGCAGCCGGCCGCGCAGGGTGCCCCGCCGGCTGCGCCGCAGCCCGCCGCCGCGGACTTCTCGCCGTTCTGGTTCGCCGTGCCGGTGGCCCGTCCGCTGTTCGGCGAGGACGGCGCGCCGACCCCGATCGCCGAACTGGCGCCGGGGACCTGGTACTTGGCCGTCGAGCAGCGCGGTGCCACGCTGGTCGCGCAGACCCAGGACGGCCGCCGCGGTGTCCTGCAGGACACCTCCGGCATCCAGCGCGGCTGATCCCGCACACCGCCACGGCAACGGCCCCCCGCCCTTCCGGGCGGGGGGCCGTTGCCGTACTCTCGCCTCCCGGCAGCGATCTGACGACTCGTCAGCAGACGCGCCGGGAGACAGGGAGGGCAGGGGCATGCGGCTCGGTCTCGCACTCGGGTACTGGGGACGCGGTCCGGACGCCGGTCATGTGCCGCTGGCCGTCGCCGCGGAGCGGCTCGGCTACGACTCGGTGTGGACGGCGGAGTCCTGGGGCTCGGACGCCTTCACCCCGCTCACCTGGATCGCGGCGCGCACGTCAACGATCAGGCTGGGCACGGGCGTCGCCCAGATGGCCGCCCGCACACCGGCCGCCACCGCGATGCACGCGCTCACCCTGGACCACCTCTCCGGCGGGCGGGTGCTGCTCGGCCTGGGCCTGTCCGGACCGCAGGTGGTGGAGGGCTGGTACGGCCGCCCGTTCCCCAAGTCGCCGCTGACCGCGACCCGCGAGTACGTGGACGTCGTACGGCAGGTGCTGCGCCGGGAAGGGCCCGTCGAGGCGGCCGGACGCTTCCATCCGCTGCCCTACCGGGGGCCGGAGGGCACCGGGCTCGGCCGGCCGCTGAAGTCCATCACCCACCCGCTGCGGCCCGACCTGCCCGTGCTGCTCGGCGCCGAGGGCCCGAAGAACGTGGCGCAGACGGTCCGGATCGCCGACGGCTGGCTGCCGCTGTACTGGGCGCCCAGCCGGCCCGAGGTGTACGGGGAGGCCGTGCGGAAACTGCCCGAGGGGTTCATGGTGGCTCCACTGGCCCAGGTGCGGGTGTGCGACGACGTGGCCGAGGGACTGCTGCCGGTCAAGGCCATGCTCGGCTTCTACATCGGCGGAATGGGGCACGCGGCCCGCAACTTCCACGCCGACCTGATGGCCCGCATGGGCTACGAGGAGCAGGCCCGGCGGATCCAGGAGCTGTTCCGGGCCGGGCGGCGCGAGGAGGCCGTACTGGCCGTGCCGGACGACTTCGCCGACGAGATCTCGCTGGTCGGGCCGCGTGAGCGCATCGCCGAGCGGCTCGTGGCGTGGCGTGCGGGGCCGGTGACCGACCTGCTGGCCGTGTCACCGGACCCGCACACCCTCAGGGTGCTGGCCGAGCTGAACTCCTAGCCCGCTAGCTGCCCTTGGTGAGCTGGGCGGCCGAGGGCACTTTGTTCTGGACCGGGGCACCGGCGCCGGCGCCCGCGCTCTTGACCTTGTTGACGGTGTCGTTGAAGGAGCCGGCGGCGCTGTCGTCACCGTTCTTGAGCTTGGCCGGCAGGTTCTTCAGCGCCTCGATGCCCGAGCTGAGCGGTGCGAGTGCCTTGGCCAGCTTGGGGTCGCCCTGGGCGTTGCGCTCGGCGGCCTTGAGCCGGTTGTAGGTGAAGGTACCGGCCAGGGCGGCCTTCACCAGGGCCGACTTGCGGCCGTGGGCGCCCTTCTTGAACTCGCCCGCCTTCCAGGGCTTCACGATCCACTGGTAGGTCGCGCCGGCCGCGAGACCGGCGTTGGCCACGAACCGGGTCTTGGCGAGCTTCTGCCGCTGCGCCGAGGCGGTCGGGCTGGGAGTGGCGGCGGCGGGGGCGGTCCGCACCGCCGCGGTGTCCTCCGTGCTGGTCTTCTCGCCTGTGCCGCAGGCCGTGGTCCCGGCCAGCAGGGCGGTACTGAGCGTGAGCGCCACGAAGAGGCGCCGTATCGGTACGGGCACGGGGTCCTCCGGACGTTGTCCCCGAGCGGCTGTTTCCTACGGCAGCCTCTCCTGATCCGCTCGGGTGCGCCACTTGGGGTAGTCCGGTCGAGTTCCGTCCGCGGGTGTGTTCCGGGGCGCTACCGGCCGCAGCAGTCCGGGTCCAGGCCCGCCGGCAGGTGTTCGCCGCCGAAGACCGCGCACGTCGCCTCATGGCCGCCGAGGGCCGCCACCGCGAGCAGCAGGGACCCCGCCGTCCACGACGTCAGCTCGCGCGGCCAGATCGCGTCGTCCTCGAAGACGTAGCCGGTCCAGTACAGACCGGACTCCGCATCGCGCAGGTGCTGGATGGACTGGAGGACCTCCAGCGCGCGGTCCGACTCCCCCACCGCCCACAGGGCGAGGGCGAGTTCGCTGGACTCGCCGCCGGTCACCCACGGGTTGGGGTCCACGCAGCGCACGCCGACGCCCGGTACGACGAACCGGTCCCAGGACTCGGCGATGCGGGCCTTGGCCTCCCCACCGGTCAGGGCGCCGCCGAGGACCGGGTAGTACCAGTCCATCGAGTAGCGGTCCTTGTCGAGGAAGCGCTCCGGATGGCGGCGGATCGCGTGGCGCAGCGCGCCGAGCGCCAACTCCCAGTCCGGCTGGGCCTCTTCACGCTGTTCGGCGATCGCGAGGGCACAGCGCAGCGCGTGGTGGATGGAGGAACTGCCGGTGAGCAGGGCGTCCGCGACGGGCGTACCGTCGTCGCCCTGCCGCCAGCCGATCTGGCCACCGGGCTGCTGGAGCGTGAGCACCCATTCCACGGCCGCGTAGACGGTCGGCCACATGCGGTCCAGGAACGTGTCGTCGCCGGTGGACAGGTAGTGGTGCCAGACGCCGACGGCTATGTAGGCGACGAAGTTCGACTCGCGGCCGCGGTCGGTGACGTCGTCGTGGGCGCCGTCGGCGTAGGCGGCGTACCAGGAGCCGTCCTCGTTCTGGTGCCGGGCGAGCCAGGTGTACGCCCGCTCGGCGGCCGTGTGCTCGCCCGCCGCGTCCAGGGCCATCGCGGCCTCGGTGTGGTCCCAGGGGTCCAGGTGGTGCCCGCGGAACCACGCGATGGCGCCGTCCTCCCGCTGCACGGCGAGGATGCCGCGGACGGTCGCGGCGGCCTGCTCGGCGGTGAGGACCCCGGGCAGGACGAGGTGTTCTGTCCGGGGGGTGGTCACTTGGCGGCCGCCCCTTCGGACAGGCGAGGCAGGTGGGGCTTGGTCGCGTAGACCACGAAACTCTTGCCGATCAGCGGGTTGAGCGCCTGCTCGGCGACCCGCGTGGCCAGCGGCTTCTTCATGATGTCCCAGACCAGGAGCTTGTGGTACGCCCGCACCGGCAGCGCCTTGTCGTTGTCGACGCCGAACGCGCACTTCAGCCACCAGTACGGCGAGTGCAGGGCGTGCGCGTGGTGGCTGCCGTACGGCCTCAGGCCGGCCTCGCGGACCTTCGCCGTCAGTTCGTGGGCCTTGTAGATGCGGATGTGGCCGCCCTCGACCTCGTGGTAGGCGTCGGACAGCGCCCAGCAGACCTTCTCGGGGCCGTAGCGGGGCACGGTGATCGCGATCCGTCCGCCCGGCTTGAGCACCCGCACCATCTCCGCCAGCACCCCCTTGTCGTCGGGGATGTGCTCCATCACCTCGGAGATGATGACGACGTCGAAGGACTCGTCCGGGAAAGGCAGGGCCAGCGCGTCGCCCTCCATGGCGGTGGCGGTGGCGCCGGCCGGTGCCTCCCCGGCCTCCTTCATCGCCGCGAACCACTTGGCGACCTCGCGGATCTCCTCGCCGTTCTGGTCCAGGGCCACGACCTGGGCGCCGCGCCGGTAGCACTCGAAGGCGTGCCGGCCGGCCCCGCAGCCGAGGTCCAGGACACGGTCGCCGGGGGCGAGCGGGAACCGGGAGAAGTCGACGGTCAGCACGTGGCCCTGCTTTCGGTGTAGACGCCTGTTGCGGCCGCGGGGCGGCCCTCGGTCTGCGCGGTGGGCAGCGCGGGGCGCGGACCACCGCTGCGGGCGATGGCCTCGCGGTAGTGGGCCACGGTGCCCTCGGCGGCCCGGGCCCAGGTGAAGTGCGCGAGCACCCGCTCCCGGCCGGCCCGGCCGAGCCGGGCGCGCAGCTCCGCATCGCCGAGCAGCCGTACCAGCCCGGCCGCCAGCGCGCCCGCGTCCGCCGGGGTCACGGCCAGACAGGTCTCGCCGTCGCGGCCCGCCACCTCGGGGATCGCGCCGCCGGTCGTGGCGATCAGCGGGGTGCCGGTGGCCATGGCCTCCGCGGCGGGCAGCGAGAAGCCCTCGTACAACGAGGGCACGCAGGCGACCTCGGCGGAGCGGATCAGGTCGACGAGTTCGGCGTCGGAGATGCCCTTGACGAACTCGACGGCGCCGGCGAGACCGTAGCGCTCGATCGCGGCGGCGACCGGCCCCTCCTCGGGGCGCTTGCCGACGACGACGAGGTGGGCGGCCGAGTGCTCGGTGCGCACCTTGGCCAGCGCCTCCACGAGGAAGACCAGGCCCTTGAGCGGCACATCGGCGCTGGAGGTGGTGACGATCCGGCCCGGCACCTCGGGGACCGCCGGATCAGGCGAGAAAAGGTCGGTGTCGGCGCCGATGTGGACGACGTGGACGCGGTCGTCGCGGACGCCGAGGTGGTCCACGATCTCCTGCCGGGAGGTGCCGGAGACGGTGAGGACCGAGGGCAGCCTGCGGGCGACGCGCTTCTGCATCCGGGTGAAGGCGTACCAGCGCCGGACCGAGTACCGCCGCTTCCAGCCCTCGGCCGCGTCCAGCTCCAACTGCCGGTCGACGGTGATGGGATGGTGGACGGTGGTCACGAGCGGAGCACCGATGTCCCCCAACAGCCCGTATCCCAGGGTCTGGTTGTCGTGGACGATGTCGAACTCGCCGCGCCGGGCGCGCAGATGACGGCGGGCGCGCAGCGAGAAGGTCAGCGGCTCGGGAAACCCGCCGGTCCACATCGTGGCGACTTCGAGGCCGTCGACCCAGTCCCGGTACTCGCCCAGGCCGGGGGTGCGGAAGGGGTCGGGCTGGCGGTACAGGTCCAGGCTGGGCAGCTCGGTGAGGGTGAGCCGGGGGTAGCCCTCGTCAAGCACGGGGTACGGCTGGGAGCCGATGACCTCGACGCGGTGCCCGAGCCGGGCCAGCTCGCGCGAGAGGTGCCGTACGTAGACGCCCTGGCCGCCGCAGAACGGGTTCCCTTTATAGGTGAGGAGCGCGATGTCGAGCGGTCGCCCGCCGTCGGCAGCGGAGTCCGTCCGGACGCCCGCTTCCCGGGCCTCAGCGGTCACTCTGTGCCCCCTTCTGCCTGCGATGTCCCGCGAGACTACGACGGGACGCTAATCTAGAACAAGTTTCAGACTTGATCGTTCAAGAGGCTCTGAATCTACCGGCAGGTAGGGGCACTGTGAGCAGTGGATCAGGTGATTCACGCCACGGCGGACCGCCCTGCCTGCTGTCTGATCACGTGCCCTACAGACGCCCTCACCGACTGTCACGGAACGGGACCCATGCCTGCGGAATCCAAGGTGGAAGTGAGTACGGTCCGGCCTTCGTCGTCTCCGTCGTCTCCGCTCACCGAGCGGCAGGAGGCCCGCCGCCGCAGGATCCTGCACGCGAGCGCCCAGCTGGCCAGCCGGGGCGGTTTCGACGCGGTACAGATGCGCGAGGTGGCCGAGTCCTCCCAGGTCGCCCTCGGCACCCTCTACCGCTATTTCCCCTCCAAGGTCCACCTGCTGGTCGCCACCATGCAGGACCAGCTGGAGCACATGCACGGCACCCTGCGCAAGAAGCCCCCGGCGGGTGACACGGCGGCCGAGCGGGTGGCGGAGACCCTGATGCGCGCCTTCCGCGCCCTGCAGCGCGAGCCGCACCTGGCGGACGCGATGGTCCGCGCCCTGACCTTCGCCGACCGCAGCGTCTCCCCCGAGGTCGACCAGGTCTCCCGCCAGACGACCGTGATCATCCTGGACGCGATGGGCCTGGAGCACCCCACCCCCGAGCAGCTCTCGGCGGTCCGCGTCATCGAACACACCTGGCACTCGGCGCTCATCACCTGGCTCTCGGGCCGCGCCTCCATCGCCCAGGTCAAGATCGACATCGAGACGGTGTGCCGGCTGATCGATCTGACGGAGCCCGCGGAGGACGAACGGCCCCACCGCCGCTCGCCCCGGGGGTAGTCGAGCCGGGCGGCGCGACCGCCGCCCCGGGATTCACCGGGGCGGCGGTCGCTACCTGGCGGTCCGGCCGGTTCGCTACTCCTCCGGCGGAAACACCCCTTCCCCGCTCCCCGCCAGCGTGATCAGAATCGCCTCCACGGGGCAGCTCTCGGCCGCCTCCAGGACGGACTCGGTGGCATCGGTGTCCGGGGCCACCGGGTGGGACTGGCGGGCGGAGTCGAGGCGGAAGGCGTCGGGTGCGTGGTGGAGGCACTGGGCCGAGCCGATGCACACCGACCGGTCGACCTCGACGTGCCAGCGGTCGCCCATGTCTCACGCCCCCGCCGGCAGGTGGATCATCTTGTGCTCGAGGTACTCGCCGTAGCCCTCGGGGCCGAACTCCCGGCCCAGACCGGAGTTCTTGTAGCCGCCGAACGGGCCGAGCATGTCGAGGCTGAAGGTGTTGACCGAGTAGGTGCCGGTGCGGACCTGCCGGGCCACCTCGATGCCGTGCTCGACGTCGGCGGTCCACACGCTGCCGGACAGGCCGTAGTCGGAGTCGTTGGCGATCTTCAGCGCCTCCTGCTCGTCGCCGTACGGGAGCAGGCAGATCACCGGGCCGAAGATCTCCTCGCGGGCGATCCGCATGGAGTTGTGGACGTCGCCGAAGAGGGTCGGCTCGACGTACCAGCCGCGCTCCAGGCCCGCGGGACGGCCGCCGCCGGTGAGGACCTTGGCGCCCTCCTCCTGGCCGATGCGGATGTAGTCGAGGTTGCGCTGCTGCTGGCGGCGGGCGACCAGCGGGCCGACCTGGGTCGCCGGGTCCAGCGGGTCGCCGACCTTCAGCGCGCTCGCCGCCGCCGCGAAGGCGTCGGCGTACTCGTCGTAACGGGTGCGCGGGACGAGGATGCGGGTCTGGGCCACGCACGCCTGCCCGTTGTTCATCCAGGCCGCCGGGACGATCCCGGACACCGCCGCCTGCACGTCCGCGTCCGGCAGGACGACGGCCGCCGACTTCCCGCCCAACTCCAGTGTCACGCGGGTCAGGTGGCGGGCCGCCACCTCCATCACACGCTTGCCGGCCGCGACCGAGCCGGTGAAGGAGACCTTGTCGACGCCGGGATGCCCGACCAGGTACTCACTGACCTCCCGGCCGGCGGGGAGGATGGACAGCACGCCCTCGGGGAGGCCGGCGTCCCGCGCGATCTCACCGAGCAGGTACGCGTCCAGCGGTGACTCCGGGGACGGCTTCAGTACGACCGTGCAGCCGGCCAGCAGCGCGGGCGCGAGCTTGGCGGCGGCCACGAACTGCGGGACGTTCCACGGGACCACGGCCGCGACGACACCGACCGGCTCGCGCCGGACGAGGATCGGGCCGAGCACACCGTCCCGGCGTTCCTCGTGCGGGTACCCCTGCGCGACCTTGATCGCCGCGTCCCACACCATCATCGCGCCGAGCGCCTGGGCGAGGACGCTCCAGGAGTACGGGGAGCCGTTCTCCGACGAGATCACCCGGGCGATCTCCTCGTGCCGGGCGGCGATGCCGTCCTTGATCCGGTTGACGACCTCGATCCGCTCCTCGAGCGTCGCCCGCGGCCACGGCCCCTCGTCGAAGGCGCGGCGCGCGACGGCCACGGCCCCATCGACGTCCTCCCGGCAGGCGTGCGGCACCCGGCCGATGACCTCCTCGGTGTGCGGTGAGATCACCTCGATGACGTCCTTGCCCACGGGGTCGGTCAACTCGCCGCCGATGAACAGCTGTCCGTGTTCCACGAGTCCGGTCATGCCCCGCCACCCTTTCTGACGCTGTTTCAGAACTGATACCAGTTCTAGTTGAACTAGGCCAGACCCAGGGCCGGATAGGCCCCCACCAGCGGGTTCACCCACTGCGCCGGCGCCGCCACATGTGCGGCCGACCCCTGCGTTGTTCCGCTCGTCCGCACATGCTGAACTGGCTCGCGTAGGGACGCCGCAGAAAGGCAGGCACATGACCGCGGTCCTCAGCACAGGGTGGGACAGCGTACGGCAGCGGGCCAGGCTCAGCCCCCAAGTGCCCGGGGCCACCGCCCCGTTGGAGCGGCTGTCCCCGCTCGGGCGGGCGGAGCTGCTCGGGCGGCTGCGCTGGGAGGTCATCCAGGGAGGCTCCCTGTTCCTGACCTATCCCCAACTGCTCGATGGTGCCGTCTTCGCCGTGCTGCGGCCCGCCGCGCTCCTGGACGAGCTGGCGATCCGCGCGATCGGCGGTGGCGCGGTACTGCCGATCCGGGTGAACTCCCGGAACGCGGACCTGGCCGGACAGCTGATCGCGATGCTCTCGACCGGTTTCCTCTTCTCCTCCCTCCCGGTCCCCGACGAACAGTGCCTGCGGCTCCAGCGGGAGCTGGCCGAGCGCGCGGACGCCGAGGCTGCCGCCGCGGCCGTCGGCGCCGAGGGGCCGGTCGGCGCGGCAGACCGGTTGCTGGCGGCGACGGGTGTCCTCGACACCCCGCTGCGGCGGCGCACGATCACCCGGTGGAGGGACTGGCTGGAGGCCGCCGAGCGCGGCCTGCTGGAGGTCAGCCCCCTGGCGCCCGCCGACTACGCGACCGCGTACGCGCTGCGCCCCCCGCCGCGCCCGGAGGAAATAGCCGGTGCCGAGGGCCGGGCGGTGCTCGCCGCCTGGACCGGCGGAGAGTTCGATGTGAACGGCCTGCCCAGCCGCAGCCGCCTGTACGAGAGCCTTGACCGCCTGCTGCACTCCGGTGACCCCGCGGCCGAGGCGGATGCGCAGACACTGCGCGAGTCCTTCGACGAGACGTACTACCGAGCCATCGCGGCGAGCGAGGGATGCATGCTCGGGCTGGCCTCGCCGAGACGCGGCATCCGGCGCCGCGAGGCAGCGACGCTCGTGGAGCGGACACCGGTCGTGACGTATCCGACCCGGTTCGAGCTGCGGCTCGGCCTGATGAGCGGTGAGCAGTGGCAGCGATACACGGATGACGCGGCCGACGCCCTCTCCCGTTGGTGGCACCAGCAGGACCTGGCCGCACTGCAGGAGGTGGGGGACCTGCTCGCGGGCCGTACGAAGGAGCCACCGGCACGTGGCGTGGACGAGGTCCCGGTGACCCGGCTCCAGCGGTTCGCGCGCAGCGCACGGGGCGCTACCGCCCAGATGGTCGCGGGCGGCGGAATGAGCCTGGCGACCAGCCTGCTCGGCCAGGGGACGCCCGGAGTGTTCGCCGCCGGCGCGGGCGGGGCGCTCGCGCCGGTCGCCGTTGCGGCCGTAGCGGCCGGGGTGACCCGCCTGACCGACTTCCGGGGGCGGTACGACGTGATAGAGCTTCCAGGGCTGCCGGGAGGAGAAGCTCATGGACACTGAGGCGCCACGCACGCACACCCACAAGGCGTACGCCGATGCCGACGGCGGCCGATGGTGCGAGGTCTACGTCGACACCTACCGCCTGCCCTCCGGCGCCGAGACCGTCCGGCACCGCGTCCGTGTCGGCGGTGGCCGCACAGGAGTCGTGGTGCTGGCCAGGCGAGGTGACGACATTCTGCTGGTCCGCCAGTGGCGAGCGACGATCGGCCGGTGGGCCTGGGAACTTCCGCGCGGATTCGGCGAGACCGATCCTGTCTCGGACGCGCTGCGCGAACTCGTCGAGGAGGCGGGGCTGGTCGGCTCCGCGGCGGCTGCGGTGGCGTACCTGGACGTCGACTCCGGCATGCTGGAGAACGAGGTCGCCGTCGTCGAGGTCTCGGTTCGAAGTGACGCACCACTGCGCCCCGACTCGGCCGGCGACGGCGAGATCGCCGCGGCGCGCTGGTGGAGTCCGGACGACATCGCAAAGGCGATCCGTGCGGGAGAACTGCGGGACGGCTTCACGCTCGCCGCGCTCGCGGCATCCAGCGCGGCCCGTGGCTAGAGCAGGCGCTGCGGATCGTTGCGACCCATCGATCTGACGTTCCGTCAGTTCTGGTTATAGTGGGCAATGGCCGCGCGGCGGAGTGGCCGACGGGGCGGAGGGTCTGATGACGACGACGTTCGATCACGGCGGGGGCGTGCGGTCCGTGGCGGTCCCCATCCCTGACAACCCCCTCGGCCACACGCTGGTGTACGTGGTCGAGACCGGCCGCGGCCCGGTGCTGGTCGACACCGGCTGGGACGACCCCGCGTCCTGGGACACGCTCACGGCGGGCCTGGCCGTGTGCGGTACGGCGGTGGCGGAGGTGTACGGCGTCGTCGTCACCCACCATCACCCGGACCACCACGGCCTGTCGGCGCGGGTGCGCGAGGCCTCGGGCGCGTGGGTGGCGATGCACGCGGCCGACACCGCGGTCGTACGGCGCACCCGGGAGGCCCGGCCGGAGCGCTGGTTCACGTACATGAGCGCCAAGCTCGCGGCCGCCGGCGCCCCGGCGGAACACCTCGCCCCGCTGCGCACCCCCCGCACCCTGCCCGGACTCTCCCCCGCTCTCCCGGACCGGGAGATCGTCCCCGGTGAACTCCTCGACCTGCCCGGCCGCCGGCTGCGCGCGATCTGGACCCCGGGCCACACGCCCGGCCACGTCTGCCTGCACCTGGAGGAGCGGCACCCCGCACAACTCCCGGGCAGCGGCCGCCTGTTCAGCGGAGATCATCTGCTGCCCCGGATCACCCCGCACATCGGCCTGTACGAGGATCCCGACGACGCGACGGTCACCGACCCGCTCGGCGACTACCTCGACTCCCTGGAGCGGATCGGGCGGCTCGCGCCCGCCGAGGTCCTCCCCGCCCATCAGCACGCCTTCACCGACGCGCCGGGGCGGGTACGGGAGTTGCTCGCCCATCACGAGGAGCGGCTCCTCGGTCTGCTGGCCCTGCTCGCCGAGCCGCGCACTCCCTGGCAGCTGGCGGAGCGCATGGAGTGGAACCGTCCGTGGGACCACATCCCCTACGGATCACGGAACATCGCCGTCTCGGAGGCCGAGGCCCATCTGCGGCGGCTGGTGAAACAGGGGCGGGCGGAGCCGGTGGCGGGACGTGAGCCGGTGGCGTACGTCGCCGTGTGATCCGGTCAGCGGCTGCGGCGGGGCTGTGCGGTGAGGCCTTCCGCGGTGGCCTCCTGCCTGCGGAACCGGTCGATGGCCGGCGTGTGGAACCGCAGCGCGTGCGCGATGGACTCCAGCTCGCTGTCGGGGAGGCAGGCCGCGGCGACGGGCCGTCCCGCCTCGTCCGTCCGGCCCGTGGCGGGCGGGTCGTCCCCGCCGGCCGGGCCGTGCAGCACGTCGGCCGCGATCAGGATGTCCACCGCCCCGGCGATGCCCCACGCCTCGGCGTCGGGGTGGCCCGCCGCCACGGCCGCGGTACGGACCCGCTCGCGCCGGTCCGGCCTGAGGTGCGGGGCCAGTTTGAGCAGGCCGTCGTTGATGGCGGCCCGGCGCAGTTCGAGGCGCAGGGCGGCGCCGCTGACCCGGCCGGTCGCGGGGGCCGCCGGGGCGCTGACCGTCAGCATGGTCTGCCACAGCGGCCGTAGCCTCCGGTGGGTGCGCACCAGCCGCCGGCGCTCGTCGACCACCGGGCCGGCCTGCCCGGCGATGAAGCCGACGGCGACCAGGAGCGCCTCGACGATGGCGAACGGCGGGGCGACGTACGTCGACAGCCAGTCCCAGTCCCGGCCGCTCCAGCGGGCGCCGATCGCGGCGAGTTTGGCGGCGTCGAAGACGAGCCCGAGGGCGTAGGCGACCTGGAGGAAGGTCACGGCGCGGCGCAGCCAGGTGTCCTTGACCTCCTTGGACCAGGCCCACAGCATACCGGTCGCGACCAGCGCCGACGCCAGGTGCGCGGCCAGGTACAGCAGCCCGAACTCGCGCATCCAGGGCGTGTCGGCGTAGTAGGTGTCGAGGTCGCGCAGCCGCTCCACGTGGTGGTCGCCGAGCGAGAACGTCGTCCACAGGCCCGCGACGATGGCCGAGTACCCCAGCCACACCAGACGGGTGCGCCGGCGGCGGACGGCGGACGGGGGTTCGCGCCAGGTGATGATGAGCCACACGCAGGCGCCGCTGTAGAGGGTGACCAGCGAATAGACCCACACGCCCGCGAAGTTGGGGACCCCGGTGATCTCGTTGATGCGGTGCAGGTTGGCGGGCGGCAGCGAGGCGCAGGCGATCGCGCCGATGCCGAGCAGCAGCGCGGTGGCCCGCAGGATGGGGTCCTGCCAGGCGCGGCGCAGCAGCGGAAGTTTGATCACGAAGGCCACGGCGAACAGCGCGGCCGGCACGGCGTAGGCCGCGAAGGATCCGGCGATGTCCCAGCGCATCAGGGCCCGCCGATGTTGCCCAGCGAGGACGACAGGCGGTCGGTGAGGGTGTCCTGGGTCAGCCGGCCGGCCGCCACCCCCGGCCCGACGACCTTGGAGAACTTCGCGGCGAGCCGCAGCCCGCACTCCTCGGCCTCCCACTCGGCCGCGGCGGCGGCGCCGACCGGGGAGCGGGCGGCCATGGCGACGACGCGGTCCCAGGGGATGTCCTCCTCGGCCTGGGACAGCAGGCGGCGCGCGGCGGCGGGCGGCCCGGACGGATGGTGCACGTCCAGGGTGCCGTAGTGGATGTGGCCGATCTCGTGCCCGGCGATGACGAACTTGTGCGGGTCGGGGGCGCGGTCCTCGACCACGACGATGTACTTCTCGTCCAGCGCGAGCGTGACCCCGGAGACGTCGAGCCCGGGCGGGAAGGTGACGAACTTCAGCCGGACCGGGCGGTCCAGCCGCGGGCTGAGCGTGGCGCACAGGGCGTGCAGGAAGGCCTCGGCGCCGGTCGGTGCGGTGAGGGTGCGGGCCGTGTCGCGCACCAGCCGGTCGAGGAAGCGCTTGGGCGACCGGGGGGAGCCGGCGGAGCCCGGGGGCTTGACGGGCTTCACCGCCGGGTGTCCTCCGCCCGTTCCGAGGAGATGATCATCTCCGCCAGGTCGGCGAGCGTGGCGAGCTGGCGGGCGTTCATCTGCGGGGCGCGCGCGGCGAGCCGGACCAGGCCGCTCTCGCGCAGTCTGAGCAGCGGATCCGCCTCGGCCTCCAGTCCCTGGAGCACCGGCTGCAGGGCCTCGTGCAGCGCCTCCGGCTCGTCGGCGGTGAAGAAACCGGCGGGCAGGCCGAAGAAGCGGCGCAGCCGGTCGGTGTGCTCCAGGCTCGGCATCCCGCTCTTGCGCCACTCGCTCAGCCACTGCCGGCTGGTTCCGGCGATCCTGGCCAGCTCGTCGAGCGAGTACCGCTTGCCGTCGGGCCGGCGCCGGGTCTCGCGGATGAAGTCCAGCCGCTGGCGCACGCGTCCGGCCAGATCGGCCTCGGGCGCCCGCCCGCCGCCGAGCAGTTCGACGACGACCGCGACGGGTATGCCGGTGCGATAGGACAGGTCGGCCACGTCGAGTGCCTCCGGCAGCCGGCCCGGCCGGCCGGTCAACTCCCCGAGCCTGGCCAGGACTTCGGCCAGCGAGGTATAGGCGTCACTCACCGAGGCCCCCCTGAGTGTGTGTGGTCCGTGCGATGGCCGGACGAGACGCGAGGCTACCCGGTCGTCCGGTCGCCGACCAGACGCGACAACGGTCACTGCCCAATGTGGCAGTAATAGTTGACAGTTGAGGGTGCGACGGGTGAGGATCACGGCACAGAGAGCAAGCAACAGACCCACCCCGGGTGCCGCCTATGGGGGAGCGGCATCCGGGGTGCATCTCTGCCCCGCCTCCCCGCGAAGGTGACGCGCCGATGCCTCAGCCCGTCCTTCTGCTCGGGGCCGGCCCGGCCGCGTACGGATTCCCGCTGGCGCGGATCGCCGGGATCCGGCCGGTGATCCTGGTCGACACCGCCGCGCCCGGCTGGGCGCGGCCCTTCCTGTCCGGCCACCTCGCCGCCGACCCGGCGCGGGAGGCGGAGACGGCCGGGACGATCGCCCGGTACGCGGACGGGCAGCGGATCGCGGGGGTGCTCACCTGGACCCGGGAGCACCTGGTCACCGCCGCGCGGATCACCGGGCACCTGGGACTGCCGGGCCTGTCGCACGAGACGGCGAGGGCCTGCGCCGACCCGGTGGTGGTACGCGCCCTGCTGGCCCGGCACCGGGTGCCGCCCGACGGGCCCGGCGACGCCGACGGCCCGCTGGTGTCCGCCGAGACCGTCGTCCTGGACGACGAGGTCCGCATCGCCGCGCTCACCCGTACGACGCCGGGTGGGCCGGGGCGCCTGCCACTGCGGCACTGCGTCCACGCGCACGACGGCCTGCTGCACAACCGCTTCCTGCGGCAGACCGTCGAGCGGGCGGTACGGGCACTGGGGCTCACCCACGCCGTCGCCCATGTGGGGCTCCGGGTGACGGAACGCGGGCCCCGGGTGACAGGGGTCGCGCCGTATCTGCCGGGTGACCTGATCCCTTCGCTGGTGGAGCGGGCGACCGGGGTCGACCTGGCGGAGGTGGCGCTGGCGCTGGCGTGCGGGACGCGGGTGGACGTCTCGCCCAGCCGGCAGCGCGCCGCGGCGGTCCGCTTCGATGAGTCGACGGATTCCAGGCAGCGCCGGCGGCGGATGTACTGGGTGGCGGAGGGGGAGGACGTGGCGGAGTGCGACCGGGCACTGGACGCCGCCTAGTGCTGTGGCCGGAAAGGTTTGCCGGAAAGCTCGCGGCGTCCGGTGCGGTGCATCGCAAGGCGGAGCATCGCCCGTGTACTGGATGTACTCGGGTGATGCGACAACGCGGCGAGGTGCCGTGCCGGGCGTCGCGAGCCGGTGAACCTTTCCGGTCGCAGCACTAGGCACGCCCGGGCCACGGCGCCGAACTCCCGCCCGGCCCGCGCCCCTTGAGGGCGTCGCCCCGCCGCTCGTGACAAGTGACCCCGGTCACCGCCACCCTGTGCCCACGGCCACTCCTCAGGTCGCGCGGGGCTGCCGGTAAAGTGGCGGGGTCGTCATCACACCCGTACAGGGGGAAGCCGGTGCAATTCCGGCGCTGACCCCGCAACCGTGAGCCGTTCGTCACCGGACGGCGAGCCGGACTGCCCCGGACGGGACGTTGACCGGCTCACGTGCGTCGGCGGCCCGCCGCGCACGGCACCGTCGAGGTCTACGGAGCCGAGCCGCCCGGGGTGTCCCGCGCGCTGCCCGGCTCCCCGCAGGAGAGGCAGTCGCCGCCCATGAACGTCCGCCGCAGCGCAGCGGCTCTCGCCGTCGCAGGCGTGCTGGCCGCCGCCGCGCCCGCCATGGCCGCCGGGCCGTCCCCGTCCCCGT
The DNA here is from genome assembly GCF_001636945.3 of Streptomyces sp. FXJ1.172. Taxonomy (NCBI): domain Bacteria; kingdom Bacillati; phylum Actinomycetota; class Actinomycetes; order Kitasatosporales; family Streptomycetaceae; genus Streptomyces; species Streptomyces sp. FXJ1.172. The sequence continues at coordinate 6,433,601 of NZ_CP119133.2, read as the reverse complement.
CCCCGAAGGCCGTGCTCCCCGCCGGGCTGTACGGCACGACGGACCCCACGTACGACGGCGTGTGGCGCCAGTCGCTGACGCTGGTCGCACAGCACACGCTCGGCTACGAGCCGGCCGCGCAGGCCGTGGACTGGCTCGCCGGCCAGCAGTGCGCGAACGGCGCCTTCGCCGCGTTCCGCGCCGCCCCGGCCAAGCCCTGCGACGGCAAGGTCATGGTGGACACCAACAGCACGGCCGCCGCCGTCCAGGCCCTGAAGGCGGCCGGCGGGCACGAGGCCGCGGTCGACAAGGCCATGGCCTGGCTGAAGTCCGTGCAGAACGAGGACGGCGGCTGGGGCTACTCCCCGGCCGCCGCCAGCGACACCAACTCCACGTCCGTCGTCATCGGCGCGCTGGCCGCCGTCGGCACCAACCCGGCGGACGTCCGCAAGGCGGGCGAGTCGCCCTACGACCTGCTGGCCGCCCGGTCCATCCCCTGCGGCCAGCCCGGCGGCGGTGGCCTCGCCTACCAGCCGGACAAGAAGGGCAAGCTGCTGGCCAACGCGGACGCGACGGCGGCGGGCGTGCTCGGTGCGCTCGGCAAGGGGTTCGTCACCGGGGCCGGCAAGGCCCCCGGCACCCACGAGTGCGCCGACAGCAAGCACCTCACCCCGGCACAGGTCGCGGACAACGCGGGCGCGAACCTCGCGTCGGTCCTCGCGAAGAGCGGCCACCTGACGTCCACGCTGCCCGGCGCCACGGACCAGCCGGACTTCGGCAACACAGCGGACGCGGTCGTCGCGCTCGCCGCCGACGGCCGGCTCGCGCAGGCGCTGCGGTCGTACACCTGGCTGGAGAACAACGCCGCTCACTGGGCCGAGCAGAGCGGCCCGGCGGCCTACGCCCAGCTGATCCTCGCCGCGCACGCGGTCGGCGCGCAGCCGGGCGACTTCGGCGGCACCAGCCTCGTCCGGTCCCTCAACGAGCTGGGCCCGGCCCCGCACATGGCCTCGGCCACGCCCGGGACCAAGAAGAAGTCCGACGACAACTCGTCGTTCGGTGCCTGGTGGTTCGTCGGCGTCTGCCTCGTCGCGGGCATCGGCATCGGCTTCCTGCTGAGCGGCCGCAAGAAGCGGCAGCCGTGACCGCGGCCCGCCGCGCCGCGAGCCTGGTGCTGACCGCGTTCGTCCTGCTCACGGCCGCGGCGACACAGGCGCATGCCACCGGGTACCGCTACTGGTCCTTCTGGGAGCGCACGGGCGGGCAGTGGACCTACGCCACGACGGGCCCGTCGGGTGTCCAGCCCGACGACGGCGCGGTGGAGGGCTTCCGCTTCGCGGTCAGCGCGGACTCGGCGGACGCCAGCAGGCCGCGCGGCGCGGCGGACTTCGGCACGATCTGTGCGTCCACCCCGGCCAGGTCCGGCACGAAGCGGGTGGCGTTCGTCCTCGACTTCGGCACCCCGGCGGACGCGCCGTCCGGCGAGACGCCGCCGGCCCGGCGGACGGCCTGCGCGCGTGTGTCCGGCGACGCGACGACGGCCGAGGCGCTGGCCGCCGTCGCGAGGCCCTTGCGCTACGACACCAACGCCCTGCTGTGCGCGATCGCCGGTTATCCGCGGACGGGGTGCGGGGAGCAGGTGCCGGCGGGGAAGCGGGCGTCCGCCGCAGGGAAGGACGCCAAGGACGCGAAGGAGGGGAACGGCGGCTCGGGCGGCGGACCTTCCCTCGGGTTGCCGATCGGCGCGGGCGTGGTCGCCCTGCTGGCGGGCGCGGCGGTGTGGCAGTCGCGACGGCGGCGCGATGCGTAGCAGCGGCACCCCGCAAGCGCGCGTGGGCGAACCCGCCCCCGCCGGGCGCCGGACCGCGCTCCACCCCGGCGCCTGGTGGCTCTGGGCGCTCTCGCTCGGCACTGCCGCCACCCGCACCACCAACCCCCTCCTCCTCGCCCTCCTCATATCCGCGTCCGCCTACGTCGTGGCGACGCACCGCACCCCCGCCCCCGCCGCCCGCTCCTACACCGCCTTCGCCAGGCTCGGCGTCGCCGTCCTCCTCATCCGTCTTGTCTTCGCGGTGGCGCTCGGCTCCCCCATCCCCGGCACCCACACGCTCCTCGCCCTCCCCGAAGTCCCGCTCCCGCACTGGGCCGAGGGCATCCGGCTGGGCGGCAGGGTCACCGCCGAGGCGCTGGTCTTCGCGGCGTACGACGGTCTGAAGCTGGCGACCCTCCTGATCTGCGTCGGCGCGGCGAACGCCCTCGCGAGTCCGGGCCGCCTGCTCAAGTCGCTGCCGGGGGCGCTGTACGAGACCGGCGTCGCCGTGGTCGTCGCCCTCACCTTCGCGCCCCACCTCGTCGCCGACGTCCAGCGCCTGCGCGCCGCCCGCCGGCTGCGCGGCCGCCCGGACCGGGGCCTGCGCGGCCTGCTCCAGGTCGGACTGCCCGTTCTGGAGGGCGCGTTGGAGCACTCGGTCGCGCTCGCGGCGGCGATGGAGGCCCGCGGCTACGGCCGCAGCGCCGAGGTCCCCGTCCGGGTCCGCCGTACGACGGCCGTGCTCACCCTCGGCGGCCTGCTGGGCGTGTGCGCGGGAACGTACGGGCTGCTGACCGCGGAGGGCGCCGGTTACGGGCTGCCGGTGCTGCTCGCCGGAGTGGCCGCCGCCCTCGCGGGCCTGCGGCTGGGCGGGCGGCGCTCGCTGCGCACCCGGTACCGCCCGGACCCGTGGGACGCGCGGGCCTGGCTGGTGGCCGGTTCCGGCGCCGCCGTCGCCGCGCTGCTCACGCTCGCCGCCACCCGTGACCCTCAGGCCCTGCACCCCGGTGTCGTACCCCTGGTCGCGCCCACGCTCCCGCTCTGGCCCGCGGCGGCGATCCTGCTCTGTCTCCTGCCCGCCTTCGTCGTCCCCAGGGAGCCGTCGTGATCCGCTTCGAGGATGTCAGCGTGACGTACGAGGGCGCGGCCGGACCCTGTGTGCGGGGCGTCGGTTTCGAGGTGCCGGAGGGCGAACTGGTGCTGCTCGTCGGCCCGTCCGGGGTCGGCAAGTCGACCGTGCTCGGCGCGGTCAGCGCACTGGTGCCGCACTTCACCGGCGGCACGCTGAGCGGCCGTGTCACGGTGGCCGGCCGCGACACCCGGACCCACAAGCCGCGCGAACTGGCGGACGTGGTCGGCACGGTGGGCCAGGACCCGCTCGCCCACTTCGTCACGGACACGGTGGAGGACGAACTCGCCTACGGCATGGAGTCGTTGGGCCTCGCCCCGGAGGTGATGCGACGCCGGGTCGAGGAGACCCTCGACCTGCTCGGCCTCGCGGCCCTGCGCGACCGCCCGATCGCCACCCTCTCCGGCGGCCAGCGCCAGCGGGTCGCGATCGGCTCGGTCCTCACCCCGCACCCCCGGGTCCTGGTCCTGGACGAACCGACCTCGGCGCTGGACCCGGCCGCGGCGGAGGAGGTGCTCGCCGTCCTCCAGCGCCTGGTGCACGACCTCGGTACGACGATCCTGATGGCCGAACACCGCCTGGAGCGGGTGATCCACTATGCCGACCGCGCCATCCTGCTGCCGTCCCCCGGCGGGGTGCCGGTCGTCGGCACCCCGGCCGAGGTGATGGCCGTCTCCCCGGTGTACCCCCCGGTGGTCGGACTGGGCCGCCTGGCCGGCTGGTCACCCCTCCCCCTGACCGTCAGGGACGCCCGCCGCCGGGCCGCCGGCCTGCGCGACCAGTTGTCGGAACCCGGCAGACACCGGCCGTCGCCCCCGCCCCCGCCCGGCACCGGCACCGGCACCGGCACCGGGCGGCCCACGCGCCCCGCCCGCCGGCGCTTCTTCCGGCGTCCCGACCCGGCGCCCCTGCCCCCCGTGGTCGCCGAGATCCGGTCCCTGTGCGTGCGCCGGGACGGCATCACGGCCCTGCGCAACGTGGACCTCACCGTCACCCCCGGCGAGACCATCGCCCTGATGGGCCGCAACGGCGCCGGAAAGTCCACCCTGCTCGGCTCCCTCGTGGGCCTCCTCGCACCCACCACGGGCAGCGTGCGCGTCGGCGATGCCGTCCCCCATCGCGCCGCGCCCCCCGACCTCGTACGCCGCGTGGGCCTCGTCCCCCAGGAGCCGCGCGACCTGCTGTACGCCGACACGGTCGCCGACGAGTGCGCGGCGGCCGACCGGGACGCCGGGGCCGAGCCCGGGACCTGCCGGGCGCTGGTGTCGGAACTGCTGCCGGGGATCACGGACGGCACGCACCCGCGGGACCTGTCCGAGGGCCAGTGCCTGGCGCTCGCCCTGGCGGTCGTGCTGACCGCCCGGCCGCCCCTGCTGCTCCTCGACGAGCCCACGCGCGGCCTGGACTACGCGGCCAAGGCCCGCCTCGCGACCGTGCTGCGCGGCCTCGCCGCCGAGGGTCACGCGATCGTGCTGGCCACGCACGACGTGGAACTCGCGGCCGAGATCGCGCACCGCGTGGTGCTGCTCGCCGAGGGGGAGGTCATAGCCGACGGGCCGACCGCGCACATCGTGGTGTCCTCGCCGTCCTTCGCCCCGCAGGTGACGAAGGTCCTCGCCCCGCAGCAGTGGCTCACCGTGGCCGAGGTGCGCGAGGCCCTGTCATGAGGGCCGCCCGGTTGCACGCCGTCCGCCTGGGCCCGCGCTCGCTCGCCGCGCTCAGCCTGGTCAGCGCGGTCGGTGTGGTCGCCTTCGGCTGGCCCTTCCTCGCCCCGCCCGCCTCGCAGCTGAGCGCCCACGCCCAGGACGCGCCCTGGCTCTTCGCGGGTCTGCTGGTGCTGCTGGTCGCGGTCGTGGCGGCGACGATCGCGGAGTCGGACCTCGGGCCGAAGGCCGTGGCGATGCTGGGCGTGCTGGCCGCGACGGGAGCGGCGCTCAGGCCGATCGGCGCCGGGACGGCCGGGATCGAGCCGATGTTCTTCCTGATGGTGCTCAGCGGGCGGGTCCTCGGCCCCGGCTTCGGCTTCACGCTGGGCTCGGTGACGATGTTCGCGTCCGCGCTGCTCACCGGCGGGGTCGGGCCGTGGCTGCCGTTCCAGATGCTGTCGATGGGCTGGTTCACGACGGGCGCCGGGCTGCTGCCGGGGGCGGTGCGCCTGCGCGGGAGGGCGGAGCTGCTGCTCCTCGCCGCCTACGGCTTCCTCGCCTCCCTCGCCTACGGCACGGTCATGAATCTGGCGGGCTGGCCGTTCATGGGCGCCGCCGCCTCGGACATCTCCTTCCACGCCCATGCCTCCGTCCCCGCCAACCTGGCCCGCTTCGTCGCCTACTGCCTGGCCACCTCGCTCGGCTGGGACCTGGGCCGGGCCCTGTGCACGGTGGTGCTGACCCTGTTCCTCGGCCCGGCGGTGCTGCGCGCGCTGCGCCGGGCCACGCGGCGGGCCGCCTTCGAGACCGCGGTCACATTCGACGCCCCGAAGCCGTCACCCGACGCGGACGGCACCTCACCCAGCGGCACCGCGGCGGTGAAGCACCCCACATGACCCAGATCACCTACGATCCGGGGCAGTAGCACCAAATGTCCGAAACATCCCTTCGGGCACCCTCTCCGACCTGCGCATTGAGACCCACGCCACAGAGCCGACGTTTGCCTCCGTTCCGGCCACAACTAGTAAAAGGGGTCATTGCGGACGGTCTGCGGGCCTGCTTCTCTGGACGACGTCGCCAGGCGCCACGAGCCCACCCGGGCCGCGGCGCCGACGTATACGGCCGGCCATCGCGCGAACGGTGACCACGGCATACGGGCGGCCCCCTGTCCCCGACGCAAGAGGTTCTCCGTGTCCGTCTCCTTCATCCGCCGCATCGCCGCCCCGAAGAAGGCCCTCACGACCGCCGCCGTGGCCGCCGCCACCGCCGGCCTGGCTCTGACCGCGGCGCCCGCCCAGGCCGCCACGCCCGCGTCGGCCTCCTCCGCCCAGTCGATCGCGCACAAGATGATCCCGGACGCCGCGCAGTTCAACGCGTTCAGCAAGATCGTTTCGCATGAGAGTGGCTGGAACCCGTCCGCCACCAACTCCTCCTCCGGCGCCTACGGCCTGGTGCAGGCCCTGCCGGGCTCGAAGATGGCCTCCGCCGGTGCCGACTGGAAGACCAACCCGGCCACCCAGATCAAGTGGGGCCTGGACTACATGAAGTCCCGCTACGGCAGCCCGGTCAAGGCCTGGAGCTTCTGGCAGGCCAACGGCTGGTACTGAGCCGTTTCCCACCGACCGCTGAAGGCGGCGGCCCCGATCCCCGGGCCGCCGCCTTCGGCGTTCTGCCACCCGCCCGTGGTCAACTGAGGCGATGAGCGCAGCGCAGGAAGCACCGGCCCGGCAGCCCCACGACCCCGAGGCGCGCGGGCTGCGGCTCGTAGTGGTGCTGCTGGTCCTGACGGTGGTCAGCGGGCTGATCGACGCCGTCAGTTACCTGGGCCTCGGCCGGGTCTTCACCGCCAACATGACCGGCAATGTCGTCGTCCTGGGCTTCGCGGCGGCCGGCGCGCCCGGCTTCTCCGTCCCGCACACGGCCACCTCGCTGGGCTGCTTCCTGCTGGGCGCGGTGACCGGCGGCCGGCTGGCGGCCCGCGCCGGCAAGGACTCGCGCCGCCGCTGGACCCGGCTGACCCTCACCGGTGAGGCGCTCCTGGTGGCCGTGTCGGCGGCGGTCGCCTTCGCCTGGCCGCACGCCACGGGCACGGTCTACGCCCTGATCGCCCTCACCGGATACGCGATGGGCCTGCGCAACGCCACGGTCCGCAAGCTGGGCGTCGCCGATCTGACGACCACCGTCCTGACGATGACCCTGACCGGCCTGGCCTCCGAGTCCCGCCTCGGCGACGCCACCGGCCACCGCTCGCCGCGCCGCACCGCCTCGGTGATCGCCATGGTCGCCGGCGCCTGCCTGGGCGCCTGGCTGGTCCTCCACCACGGCCTCGGCATCCCGCTCGCGATCGCGGCGGCGGCCTCGGCCGTGCTGGCGGCGGTGGCGTCGGGCCGGGAGTGACCGGCCCGCTCAGGAGGCCGCGACCTTCAGTTCCTTGACCCCGTTGATCCAGGCTGAGCGCAGCCGCCGGGGCTCGTCGGCCAGTCGCAGCCCGGGCATGGCGTCGGCGATCGCGTTGAAGATCAGCTCGATCTCCAGCACCGCGAGGGACTTGCCGAGGCAGAAGTGCGGGCCGCCACCGCCGAAGCCCAGGTGGGGGTTGGGGTCGCGGGTGATGTCGAAGGCGTCGGGGTCGGTGAAGACCTCGGGGTCGTGGTTGGCGGAGGCGTAGAAGAGGCCGACCCGGTCCCCCTTCCCGATCCGTACCCCGCCCAGCTCCGTGTCCTGGGTGGCCGTCCGCTGGAAGGCGTTGACCGGGGTGGCCCAGCGGACGATCTCCTCGGCCGTCGTCCCCGGCCGCTCCCGCTTGAAGAGGTCCCACTGCCCGGGATGGGTGAGGAAGGCGTGCATCCCGTGGGTGATGGCATTGCGGGTGGTCTCGTTCCCGGCCACCGCGAGCATCAGCACGAAGAAGCCGAACTCGTCGGAGTTCAGGTTGCCTTCGTCCTCCGCCGCCACCAGGGTCGTCACGATGTCGTGGGCCGGGCACTGCTTGCGCTCGGCGGCCATGTTCATGGCGTAGGCGATGATCTCGGCGGCCGACTCGGCGCCGACCTCCTCCGTGATGGCGTACTCGGGATCGTCGTAGGCGATCATCTTGTTGGACCAGTCGAAGATCTTGGACCGGTCCTCCTGGGGCACGCCGATCAGCTCGGCGATGGCCTGCAGGGGCAGTTCGCAGGCGACCTCGGTGACGAAGTCGAAGGGCCCGGAGCGGGCGCGGGCGGCCGTGACGATGGCCCCGGCCCGTGCCCGGAGGCGGTCCTCGAGGGCGCGGATGGAACGTGGCGTGAAGCCTCGCTGCACGATCTGCCGGACGCGCGTATGTTCCGGGGGATCCATGTTGAGCAGGATGAGGCGCTGCGCGTCGATCGCGTCGCGCTGGATGTGCTCGTTGAAGCGGATGATCGCGGTGTTGAGGGTGGAGGAGAACAGCTCCGGGTGCGTGGAGACGTACTTGACGTCCGCGTGCCGGGTGACGGCCCAGTAGCCGTCGTCGGCGAAGCCCGCGACGCCGTGCGGCTGGGGGATCCAGCGGACCGGCTCGGCGCGGCGCAGCTCGGCGAACTCCGGGAGGGGCACGCGGTGGTGGAGCAGGTCGGGATCGGTGAGGTCGAACCCGTCGGGCAGCGCGGGGCAGTGCATCGGCGGCTCCCGTCGTTAAGTCCTGACGGTCCATCAGCGGGTGCCGTGAAGGTAGTAACGGGTTCTACAAGTAGCAAGGGGTACGGCGCCCCCAATCCGTGCGGAATTCGTGCAGATCGCAACTCCGGCACCTGCAAGACCCTTGCGGTGATGGACATCACGTCAGCAGACTGCTGGGCAGAACTAGAACGCGTACTAGTTCTGGAGGAGAGCCCTCTCGGAGAGGACCCGCACCCATGGCCGCCGAACCCGTGATCGTCGAAGCCGTCCGCACCCCGATCGGCAAGCGCGGCGGCGCGCTCGCCAACCTGCACCCCGCCTATCTCCTGGGCGAGACCTACCGTGAACTCCTCGGCCGCACCGGGATCCCCGCCGACGCGGTCGAGCAGATCGTCGGCGGCACCGTCACCCACGCCGGCGAACAGTCCATGAACCCCGCGCGCACCGCCTGGCTGACCATGGGTCTCCCCTACGAGACGGCGGCCACGACGGTCGACTGCCAGTGCGGCTCCTCCCAGCAGGCCTCGCACATGGTGGCCAACATGGTCGCGGGCGGCGTCATCGACGTCGGCATCAGCTGCGGCGTCGAGGCGATGAGCCGGGTCCCGCTCGGGTCGGGCTCCAAGCACGGTCCCGGCAAGCCGTTCCCGGACGAGTGGAACGTCGACCTGCCGAACCAGTTCGAGGCGGCCGAACGGATCGCACGGCACCGGGGGTTGAGCAGGAAGGACGTGGACGAGCTGGGCGTCCTCTCCCAGGAGCGGGCCGCCCTCGCCTGGGCGGAGGAACGCTTCAAACGGGAGACCTTCGCCGTGCAGGTGCCGACGACCGAGGAGGAGCAGTACGCCGGTCAGGGCATGTGGCGGCTGGTCGACAAGGACGAGGGCCTGCGCGACACGTCCCTGGAGGCGCTGGCCCGGCTGAAGCCGGTGATGCCGACGGCCGTCCACACGGCGGGCAACTCGTCACAGATCTCGGACGGGGCCGCGGCGATCATGTGGGCGTCCAAGCGGATGGCCCGGGCGCTGAAACTGAAGCCCCGGGCACGGATCGTCGCCCAGGCGCTGGTCGGCGCCGACCCGCACTTCCACCTCGACGGTCCGATCGACGCCACGCGCGCGGTGCTGGGCAAGGCGGGGATGTCCCTGAAGGACATCGACCTCGTCGAGATCAACGAGGCTTTCGCATCCGTGGTGTTGAGCTGGGCCCAGGTCTTCGAACAGGACCTGGACAAGGTCAACGTCAACGGCGGTGCGATCGCCCTCGGTCACCCGGTGGGGGCGACCGGCGCCCGCCTGATCACCACCGCCCTGCACGAACTGGAGCGCGTGGACAAGGAGTTCGCCCTCATCACGATGTGTGCGGGCGGTGGGCTGGCTACCGGGACGATCATTCAGCGGCTGTAGCCGACACAGACGCCCAGTTCACGAAGGTGGTGAAGGTGGCGGGGTCGAGGGTGAGGATCGGCCCCGCCGGGGTCTTGGAGTCGCGGACGGCGACAGTTGCCTCCGGCAGTTCAGCGACCTCAACGCACTGGCCGCCCTGGTCGCTGCTGTACGACGACTTGCGCCAGGCGAGCGGGCCGAGGGGCGCGCACTCGACGCATTCGCCGCCCTGGTCGCCGCTGTAGCTGGACTTACGCCACTTGCTCTCCATAGCGGTCCTCCATCACCCGTCGGATCAGCCCCGCCGAGTCCTTGATAGAGAGCGCGGCGGCTCGAAGATGATCGTAACGGAGCGAGCAGTCCCTGACGGTGTCCGGGTTCGCGGTTGTATGCCCGCTGCCGTACCCCTCGGTGTAGACGATGCTTGGGTCACCGACAAAGCGAAAGACGGTGAACGAGCCTTGCAGTCCCGGGTGTTCGCCGACCGAATACGGCAGGATCTGCACGTTGATCCGGGGGTCGTCCTCGAAAGTCAGCAGGTGGGCCAGTTGCTCGCGCATGACCTCATGGCCGCCGATTTCCTGATGCAGCGCGGCCTCACTGAGGACCATCCAGAAGACCGGTGGCTCCTCCTTCTCGAAGATGCGCTGGCGAGCGAGCCGAACGGCCGCCCGATCCCCTAGTTTGTCCCGATCCAGCACTCCGAGCACCGCCCGTACATAGGACGGAGACTGAAGCAGGCCGTGGATCAGGTGGGTCTGGAACGTACAGATCTCCGCCGCCCGCACCTCCAGCTCAGCCACCTGCTGGAACCAGGCCGGAAGCTGGCTCCGCATCACCAGCGGATGCAACCGTGTCAGTAACCCGCCCGTGCACAGCGCCGCGTCCGACCGCTGGCTGAAGTCCAGCGTCGGCAGCTTCCGGGCCGTCTCCACCTGGCCAACCATCGACCCCGTGTAGTTGATGACGTCCCCGAGCTGCCGCTGCGTGAGATCCGCCGCTTCCCGGTACCGGCGCAGCTCGAAGCCGTAGTAATCGAGTGGTGAGGCGCTGGGGTCGAGGGTGTTGATGTTCACCATGCCAAGTCCCCTCCCGGACCTGTTGTGTTCGTCCAGTTGCCCAGCGTAGTGACCGCAGGTCAGCCTCGCCCTGTGAACCTCAACATTCCCCACACTCCCCAGTACCGCATGAACCTCACCGTCGGCGAGCACTCGGTACGCCACATCCGCCGCATCGTCCGCTCGCTGCTCCGCGAATGGACGCTGACGGAGCTGACGTCCGCGGTGGAGCTGGGCGTGAGCGAGCTGGTCACCAATGTCGTACGGCATGTTCCGGACCGCCGCTGCACCGTGCTGCTCGCGCGGCGGACGGCGGGCGTACGGGTCGAAGTGGCGGACGGTTTCCGTCAACTCCCGTCGCTAGTATGCGAGATGGACCTGGAGCGGGAAGGCGGTCGCGGGCTCGCGCTGCTGGACGCCGTGGTCGACAAGTGGGGTGTGACGCCGTGGGCGGGGGGCCGCAAGACGGTGTGGTTCGAGTGCGGGATCACCTGACGGCGGACGCACACGGCAGACGAGCCGGGAGGCGTGAGCGGTGACGGACATGGCGGAGATGACGGCGGTGGCGGCGGGCGGTGGCCTGGTCATCGCACAGGCCGCCGGGCAGGCGGCCGGGCAGGCGGCCGGAACGGCCGTGTGGGACTTCCTCCGGACACGTGTCGCGCGGGTGGTGGGCCGGGGCGACCGGGGCCAGGAGGAGGGGGCGCTGGACCGACTGGACCGTACCCGCGACGCGCTGGCGGCCGCCGCGGACGATGACGAGCGGGAGCGGGTGCGGGCCGCGCACGCGCAGCTGTGGCAGGGTGAGTTCCTCTCCCTGCTCCGGGTGCTGAGCGCGGCCGAGCAGGAGCGGGCGGTCTCCGAACTGCGGTCTCTGGCCGGCGACTTCGGGGGGAACAGCGCAACCGGTCAGCCGGGGGTGTACGGCAACACCTTCAACGGGGGTACCGCCTTCCAGATCGGCGACAACAACCGCATGAACCCCCGCTTCGGCTCGCACGACTGACCCGCTCCGCATGACTCGTTCCGGCGAAGACAGACCCGGCGGGGTGTCGGGCAACACCTTCAACGGCGCCGCCGCCTTCCAGGTCGGCGAGCACAACACCATGCTCGTCCAGACTTATCTGACCGCCGGCGCGCCGCTCGATCTGGCGGCCGACGAGCTGGCCCGTGCGGTCGCCGCGCAGTGGCAGGAGGAGGCCGGGCTGCGGCGGCTGCTCGACCCGGCCCCGCTGCCGGTGCGGTGGCGCCTGGGCGGGCACGGGGTCACCGGGCCGGTGGGCGCGGCGACCGGCGAGGGCAGCCGGTCCCGGTTCGCCCCGGTGCCCGGACTGACGCCGGCCACCGGCGAACGGCTGCGCGCGGGCGGCGGGCTGCGCGAACTGCACGAGGTGTACGGCGGACTGGCGTCCGGCCGGCTGCTGCTGATCGGGCCGCCCGCCGCGGGCAAGACGGCCGCCGCCGTGCTGCTCGTGCTGGAGGCGCTCGCCCACCGGGCGCAGGCCGGGCAGGAGGACCGGGCGCGCACGCCGGTGCCGGTGCTGCTGTCCCTGGAGGGCTGGGACCCTGCCGGGCAGACACCCGTGGACTGGGTGGTGGGGCAACTGGCCCGCGCCTACACCCAGTTCCGGGGGCGCGGCGGGCGCGAGCTGGCCAGGGCGCTGGTGACGACGGGCCGGATCGCGCTGTTCCTGGACGGGCTGGACGAGGCCGACGAGCGGGCGCGGGCGGACATCGTCGGCGGCCTGGAGTCGGCGCCGTCCCGGCTGGTGCTGGTCTCCCGCACCGCGGAAGCCGTCGCCACCGCCCGCGAGGCCCGGCTCGGGGGCGCGGTCGCGCTGGAACTGGAGCCGGTGCGGCCCGCCGACGCCGCCGGCTATCTGCTGCGGCCGCTGCCCGATCCGCCGCCGCGGGCCTGGCGCGCGATCAGCGACCATCTGCTGGACGAGGGGGCGGCGGACCAGCCGGTCGCCCGCGCACTCGCCGGTCCGCTGGCCGTCGCCCTGCTGCGGGACGCCTACGCCGACGACGGCCCCGTCGACGAGCTGCTGGACACCACCCGTTTCCCCGGACCGCGCGCCGTCGAGGACCATCTGCTCGACCGTGCGGTCACCACCGCGTACACGGCGCGACCCGGTTACCCACGGCCCCGGTACACACCGGAGACGGCGGAACGCACCCTGCGGTTCATCGCCCGGCGACTCGACCGGGAAGGCACCCGGGACCTGCGCTGGTGGCACCTCCCGGCGTGGGTGGACCCGCGGACGAGGGCGGTGGGCGCGCGCCTGCTCGTCGGCACGCTGTATCTGGCCCTCGGGTTCCGCGTCCTGCGGTCGCTTCCCGGCTGGAGCCCGTGGCTGTCCGTCTGGGCGGCGTTCACGTGCGCGGGCCTGGCCGGAATGCGGGTCCGGGACCTCAGCGCTCCGCAGCGGCTGCCGAGCGCCGGATGGCGGGACATCTTCCCCCGGGGCTCGCTTCTCAACGCCGCCTGGAACTGGTTCGCCGTGACGTCGGCCGGCTGGGTTGTCTTCCGGCTCCTGAGCCTGCTGTGGGGAGGCTCCGCGCTCCCCCTGTGGCTGTGTGCCGTGGGTGCGGTGCCGGCCGCGTTCCATCTGGCGCTGGCCGCCGGCCGGGGGCACGATCTGGTGGTCGGTATCGTCCTCGGGCCGGAGGCCGGGTACGAGCGGTACCGGGTGCGGCGACGGTGGTGGTGGCGGCCCGTCACGCAGAGCCGGTCGGTCGGCCCCCGCGAGGTCTGGCGGCACCACATCAGGCTGCGGCTCGCCCTTGGACTGCTGACCGGCCTGTCCGTGGGCCTGTTCGTGGGGGTCTCGGTCGGCTCGCACTACGACCGGCGCAGCGGTGTCGTGACCGGGCTGTGCGCGGGCTTGTTGCCCGCCCTGTTGTCCGGGCCCCTCGGCAACCTGGCCGTCGCCACCGCCCTCACCGCCGTGGAACTGCGTGTGCGCCTGGGCACCCCCGTGCGCCTGATGTCCTTCCTGGAGGACGCCCGCCGCCGCAATCTGCTGCGGGCGACGGGCCCCGTGTACCAGTTCCGGCACGCCCGGCTCCAGGAGCGGCTGGCGGTCAGCTCCGGGCCGGGGTCCGGACGGAGACGGATTCCTCCCGGGCCACCGCCGTACTGACCACCCGCGCCCGCGGCCCCTGGAACAGATACGACAGCCCGAAACCAGCCGTCACCACCGCCGCGCCGCCGACCGCGTCGAGCACCCAGTGGTTGCCGGTGGCGATGATGGCCGAGACGGTGAAGAAGGGGTGCAGCAGGCCGAGGGCCTTCATCCACCACTTCGGGGCGATGACCGCGATGATGACACCGCACCACAGGGCCCAGCCGAAGTGCAGGGACGGCATGGCCGCGTACTGGTTGGTCAGCGCCGTCAGCGTGCCGTAGTTCGGCTTGGAGAAGTCCTGGACGCCGTGGACGGTGTCGATCATGCCGAGCCCCGGCATCAGGCGCGGCGGGGCCAGCGGGAAGAGCCAGAAACCGATCAGGGCGAGGAAGGTGGCGAAGCCGAGGGAGGCGCGGGCCCAGCGGTAGTCGACGGGGCGGCGCCAGTACAGGACGCCGAGCACGCTCAGCGGGACCACGAAGTGGAAGGACTCGTAGTAGAAGCCGAAGAACTCCCGCAGCCAGTCGATCTTCACCACGGTGTGGTTGACCCAGTGCTCGATGTCGATGTGCAGGAAGCGCTCGATGTCGAGCACGATGTGCCCGTGGTGCTCGGCGCGCGCCCGGCCGCCGGAGATGGTGCCGCCGGTCGCGGCGAGGCGGACCTGTGAGTAGGCGGCGTAGACGACCCGGATGAGCAGCAGTTCCAGCAGGAGGTTCGGGCGGGTCAGCACCCGGCGCAGGAACGGGACGAGGGGGACGCGCCGGAAGCGGGCCGGGACCTGCGGGGCGTACTCCGTGGGCACCGGGGTCTGGTAGTAGGGGGACGTCCGGGACAGGAACGGCACGGCGGTGGCCGCGGCCAGGGCCGCGAGCAGCACGAGGTTGTCGCGCAGCGGGTACAGCGCCGGCATGTTCGGCAGCATCATCTTCGCCGGGAGCGTGGTGACGAGGACCACGGCCACCGGCCAGACACAGCGGTCGGAGGCCCGCTTGCCGACCCGGCCGACCACCGCGAGCAGCACCCACAGCAGCTGGTACTGCCAGGCGGTGGGCGAGACGGCGACGATGGCGCAGCCGGTGACGGCGACGGCGAGCAGGAGCTGGCCGTCGGCCGCGTAGTGCACCGCGCGCCGCATGGCGAGGGCCGCGACGGCGGCGCTGAGCACCAGGAAGACGGCGATCTCCAGCGGGCCGGTCAGGCCGAGCCGGAGCAGGCCGCCGTGCAGCGACTGGTTGCCGAGGGCGTCCGCCTTGCCGCCGAGGCCGACCCCGGCCATGTGGTGCACCCAGTACGCGTACGAGTCGTGCGGCAGCGCGGCCCAGGCGAGCGCGGTGCAGGCGGCGAAGGCACCGGCCGTGGTGAGCGCGGCCCGGCGGCGGCCGGTGAACCACAGCAGCGGGGCGAAGAGCAGCAGGGTCGGCTGGAGCGCGGCGGCCAGGCCTATGCACAGCCCGCTCGCCCGCTGCCCGCGGACGGCGAAGCAGCCGAGCAGGACGAGCAGCACCGGGATGATGCTGGTCTGGCCGAGCCACAGGGCGTTGCGGACCGGCAGGGACAGCATCAGCAGGCTGATCGCGACCGGCGCGGCCAGCAGCGAGGTGCGCCGGCCGACCGGCTGGGGCAGCGCGCGGGCGGCGACCAGGCCGAGCGCGACGACCAGCAGCAGGGTGCCGAAGGTCCAGCTCCAGCCGAGGGCGGCCTGGGCGGAGCGGGTCAGCGGTTTGAGGACCAGGCCGCCGAAGGGAGTGCCGGTGAAGCGGGTCGAGTCGTAGATCGAGCCGTTCACATGAAGGACGCCGTGCGGGCCGACCCAGGTCTCCAGGTCGGTCAGCCGCTCGCCGCTCGGGGTGCTGAGGACGACGGTCATCTGCCGTACGGCGAGGATCGCCGCCACCGCCCACAGCGCCAGCCGGGCCGCGCGCAGTCGTGTTCCGGTGATGGCCTGCCCGAAGGCATCCGCTGGTCGCCCGCTGTGCTCCACGTTCGCCACGCCTGGTCGGCCTCCCGCCCCGTTCGTCCGGCGCCGTATACGCCACGTACCTCTGCGAACCCTATGAGGCTCGCAGACCCCCCGGACCTAGACGCAGGCAACCCCCGCTTCACCTGACGTCCGTTCGCCTTTTGTCCGGATGACGATGGCCAGCGGCCTGTGCGGTTGCGGTTGCGGGGCGCGAGAAGGATCACAGTGCGGGGCCGCGGTGGCGCGCGTGAAACGGGCAGACGTACCTGCATACGCGCCGTTTAGCTGCACTATGCAGCCAGTTGCCTACGTGACGTAAGGGGTCGAAACCCCCCTATGGTCGTTTTTCGGCCCGTTACCCGGCAGCGTCGCCCGCGGACCGCGTCCCTGTCCCCGTCGAAAGGTAGGCGAGCCCCGTTTTGGCAGCCGCCACAGCCGTCACCCCGTACCCGGCCCCGCAGAAGACCCCGCAGTCGGGCCGGGCCGCGAAAGCCGCCCAGGCCCCTGAGGTCACCGTCACCGATCCCGCGCTCGTCAGGCGTGCCGTCAAGGCGGCGGCGCTCGGCAACGCGATGGAATGGTTCGACTTCGGCGTCTACAGCTACATCGCGGTCACCCTGGGCAAGGTCTTCTTCCCGTCCGGCAACCCGACCGCGCAGCTGCTGTCGACGTTCGGGGCGTTCGCGGCGGCCTTCCTGGTCCGCCCGCTGGGCGGCATGGTCTTCGGTCCGCTGGGCGACCGCGTGGGCCGCCAGAAGGTGCTTGCCCTGACGATGATCATGATGGCGGCGGGCACGTTCGCCATCGGCCTGATCCCGTCGTACGCCTCGATCGGCGTGGGCGCCCCGCTGCTGCTGCTCGCCGCCCGCCTGGTGCAGGGCTTCTCGACGGGCGGTGAGTACGCGGGCGCGTCCACCTTCATCGCCGAGTACGCGCCCGACAAGAAGCGCGGCTTCTTCGGCAGCTGGCTGGAGTTCGGCACGCTGGCGGGGTACATCGGCGGCGCGGGCCTGGTGACGCTGATGACGGCCCTGCTGTCGTCGCACGACCTGCTGACCTGGGGCTGGCGCGTGCCGTTCCTGATCGCCGGTCCGATGGGCATCATCGGCCTGTACCTGCGGATGCGCCTGGAGGAGACCCCGGCGTTCGCGGCCGAGATGGACAAGGCCGAGGCGCAGCGCCCGAAGGTGCCGCTGCGCGAGATGGTGGCGGGCCAGTGGAAGGCGCTGCTGATCTGCATGGGCCTGGTGCTGGTCTTCAACGTCACCGACTACATGCTGCTGTCGTACATGCCGAGCTACCTGACCAGTGAGCTGAAGTACGACGAGACGCACGGCCTGCTGGTCGTGCTGGGCGTGATGGTCCTGATGATGATCGTCCAGCCGTTCGCGGGCGCGCTGAGCGACCGGGTCGGCCGGCGTCCGGTGATCGCGGCGGGCTGCGCGGGCTTCCTGCTCCTGTCCGTCCCCGCCGTGCTGCTGATCCGCCAGGGGAGCCTGCTCGCCGTCGCGCTGGGCATGGGCGCGCTGGGTCTGCTCCTGGTCTGCTTCACGGCGGCCATGCCGGCCGCGCTGCCCGCCCTCTTCCCGACCCGGGTCCGCTACGGCTCCCTGTCCATCGGCTTCAACGTGTCGGTGTCCCTGTTCGGCGGCACGACCCCGCTGGTCGTGACCGCGCTGATCGGGGCCACCGAAAACATGATGATGCCCGCGTACTACATGATGGCCGCGGCCGTCGTGGGCGGGTTCGCCGTGTGGCGGATGTCGGAGTCGGCCGGGCTGCCGTTGCCCGGTTCGGCGCCGGCGGTGGAGAAGCGGTAGGCACCACGGCCACGCCACCCGTGAAGTCCCCGTCCCCGCTCTCCCCCTCGGCGCCCGTCGGCTGAGATCATGCACGGGTAGCGCAGGCACTCGGGAAAGGCAGTACGGGCATGACCGGCTCGCAGGTCTGGGACGACGTCGACGACTACTTCATCCACCATCTCGCGCCCGACGACGAGGCGCTGCAGGCAGCCCTGCGGGAGAACGAGGCCGCAGGGCTGCCGAACATCGCCGTAACGGCCGCGCAGGGCAAGTTCCTTCAGCTGCTCGCGCGGGTGCAGGGTGCGCGCACCGTCCTCGAGATCGGCACCCTCGGCGGATACAGCACCATCTGGCTGGCCCGGGCGCTGCCCGAGGACGGCCGGCTGATCTCGCTGGAGTACAGCGCACGGCACGCCGAGGTGGCCGTACGCAACATCGCCCGGGCGGGCCTGGACCGGATCGCCGAGGTGCGGGTCGGCCCGGCCCTGGAGTCGCTGCCCAAGCTCGCCGACGAGAACCCGGCCCCCTTCGACCTGGTCTTCATCGACGCCGACAAGGCCAACAACGCCCACTACGTGGAGTGGGCGCTGAAGCTCACCCGTGCGGGCAGCGTGATCGTCCTGGACAACGTGGTGCGCGGCGGCCGGGTCGTGGACGCCGACAGCACCGAGGCGGACATCGTGGGCACCCGCGCCGCGATCGAGCTGATCGCCGCCCATCCGAGGCTCGACGGTACGGCGCTGCAGACGGTCGGCAGCAAGGGCTACGACGGGTTCGCCCTGGCCCGGGTGCTGGCCTGAGCCGGATCCGGTACCTGACGCGGGCTCACACCTCGTGGTAGAAGCCGACGTTGACGCTGCGCGGCGCGGTGCGGTCCTGGACGACGATCTCGCCGGACCCGCCGTGCGGCAGCCGTACCGTCGCGCCGTAGCCGAGCGGCTGGCTGAACTGCCCAGCGGTCAGGCGCACTTCGGAGGACGGCTCGGCCTGCGAACCGCGCAGCCAGGTCAACTGCCAGGCGCCGTCCGGTCCGCACTGGAACTCCAGGTGGACGCGGGAGACGAACAGCCAGTCCTCCGGGGTGACCAGCCGGCACGAAGCGGCGTCCCGGCCGACCCGGAGCACGGCGCCCGGCTCGCTCGGCGCCTCGGCCATCGTCATGCCGGCCGTGGCGGCGGAGTCGGCCCCGGAGACGGTGGCCATGGTGAGTTCGAGCACGCGCGTTCCCCCTGTGACGTCCCTGCACGTCCTTGCACGGCGGCCGGATTGGCCTGCCGCGCCGCATGATAAAACGCCCGCCCGGGCGCCGTCCGGCACAATGGAGTCATGACCGAGCGAAAGCCACCGGGTGTGCCGTTCGACTCGTGGGTCGACAAGCAGATCCGTGACGCGCAGGGGCGCGGTGAGTTCGAGCAGCTGCCGGGGGCGGGCGAGCCGCTGCCCGCCGAGGTCGACTCCACGTACGACGAACTGTGGTGGGTCAAGCGGAAGATGGCGCGCGAGGGCCTGTCCGTCCTGCCGCCCGCGCTCGCTCTGCGCAAGGAGGCCGAGGACGCGCTCGCGGCGGCGTACGCGGCCCCTTCGGAGCGCATCGCCCGGAAGATCATCGAGGACGTCAACGTCAAGATCAAGGACATGATGTTCAAGCCCCCGCCCGGTCCCCCGCTGGGCAGGAAGCCGTACGACGTCGAAGAGGTCGTACGGGAGTGGCGGCAGCGCAGGGCCGCCGCGAGGGAGTCACAGGTGTAGCAGCCGCCCGGCCAGCTCCTGGTAGTCCCGCAGGACCAGCCTGAGCTGCTCGGTGTCGGCGTCCGAGCCGGGCCCACGGTCCTCGGAGGCCTCCCAGGACCGCCGCAGCGTACGGCGCCGCCGCTGCAGCGCCGCATCGAACCGTCCCGCGATCTCCTCCACCAGGTGATCGGCCTCCTCGACGACCCGGCGGGGCTCCGCCGCGAATCCGGCGGCCAGCTCCCGCATCCGCCGCTCCCAGCGGTCGGTGTCCTCGTGGGGCAGGAGGGGGGCACCGGCGCCGGAGGGAGCGGGGGCGGTGTCGCCGGGGGACGGCGTCGCGCGGCCCGGTGCCGCCGGCCAGGCGTCCGGGCCCGGGGAGTCGCTGCCGTGTGCCTCGCGTGTGGTCTCCTCGCCGGGGGACGGAGTCCCCAGCCCGTCGTCCGGCATCGGGCTCTCGTACGGCGTCCCGCGCCCGCCCGGCACCGGGTGCCCGCCCCTCGCGTACGCCAGGTTCTCCGCCGCGGGCCGTGGCCCCTCGGTCCGGTGCGGCCCCTCAGTGGCCGGCCCGCCGCGCGGGGGGCCGGTGCCCGCCGGGCCGGGAGGGTGCCGGAGATCCTCCGGGACGCGGTCGTCGGCCGTCAGGCCCTCTCTGCCGGGACCGGTCGAGCCGGGCAGGCGGGCCGGCCCCGTCGGTGACGGCGGAGGTTCGCCGGGAAGCCGCTCCCCCGGCAGGGGGTCTCCCGGTGTGTGGTGGCCCGGTGCGCGGCGGCGCGCAGGGGCGTCCGCGGGGGTCCAGTCCTCGTCGGGCGGCGGGACACGTCCGCCGGGACGCTCGCCGCCGGAGCCGCTCGTCGTGTCCGTCATGAGCTTGCCTTCCACCCGGACCGGCCGACCGGCCGGCTCCCCTGCCGGGTGACCCGCGAGGGGAGCCGCAAACGGCGGTCAGCGGGCGAAGCGGATGCGGAAGCCGGGCGCGAGGAAGGCCTCCGGGTCGCTGAAGCCGCCGTTCCACAGGGCGGTGCGGTGCACGGCAGACGGTCTGCGCGATATTCACGGGCCAGGCGCCCCCACGACGGCTCACAATGACCGGCGTGACATGGACCATCACCCCGGAACCCTACGACTCCCCGGTCGCCGCGGCCCTGTGGCGGGCGTACTACACCGAGGTCAGCGACCGCTGGTACCTGCTGCACGAGGGCCACCGCACCGACCCCGGTGAGCTGGAGCGGGAGATCGCGGCCGGCACGGGGTCCGAACTCACCCCGCCGGGCGGGCAGTTGCTGGTCGGGTGGTACGCGGGCGAGCCGGGCGGTACGGCGGGCGTACGGCTGCTGGACCCGCGGACCGCCGAGCTGACCCGGGTGTTCGTGCACGAGCACCTGCGTGGCCGGGGCGGTGCCCCGCTCCTCGTCGCGGCCGCCGAGGACGCCGCCCGCGGGCTCGGCGCCCGGCGGATCGTCCTGGACACCCGCAGCGACCTGGTCGAGGCCCGCGCCCTGTACGCCCGCCTCGGCTACACCGAGACCGGCCCGCACAACGACGCCCCCTACGCCGGGCACTGGTTCCGCAAGGAGCTGGCGGTCACCTGACCCTGGCCGCCGCCCCGCCGCGCGGCTGCTCGCGCTCGGAGCCGCACATCTCCCCGGTGAGTTCCTGCACCAGCTGCGTCAGGTCGGTCGAGCGGCCCGGCTGCCACCAGTCGCCGAGGAGTTCGGCCAGGGACTCCTCGCGGGCCGTCGCGAGCCGTTCGGCGACCTCGCGGCCGGAGTCGGTCAAGTACAGGTCCAGGCCCTCGCGCCGGGCGAGGCGCCGCTCCTCGATCTGGCGCCCGGCGGCGAGGACGACCTCCAGCGGGACGGGGCCGCGCTCGGCGAGGACGCCGGGCTCGACCGAGCCGTACTTGCGGATGCGCAGCAGCAGCCAGCCGGCGGCGGGCAGCAGGTCGTAGCCGGCCCGTTCGGTGATCTTCCGGTAGATCTCCCGGCGGCCCTCGCGGGTGCCGAGCACGGACAGGGCCCGGCAGCACTCGTCGTAGGAGGAGCGCTGGACCGGGTTGGGCGGGATGGTCTCGGAGGCGTCCGGCGCGGTGACCGAGCCGCGCAGCCGGTCCTCCTTCAGGAACCAGGCCAGCAGGAAGCCGAGGGCGGCGACCGGGGCGGCGTAGAGGAAGACGTCGGTGATGGCAGAGGCGTACGCGTGCAGGGCCGCGGGGCGCAGCGCGGGCGGCAGGGCGGCGATGCCCCGGGGGTCGGACTTCAGGGCGGTCGCACTGACCCCCGGCGGCAGGCTCACTCCCCGGAAGGCGGCGGCGAGTTTGTCGCCGAGGCGGCCGGCGAAGACCGTGCCGAAGATGGCCACGCCGAAGGAGGCGCCGATGGAGCGGAAGAACGTCACGCCGGAGGTGGCCACGCCCAGGTCCTCGTAGGAGACCGCATTCTGCACGATGAGGATCAGCACCTGCATGACCAGGCCGAGTCCGAGGCCGAAGACGAAGAAGCAGCTGCTCATCCGGGCGGTCGAGCTGTACTCGGTGAGCCGGTGCAGCAGGAGCAGGCCGATGGCGGTGACGGCGGTGCCGACGACGGGGAACACCTTCCAGCGGCCGGTGCGGCTGACGATCTGCCCGGAGACCGTGGACGACAGCAGCAGGCCGAACACCATCGGCAGCATGTGCACCCCGGACATGGTCGGCGAGACGCCGTGCACCACCTGGAGGAAGGTCGGCAGATAGGTCATCGCGCCGAACATGGCGAAGCCGACGATGAAGCTGATGACGGCGGCGAGGGTGAACGTGCGGATGCCGAACAGCTCCAGCGGCAGGACGGGTTCGGCGGCCCGCCGCTCGACGGCGACGAACGCGACGGCGAGCAGCACGCCCAGCACGCCCAGCCCGATGATCTGCGCCGAGCCCCAGGCCCAGGTCGTACCGCCGAGGGAGGCGACGAGGACCAGGCAGGTGGCGACGGCGGCGATCAGGAAGGTGCCGAGGTAGTCGATGACGTGGCGGGCGGCGCGGCGCGGGATGTGCAGGGCGGTGGCGATCACGGCGAGCGCGACGATCCCGACGGGCAGGTTGACGTAGAACACCCAGCGCCAGCTGAGGTGTTCGGTGAACACCCCGCCCAGCAGCGGCCCCAGCACACTGGTGGCGCCGAAGACGGCCCCGAACAGCCCCTGGTAGCGCCCGCGTTCACGGGGCGGCACGATGTCGCCGACGATCGCCATCGAGAGCACCATCAGCCCGCCGCCGCCCAGGCCCTGCAGCGCGCGGAACCCGATCAGCTCGCCCATGTTCTGCGCCATGCCGCACAGCGCCGAGCCGATGAGAAAGATCACGATGGCCGTCTGGAACAGCCGTTTCCGGCCGTACTGGTCGCCGAGCTTGCCCCACAGCGGGGTCGCCGCGGTCGAGGCCAGCAGATAGGCGGTGACCACCCAGGACAGATGCTCGAGCCCGCCGAGGTCGCTGACGATCGTGGGCAGCGCGGTCGACACGATGGTCTGGTCGAGGGCGGCGAGCAGCAGCCCGAGGAGCAGGGCGCCGATCGAGACGAACACGTTGCCGGCGACGTGTTCGCCGTCCCCCACGTCCTTCGCCGCACCGTGTGTGTCCAGGGTCATGGAGACCTCCCGGGGCTCGGGTTGCGCCTCTTACATCGTCGTCGGTGTGACCGGATATGGCCTGTCGAGTCCCGCGTTTCCGGCTTCGGATGCGGAGAAGGTGCGCATAGTCTCTGGAGTTCGTGAGGGGAGGAGCGAACACGTGAGTGAATCCGAGGGTACCGAGGGCCGTACCTGCCCCGCGTGCGGGGCACCGAGGGGCCCGGACCGGAGCCCGTCCTGCGACTGCACCGAGCGGGCGGCCGCGGCCCTGCGCGAGACGCGTACGGCCGAGGCGGCAGCGGCGGAGGACTTCGATCCGCTGCGGATACGGCCGTACGTCGAAGGTGCCGTCGACGCCGTCGATGCCGTGAACGCCGTGGGTGCCGTGGGTGCCTGGGACGCCGTGGCCGACGAGCGCCAGGAGGACGGGGTGGTACGCCCCGTCGAGGCCACGATGCCCCTGCGTCCGGTGCCGGGGCCTCGCACGGGCGGCCCGCGGATGTCCGAGGACGGCGGGACGGACGCGGCAGGCGGCGCCCGGCCGCCCCGCCGGCGGTCCCGTCGCGGGGCGTTGCTGTCCGTCGCGGGTGCGGGCGCGGCGGTCGTGGCGGCGGCCGGGTTCGCGAGCGGACTGTTCTCGTACGACGCACCGACCAGGGACGGAGCCGCCCAGGAGGTCAGGGCGAGCGTCCCGGACGTGACCCCGTCGGCACCGGCGTCCGCGACGGCACCGGACTCCTCCGGCGCCGTGTCCCGGTCCCTCGTGCGCCCGCCCACGGCCCCGGCGAGCCCGAGCCCGAGCCGGTCGGCCACGCCGTCCGCGTCTCCGGCCCCCACGACACCGGCCCCCACCGCGTCCGGCCCGGCCCCGGCCACACCCTCCGCGACGGCCTCCTCCGCCACCGCGCGGGCCACCCCCGCCGGCACCGAACCGGTCCTGCGACGCGGCGACAGCGGCCCCCAGGTCACCGAACTCCAGCAGCGGCTGCAGCAGTTGAACCTCTACGGCGACGAGATCAGCGGCGTCTTCACCCGCCCCGTGGAGGACGCGGTACGCAACTACCAACTGGCCCGGGGCATCACGGCCGACCCGTACGGGGAGTACGGCCCGGCGACCCGGAAGAGCCTGGAAGCGGAGACGACGCAGCCGTAGGTCCGCCCTACGGCCAAAGGAGCGGCAGGGGAGCGGCACGGGACGGGGCCGGGGCGGAGCCCCTTGGGGGCACGTCAGCCGATGTGCAGCCGGACGGTCCCGTCCGCGTCCGCCGCGACCCGCACCCGCGTCAGATCGGGCACGACCACGTCAGGGTCGTACAGCCCGGCGCGAGGCCCGACCCCCACCACGGTCATACCCGCCGAGCGCCCGGCGGCGATCCCGGCCCCCGAGTCCTCGAAGACCACACAGTCGGCCGGGTCCACACCCAGCTCCGCGGCGCCCTTCAGGAACCCCTCGGGGTCGGGCTTGCTCGCGCCCACAGACTCGGCGGTGATCCGGACCTTTGGCAGCGGCAGCCCGGCGGCGTTCATGCGGGCGGTGGACAGCGCGACGTCGGCGGAGGTCACCAGGGCGTGCGGAAGCGCGCGCAGAGAGGCCAGGAAGGCGCTCGCGCCGGGGATCTCCACCACTCCGTCGGTGTCGGCGGTCTCCTCGGCGAGCATGCGGGCGTTGTCGGCGAGGTTCTGCTCGACGGGCCGGCCGGGCAGCAGGACGGCCATGGAGGCGTGCCCCTGGCGGCCGTGGACGACCTTCATCACCTCGTCCCCGTCCAGTGCGTGCTGCTCGGCCCAGCGCCGCCAGACGCGCTCGACCACGGCGTCCGAGTTGACGAGGGTGCCGTCCATGTCGAGCAGGAGGGCGCGGGCGGTCAGGACGGTGGGCGCGGCGGTGGCCGTCATCGGCAGCTCCAGGAACGAGAGGAACGGGGAGGCCCCCCGGTTCGGGAGGGACGGGCCCTGCAGGGACAAAGGAGCCCCGCCCGCCGGTCAGGGAAAACGGGCGGAGGCCACTTTGTTTCTCTACGGTACAAAACCCGGGGCGGATCCCGCCACCACCTCCGGCGAGGGTTCACCCGCCGTTCAGCTCAGGCCGCCACCGCTTCGTACAGGCTCCACACCCCGAGACCGAGCATCAGCAACGCCGCGACCTGCGTGATCAGCCGCAGCGGCACCCTCTTCATCAGGGCCTTTCCGCCGACGATGCCCAGACCGGCCACGGCCCACAGACCGAGGACGGCACCGAGACCGACGGAGAGCGGGTCGTCGTAGCGGGCGGCGAGGTTGGCGGTCATGATCTGGGTCAGGTCGCCGAACTCGGCGACGAGGATGAGCATGAAGCCCGTGCCCGCGACCTTCCAGAAGGACTGGTCGGCGGGCTTCTTGATCTCCTCCTCGTCCTCGGCCTTCTGCAGCAGCAGCATGGCCGCGCCGCCGAGGAAGAGGACACCGGTGAGCGCGTGCACGATCTGCTGCGGCAGCAGGGTCAGCGCACTGCCGGCCGCGACGGCCAGCACGACGTGCAGCAGGAAGGCGGCGGCGACGCCCACGAAGACGTGGCTCGCCCGGTAGCGGGTGCCGAGGACGAGACCGGCGAGCGCGGTCTTGTCCGGCAGTTCGGCGAGGAAGATGACGCCGAAGACGAGCGCCGTCACGGTGATGCTGATCAAGGTTCCTCAATCGGTCGGGCCGCCCCGCCGAGAGTGTGTGGTACGTCACGCGATGACACCTCGGCACGGCAGCACACTCGGCACCCGCACCGGGGGGCACGGGCGTGCACTGCTTGCCGAAGGTCTCGCTGGCGGACCTCGATGAGACTCGGCGGTCCGCCTCCGGGCGCCGGCTCAGGCTCGCTGAGCAGTATGTCGACGGTCCGGCGAAGAGCTACTCCCCTTCTGCGCTCCCCATAGTACGGGACACGAAAATTCCGCCGCGGTCCCGATATCCCCACCTCACAAAAGGGGCCGGTCCCGGCGGGCCCGGAGTCGTCGAAGCGTCAGGAGGCCGGGCGGCGGCGCATCAGATAGCCCGCCGCCGCGCCCGCGCCGAAGAGGGCGGCCAGGGAGACTCCCGTGGCGAGCCAGGTCGCGCCGAGCCACTGGGCGCCGTAGTAGCCGAGGGCGACGCTGTAGGCGGCCCAGGACAGGCCGGCCAGCGCGGACCAGGGGACGAAGTCGCGGGCGCGGCGATGGGCGGCACCAGCGCAGAAGGAGACGACGGAACGGCCGGCGGGGGCGAAGCGGGCGAGCACGACGAGCGCGCCGCCGCCCCGGGACAGGGCGTCGCCGAGACGTTCCTGCGCGCTGGTCAGCCGCCGGGAGCGGGCTATCGCCCGGTCCAGCCGCTCCCCGCCCCGCCAGGCGAGGCGATAGGCCACCAGATCGCCCAGGACCGAGGCGGTGGCCGCGCAGAGGGTCAGGGCCAGGGTGTCCGGCACGCCGTGCGGGACCGGGGCGGCCGCCGCACCCGAGCCCGCCGCCGCGGCCGTACCCGCCGTGATGACGAGCACACCGCTCGGCAGGACCGGTACGAACACGTCGAGCAGCACGGACAGGGTCACCACCGCGTAGATCCAAGGTCCGTCGGCCAGCGACCCCACACTCTCGAACACCACGACTCCCGTTGCTCCCCCGATGACAGCCCTACAGCGTACGCCGGGGCTGTGACAGAAGGTCTCAGGGGGGCCGATGGGGCGATTCCGGACGTCTTTTCACCCTTCCGGCGCACCCCGTGCGGCGGGGCAGTCCGGCATCCCTTAGCAACGTAGAGAGGTGTGTCTTCGGACAGAAGGCATGTATCGGAACGAAACGGCGCGTAAGCGCAGGAAAAGGTGCAGATCATGGTGGCAGCCGTATACACGGGCGCCCTCGCCGCAGCCCTGTTCGCGACCGGAAGCGGAAGCGCACCCGGCTTCTCGCTGAACACGACCGGCGTGTTCACCCCGCCGGCCACAATCGTCGCGTCGAAGGCCGTGACGTACGACCAGAAGCTCGTCCCGACGGGCGCGATGATCAGCGTCCGGCAGCAGACCAAGCCGAACGGCGCCACGACGGTCGAACTGCGAGTGGCGGGCCTCAGGCCCGGCCGTCAGTACGGGGCCCACATCCACCAGAAGGCGTGCGGCGCCAAGCCCGACGCCGCCGGCAAGCACTACCAGGACAAGGCCGGCACGGACCCCGCCCACGTCAACAACAAGAACGAGGTCTGGCTGGACTTCAAGACCGACGCGACCGGCATCGGCCAGGCGACCGCGCAGCACGCCTGGGCCTTCCGCAAGGGCCAGGCCGCCTCGGTGGTGATCCACAGCGAACCGGGCACCAAGGGCAGCCGGGCGGCCTGCTTCACCGTGCCGTTCGGCGGCGCGTCGTAAGCGGCGGCCGGCGGGACGCACACACAGCGGCGCCCTTCCCCCCACGTGACGGGGAAGGCCGCCGCTCGTGCCGGGCCGCCGTTCAGGCCGCCGCCGGCCTCTGCTCGGTGGCCGTACGGCCACCGAAGAGCCGGTCGAGCCCGAAGGCGCCGGAGCCGGTGAAGACCAGCAGGAGGAACGCCCAGCAGAACAGGACCGACAGCTCGCCGCCGTTCTGGATGGGCCACAGCGCGATCCGCTGGTGGACGTCGAAGTAGGCGTAGGCCATCGAGCCCGAGGCGATCAGCGCGGCCGCGCGGGTGCCGAGGCCGAGGACCACCAGGGCGCCGGCGACCAGCTGGATCACGGCCGCGTACCAGCCCGGCCAGGTGCCGGCCGGGATCGTGCCGCCGTTGCTGCCCGCGGCGCCGCCGAGCACCCCGAACAGGGAAGCGGCGCCGTGCACGGCGAAGAGCAGGCCGACGACGACGCGGAACAGCGCGATCACATATGGCTGAGCGGAATTGAGGCGAGCGGACATGGGGGGTCTCCTCTTCGGCGCCGGCCGGGGACGGGCCGGCTGTGGGGGTCGGACCGAACGGAAGATCAAGGTTAGGCGGACCTAACCATTACTTGCAAGTTCAACATTAGCCCTGGGTCCCGCTTCCGCTTCCGCTCCCGCACCCCTACGGCGCGCTGCTCCGCGCCGAGGAGCCCCTCACCTCCAGCCCCCCGAGCAGTTCCGCCGTCGCCTCGGCCACGGCCGCCACCGCCCGGTCGAAGACCTCGCGGTTGTGGGCGGCGGGGGCACGGAAGCCCGAGACCTTGCGTACGTACTGCAGCGCGGCGGCGTGGATGTCCTCGTCCGTGGCCTCGTCAGGCAGGACGGGCGGGCGCAGCGTCTTGATACTCCGGCACATGCCCTCAGTCTCGCGCTCGGCGCACGCCCCTGCGATGATCACCACGAAGGCGGCCACCGAACTACGGGGCCGACCGTCGAAAGGAACAGCCTCATGGCTACCGAGAACAGCACAAGCGCCGGGAACACCGTGGCCGTCCTCGGGCCCGGCGGCACGGGCGGCCTCCTCGCCGCCCTCCTCGCCCGCGCCGGGCACCGTGTCCTCTGCCTGGCACAGGACAGCACGGCCGACGCCCTGCGGCGCAGGGGAATCACCGTCCGCAGCCCGCAGTTCGGCGAGTTCACCGCGTCCGTCGAGGCGGACACCGAGCTGCGCGAACCGGTGGCCGCCTGCCTGGTCGCCGTCAAGCACACCGCGCTCGAGGCCGCCCTCACCCGCGTCCCGCCGGCCGCGCTCGGCGACGCACTCCTCGTGCCGCTGCTGAACGGTGTCGAACACCCCGCCGCGCTCCGCGCCCGCTACCGCCCCGACCGGGTCGCCCCGGCGGTGATCCGAGTGGAGTCCACCCGCACCGCTCCCGGTGTGATCGAGCACGGCAGCCCGTTCACCGAGATCGACCTCGCCGGGGACGGTGTGCCCCGCGCCCGCCTGGAGGCCCTGGCCGCCGCCCTCACCGCGGCTGGTCCGACCGCTCGTGTGGCCGGGGACGAGACGGCGGCGCTGTGGGCCAAGATGGCGTTCCTGGCCCCGTTCGCGCTGCTCACCACCCGGTACGGCCTCCCGCTCGGCGAGGTGCGCACCCGGCATCGCGAGGAGCTGCAGGCCCTGGTCGCCGAGACCGCCGCGGTCAGCCGCGCCTGTGGCGCCGGCGCCGATCCGGACGAGGCCCTGGCCCGCTACGACGCCTTCCCGCCCGCGGCCAAGTCGTCCATGCAGCGCGACGCCGAGGCGGGCCGCCCGCTGGAGCTGGACGCCATCGGCGGGGCACTGCTGCGCGCGGCCGGCCGGCATGGCGTACCGGCGCCGGTGACGGCCCGCCTGGTGCGGGAGATCCAGGCCGCCGGCCACTGACCTGCGAGGGGGCGGCGGGGCGGCTCGTCACCCCGCCGCCCCCTCGCCACCCGTTCGGCTGAACCTCCCCCGTACCTCACGAACGTGCTCGCCTCTCAAAATCGAACAGGCGTAGCATTGCCGCGTGGCTACGACCTATGAATTCCCCAGTGACCTCCTCGCCGGTCAGGAGGAGCTGCATCAGGTCCGGGCCGAGCTGTCGGCCCTGCTCAAGCGGCTGCCGTGGTCGGTCGAGCCGATGGACGGGTTCAGCGACGACACCGGCTGGCGCAAGGTGGAGCGGCCCGCGTCACCGGGCTGGACGGCGGACGAGCAGGCCGAGGTGGAGAAGCTGCGCCGGCGCGAGCACGAGCTGGCGGTGTTCGTCAGCACGCACCGCTTCTGGGCCGAGGTCGCGGCGGCGGACCGGGTGGAGATACGCACCCGGCTCAAGCACGCCCACGAGCAGGCGGAGCCGTGAGCGCAGGACGAGCAGGCAGGGACGCGCAGCAAGAGCAGTAAGAGCAGTAAGAGGGGAGCGGTGCGAAAGGGGAAAGCCCCCGGCCCTGCTGCGACCGGAGGCTTTCCACTGGTGGGCGCGGACGGTTTCGAACCGCCGACATCCTGCTTGTAAGGCAGGCGCTCTACCCCTGAGCTACGCACCCTGAACGCCCGGGCTCGCGCCCAGGTCGAGTCGACAGCCTACCTTGCCGGGACCGGTGCGCCGCAAACCCGTTCCGGCGGCAATCAGGTGCGGTGATCAGGGTGTTCCGGGGGTTATCCCCACCCCGGCTCCGGGAGTCTCCCTGATTCCCGGCCAGGTCCTGATCATTTACGGTCGTCACAGACCGACACACTCCGGCCGCCGCACCCGGCGGGCCGGTTCAGGGGGAGATATCGCATGGCCCGTTCCATCGCCGTCCGCACTGCCGCCATGGCCGTCGTCACCGCGGCGCTCGTCGCGACAGTGAGCGCCTGCGGCGCCTCGGCCAGTGACGACAAGCACCCCGACCACCGCTCCTTCGCGCTGGGCGGCCGCACCCTCACCGTCGACTCGGACGACGCGGCCCTGGAGATAGTCGCCGCGCAGGGCAACAAGGCGGGCACGGTCCAGGTCACCCGGTGGTTCAAGGGGAAGGTCGTCGTCGGCGGCGGCCCCAAGGTGAGCTGGTCCTTCCAGGACGACCGGCTGAAGCTGCGCATGCAGTGCTCCGGGTTCATCGCCGACTGCTCGGCCAAGTACCGCATCGAGGTGCCGCGCGGCATCGGCCTGAAGGTGACCGACAGCAACGGAAGCGTGCAGGCACAGGGATTCGCGGACCCGGTCAGCATCCGCAGCAGCAACGGCTCCGTGCACGTCACCGACTCCACCGGCCCGCTCCAGCTGCACTCCAGCAACGGCGCGGTGCGCGCACAGGCCGCCTCCCGCCAGGTCCGGGCCGAGACGAGCAACGGCGCGGTGGACCTCGACCTGAGCGGCATACCCGACCTGGTGGACGCCCACAGCAGCAACGGCGCCGTGACGATCACCGTGCCGCACGCCGACTACCGCGTCCGGGCCGACTCGACCAACGGCAAGGTCACGGTGTCCGTGCCGCGGTCCGACACCAGCCCGCACACGGTGACGGCCGGCTCGTCCAACGGCAGGATCACGGTCCGTACGGCGAACTGACCGGCCCGTGTGTTCGTCTCCTACGGGTGGGAGAATGACTCCACCCAGGGCGGACCACAGCACGGGAGAGGGATGTGACGGCGACACCGGGCACGCCAGCGAGGCGGACGTACCCGCCGTCGACCGCACGGGCCCGGGGCGGGTCCGCGGCTCTGCGCGACACCCTCACCCTGATCAGCCTGCCGTTGCTGGCCGCGCTCGCGCTGCCCGCAGCGTTCGCCGGCGGCGGCACCCGGCGCTGGTTCGGCGGGCGGGCGGAGAGCCAGCGGGCCGAGGCGCAGGCCGCGAAGGACGCCGCGGCGGCCGCGTTCTACGAACTCGACACCGCCCAGCGGGAGTTGAGGATCTCCGTCGAGACCATCACGGCCGTGGACGACTCCCCCGCCGCGCGGCGTGTCGCGAGCGACTTCGAGGCACTGGGCCTGCGGATCGACGAGGTCAGCCAGCGCTACATCCAGGCGGTCGACGCCCATGATCTCGACCGGGACGACCTGGAGGCCTCGGCCGCGTCCCGAGCGCGCTCGGAGCTGACCGCCGCCAAGGACGAGCTGCTGCGCGCCCAGCAGGAGCTGGACCGGTTCGGCGGCTCACTCGCACCGCTGCTGGGCAACGCGGAGACCCAGCTGGCCCGGGTGGCGCCCGCCGTGGAGCGGGCCCGGCAGGCGCTGCTGGCCGCGAGCAACGCCCTGGACGCCGCGCGGGAGAAGGGCCTGCGGGCCGACGACCTCGCGGGCCGGCTCGCCGCGCTGTCCCCGGACCTGACGAAGCTGAACCAGGGCGCCGGCCAGCACGGCGTGCAGCAGACGGTGGAGCGGGCCGAGCGGGTGCAGCGGGAGGCCGGGGCGATCCGGGCCGAGGCCGAGCGGCTGCCGGAGCTGGCGGCCGAGATCGACCACCGGCTGGTCTCGCTGCGCACCAGAGCACAGGCGCTGACCACCCGGGCCGGGCAGGTGGACCCGGTGCTGAGCGAGCTGCGGCGCCGGTTCGCCGCGGCCTGCTGGCAGGACCTCCAGCATGTGCCCGAACAGGCCGTGGAGAACGTACGGCAGGCCGAGCACAAGCTCCGCGAGGCGCAGTCCGCGCGGGAGGCCCAGCGCTGGCCGGACGCCACGTCGCTGCTGTCGGTCGTACGGGCCCTGCTGAACACCACCGACGAGGCCGTGTCGGCCGCCGGGGACCGGCTGACCAGGCTGAACGCCGTGCAGAAGGATCCGCAGGCGGAGATCGAGCGGACCCGGTTCGCGGTCCGGGACGCCCAGCGGCTCGCCATGAGCGGCCGTACGACCCCCGATCCCCGGCATGCCGCTCCGCTGGACGAGGCGGTGGCGCGGCTGGAGCGGGCCGTTGCCACGCTGGAGGGGCGGCACCCTGACTACTGGCATTTCCTGACCGAGACGGATGCCGTGCGGCGGGCTGCGGCGGGGGTGGTCTCGCGGATTCGTGAGGAGCGCGGGGGCGGGCACTGAGCGGGACTCGCCGTGGGGGTGCCTTGATGTGCCGGGCACCGGTTCGCCGTGGTTTCTCGCGCAGTTCCCCGTGCCCCTGACGGGGCGCTGCCGATGCCGTCGGTTGCATGGTTCCCGGCGCCGGGCGGATATTGGGTGGACGGATGGCCTCCGCTATACGCCCGAGGGAGGCGGACATGGCCACACACGCAGTGCACACGAAGCCGCGTCGGCGGATTCAGTTCGATCAGCATCTGCCCGTCGACCACCGGCTCAACACGGTCTACCGGATCGGCGCGGGCCTGATCGGCGCGTTCCTCGTCGTCTTCGGCGTCCTGGGTCTGATCAACCACATCGGCTTCTTCAACACCGGCGGCGCGACGGTCGCGGGGCTGAACACCAACGGCACGCTGAGCGTGCTGTCGATCGTCGTCGGGGCGATCCTGCTCGTCGGCATGGTGCTCGGCGGCAACGTCGCCTCCACGCTGAACATGGTGTTCGGGGTGCTGTTCCTGCTGAACGGCTTCCTGTTCCTGGGCCTGCTGGACACGACGTCCAACTTCCTGGCGTTCAAGATCCAGAACGTGTTCTTCAGCTTCATCGTGGGCCTGCTGCTGATGACCTTCGGCATGTACGGCAGGGTCGGCTCGACCCTGCCGCACGACAACCCCTACTGGCGGGCCCGCCATCCCGAGGGGAGCCGGCCTGAGGGGCACGCACCGGATCAGGTGCGGTAGGCGTAGAAGTACGCGTTCGGGTAGGACGCGACGAGGCTCGCCACCGACCGGTTGTAGGTGTTGGTGGAGTGGTACGTCACGTACGGCACGCCGTAACGGTCGCGGTAGGTGACGATCATCGAGTGGTCCTTGGACCCGTCCCGGTTGAAGTCCATCTGGATCACGTCGCCGAGGTCCGCCTGGTAGACGTCGGCCAGCGGCGTGACGCGCTTGGAGGACAGGGCGAACCAGGAGAACTCGTTGACGCCGACGAACGAGTCGGACTGGATGTCGGCGGTGCCGAACCACTTGTGGAAGTCGTTCGTGTAGCCCGGGACGTGCTTCCAGCCGCCCGCCTTCAGTGACTGGCTGACGAAGTTGGTGCAGTCACCGCCGTCGGCCTCGCCGTTGTAGTCCGGGTAGTCCGGGTTGTAGTGGCTCCAGTACTTCTGCGCGTACGCCACCATGGCCTTGTAGTCGTAGGCGCCACCGGTGAGGTTCTTCGGGCTGGCCGGTGCGGGCCAGCTGGTGGCCGCGCGGGGCGCGTCCGGCGGGCTGTCGTCGGCGGGGGTGGTCTTCGCCTTGGCGACCGACGGCGTGGCGACCTGGTTGACGGCGAGATAGCCGTCGTCGGTGTCCTTGATGCCGGTCAGCTGCCAGTCCCCGCTGCTGCCGGCCTTGAAGGACAGTTCGTGGTGGGCCTGGAAGCCGGTGGTCTTCGGTCCCTTGGCCGCCGGCTTCTCGTAGGTCAGGGTCGTGGTCTCGGTGACCGCGACCTTGGCGCGCCGGCCGTGCACCTCGGTCGCGTCGAGCGTGACCTTCGTGCTGCCCGCGCTGTACTTCTCGCCGAGCTTGGCGAGCAGGCTCTTGCGGGCGCGCAGCCGGCCCAGGGCGGTGCTCTGTTCGTGGGTCTGCCCCCCGGACAGCCGCACGGACCCGCGGAAGCCGGACGTGTGCCGCGTGCCCGCGCTGCCGGCGCCGTCCACGAGGGCCTGGGTGCGGTCGGTGAAGACCGCGTCGGCCAGCCGCTGGAAGGTCGCCTTGGTGGCCGCGTCCACCGTCGGGTCGTTGGTGACCGCCGCGCCCGCGCTCCAGTCGGGCACCAGGGCCACCGCG
Source organism: Streptomyces sp. FXJ1.172 (assembly GCF_001636945.3). NCBI lineage: Bacteria > Bacillati > Actinomycetota > Actinomycetes > Kitasatosporales > Streptomycetaceae > Streptomyces > Streptomyces sp. FXJ1.172. The sequence goes on along the minus strand of NZ_CP119133.2, from coordinate 6,399,521 downwards.
GCGACCACGGCGGCGGCCGAGGTCGTGACTATGGCCGTACGACTCCGCTTACGGCTCAGTCTTCTGGATTTCAATGATGTTCCCCTCTATGCCGGTACGCCTACCGGGATGGGGCATCTTTGCATGCCCCGTGCGGCAGATGTGAAGGGGGTTGCACAAGTGGAACCAGCCCTTTGCGGCGGTCACTTGACGGCCGTCGACCAGTCCGGCGACTGGGCGGGGTCGAGGCTGCGCAGCGCGGCGAGGGTCGAGGGCTTCTGCACGTCGAGCCAGTCGGAAAGCTCCTTGAAGGACACGCACTTGACGCCCTTCTTGGTGCAGATCTGCGGGATGACCTTGTCGATGGCCTTCATGTAGATGCTGCCGTTCCAGTGCTCGAAGTGGTTGCCGATGAACAGCGGTGCGCGGCTGCCGTAGTAGACCCGGTTGAAGCCGTCCATGTAGGACCCGACGGTCTGCTGTTCCCACTCGGTGTACTTGGCCGGGTCGCCGTCGGTCTTGCCGCCCGACTGGTTGTAGAGGAAGTTGAAGTCCATCGACAGGCCCTGGAAGTCCTTGCCCGCGTACGGCAGCATCTGCAGCGGGAAGTCCCAGACGCCGTTCTTCTTGGTGGGCCATATCTGGAAGTCACCCGGGGAGCTGGCGTCGTAGCGCCAGCCGTAGCTCTTGAGGGCCTTCAGCAGGTTGGGCTGGCCCTCCAGGCAGGGCGCGCGGCCACCGGTGACCTCCTGCTTGAAGTCGAAGGGCAGGGCGGGGATGTCCTTGTAGCCGGTGTTGGTCTTCCAGTTCTCCGCGAAGGAGTAGAACTGGTCGATCTCGCTCTTCCACTGCGCGACGCTCCAGTCGCCGCCGCCCTTGGCGCCGCAGAAGTGGCCGTTGAAATGGGTGCCGATGTCGTTGCCCTGCTCGTAGGCGAGGCGGAGCTGCTCCAGGGTGGTGCGGATGTGGTCGTCGGTGGGGTAGTCGATGGCGGCGTCGCCGGGGTTGTGCATCGGGCCGTGGTACAGGTCCTTCTTGCTCTTGGGCAGCAGGTAGATGCCGGTGAGGAAGAAGGTCATGTGGGCGTCGTACTCCTTGGCCATCTCCCGGTAGTGCGAGAAGAGACGGTCGTCGCCCTCCAGGGCGCCGTCCCAGGAGAAGACCACGAACTGCGGCGGCTTCTCGCCGGGTTTGAGCGGCACCGGCTTGAGCGTGCCCTTCTGCGGGCCGGTGTAGGAGGTGGAGCCGTCACCGAGGATGTGGGTCTTGCCGTCCCACTTGGGGGTCGGGCCGGCCTTGGGGGCGGCCGACTGGGGGGTCTTGCCGGCGGCGGCGGTCGGCGCGGTCTGGTCCTGGCGGTTGAGGGCCAGATAGCCGGCCACCAGTGAGGCCACGACGAGGAAGGCGGCCAGTGTCAGGACCTGCGGGCGGGTGGCGGCGGGCACACGGCGGCCGACGGTGGCTCGACGGCGGCCCGTCGGTGACTTCTTGCGGGTCATGCGCGGCTCATTCTCCGAGAGGGTGCGGGCGGTGCGGGTCCGGTCGTCAGCCAAGACCCAGCGCGGCCGCCCAGAGGTTGTACGGCACGTTGTCGGTGGAGGTTCCCGCCAGTCCCTCCAGGGGCAGGGGCGCGAGGGACTTCGCCAGGTCCATCCGGTAGACGACGACCGCCGTGGAGACGGAGTCGGCGGTGCCGGCGTACCAGGCGGCGATGTCCTTGCCGGCGGTGTCCTTGCCGGCGGCGGTACCGGCGGTGGTGCCCGCGGTCGCGGTGCCGGCCTTTGCGGCCGTCCCTGGCCGGGCGGCGGCCGTTGCCGGGTGGGCGAGCCGGTAGGAGTCGGCGAGGGCGTCGGTGATGTCCCGGGCCACCTGCACGCCGATCGCGCGCGTCGCGTCCGGGGTGTTGAGGTCGACCAGGGCGCCGTTGCGAGTGATCCGGCGCACCGAGTACGGCTCCGTGTGGGTGCCGTCGGCGGCGAACGTGGCGTATCCGCTCGCCATCCGGATCGCGCTCGGCGTCGAGCTGCCCAGCGACAGGGCGGGCACCTGGGGGCCGATGCTGTCGGACAGCAGTCCTGAGGCCTCGGCGGTCTGGCGCACCTTGTCCAGGCCGGTGTCCATGCCGAGCTGCATGAACGGGGTGTTCACCGACTGGGCGAGGGCCTGGCGCAGGGTGATCTTCCCGTACGACCTGCCGCCGTCGTTGTGCGCGGCGACCTTCTTGCCGCTGCGGTCCCAGTACGGCCCCTCGGGGGTCACGACGGGAATGTTGTCGTCGCCGTCGTAGACGCTCTCGGGGGTGACGGGGGTGGCGGGCCCGCCGCGCGTCTTGTGGACGCCGTGCTCCAGTCCGGCGGCGTAGACGAAGGGCAGGAAGGCGGTGCCGGCCGGGACGGTGGCCGCGTTGGACTCGTTGTAGCCCTGCGTACGGTGGTCCGGGCCGCCGTAGACCGCGAGGATCCGGCCGTCGGCGGCCACCGAGGCGGCCCCGTAGTGGGCGTCCTTCGCCACGGCCGGGTGGTCCCGCTTCGCCTGCTTGCGGGCCTTGGTGACGGCGTCGGTGAGGGCCTGCTCGCGCCTGCGGTCGAACGTCGTGTAGATCTGGTAGCCGCCCAGGTCGAACTGCTGGTCCGTCAGGTGTCCGGCCTTCTTGGCGTACTGCGAGGCCAGTTCCACCAGGTAGTCGCTCTGCGCACCGGTGTTGTACAGCGGGTTGTTCTTCAGCGGCTCGGGGAACGTCGTGTACTTCGCCCGCTCCTGCGGGGTCAGCTTGTGGATCTTGACCATGCGGTCGAGGATCCACTTCCAGCGCTCCACGGCCCGTTGGTGGTTGGCCTGGCCGAGCGTGGGGTCGTACAGCCCGGCGCCCTTGAGCAGGCCCGCGAGCATGGCCGCCTCGGACACGTTGAGCTTGCTGACGTCCTTGCCGTAGTAGGCCTGCGCGGCGCGCTGGATGCCGTACGTGCCCCGGCCGAACCAGCTGGTGTTGAGATAGCCCTCGAGGATCTGGTCCTTGCTCATCTTGTTGTCGAGCTTGAGGGCGATCATCGCCTCGGTGAACTTGCGGGTGACCGTCTGGTTCTGGTTGAGGTAGACGTTCTTGACGTACTGCTGGGTGATGGTGGAGCCACCGGCGGTGTACCCCTCGCCCACGGTCTGCCACAGGGCGCGCGTGAGGCCGCGCAGGGACACGCCCGGGTCCGTGTAGAAGGTCTCGTTCTCCGCCGCCAGCACCGCCCAGCGGACGTCCTGGGGTATGTCCTTCAGCGGCATCGCCTGCCGCTGCACCCAGCCCGTACGGGCCATCGGGGTCCCGTCGGACCAGAAGTACACGTTGTCCTGCTGGGTGGCGTACGTGTTGAGGTTGCCGGGTATGTCCGTCATCGCGTACGCCGTGACGAGGAAGGCGCCGAGCAGCCCGAAGGAGGCGAAGAGGGCGCCGATCCACTGGCGCCAGGAGGGTATCCAGCGACGCCAGCCGGTCCGGCCGGGTCGGGGATAGACGGGTTTCAGACGGCGCGCGTAGGGCGCGAGGCGGCGAGCGTACGGCGCCAGGGGCGCGAGCAGACGGCGGGCCGTGGCGGCGGCCGTGGCCGTGGCGCGCCGCCACGCGGGGGTACGCGCACTGCGCCGGCGCTCCGACCGGCTGCTGCGCACGGGCGGTTCCGGCGGGGCGGGCACGCGCAGTTGCATCGTCTCGTCGGGCCTGGTCGCACCGACTCTCAGGTGCAGGGTCGCCTCGACGTCGGACGGCTCCCCGCCCTGCTCTCCCCCCGGGGGACGTTCCTGTCCCCGCGACGCGTCAGCCACGACGGCGTCTCCCCTCCGCACTCGCTCATGCTCGCGCGGTGAACCGAACGTTCTCGCAACGGGCTGAAACAAGCTATCAGCGTATTTTCGAAACCCTCACACATGTGTCTGTGAAGAAGACCGTTCGACACGGCCCAAGGGTCCGCAACCTCGTTCGGACGACTAACCTGAGCCCATGCCTCGCTACGAGTACCGCTGCCGGACCTGCGGCGACACGTTCGAACTGAACCGGCCCATGGCGGAGTCCGCCGCCCCCGCGACGTGCCCCGCGGGCCATGACGACACGGTGAAGCTGCTGTCCGCCGTGGCGGTGGGAGGCACGGCCGCACAGGCCCCCGCGGCCGGCGGTGGCGGCGGGGGCGGCTGCTGCGGCGGAGGGTGCTGCGGCTAGTGCTGTGGCCGGAAAGGTTTGCCGGAAAGCTCGCGGCGTCCGGTGCGGTGCATCGCAAGGCGGAGCATCGCCCGTGTACTGGATGTACTCGGGTGATGCGACAACGCGACGAGGTGCCGTGCCGGGCGTCGCGAGCCGGTGAACCTTTCCGGTCGCAGCACTAGGCCTGCCTGGCAGCCCTCAGGAACTCCCGCACGATCCGCTCGCCCGCCAGGACCCCCCGCTCCGGCAGCGCGCTGATCTCCGGGGCCGTCCAGCCGGTGTCCGCCAGTTCGCCGTGCCCCGGCCGCCAGCCCCTGTCGGCGGCCAGGAGGAGGTCGGCGTCCAGGAGGGAGTCGCCGGCCGCCAGGGTGAGGTCCGCGCCGGTGCGGCGGGCGACCTCGTGGACGGCCGCGCTCTTGGTGAGCGGCTTCGGCACGGCGTAGATCTTGCGGCCCTGGAGCGAGACCGTCCAGCCCCGCGGCTCCGCCCACACCGCCAGCTCCTTCACCCAGCCGTCGGGCAGCAGGTCGCGCTCGACGACGAGGTAGGCGAACAGGTCCTCGGCGACCCGGTGCTTGCGCACCCACGCCGGGTCGGCGGTCCGCATCAGATGCTCGCGCACCTGAGCCAGCGGCGCGCACTCGTCGGCCAGCCGCGCCTGCACGCCCGCGTGCCAGCCGGCGTCGGTGACCCCGTCGACCAGCAGATGGCCGCCGTTGGCGCAGATCGCGTACTTCGGGGGCGGGCCGGGCAGGTTGATCCGCTGGTACTGCTTGCGAGTCCGGGTGGTCGTCGGCACGAAGACGGCCGTGTCCCCGAGGTCGGTCAGCAGCCGGGCGGCCGTCTCGGTCATGTACGACAGCGGCCTGGCCTCGTGCACCTCCACGCACAGCAGCCGGGGCGCCCGGGGATCCGGCATGGTCAGCGCGAGGGCCGCCGAGGAGTAGATCAGCGTACGGTCGAGGTCGCTCGCCACCAGCACCGGCATCAGACGTTCACCGCCCTGCCGTCGGCACCCGTGGCACCGCGAGTGTACTGGGGGTGGATCAACCCGACGCAGGTGTACGGCAGTTCGCCCACCTCCTCGACCGGCACCCCGCGCTGCCCGGCGAGCAGGCGGACGTGGTCCAGGTCGGCCCCGGCCCCCTTCCGGGCCAGGATCTTCCAGGGCACCCGGCGCAGCAGCACCCGGGTGGTCTCGCCGACGCCGGGCTTGACGAGGTTCACGTCGTGGATGCCGTGCTCCTCGCTGATCCGCTCCACCGCCTGCCAGCCCGCCCAGGTGGGGGTGCGGTCCTCGGCCATCAGCTCCTTGACCGCCGTGTCCACGGTGTCGGCGACCTCGGGGAAGCGGGCACAGACGGCGTCGAGGAAAGCCACGGAGACGTCGGAGCCGGCCAGGTCGCGGTAGAACTTGGCGCCGTGGAAGTCGTCCGGTCCGACCAGGTCGGCACGCAGCACCGTACGTGAGATCAGGCCGGAGACCGTGGAGTTGAGGCAGGCGGAGGGGATGAGGAAGTCCTCGCGGGTGCCGTAGGTGCGCACGCAGGAGCCCGGGTCGGCGAGGACGGCGATCTCCGGATCGAAGCCGCTGACCCCCTCCGCCTTCTCGAACTCCTCGACGGCCTGGGCGAGTTCGCGAGTGATGGCCCCCTTGCCCGTCCAGCCGTCGACGAACACGACGTCGTGGGGGTCGTGGTGGGCGGCCAGCCAGCGCAGCGCGTTCGCGTCGATGCCCCGGCCGCGCACGATCGACACGGCGTAGTGCGGCAGGTCGAGGCCGTGCCGGAACTGCGCCCAGCGGCGCATCAGGATGCCGACCGGCGTGCCCGCCCGGGCCAGCGACACCAGCACCGGACGCGGCGACCGCTCGGCGAGCACCGTCTCCGTCACGACCCCGACGGCCTGCGCGATCCGGGCGGCGGAGGTGTCGAGGGCCGCGTGGAACAGCTGCTGGTACTGCTCGCTGGGCTGGTACTCCACGGGCAGCGACTCGGCGTAGTGCGCCCCGCCGCTCTGGATGGCCTCCTCCCGCTCCTCGGTCGGCGCCTCCAGGGTCACCTCGGAGAGGTCCTGGAGCAGCCAGCCGACCTCCTCGGGCGCGTACGAGGAGAATGCGGGGCCGCGGAGGGGCTCGGGCAGCATGGCCGGCCTTTCGGGAGCGTGCTGGGGCTCGGGGACGTAGGACGGGACGACCGCGAGCAGGACGTGCGGGGTGTGGGCGGCGAGTCGGGCGAGCAGACCGCCGGGGGCGTGCAGGGCCGGGGTGTCGCCGGCCGAGTCGACCACTGCTACGACGCAGTCGAAGCCGCCGCCCGCGACGTTGTAGGCGTAGCGCTCGCCGGGGCCGTCGGCCGGGTCGTCGTGGGCGGGGAAGACCAGGCGGGTACGGATCGCGTACCCGGGGTCGTCCACCGCGAGGACGGGAGAGCGGGTGGTGGTCGAGAAACACACCTCCGCGCCGGTCTCCTGCTCCAGCTGCCGGGCGAGGCGCAGCGGGGCGTACATCAGCTCCTCGGAGCCGAGGACGAGGACGCGCCGGGCACCGGGGGGCAGGGCATCGCGCAGGCGGGCGGCCATGGCGGGCAGCGCGGCTTCCAGGCGGGCCCGGTGGGCGGGCGTGAAGCCATGACGCCCGCCGTCGGGAAGGCCCCCCGGCCAGCGCAAGTCGAGCGACAGCACCTCGGGGGCGCGGGGCGGGACGTCATGCGGCCGCGCCGTGTGGGCGCGGGCAGCCGCGTCGGACCCGCATCCGGCGGACTCGTGCTGAGCCACCAGTTGCCGCCCCTTCTCCAGCACGTCCGACGGCAGCCGTACGACCCCGGACGCGGCGGCGATCAGGTCCACCCGCGCGCCGATCTCCGTGGCGAACCGTTCCATCCGGCCGACGTCCCCGGCCGACCGCATGTCGACCAGGGCGACCACCACATACCGCTCCCGCGGATACCGCTCGTGCAGATCACGGATGGTGTTCAGCACGGTGTTGCCGGTGGAGAACTCGTCGTCGACCAGGACGAGCGGACCGGCACCGGCCAGCAGCGCGGGATCCTCCGGCAGCAGCAGGTGGGACGTGGCATGCGAATGCGACTCCTCGAAGCCGCCCGCCCGGGCGACCCCGGCCACCGGCCGCCGTGTGGAGTGCAGATACGGCGCCGTACCGAGACCGTCGGCCACCGCGTGGCCCAGCCCGGTCGCGGTCTCGGCATAGCCCAGGACCACGGCGCCGACGGCCTGCGCCTCGCCGAGCAGCGCGAAGACCCGCCGGCCCAGACGGTGGCCGTAGTCGTACACCACCGCCGGCGACTGCGGCACATGCTTGCCGAGGACGTTCGACACCAGCAGATGGGCCCGCTTGGGGTTGCGCCGCAGCGCGAGCCCGAGCATGGCCCGCAGGCCGTCGTCTCCCGCAAGTTCGACCCCGAGCCGCTGCGCGACCCAACTGCCGGACCAGACCCCGTCGTTCACTGCGTTCTTCATGCGTCCCTTATTCCGGTATTCCCGGTATTCCGGCGGCGAGCAGCTCCACGAAGCCGACGTCCTCGTGGGCCACACCGAACGCCTCGGCGCGCTGCAGGGTCCGCTCGGCCCAGGCGCGATGGGGCTTCACCTCGTTCATCTTGTTCGTGTAGGCCGACCTGAGCACGCCCCCGCCGCCGCGCTCCGGCCGCAGGATGTCCTGGGCGTCGCTGTACTCCTCGTGGCTGACCACGGACAGCGCGTGGACGGGCAGCACATGGGAGGGGTGGATGCAGGTCTTGCCGAGCAGGCCGTTGGCGTGGTCGAGGGAGATCTCCCGCAGCAGTCCGTCCATGGCGTGCTCGATCAGCTTCTCGCGCAGCCCGACGGCCTGCACCTCCAGGAAGGGGCTCTGCCGCAGCTGTGGCTTGAACATGCGCTCGGAGACCCGGAAGTACTCCCACACGGGCCCGGTCACGGTGAATCCGGTGCCGTCGGCCCGGCCCAGCATGTTCACGACGTCGGCGATCACGGAGGCGACGACCTGGACGTCGTAGGCAGTCATGTCGGGGGCGCGGCGCAGGCCGTAGGAGGAGCAGAAGTCGGTGACGCCGAGACGCAGCGCCAGCACCCGGTCGCGGTATTTGTCGACCGCGCGGAAGATGCCCTCGAGGGTGTCCACGCGGGACTCGCGGTAGAGCAGCTCGGGGGACTCCAGGACGGGCATGGCGAACAGCCGGCGCCCGCTCTCGGCCTCGGCGGCGGTCAGGGCCTCCAGGAACGGGATGCCGCGTTCCTCGGTGAACTTGGGCAGCACGAATCCCGACAGCAGCCGCGCGGACGGGCCGAGGCGCCGGACGAGGTCGGGGATCTGCTCGGGGGCGCGGACCCGGATGAACAGCAGCGGCGGCTCGGTGCCGGGCCGGGCGGCGAGGTCGGCGAGGTCGGCGAACTGCCCGACGAGGTTCTCCTCGCCGGCGACGACGTCCGCGTCGTCGATCGAGTCCTCCAGGCACAGCACCATCGAGATCACGCCGTTCCCGGCCTGTTTGACGATGTCGTCGGCGAGCCGCGGCCGGGTGGCCGGACTGTACAGGGTGGCGCCGAGAGCGGCGGCGAGCAGCCGGGCCGGAGAGTCGGCGGTGAACACGCACGGCTCCCGGTGGAAGAGGCGCTGCCGCACCTCGGGGGCGATGTGCCCGAAATGACGCATAGGACTCCCCCAGGGCGCTTGCCCGAATCTCTGTGTTCAGTAAAGGGTGGCCGGTAATAGTACGTAGGGATCCATGTCCGGAGTTCCCGGCGGGCATGAATTTCCGGTAACTCGCTTGTGCCGGCGGCCTTCGGCGGCAGTACCCCCGCATTGTCGTGACCAGGACCGAGAAGGCAGGATGACCGCATGACGCACGCCATGCTGAAGGGGTCGAACGTCCCGCTGGAAGCCACCACGGTCCGCGCCGTGCTGCGCTGGACTCCCGGGCAGGGGGTTCCGGACGTGGACGCCTCGGCGCTGCTGCTGGGCCCCGACGGCCGTGTGCGCTCCGACGAGGACTTCGTCTTCTACAACCAGCCCCGGCATCCGTCGGGAAAGGTGTGGCGCCTGGGCAAGAAGCGGGTCGCCGAGGGGCTGACCGACACGATCCAGTCAGACCTCGCGGGCGTCGAGCCGGACGTCGGGCGGATCCTGCTGGTCGCCTCCGCCGACGGCGTCACCTTCGACCAGGTGCCGGCGCTGTGCATCCTGCTGTACGACGCGCTCGCCGACGGGGAGCCGCTGGCCCATTTCGAGATCAAGCCGGAGACCGGCGCGGAGACGGCGCTGATCTGCGGTGAGCTGTACCGGCGCGGGGAGGGCTGGAAGTTCCGCGCGCTGGGCGAGGGGTACCAGGACGGGCTGAAGGGGCTCGCGACCGACTTCGGCATCTCGGTGGACGAGTCGGCGGAGGGGGCGGAGCCGGAGCCCGCGGTGTCCCAGCCGCTGCCTCCCGAGCAGCCGACGGCCGCTGTACCTCAGCAGCCGCCCGCGTACGGCTATCCGCAGCCGGCGTCGGCTCCGTCGGCCTACGGGTACCCCCAGACCCCGCCGCAGCCCGTGCCGGTGCCGGTGGGACCGGCGGACCCGAACTTCCGGCTGCCGCCGCAGGGGCCTCAGTTCGTCGGGCGCTGAACCCCTCCGGCTTCAGCGGTCGATGGTCTTGTAGCCCCGCCCCCACTGCAGCCCCCACCCGTACAGCCGGTCCAGCTCCCCCTGGAAGCCGTACACGAACTTCACCTCGCGGCGGACGACCAGCTCGCCCTTCACGTTCTCGATCATGACGACCGCGCAGGAGCGGGCCTGGGGGTGGCGTTCGTCGAGGCCTATCTCGATGCGGGGGCCGTTGCTGGGGTACAGCGTGACGATGGCGTGGGTCCGGTCGAAGGCCGGGGTCTGGTCGTAGATGTAGACGAAGACCAGCAGACGTTTGATGTCGTCGCGGTGGTCGAGGTTGACGTACATGGTCTCGCCGGACGCCGAGCCGAACCGGTCGTCGCCGCTGAGCTTGATGTACGGCGGGGCGTTGACGTCTCCGAGCAGGTTCCCCAGCGGCTGGACGACCCCCTTGGTGCCGTCGGTCAGCTCGTACAGGCAGCCGAGGTCGAGGTCGACGTTGACCATGCTCTGGCCGTGTCCGAGCACCTCCGGCGGCTTGAGGGCCCTGAAGGGGTGCCGGAAGAGGCTGGCGCGCTGGTTGACGTCGAAGTCGGAGGTGCGCATCCGCCAGGTCAGGTTGACGCGCAGGTTGCCCGTGGCCGCGCCCTGTTTGGTGAGCGACACGGTGTGGTGCCGCCCGGTGAGCTGGATGGAGCCGGTCGCGGCCTCGCCCGAGTCGAATTCGGTGAGCCGCGCACCCAGCAGCCCGTCGAAGAACCCCATTCCCGCCCCCTGGTGACCGTCGTGAACACCGTCGGGGCGGCCGACCTGCCGGCCCGCCCCGACGAGAGCGTTCCTCACCCGCCAGGGTGTCACACCCCGGAGGACACCTGTGCCTTCTCGCCGGTGTCCTCGCCCTCGGCCGCGAGCGCGCGGTTGCGGCGGACGGAGGACCAGAAGGACAGGCCGATCAGGACGACACCGACCAGGCCGGTGATGACCTCGTTGATCTCGTACTGGATGGTGACCATGAGGATCACGGCCAGGGCTCCGATGGCGTAGTGGGCGCCGTGCTCCAGGAAGACGTAGTCGTCGAGGGTGCCCTGGCGGACCAGGTAGACCGTGAGGGAGCGGACGTACATCGCGCCGATGCCGAGGCCGAGGGCCATCATCACGATGTCGTTGGTGATGGCGAAGGCCCCGATCACGCCGTCGAAGGAGAAGGACGCGTCCAGGACCTCCAGGTAGAGGAACATGAAGAACGCGGCCTGGCCGGCCAGCAGCACCGCCGACTTCTGCTTGCCGGTGCGGGCGGCCTCTTCCTCCTCCTCGTGCTCGCGCTCCTCCTCTTCCTCGAGCCGGTCCTCGAAGTAGCCGGACAGACCACCGACGATCATGTAGGTGACCAGCCCGGCGATACCGGCGATCAGGACCGTCTGCGCCTTGTCGGCGTGGGCGCCGCCGTGCTGGTGGGCCTGGGTGGCGAAGGTGAAGGACGTGATCAGCAGGACGATCAGCGAGACGCAGACCGACAGCATGTCGATCTTGCCGAGCTTGGCCAGCGGCCGCTCGAGCCACTGCAGCCACTGGATGTCCCGGTCCTCGAAGATGAAGTCCAGGAAGATCATCAGCAGGAACATTCCGCCGAAGGCGGCGATCGCCGGGTGGGCGTCCGTGACCAGCTGCTGGTAGCGGTCCTTGTCGGTGAGGGCCAGGTGGACCGCGTCGTACGGATTGAGCTTGGCGGTGATGGCCACGATGACGACGGGGAAGACCAGCCGCATGCCGAAGACGGCGATGAGCACGCCGACCGTGAGGAAGATCTTCTGCCAGAAGGCGTTCATCTTCTTCAGGATCCCGGCGTTGACCACGGCGTTGTCGAACGACAGGGAGATCTCGAGGACGGCGAGGATGGCCACGACCCCGAAGCCTTCCCACCCTCCGTAGAAGACGGCGGCGACGAGACCGAGCGCGGTGACCGCGAACGACCAGCCGAAGGTTTTCAGAAGCACTGGCTACCCAATCGTGTTCTGGGGGCCTCCCAGAGGAAGGTCTCCCCCGTGCCGTACCCGGCTTTGCGAAACATTGACCCCGAGTGTAGAGGGGGGCCCTGCCCGCGGTACCGCCCAGGGCAATCCTCATGCAAAACCCACAGCTCAGGCCGGTGGGAGACGTTCGGCTACGAGACGTTCACGCCGAAGTCGAGGGCGATGCCGCGCAGGCCGGAGGCGTAGCCCTGGCCCACCGCGCGGAACTTCCACTCGCCCTGGTAGCGGTACAGCTCGCCGAAGATCATGGCGGTCTCGGTGGAGGCGTCCTCGCTCAGGTCGTAGCGCGCGAGTTCCTGGCCGTCGGCCTGGTTGACCACGCGGATGAAGGCGTTGGAGACCTGCCCGAAGGTCTGGCCGCGCTCGTCGGCCAGGTGGATCGAGACCGGGAAGACGATCTTCTCGCACTGCGGCGGCACCCTGGTGAGGTCCACCAGGACCGTCTCGTCGTCGCCCTCGCCCTCACCGGTGAGGTTGTCACCGGTGTGCTCGACGGAGCCGTCGGGGCTCACCAGCTGGTTGTAGAAGACGAACCACTCGTCGCCCAGCACCCGGTTGGTGGCGCCGCACAGCAGGGCGCTGGCGTCGAGGTCGAAGGGGGCGCCGGTGGTGGACCGCGCGTCCCAGCCGAGCCCGATCATGACGTTGGTGAGGTTCGGTGCGGCCTTGGACAGGGAGACATTGCCCCCCTTGGCGAGTGTGACGCCCATGATGCTGGTCCTCCCCTAGTGGTGCTTCTCTGCTTGTCCTGGCTCGTCCTGCGCGTCCGGCGCCGCACGTGAACGGTGCGGCGCCGGACGGATGCGGGACTGCCGGACGTCGGTCGCCGTACGCCGGCGGTCGTGCGTCAGACGTTGACGCCGAAGTCCTGGGCGATGCCGCGCAGACCGGAGGCGTAGCCCTGGCCGATGGCGCGGAACTTCCACTCCGTCCCGTGCCGGTACAGCTCGCCGAAGACCATGGCGGTCTCGGTGGAGGCGTCCTCGCTCAGGTCGTAGCGGGCGATCTCCTGGCCGCCGGCCTGGTTCAGCACGCGGATGTAGGCGTTGCGGACCTGGCCGAAGGACTGCTGGCGGTTCTCGGCGTCGTAGATCGACACCGGGAAGACGATCTTCTCGATGTCGGCCGGGACGCCGGCCAGGTTGACCTTGATGGCCTCGTCGTCGCCCTCGCCCTCACCGGTGAGGTTGTCACCGGTGTGCTCGACGGAGCCGTCGGGGCTCTTGAGGTTGTTGAAGAAGACGAAGTGCTGGTCGCTCGCGACCTTGCCGGAGTTGTTCAGCAGCAGCGCGCTGGCGTCGAGGTCGAAGTCACTGCCCGTCGTGGTGCGGGCGTCCCAGCCCAGACCGACGAGGACCGCGGTCAGGCCCGGGGCCTCCTTCGTCAGCGATACGTTGCCGCCCTTGCTGAGGCTGACTCCCACGAGTCCTCCATGTGGTGTCCAGGGGCGGGGAGCCCCGTCGTGCTTCGGATATGGGATCAACGTGCCGATCCTAGTGACGGGTTCCCGCCCCCCGCAGACCCTGGACCCGAAGACTCACAGGTGTCGGCCCACGGTCGGCCTACAGGGTGTCGAGCGCCTTCACGTACTCGTTCAGGTCACGGGCGTCCGGCAGGCCGTTGACCACGGTCCAGCGCACGACGCCCTCCTTGTCGATGATGAAGGTGCCCCGGACGGCGCATCCCTTGTCCTCGTCGAAGACGCCGTACGCGCGCGAGACGTTGCCGTGCGGCCAGAAGTCGCTGAGCAGCGGGTACTCCAGGCCCTCCTGCTCGGCGAAGACGCGCAGGGTGTGGATGGAGTCGTTGGAGACGGCGAGCACCTGGGTGCCGCGGTCCGAGAACTTCGGCAGGTTGTCGCGCAGCTCGCACAGCTCGCCGGTGCACACACCGGTGAAGGCGAAGGGGTAGAAGAGCAGGACCACGTTCTTCTCGCCACGGAAGTCCGAGAGCTTCACGGTGGCGCCGTGGTTGTCCTTGAGCTCGAAGTCGGGGGCCTTGTCGCCGACCTGGATCGCCATCGGGATGTTTCCCTTTCGGTGGGCTGTTCGGAGGAGAACAGCCTACGGCGACGGGGGCGGCGGCCGCCCGGAGGGACCACCACCCCCGCCTTCGCTCACCGAGGGGAGACCGTCAGCGCTTGCCGGCCTTCGGCGTCAGCAGCCTGCTGCCGTTCCAGTCCTTGCCCACGCTGACGCTCTTGGTCTGCGACAGGCCGGCCGTCTGCGCGGCGTCCTGGATGTCACTGGGCTCGACGTAGCCGTCCCGGCCGGTCTTGGGCGTGAGGAGGAGGATGTGACCCTCCTCCTCGAGGAGACCGATGGCGTCGACCAGCGCATCGGTCAGGTCGCCGTCGTCGTCACGGAACCACAGCAACACGACGTCGGCCACGTCGTCGTAGTCCTCGTCCACCAGCTCGGTGCTGGTGGTTTCCTCGATGGACTCGCGGAGGTCATGGTCCACGTCGTCGTCGTAGCCGATCTCCTGGACCACCTGGTCGGGCTGGAACCCCAGCCTGACGGCCAGGCTCGTCTCCGCGTGGTCCGCGGTCGCGCTCACGGTCTGCCTCCTGATCATGTCTTTGGGAACAACTCAGCCACGCGCGTGCGCGTGGCGCTTGGCCGTAGTCCACACGTGCGGGGCGGATCGCGCAAGTACCCGGCCCTCCGGACCGCCGAAACGGTGACGATCCCGGCCTTGTCACCGCAACTCCCGGCACCGTCTCCCAGTCCAGCGTGACCCACATCACACCAGTTTGCCCTGTTTGTGTCGTCCGGAATCATCCCTTGGTCATCCGGCGGCCAGGCGACTCGAACACCTTTGCCAAGCGCGTCACACCCCGGGCGTATCGTTGCGTTTTGACCGATGAAGCTACTGATGGAGATGACGTACACCGCCCCGAGGTACACGATGGGGAACGGTGCAGGCAGGTAAAAAACTGGCCCTCTGACAGGTAAGGAACAGCGTGGCTTCCGGATCCGATCGCAACCCGATCATCATTGGCGGCCTTCCGAGTCAGGTTCCTGACTTCGATCCCGAAGAGACCCAGGAGTGGCTCGACTCCCTCGACGCCGCCGTCTACGAGCGCGGCCGGGAGCGGGCCCGCTATCTCATGCTGCGCCTGATCGAGCGGGCCCGCGAGAAGCGCGTGGCCGTGCCCGAGATGCGCAGCACGGACTACGTCAACACGATTCCGACCAAGAGCGAGCCGTTCTTCCCGGGCAACGAGGAGATCGAGCGCAAGATCCTCAACGCGACCCGCTGGAACGCGGCCGTGATGGTCTCGCGCGCCCAGCGCCCCGGCATCGGCGTCGGCGGCCACATCGCCACCTTCGCCTCCTCCGCCTCGCTCTACGACGTCGGCTTCAACCACTTCTTCCGCGGCAAGGACGAGGGCGACGGCGGCGACCAGGTCTTCTTCCAGGGCCACGCCTCCCCGGGCATCTACGCGCGCGCGTACCTGCTCGACCGGCTCACCGAGGAGCAGCTCGACGGCTTCCGCCAGGAGAAGTCGAAGTACCCGAACGGCCTGTCCAGCTACCCGCACCCGCGCTCGATGCCGGACTTCTGGGAGTTCCCGACGGTCTCCATGGGCCTCGGCCCGCTCGGCGCGATCTTCCAGGCGCGGATGAACCGCTACATGGAGGCGCGCGGCATCGCGGACACCTCCCGGTCGCACGTGTGGGCCTTCCTCGGCGACGGCGAGATGGACGAGCCGGAGTCGCTCGGCCAGCTGTCCATCGCCGCCCGTGAGGGCCTGGACAACCTGACCTTCGTGGTCAACTGCAACCTGCAGCGGCTCGACGGCCCGGTGCGCGGCAACGGCAAGATCATCCAGGAGCTGGAATCGATCTTCCGGGGTGCCGGCTGGAACGTGATCAAGCTGATCTGGGACCGCACCTGGGACCCGCTGCTCGCGCAGGACCGGGACGGCATCCTCGTCAACAAGATGAACACGACCCCGGACGGGCAGTTCCAGACGTACGCCACGGAGTCGGGCGCCTACATCCGCGAGCACTTCTTCGGCGACGACCACCGGCTGCGCGCGATGGTCGAGAACATGACCGACGACCAGATCCTGCACCTGGGCCGCGGCGGTCACGACCACCGCAAGATCTACGCGGCGTTCAAGACGGCCAAGGAGCACAAGGGCCAGCCGACGGTCATCCTGGCCAAGACGATCAAGGGCTGGACCCTGGGCCCCAACTTCGAGGGCCGCAACGCCACGCACCAGATGAAGAAGCTGACGGTCGACGACCTCAAGCGCTTCCGGGACCGCCTGCACCTGCCGATCTCCGACAAGGAGCTGGAGTCCGGCGCGCCGCCGTACTACCACCCGGGCCGGGACACCGACGAGATCCAGTACATGCACGACATGCGCAAGCAGTGCGGCGGGTACGTCCCGACGCGCGTCGTGCGCTCCGAGCCGCTCGCACTGCCGGACGACAAGGCGTACGCGAGCGTGAAGAAGGGCTCGGGCCAGCAGTCCATCGCGACGACGATGGCCTTTGTGCGCCTCCTGAAGGACCTCATGCGGGACAAGGAGATCGGCCGGCGCTTCGTGCTGATCGCGCCGGACGAGTACCGCACGTTCGGCATGGACTCCTTCTTCCCGAGCGCGAAGATCTACAACCCGCTGGGCCAGCAGTACGAGTCGGTGGACCGCGAACTGCTGCTCGCCTACAAAGAGTCGCCGACCGGCCAGATGCTGCACGACGGCATCTCCGAGGCGGGCTGCACGGCGTCGCTGATCGCGGCGGGCTCGGCCTACGCCACCCACGGCGAGCCGCTGATCCCGGTCTACGTCTTCTACTCGATGTTCGGTTTCCAGCGCACCGGCGACCAGTTCTGGCAGATGGCCGACCAGCTGGCGCGCGGATTCGTCCTGGGCGCGACCGCGGGCCGTACGACCCTGACCGGCGAGGGTCTGCAACACGCCGACGGCCACTCGCAGTTGCTCGCCTCGACCAACCCGGCGTGCGTGGCCTACGACCCGGCGTACGCGTACGAGATCGCGCACATCGTGCAGGACGGCCTGCGCCGGATGTACGGCGGCGACGCCGAGCACCCGCACGGCGAGGACGTCTTCTACTACCTGACCGTCTACAACGAGCCCATCCAGCACCCGGCCGAGCCGGCGAACGTGGACGTCGAGGGCATCCTCAAGGGCATCCACAGGCTCAGCGAGGGGACGAACGGATCGATCCCGGCGCAGATCATGGCGTCGGGCGTGGCGGTGCCGTGGGCGCTGGAGGCACAGCGGCTCCTCGCCCAGGACTGGAACGTGAAGGCCGACGTGTGGTCGGCCACCTCCTGGAACGAGCTGCGCCGCGAGGCGGTGGCGTGCGAGGAGCACAACCTGCTGCATCCCGAGGAGGAGCAGCGGGTGCCGTACGTGACGCGGAAACTCAGCGGCGCCGAGGGTCCGTTCGTGGCCGTGTCCGACTGGATGCGATCGGTTCCGGACCAGATCGCCCGGTGGGTGCCGGGCACGTACCAGTCGCTGGGCGCGGACGGCTTCGGCTTCGCCGACACCCGGGGCGCGGCCCGGCGCTTCTTCCACATCGACGCCCAGTCGATCGTCGTGGCGGTCCTGACCGAGCTGGCGAGGGAGGGCAAGGTGGACCGCTCGGTGCTCAAGCAGGCCATCGACCGGTACCAGTTGCTGGACGTCTCGGCGGCGCACCCGGGGGCCGCGGGCGGCGACGCGTAGCGCTTCACGCGAAGGCCCGTGGTCGTCCGCGGGGGTGTGGGGGCTGGTCGCGCAGCTGCCCGCGCCTCTTCGGGGCGCGGGCCTTCTTTACGATGCAGGCATGAACGATCAGTCCGCGCAGGCGAGTTGGGAGCGGCGCACCCAGCGGCCGCTGCTGGCGCTGGCGGTGGTGTTCGCCGTCGCCTACGCCGTGCCGATCGTGGCCGGCTCCGCGAGCCGGCCGCTGATCCTGGCCTGCACCGTCACGGAGTGGGTGGTGTGGGCGGTGTTCGCCGGGGACTACCTGATACGGCTGGCGCTCAGCCGGCAGCGGCGGCGGTTCGTCCGCGTGCACTGGGTGGACCTGTGCGCGGTGGTGCTGCCGCTGTTGCAGCCGCTGCGGTTGCTGCGGATGGTCGCGACGCTGCTGCTCGTGGGGCGGCGGGCGCGGATGGCCTCGCAGATCCGGCTGACGACGTACGTCGGCGGGTCGGTGATCGGGCTGCTGATGTTCGGTTCGCTGGCGGTGCTGTCCGTGGAGCGGGACTCGCCGGGCGGGAACATCCGGACCCTCGGTGACGCGGTGTGGTGGTCCTTCACGACGATGACGACCGTCGGGTACGGGGATCACGCGCCGACGACGGGCCTTGGGCGGATGATCGCGGTCGGGCTGATGCTGTCCGGGATCGCGCTGCTGGGTGTGGTCACCGCGAACATCGCCGCGTGGTTCATCGCGCGGTTCGAGAAGGACGACGTGGAGGAACGCCGGCAGACGGAGGCGATCGCCGCACTGGCCGAGGAGGTACGGCTGTTGCGGGCGGAGGTGGCGCGGCTGGCCACCGAGCGCGAGGAACTGAGGAGTTGACGGGGCTGCCCCCCTCGGCCGGAGCGCCGCAGGCAGGCGCGCACTGCCCCCTCCGCAGCGCGCGCCGTGGCCGGGCCGTCCTCCCCTGTCCTGCGGAGGAGTTGACCCACTGTGACCCGCGGCGCGCGCCCGGGGCGAGGGATCTTTAGCGGAGTCACCCTGATAGGCGAAATCCGCCGGGTCGAGACACTCAGATGTGGCCCACGCCCGCGCCCGACTCCGCGTTCGCGCCCCGCTTGGTGAGCAGCGCGACCAGGACGGCGACCGCCGCCACGCCCGCCGCGACCAGGGAGGCGAGGCTCATGCCGGAGATGAACGTGTGGTGCGCGACCTCGGTGATCTTCGCGGCGACCGGCTCCGGGGTGCCCTTGGCCACCGGCGCCACACCGACCTGAACCGCCTCGGAGGCCTGGTCCAGCTGGCCCGGGGTCAGCTTCGGCAGTCCGGCCCCCGTCCAGTTGCCCGCCAGGTCGCTGTCGACCTTGGAGGCCATCACGGCACCGAGCACGGCCGTACCGAGGCTGCCGCCGATCTGCATGGCCGCCTGCTGGAGGCCGCCCGCGACACCGGACAGCTCCATGGGGGCGTTGCCGACGATGACCTCGGTGGCGCCGACCATGACCGGTGCGAGGCCGAGGCCGAGCAGCGCGAACCAGATCGACATCACACCGCTGCTGGTGTCGGCCTTGAGCGTCGACATGCCGTACATGGCGATCGCGGTCGCGGCCATGCCGCCGGCCAGCGGGATGCGCGGGCCGAGCTTGGTGATCGCGGCGCCGGCCAGCGGCGAGCCGACGATCATCATGCCGGTGAGGGGCAGCAGGTGCAGACCGGCCTTGATCGGGCTCTGGCCGTGCACGTTCTGCAGGTAGAAGGTCACGAAGAACAGGCCGCCCATGAAGGCGATCGCCATCAGGACCATCAGCACCACACCCGCCGACAGCGGCACCGAGCGGAACAGGCTCAGCGGGATCAGCGGCTCGGCGACCCGGGTCTCCCAGACGGAGAAGAGCGCGAAGAGCACCACCGAGGCGGCGATGAACGACCAGGTCCGCCCGTCGCCCCAGCCCCACGTCGGGGCCTTGATGAGCGCCCAGACCAGGCAGAACATCGCGCCGGAGAGCAGCGCGATGCCGAGGATGTCGAAGGAGCGCGGGGCGTTCTCGGCGCGGTGGTCGCGCAGGATCAGCAGGCCGAGGACCAGAGCGAGCGCCCCGACCGGCACGTTGATGAAGAACACCGACTGCCAGCTGACGCGCTCGACGAGGACCCCGCCGAGGATCGGGCCGCCCGCGGTGGACGCGCCGATCACCATGCCCCAGATGCCGATCGCCATGTTGAGCTTCTCGGCCGGGAAGGTGGCCCGCAGCAGACCGAGCGCGGCCGGCATCAGCAGCGCGCCGAACACGCCCTGGAAGACGCGGAAGGTGACGACCGCGGCGATGCTGTTCGACAGGCCGATGGCGCCCGAGGCGGCGGCGAAGCCGGTCACGCCTATCAGGAAGGTCTGGCGGTGGCCGAAGCGGTCACCGAGCTTGCCCGCGGTGATCAGCGAGACCGCGAGGGCCAGGAAGTACCCGTTGGTGATCCACTGGACGTCGGCGAAGCTCGCCTTGAGGTCCTTCTGGATGGCCGGGTTGGCGATGGCCACGATGGTGCCGTCGAGGGCCGCCATCATGACGCCGACGGCGACGGTGATGAGGGTGAGCCACGGATGGCCGCGCAGCCCCGCGGCCGGGGGCGCCTCCAGCGGGGCTGCCGGTGCCTTGTCCCCCGGCCCCGAGGCGCTGACGGTGGTCTGACTAGTCATACGTTCGAGGCTAGTGACAGTCGCTGACAATTGACAAACGATTTCACAAGTCAGTAACTGACACCTATGGAAACGCTGCGCGAACGCAAGAAACAGCACACCCGGGAGTCCCTGCTCCGAGCCGCTCTCGAGCTGTTCACGACCCACGGGTACGAGCACACGACGGTCGACGAGATCGCCGCGGCCGTGGACGTCTCGCAGCGCACGTTCTTCCGTCACTTCGCCGGCAAGGAGGACGTGGCCTTCGCGGTGCAGGACATGACCGAACGGCACTTCCTCGCGGCCGTACGGGCGCGGCCGGCGCACGAGGCGCCGATGGAGGCGCTGCGCCAGGCGGTGCTGGAGGGCTGGGACGCGATCCGCGAGACCGTGGAGTCGGCGGTCCCGGTCGAGCTGTATCTGCGGATGTACCGCACGATCGAGTCGACGCCCGCGCTGCTCGCCGCCCATCTGCGCCGCTCGGCCGCCGTGGAGGAGACGATCGCGCGCGTGCTGGCCGAGCGCGAGGGCGTCGACGTGGAGACCGACCCGCGGCCGCGGCTGGCGGTGGCCGTCTTCGGCGGGGTGATAAGGGTCACCGAACGGCAGTGGTGCACGGGCGAGGACTTCAGCCTGGAGTCGATCCGTCAACTCACCGCGTCCTACCTGGATCAGGTGGGTCCGGCGCTCACCGGGAACTGGCGTGTGAAATGAGATCGTTGACGGGTCGTTCGATCTTCGGCGAAACGTGATACCTGTCACTCGGTTACCGCGAGACCGTCCCGTTCTCCTAGTGTGTCCTCCCAGTGACTTCCTTCGACTCCTCCCCGCAACTGAACGTCTGGCGCGCACTGCTGGCGCTGGCCGTGGTGTTCGTGATGCTCGCGACCACCGGCTGGACCGCCCTGCGGACCCACCCGGAGTCGACGGCGCTGCAGGCCTCGCGCACCAAGTGGGCGCACGGCCTGCTCCACGGCCACCGTCTGCCGGACCCCGAGGCCGGCCCGGTGCGGCTCACGCGTTTCTTCGCGTCGCTCACCCCCGAGGACCGCGCCCTCCTCGCCCACCGCTACCCCCTCGCGGTCGGCAACATGAACGGCGCCCCCGTCACGTTGCGCTACCGCGCCAACCACATCGCGCTGGACCAGGCCCGCAAGGTCGAGAAGAAGCGCATGCACGACAGCCGGCTCAGCGCGGCCGGACACCGGGACGCGGGCCGTCGTATGCACCGCTACGAGTCCCTGCTGACCCCCGGCCGGCAGATCCTGGCCTTCGACCCCGAGGGCTCGGGCCGGATCGCCGAGGTGTTCGGGGACCTGGACGGGGCCCAGCGGATCTCGGTCGTCGTCCCCGGCGTCGACACCGACGTGCTCACCTTCCAGAAGACCGGCCGGCCGTACACCGCCCCGGTCGGCATGGCCAAGGCCCTGTACGCGGCCGAGCGCGCCGCGAGCCCCGGCACCCGTACGGCCGTGATCGCCTGGGCCGACTACACCTCGCCCGACGGGCTCGGCATGGACGCGGCCACCGGACTGCGCGCCGCGGAGGGCGCCCTGCGGCTGAACGCCCTGCTGGACGCCCTGCCCGGCAAGGCGCCGGTGGCGGCGATCTGCCACAGCTACGGCTCGGTGGTCTGCGGTGTCGCCGCGCACGGCATGCCCCGCCGGGTGTCCGACATAGCCGTGGCCGCGAGCCCCGGCATGCGGGTCTCCGAGGCCTCCCACCTGCGCACCGGCGCCCGGGTGTGGGCCATGCGGGACGCCACCGACTGGATCCAGGACGTGCCGTATCTGGAGCTGGGCGGGCTCGGGCACGGCGCCGACCCGGTGTCCTCGGCGTTCGGCGCGCGCGTGCTGTCCGCGCGGGACGCGCAGGGCCACGCCGGCTACTTCCAGCCGGGCACGGACAGCCTGCGCAATCTCGCCGACGTGGGCGTCGGTGCGTACGACGCGGTGACGTGCGCACGCGACAACGACCTGTGCCAGGCCGATGCGCCCGGCACGACGACGGCCGGACGCGCGTAGAAACAGCAGGAAGTGCGGTCTGCGCGGGTGGCGACGGAGGAGCACGTGCCGCATACGATGAGCCGCATGGGTGACGTACTGGCGGGTTTTCATGCCGTCTGGGAGTTCGAGTCCGACTCCGTGCTCATCCGTCACGAACGGGGGATTCGAACACCGAAGCTGCTCCAGGCGCTCGGGGAACGGCGTATCCCGCTGTCCGCGGTCGAGGACGTGAGCCTCACGCCGGGCAAGCGCGGCACCGTCGTCCTGCGCCTGCTGCCGCGCGCCGGCGCCGATCCGCTGATGGATGCGGCCGACGGGCAGCTCAGGGAGGGCTCCGATCCCTACCGGCTGGTGCTGCCGGCCGAGCGGGAGACGCTCGCCGAGTACTACGCCGACCAGCTGCGGAGCCTGCTGACCGAGTCCGGCTCCGGGCCGGCCGAGCGCTACCTGGTGCCGGCGCCCGAGGCGCCGCTGCATTTCAAGGCGTACGACGCGAAGGTGTCGTTCGACGGGGCGTCCGTGCAGTTCCGCTGGTCGTGGACGGGTGCGTCCTCGGCGAAGTGGAAGGCGGGCGACCAGAGCTTTCCGGTCGCCGACCTCAGCGGGGTGGAGTGGCGCTCGCCGGAGGTGTTCGAGGGGCACCTGCGGCTGATCCGGCGCTCGGCCGGCGCGGGAGCGGCCGCGCAGCCCGACCAGGACCCGGCGGCCGTCGTCTTCGGGCTGGGGTACGGCCCGGTGCACGAGTCGCTGCCGTTCGCCGCCGCGGTCCTGGCCGCCGTGCGCACGCGCGGGCCGGTGCCCGCGGTGCCGGCCGCCCGGGCCCGGCGGGATCCCGCGGACATCGCCGAACGGATCCGGCACCTCGGCGAACTGCACCAGGCCGGCCTGGTCACCGACGAGGAATTCTCCTCCAAGAAGGCCGAGTTGCTGGCGGAGCTGTAGTCAGCGCGCCGCCTGCTCGCGCGCGTAGAAGCCGATCTTGAGGTCCAGTACGGAAAGGGTGTCCTGGAGTTCGGCGATGCGGTTCAGGACGTCCCGGCGGGTCGACTCCAGCAGGGCCTGGCGTTCCAGGTAGGTGCTCTCGCCCTCCCGCACCAGCTCCGCGTAGCGGACCATGTCCGCCACCGGCATGCCCGTCAGCCGCAGTTTGGTCACGAAGTCCAGCCAGTCCAGGTCGCGGTTGCTGTAGCGGCGCTGGCCGGTGTGGGAACGGTCGACGTGCGGCATCAGGCCGATGCGCTCGTACCAGCGCAGGGTGTGCGCGGTCAGACCGGTGAACGCGACGACCTCGCTGATCGTGTAGCGGTCCTGGCCGTCGGGGCGCGGATGGCGTCTGGCCGGGGCGGAGCAGATGTCTGCGGGAGCCGTGCGTGCGGTGTCCGCCGGCGTGGTCTGCATCACCGTCATGGACCCACGCTATGGCCTTGGAGTGCACTCGAAGCAAGCCGAACCCGGTAAGAAATACGCGGGACGCACGCCGGGACCGCTGGTTAGCGTGCGTCGCATGAGTCTTGCACGCCGGGCCCTGCCCGAGGACGCCGCCGAAGTGCTGCGGCTGCGCCAGGTCATGATCGACGCGGTGCCGGTCCTGGGACACGACACGTCGACCGACTGGCACGCCGAGTCCCTGCCGACGCTGCACGCGCGGCTCACCGAGGCCGACGGGAACTTCGCGGCCTTCGTCGTGGACCGTCCCGAGCGGCAGGGGACACTGGCTGCGCTGGCGGTCGGCACGCTGGAGTACCGCATCGGGGCGGCCGGGAACCCGCAGGGGCGGGTCGGGCACGTCTTCAGCGTCGCGACCGACCCGGACGCCCGCCGGCGCGGGTACGCGCGCGCGTGCATGGAGGAACTGCTGCACTGGTTCCGCGCGCGCGGCGCCGGGCACGTGCTGCTCAACGCCTCCCCCGCGGCCCAGCCGCTGTACGCCTCCCTCGGCTTCACACGGGATCCGGACCCGTCGATGCGACTGCTGCTGTGAGCCGCATAGGCTCGGCACCATGTCGTTGAACAGCTTGGCGTCGATCGAGAACTGGCCCGTCCCCACCGTCGCGGCGGGTGTCGTACGAGCGGACGGGACCGTCCTCGGGACGCACGGCCCCCTCGCCCACCGCTTCGCGCTCGCCTCGGTCACCAAGCCGCTGGCGGCGTACGCGGCGCTCGTCGCCTACGAGGAGGGCGCGATCGAGCTGGACGAGCCCGCCGGGCCGCCCGGTGCGACCGTCCGCCACCTTCTCGCCCACACCTCCGGGCTGGCCTTCGACGAGCACCGGGTGACGGCGCCGGCCGGAGAGCGGCGGCTGTACTCCAACGCGGGGTTCGAGCAGCTGGGGGACCACATCGCCAAGGCGACGGACATCCCGTTCGCCGAGTACCTGCGCCAGGCGGTGCTGGAGCCGCTGGGGATGACGTCGACGTCGCTCGAGGGCTCGCCCGCGAAGGACGGGGTGTCGACGGTCGCGGACCTGCTGCGGTTCGCCGCTGAGGTGCAGGCGCCGCGGCTGCTGGACCCGCGGACGGTGGCCGCCGCGATGACCGTGCAGTACCCCGGGACGAAGGGCGTCCTGCCGGGGTACGGGCACCAGAACCCGAACGACTGGGGGCTGGGCTTCGAGATCCGGGACGCCAAGTCCCCGCACTGGACGGGCAGTTCGTCCTCCCCGCGGACCTTCGGGCACTTCGGCCAGTCCGGTACGTTCCTGTGGATCGACCCGGACGCGGGGGTGGCGTGCGCCGCCCTGACGGACCGGGCGTTCGGCCCCTGGGCGACCGAGGCGTGGCCGGTGTTCACGGACGCGGTGCTGGCGGAGCTGCGCGGCTGAGCCCCCTACACCCCCATCTCCCACATCAGCAGTTCCGCCGGCATCGTCCCCGTCGCCTCCAGGCCCCGCGCCCCGGTGATCCGTGCCGCGTCGCCCGGGCCCAGGGCCGTCCCCCCCAGCGTGACCTCCCCGTGCACCACGTGCACGTACACATGCGCCGCGTCCGGCACGGCGGTGCGTTCGCCGGAGGCCAGGCGGCGCACGTGGAGCATCGCGCCGGCCTCCGGGACGGCGTAGGGCGTGGAGTCGGCGATGCCCGGGACGATCTCGTACGACGGGTCGCCGCCCGGGGTCAGCGGTGCCAGCCACATCTGGATGAAGGTCAGCGGGCGGGGGCCGTCGTTGCGTTCCACGTGGCGGACGCCGGCCGCCGCGCTCAGGCGCTGGACGTCCCCCGGGCGCACCCGTGTCTCGTGGCCGGTGGAGTCGCGGTGGGTCAGTTCGCCCTCGACCACCCATGTGACGATCTCGGTGTGGCTGTGCGGGTGTTCGCCGAAGCCGGCGCCGGGGGCGAGCCGTTCCTCGTTGCAGGCGATCACCGCGCCGAAGCGCAGGTTGCCGGGGTCGTAGTGCGGGCCGAAGGAGAAGGCGTGCCAGGAGTCGATCCCGGCCTCCGGCTCCCCTCCGCGATAGCGCTCAGCGGCGCGCCGTACCTCCATCACGGGCTCCACGGTAGCCCCGCCACCGGTCGCGCGGAGCCCGCCCCCCGCCCCCACCTCCCACCCGGCGACGCATGGGCACGTCCGGATAAGGCAGTCTTGTCCCCGTGTCCGAACCCGAATCCCGCAGCAGCGATCCCCACGCAGACCTCCACGCCGATCACCGCGCGCGCGGCATCCACCCGCACGCCGCGACCCTGAAGCGGCTGGAGAAGTCCTCCGGGTCCCTCGCCGCGCAGGCCATCGCGCGGATGGACGAGAGCCTGCCGTGGTACCGGGCCATGCCCCCGGAGAACCGTTCCTGGATCGGGCTCGTGGCCCAGGCGGGCATCGCCGCCTTCACCGAGTGGTTCCGGCACCCGGACGCGCCCCAGGCGATCTCGACCGATGTGTTCGGCACCGCGCCGCGCGAGCTGACGCGGGCCATCACGCTGCGGCAGACGGTGGAGATGGTGCGGACCACCATCGAGGTCATGGAGTCCGCCATCGACGAGGTGGCGGCTCCGGGGGACGAGAGCGTGCTGCGCGAGGCGCTGCTCGTGTACGCCCGGGAGATCGCCTTCGCCACCGCCCAGGTGTACGCCCAGGCGGCCGAGGCACGCGGTGCCTGGGACGCGCGGCTGGAGTCGCTGGTCGTCAACGCCGTGCTCAGCGGGGAGGCCGACGAGGGGGCCGTCAGCCGGGCCGCCGCGCTCGGCTGGAACTCGCCCGAGCACGTGTGCGTGGTGCTCGGGACCGCGCCGGACGGGGACAGCGAGCTGACGGTCGAGGCGATCCGGCGGGCCGCGCGGCACGCCAAGCTCCAGGTGCTCACCGGGGTGCTCGGGGACCGGCTCGTCGTCATCGCCGGTGGCAGCGCCAATCCGCTCGCCGTCGCCAAGTCGCTGATCGGGCCGTTCGCCGCCGGGCCGGTCGTCGCGGGGCCCGTCGTACCGGATCTGCTGGCCGCCACGCGGTCCGCGCAGGCCGCCGCGGCCGGGCTGAAGGCGTGTTCCGCCTGGCAGGACGCGCCACGGCCGGTGCTGGCGGACGATCTGCTGCCGGAGCGCGCGATCGCGGGCGATCCGAGCGCCCGCGAGCAACTGGTGGAGGAGATCTACAGACCACTGGAGGAGGCGGGCTCGGCGCTCCTGGAAACCCTGAGTGTCTACCTGGAGCAGGCGAGCAGCCTGGAAGGCGCCGCCCGGATGCTCTTCGTTCACCCGAACACCGTGCGCTACCGGCTCCGACGTGTGACTGACGTCACCGGCTGGTCGCCTTCGGATGTACGATCCGCGTTTACGCTGCGGATCGCGCTCATCCTGGGGCGTCTGGCCGATGGCGAACCTCAGACATAGGGTTTTGTCGGGGGCCCACAAAAGCCCTCCTTGTTCTTCGTCCCTGTCCCCACGGGCGGCCCCGGCCGTCCCCAAGAGAGAGTGTGAGAGTGCTCGTACTCGTCGCTCCCGGCCAGGGCGCCCAGACGCCTGGCTTCCTGACTCCCTGGCTCGAACTCCCCGGTGCCAAGGACCGCGTGTCCGCGTGGTCGGACGCCATCGGACTGGACCTGGTCCACTACGGCACCGAGGCCGACGCCGACGCCATCCGGGACACCGCCGTGGCCCAGCCGCTGCTGGTCGCCGCCGGGATCCTGTCCGCCGCGGCACTCGGTGACATCGCGGAGATCGCCCCGGGCGCGGTCGCGGGCCACAGCGTCGGCGAGTTCACCGCCGCCGCCTTCGCCGGGGTGCTGGACGCCACCGCCGCCCTGCGCCTGGTCCGTGAGCGGGGTCTGGCGATGGCCGACGCCGCCGCGATCACCGAGACCGGGATGTCGGCGCTGCTCGGCGGCGACCCCGAGACGTCGGTCGCGCACCTGGAGAAGCTGGGCCTGACCCCGGCGAACATCAACGGCGCGGGCCAGATCGTCGCCGCCGGCACGCTGGAGCAGCTGGCCGCGCTGGCCGAGGACAAGCCCGAGGGCGTCCGCAAGGTCGTGCCGCTGAAGGTCGCCGGCGCCTTCCACACCAGCCACATGGCCCCGGCCGTCGCGACGCTGGAGAAGGCCGCCGCGGACCTGGCGCCGGCCGACCCGAAGCTCACCTACGTCTCCAACCGGGACGGCAAGGCCGTCGCGACCGGCGCCGAGGTGCTCGAGCGGCTGGTCGGCCAGGTCGCCAACCCGGTGCGCTGGGACCTGTGCATGGAGACGTTCGGGGAACTGGGCGTCACCGCGCTCGTCGAGGTATGTCCGGGCGGCACGCTGACCGGCCTGGCCAAGCGCGCCCTGCCCGGAGTCAAGACGCTGGCCCTGAAGACCCCCGACGATCTCGACGCGGCCCGCGCGCTCATCTCCGAGCACGCCGGCGCCGGCGCCTAAGGAGCCGTAGATGGCGAAGATCAAGCCCAGCAAGGGCGCCCCGTATGCGCGCATCCTCGGTGTCGGCGGCTACCGGCCGACCCGGGTGGTGCCCAACGAGGTGATCCTCGAGAAGATCGACTCGTCCGACGAGTGGATCCGCTCGCGCTCCGGCATCGAGACCCGGCACTGGGCCGGTCCCGAGGAGACCGTGGCCGCGATGTCCATCGAGGCCTCCGGCAAGGCGATCGCGGACGCCGGTATCGCCGCCGAGCAGATCGGTGCCGTGGTCGTCTCGACCGTGTCGCACTTCAGCCAGACCCCGGCCGTCGCCACCGAGATCGCCGACAAGCTGGGCACCGCCAAGGCCGCCGCCTTCGACATCTCGGCCGGCTGCGCGGGCTTCGGCTACGGCCTCACGCTCGCCAAGGGCATGGTGGTGGAAGGTTCCGCCGAGTACGTGCTCGTCATCGGCGTGGAGCGGCTGAGCGACCTGACCGACCTGGAGGACCGGGCCACGGCCTTCCTGTTCGGCGACGGCGCCGGCGCGGTCGTGGTCGGCCCCTCGCAGGAGCCGGCGATCGGCCCGACCGTGTGGGGCTCCGAGGGCGACAAGTCGGAGACCATCAAGCAGACCATCCCGTGGAACCGCTTCCGCATCGGTGACGTCGCCGAGCTTCCGCTGGACAGCGAGGGCAACGTCAAGTTCCCCGCGATCACGCAGGAGGGCCAGGCGGTGTTCCGCTGGGCCGTGTTCGAGATGGCGAAGGTCGCCCAGCAGGCGCTGGACGCGGCCGGGATCAGCCCGGACGACCTGGACGTCTTCATCCCGCACCAGGCCAATGTGCGGATCATCGACTCGATGGTGAAGACTCTCAAACTGCCGGAGCACGTCACGGTCGCCCGTGACATCCGCACCACCGGCAACACCTCGGCCGCCTCGATCCCGCTCGCCATGGAGCGGCTCCTGGCGACCGGGGAGGCGAAGAGCGGCGACACCGCGCTCGTCATCGGATTCGGGGCGGGTCTCGTCTACGCCGCCACGGTCGTTACCCTCCCCTAGGCACTCCGTGCCGGATCGAGTGATCCGGCAGGGGGACAACTGCCACAAACCGTCTGGAACATTGAAGAAGGAGCGCCAACATGGCCGCCACTCAGGCAGAGATCGTCGAAGGTCTCGCCGAGATCGTGAACGAGATCGCCGGCATCCCGGTTGAGGACGTCCAGCTGGACAAGTCCTTCACCGACGACCTGGACGTCGACTCGCTGTCCATGGTCGAGGTCGTCGTCGCCGCCGAAGAGCGCTTCGACGTGAAGATCCCGGACGAGGACGTCAAGAACCTCAAGACCGTCGGTGACGCGACCGACTACATCCTCAAGCACCAGGCCTGAGCCACCCCTCAGTCCCGCTGCTAGGCCCCGCCACCCGGCGGTGTTTCGCCGTAGATTCCCGCATCCGCTTGGAGAAAGAATTCCCGTGAGCCCGACCAATCGCACCGTGGTCGTCACCGGTATCGGCGCAACCACACCGCTGGGTGGCGACGCAGCATCGTTCTGGGAGGCACTGGTCGCCGGCACGTCCGGCGTCCGTGTCCTGGAGCAGGAGTGGGCGGCCGAGCTGCCGGTCCGTATCGCCGCGCAGATCGCCGTCGAGCCGGGCGAGATCATTCCCCGGCCGCAGGCCCGCAAGCTGGACCGGTCGGCGCAGTTCGCGCTGATCGCCGCTCAGGAGGCCTGGAAGGACGCCGGTTTCACCGCCAGGGCCGGTGAGGACGCGTCCGTGAACCCCGACCGTCTGGGTGCGGTCATCGCCTCCGGCATCGGCGGTGTGACCACGCTCCTGGACCAGTACGACATCCTCAAGGAGAAGGGCGTACGCCGCGTCTCCCCGCACACGGTGCCGATGCTGATGCCCAACTCCCCGGCGGCCAACGTCGGTATCGAGCTGGGTGCCCGCGCGGGTGTGCACACCCCGGTCTCGGCCTGCGCCTCGGGCGCGGAGGCCATCGGGTACGCGATCGAGATGATCCGCACGGGCCGCGCCGACGTGGTCGTCGCGGGCGGTACGGAGGCGGCGATCCACCCGCTGCCCATCGCCGCGTTCGGCAACATGATGGCGATGTCCAAGAACAACGACGACCCGCAGGGCGCCTCGCGGCCCTACGACGCCGGCCGCGACGGCTTCGTGCTCGGCGAGGGCGCCGGTGTGATCGTCCTGGAGTCCGAGGAGCACGCGAAGGCCCGCGGCGCCCGGATCTACGTCGAGGCGGTCGGCCAGGGCGTCTCCGCCGACGCCCACCACATCACGCAGCCCGAGCCCTCCGGCGACGGCATCGCGCACGCCCTGCAGAACCTGCTGGACGGCACGGACCTGAAGCCGGCCGAGATCGTGCACGTCAACGCGCACGCGACGTCGACGCCGCAGGGCGACGTGGCCGAGATCAAGGCGCTGCGCAAGGTGTTCGGCGACGACGTCGACCACATGGCGATCTCCGCGACGAAGTCGATGACCGGGCACCTGCTCGGTGGCGCGGGCGGCATCGAGACCGTCGCGTCGATCCTGGCGCTCGTGAACCGTACGGCCCCGCCGACGATCAACCTCGACAACCTCGACCCCGAGGTCAACGCGGACATCGTGGGCGGCGAGGCGAAGGCCCTCCCCGAGGGCCGTATCGCCGTGCTGAACGACTCGTTCGGCTTCGGCGGCCACAACGTGGTGCTGGCGTTCCGCACCGTCTGAAAAGCATGAGTGCATGAGGAAGGGCCCCCACCGGCCGGTGGGGGCCCTTCCTCATGCGCTTCCTCATGCCCTCATGTCTCCCTGCCGGTGAGGCCCCGATGCTCACACCACCTGGTGCAGCCAGCGCACCGGCGCTCCCTCTCCCGCGTAGCGGAACGGCTCCAGTTCGTCGTCCCACGGCTTGCCGAGCAGCTTGGTCAGTTCGGCCTCGAGGTCGCTCTCGCCCCGCTGGCTGCGCTGCAGGGCCGCGCGCAGCCGGTCCTCGGGGATGAGGATGTCACCGTGGATGCCGGTGACGGCGTGGAAGATGCCGAGGTCGGGGGTGCAGCTGTAGCGCTCGCCCTCGGCGGTGGGGCAGGGCTCGGCGGTGACCTCGAAGCGCAGCAGGTGCCAGCCGCGCAGCGCGGAGGCGAGCTTGGAGGCCGTGCCGGCCTGGCCCTGCCAGGAGAACTCCGAGCGCCAGGTGCCGGGGGCCGCGGGCTGCCGGATCCAGTCGAGGCTGACGCGTGTGCCGAGCACCCCGGCGACGGCCCACTCGACGTGCGGGCACAGCGCGCGCGGCGCGGAGTGCACGTACAGAACTCCACGTGTCGTCACCGGAACCTCCGGACAGAGCGGGACATCTTGCGGTCTGGCTGGCGGCAGTGGCGCGACGGCCGCGTTGATGGCGAGGCTACCCTGCGGGGGCGCAAGGAGTGTGACGTACCGTCGGTCCCGGTGCCAGGAAACCTCTGCCATTCACCCAGGGGGACGCTTGTACGGGGGTGGTCCGTTCCAGGCGGCCCGGCCGGGAACCCTCGCACGTTGTTATGGGAGGGAGCACCGGGAGGACCCGGTTGCGACAGCCACCGGGAAGCGCCGGTTCGGACGAGGGGATCAGCACAGGATGCGCAAGCCAGGCAGCCGTAGGCGAGCCGCCCTCGCCGTCGTGGCGGCCGGCGTGCTGGGGGTCGCCGGATGCGACGCCGGCGGCGGCACGTCCGCGTCGGGGGGCACCAAGGCGCACACCCCCAGACCCGCCCCGGTGTGGAACCGCAGCCCGGACTCGATCGCCGCGGTCGGCGATTCCATCACGCGCGGCTTCGACGCGTGCATGGTGCTGTCGGACTGCCCCGAGGTGTCGTGGGCGACGGGCAGCGACGCCCAGGTGGACAGCCTGGCGGTGCGGCTGCTGGGCGTGACGGGCGCGGCTCGGCGCAGCTGGAACTACGCGGTGACCGGGGCCCGGATGGCGGACCTGCCGGACCAGATGAGCCAGGCGGCGGCGCACGGCCCGCAGTTGGTGACGGTGATGGTGGGCGCGAACGACGCCTGCCGCGCCTCGGCGTCGGCGATGACCCCGGTGGCCGACTTCCGCGCGGACTTCGAGGAGGCGCTGCGCACCCTGCGCAAGGCGTCGCCGAAGACGCAGGTGTACGTGGCGAGTGTGCCGAACCTGAAGCGGCTGTGGTCCGCGGGCCGGAGCAGCCCGCTGGGCAAGGAGGTGTGGAAGCTCGGCATCTGCCCGTCGATGCTGTCCGGCGCGGACGACCTGACGAACGCGGCCACCCAGCGCCGGGACCAGGTGCAGCGGCGCGTGGTGGAGTACAACGCGGCGCTGAAGGAGGTCTGCGCCAAGGACCGCCGCTGCCGCTTCGACGGGGGCGCGGTCTACGACTACGCGTTCGACACCGACCAGCTCAGCCGCTGGGACTGGTTCCACCCCAGCAGGGACGGCCAGGCGCGGCTGGCGGCGATCGCGTACAAGACGATCACGGCACCGGATCCGGCCGCCTAGGGTTTTCCCATGGTTTCCCACATGAGTGAACACACGCCTGAACTTATCGGCACACTTCCCGATGGCTCCGAGGTCCACCGCTGGACGCTGGAGCGCGCCGGGACGCGCGTGGAGATCCTGACGTACGGCGGGATCGTGCGCTCGCTCCAGGTCCCGGACCGGGAGGGCCGCACGGCGAACGTGGTGCTGGGCTTCCCCTCCCTGGACGGCTATCTCACGCATCCGGAGCCGTACTTGGGCGCCCTGGTCGGCCGGTACGCCAACCGGATCGCGGGCGCCCGCTTCCCGCTGGACGGCGCGGTCCACGCCCTGGAGCCGAACAGCGGCCCGAACTCCCTGCACGGTGGCGCCCGCGGCTTCGACAAGCGGGTGTGGGACGCCGAGCCGGCCGGCCACGGCGTGCGGCTGAGCCGGGTCAGCCCGCACGGCGAGGAGGGCTTCCCGGGCCGCCTCGCGGTGTCGGCCACGTACACGCTGGACGCGTCCGGCGCACTGCGCATCGCGTACGAGGCGACGACGGACGCGCCCACGGTCGTCAACCTCACCCACCACGGCTACTTCAACCTGGCCGGCCAGGACGCGGGCCACGCGGGCGGCCATGAACTGCGCATCGCCGCCTCCCGCTTCACCCCGGTCGACGCGGACCTGATCCCGACCGGCGCCCTTCAGGACGTGCGCGGCACCCGTTTCGACTTCCGCGAGACCCGCAAGACCGGCTCGGGCTACGACCACAACTTCGTCCTGGACAAGGGCGTGACCGCGGTTGCGCAGGAGGCCGCCGAGCTGCACGACCCGGCCTGTGGCCGCACCCTGACGATCTCGACGACCGAGCCGGGCCTCCAGCTCTACACCGCGGACCACCTCCCGGCCCCCTTCTCCCCCACCGACGGCATCGCCCTGGAGACCCAGCACTTCCCGGACTCCCCGAACCAGCCGCACTTCCCGAGCACGGTGGTGCGGCCGGGCGAGGTCTTCCGCTCGCAGACGGTGTACGCCTTCTCCGTCCGCTAGTGCCCCGGCAGGGCACTAGTCGCGCTCGCCCCGCATCCGCTTCGCCGCCTTGCCCAGCAGGGTCATCGCGCCCCAGCAGATCAGCAGGGTCGCGCCGCCGCCCACGACGGGCCCGACGGCGTGGCCCTTGATGCCCTCGCCGGTCACGGTCGTCGCCAGCACGAAGATGATCGAGTAAAGGCTCCGCCCGACCTTGGCGCCGGCCGGGATCACCTGGAGCAATTGCGGGATGGTGCTCGCGGCGGCCAGCGCCATCCCGAAGGGCAGCGCGGCGGCGGTCATCAGCGCGCCGAAGCCGAAGGAGTTGCCGTACGCGCCCCAGCCGGCGCCCTTGTAGAGCAGGTAGCCGGTCGCGGCGAGGGAGAGCAGGACCAGCACGCCGTTGAGATAGGCGGCCTGTGTGGCGGCCTTGCGGGCGCCGGGCAGGTGCGCGGCCGGGGAGCGCCAGGCGTCGGCCGTGATGAGCCGCAGCTGCCGCTTGAGGCCCTGCATCTGCAGCAGCGAGTAGACACCGAAGGCCAGCAGGCCGAGGCCGACGAGCGCGGCGGCGAAACCGAGGGGATTTTGCGTGATGCCGTAGTGGACGCCGCCGAAGGTGAGCGGCAGGCCGAGCACCATGCCGTAGGCCATGGGCTTGGCCGTCGCCTGGATCTTCAGCGCCAGCTCGCACTGTTCGGGCGTGAGGCTGGGATCCAGCCGCATCCCGCCCTCGCCGGCCTCCTGGTCGTGCGACGGGGCGGCCGGGTGGGCGTGCTGCTGGGGCGGGTAGCCCTGCTGCGGATACGGCTGGTGCGGCGGGTACGGCTGCTGGGGTGCGTACGGCTGCTGATACTGCGGCTGTTGATACTGGGGTTGCTGGTACTGGGGTTGCTGATACGGCTGCTGGTACTGCGGCTGCTGCCCGTACGGTCCCGGGGGCGGCTGCTGCCCGTACGGACCCGTCGGCTGCTGCTGGCCTGGATACACGATGTCTCTCCCCCGTACCGGGTCGTACCCGGTGTGTCCGCTGTTCCCGCGGCCCGGGAGTCTATACGTACCCGCGGACGGCGAGCCCCGGTCCAGGGGTCAGGTCCCGGACCGGGGCTGCTGATGGGGGACTTGTCCCGGATCAGACGTTAATCGGCGCGGTGAGCCTGCGGTCCGCGATCGAGCGTCCGGCGGCGATCTCGTACGAACCCTTCACAAACACCCACGCGTTCGCCTTCTCGTCCCAGACCTCGAAGGCCCGGCGCGGGAGTACGACGGTCACCTCGGCGCTCTCGCCGGGACCGGCCTCGACGGAGGCGAAACCGGCGAGCCGGCGGGCCGGGCGACCGGCGTCGGGGTCGGCCGGGGCGAGATAGACCTGGACGACCTCACGGCCGGACCGCTCGCCGGTGTTGCGCACCCGGACGCGGGCCGTGGCGGTGCCGTCGGCCTGCGGGCGGGCCTCCAGGCACTCGTAGCTCCAGTCGGTGTAGCCGAGGCCGTGTCCGAAGGGGTACGCCGGGGTGCAGCCGGCCTTCTCCCAGGCACGGTAGCCGATGAACACGCCCTCGTCGTAGGGGAGTCGGCCGTCGGCCGGGACGACCTGGGTGACCGGTGCGTCGGCGAGGGAGCCCCAGGTGGTGGGGAGCCGGCCGCCGGGCTCGTGGGCGCCGGTGAGGACGTCGGCGAGGGCGGCGCCGCCCTCCTGGCCGGGGAACCAGGTCAGCAGGACGGCGGCCACGTCCTCGCGCCAGGGCAGTTCCACCGGAGAGCCGGAGTTGACGACCACGACCGTGTTCGGGTTGGCGGCGGCCACCGCGCGGACCAGGTCGTCCTGGCGGCCGGGCAGGCGCAGGTCCGTGCGGTCGAAGCCCTCGGACTCGACGCGGTCGGTGGTGGCGACCACGACGACGGCCGTGCCGGCGCCGCGCGCCGCCCGGGCCGCCTCGGCGATCAGTTCGTCGGCGTCGCGCTGCGGGGCGGAGTGGGCGAGGGCGAAGGTGACCGTCTTCATGGGGATGTCGTCCGGGAGCCGGACGACGTGGGTGAGGGAGACGTCGACCGGTTCGCCGGCGGTGAGTTCGGGCCGGGCGCGGGGCACGGGGGCGCCGAAGAAGGCCTCGAAGGGGTCGTCCTCGGCGGGGCGCTGGACGTCGTCGTAGTACGTCGTGCCGTCGACGGTGAGCGTGAAGGCGCCCGCGCCCTTGATGCCGAAGGTGTGCGGGCCGCTCTCGCGCGGGGTGAAGGTGCCGGTCAGCTCGACGGTGTGGAGTGTGTCGTGCGTGACGCCCTCGGGCAGGTCCGAGCCCATCCACTGGATCAGCCCGCCCGGTGCGGAGCGGGTGCCGATGACGGTGCCGCCGGAGTCCCGGCAGACGGCTCGCAGGGTGAACCCCTGCCCGGCGACGGCGAGTTCGGTGGCGGGGTCGGCACCGACCGCATAGGTGAGGGTGCCCTCGGGGAGTGCGGCGGTGAGGCCGTCGAGCGGGGAGACGGTCCGGGCCGGGAAGACGGTGGCGGAGCCGCCGCCGAGGACGCGGGCGTCGCGGGCGGCGGCGCCGATGAGGGCCACGGTGCCGTTCGGCTCGAGCGGCAGCGCCGCGCGCTCGTTGCGGACGAGGACGAAGGAGCGGCGGGCGATCTCGCGGGCGAGGGCCTCGCCGTCGACGGGCGCGGGCGGTTCGGGTACGACGGGTTCGGCGCCCTCGAGGATCCCCACGCGGGCGGCGAGCCGCAGCACGCGCCGTACGGCCGCGTCGACCGTGGCCTCGGCGACCTCGCCGTCCCGGACGGCCCGGGCGAGGGCGGGGCCGTAGACGGTGCGCGGCCCCGGCATCGCCACGTCGAGCCCGCCCTCGATGCAGGCGACCGTGTCACGGGCGGCCGTCCAGTCGGAGACGTTGAAGCCGTCGAAGCCCCATTCGCCGCGCAGGACTTCGCCGACCAGGTGGTGGTGCTCGGTCATGGTGGTGCCGTTGACCGTGTTGTAGGCGGTCATGATGCCCCACGGGCGGGCGTTCTCGACGATCGCCTCGAAGGGGGCCAGGTACAGCTCGCGCAGGGCGCGTGCGGAGACCAGGTTGTCCACGGTGAAGCGGTCGGTCTCGGCGTCGTTGGCGACGAAGTGCTTGA
Organism: Streptomyces sp. FXJ1.172; assembly: GCF_001636945.3. Lineage (NCBI taxonomy): Bacteria > Bacillati > Actinomycetota > Actinomycetes > Kitasatosporales > Streptomycetaceae > Streptomyces > Streptomyces sp. FXJ1.172. The sequence continues at coordinate 6,362,926 of NZ_CP119133.2, read as the reverse complement.
CGGTGGTGCCGACGCCGCCGGACTGGACGCCGGTGACGTATCCGGTGCCGATCGCGCCGGTCAGGTACGGGTCCTCGCTGTAGGCCTCGAAGTGGCGGCCGCCGAGCGGGGAGCGGTGCAGGTTGACGGTGGGGGCGAGCAGCACGTGGACGCCCTTGCGGCGGGCCTCCTGGGCGAGCAGCACGCCCGCGCGGTGGGCGAGCGCGGGGTCCCAGGCGGCGGCGAGCGCGGTCGGCGAGGGCAGGGCGACGGAGGGGTCGTCGGCGCTCCAGCGCACACCGCGGACGCCGACCGGTCCGTCGGACATGACGAGCCGCTCCAGGCCGATCTCGGGCAGGGCGGGCAGGGTCCACATGTCCTGGCCGGCCAGCAGCCGGGTCTTGGCGTCGAGGCTGAGCCGCGTCAGCGCCTCTTCCACGACCGCCTCGCGTGCCGCGTCCGCCCGCTGCGCACCTGTCTCCGCCACGGCGGTACCTCCTCGCTGACGTCCGTCGGTGTCCTCCTCATCCTGCATCCGCTACCTGTTGACCGGTAGGTTTCGTGATACTGCCGTTACATTTGGCTCCTCCGTATGCCGTACGGTGACGTCATGAGCGCGAGGGTCAGGAGCGAGGAGCGGCGCGCGGAGATCGTCGGGGCGGCGCTGGAGGTGATCGCCGAGCGCGGTTACCGGGGGGCGAGCCTGGCCGCGGTGGCCGAGCGGGTGGGGCTGACCCAGCAGGGTCTGCTGCACCACTTCCCCACCAAGGACGCCCTGTTGGTGGCCGTGCTCCAGGAGCGGGACCGGTGGGACGCGGTGCCGGACTCGCAGTGGCGGACGGATCTGCTGGCCTCGCTGGTCGAGTACAACGCGATGCGCCCGGCGATCATCCAGACCTTCTCGGCGCTGCTCGGCGAGAGCGTGACGGAGGATCATCCGGCACGGGAGTACTTCACGCGGCGCTACGCGCGGGTGCGGGAGTCCATGGCGGCGGTACTGCGCACCGAGTACGGCGACCGCCTGCCGGGCGGCCTCACCCCCGAACGGGCCGCCCCGCTGCTGGTCGCGGTGATGGACGGCCTGCAGTACCAGTGGCTGCTGGACCCGGAATCGGTGGACATGCCGGCGGCGTTCCGGGACTTCCTGCGGCTGCTGGGCGAGCGGGGCGACTGAACGGCCCGGGTCACACGGGCGCTGCGGCCGCCACGATCCTCAGCAGGGCGGCGATCGCCACGAAGAGGCCCCGGGTCTGCTCGGGCGCCGCCTGGCGGGGTCCGGCTCGCTCACCGCCGCCGGCGGGAGATCGTCCCCGCCGTCCTCCCCCACCAGCTCCCGGGCCAGCAGCGTCGCCCCCACGACGGCGCCCGGCATCAGGAACACCGCGGCGAACGGGACCAGGAAGGCGAGGCCGAGTGGGGTGCCGAAGCCCCAGACCAGGGTCTTGCGGGAGCGGAGCAGGGTGAGCCGGGCGCGCAGTTCGACGCCCCGGCGCTGGAGGGCCACGGCGGTCAGTTCCTCGGTGAGGAAGAACCCGGTGACGAAGAGGCCGATCACGGGGACCACGCTCTGGCCGACGAACGGCAGGAAGCCGAGCGCGAAGAGCAGTACGCCCCACAGGCCGGCCCGCACCAGGACGCGCAGGCTGTCGCGGGCCGAGATCCACAGCTCGCGCCGGAGCGGCAGCTGCGAGCGCGGGGCGGTGCCGTCCGGCGAGGCGTCGGCGTCGGCCCGCTCCGACAGGCTCTCGTAGAAGGGCTGGCCGACGAGCAGGGTCACGGCCGTGAAGGTGAGCACGGCCAGCAGCAGGCCGAGGGCGAACAGGACAGCGGTCAAAAAGCCGCGGAACAGGCCCTGCCAGGGACTGGCCCAGTGGTCCGCGAACGGCGTCGCCCAGCTGACCGCGTCCTCGCCCCACACGGCGAGCGCGACCAGCGCGGCCGCGTACAGGACCAGGGTGATCAGGCCGGGCAGCAGCCCGAAGCCGTACTGCCTGCCGTGCCGGCCGACCCAGCGCTGACCTCTCAGCAGATATCCGAACCCCACCCCGAGATCGCGCATGGCGAAAACTTTACCGCCGGGCTCAGTCGCCCAGCATCCGCCGCAGCAGATCGCGCAGCGAGCGGCGCTCCTCCTCCGACAGGCCGGCGAGGGGTTCGCGGGCGAAACGCAGGCCCTCGCGCAGGTCCTTGGCCATGCGCCGGCCCTCGTCCGTGGCGGCGGCCAGCTTCACGCGGCGGTCGGCGGGGTCGGGGCGGCGCTCGACCAGTCCCCGGGACTCCAGGCGGTCCACGATCCCGGTCACGTTGGACGGCTCGCACTTCAGCTTCTGCGCGAGCTTGCGCATCGGCAGCGGCTCCAGCGAGAGCAGGCTGAGCAGCCTGGCCTGCGGGCCGGTCAGGGTGTGCTCGCCCGCCGCCTTCTCGTAGTCCGCGTAGAAGCGGGCCACGACGTCGCCGATCAGCTCGACGACCTCCAGGGTCAGGGCGTCGGGCCGGCGGTTGTTCGATGGACTGGACGGAGTGGACATGGGCTCCAGGATACCCGGTTACTTGACATCATGAAATATTCAGGAGCATGGTTGTTTCAGGTTCTGAAGTATTTGCAACTGGTAGCACTGAGAAAGGCCCCGTCATGATCAACCGCGAGTGGCACCTGCTCAGCCGTCCCGTCGGCTGGCCGAAGCCCGAGGACTTCGCCCTGGTGGAGACCGAGGTCCCGGCCCCCGGGCCGGGCCAGGTGCTGGTGAAGAACAAGTACCTCTCGGTCGACCCGTACATGCGCGGCCGGATGAGTGCCGCGAAGTCCTACGCCGCGCCCTTCGAGCTGGGCAAGGTCATGCAGGGCGGCGCAGTCGGCGAGGTGATCGAGTCCAACGCCGAGGGCATCGCGGCCGGCGACCACATCCTGCACTTCTTCGGCTGGCGCGAGTACGCGGTCATGGACGCGAAGCACGCCGTCAAGGTAGGCCCGGCGGCCGTCCCGGCCGTCAAGGTCGACGACAAGGCCCACGAGGTGCCGCTGTCGGCGTACCTCGGCGTCCTCGGCATGACCGGCCTGACCGCCTACGCGGGCCTGCTGCGCACCGCGTCCTTCAAGGAGGGCGACATCGTCTTCGTCTCCGGCGCCGCGGGTGCCGTGGGCAGCGAGGTCGGCCAGCTCGCCAAACTGCTGGGCGCCTCGCGGGTGATCGGCTCGGCCGGCTCCGACGAGAAGGTCAAGCTGCTGGTCGAGGAGTACGGCTTCGACGCGGCCTTCAACTACAAGAACGGCCCGGTCGCCGAGCAGCTGCGCGAGGCCGCGCCCGACGGCATCGACGTCTACTTCGACAACGTCGGCGGCGACCACCTGGAGGCGGCCATCGGCTCGCTCAACCAGGGCGGCCGGATCGCCATCTGCGGCATGATCTCGGTCTACAACAACACCGAGCCCGCCCCCGGCCCGAAGAACCTCGCGCGGCTGATCCAGACCCGGGGCCGGATCGAGGGCTTCCTCGTCGGCGACCACTACGACCTGCAGCCGGAGTTCGTCCAGAAGGTCGGGCCGTGGGTCGCCTCGGGCGAGCTGAAGTACCGCGAGACCGTGGTCGAGGGCATCGAGAACAACCTGGAGGCGTTCCTCGGGGTCCTGCGCGGCGACAACATCGGCAAGATGATCGTCAAGCTCTGAGACGCCGGCAGACCTTCCCTGCCGTTTCCGGCATGCGGTAACTTCTTTCCGAAATCTGCCGTCGATCGTGGGCGCGAGTCGCGGCGGACCGAGGAGGAAGACAACCGCATGCCCATCACGCAGTCAGACGTCCTGTACACCGCCGTCGCCACCGCCGAGAACGGCCGCGACGGCCGGGTCGCCACCGACGACGGCAAGCTCGACGTCGTCGTGAACCCGCCCGAGGAGATGGGCGGCAGCGGCGCCGGCACCAACCCGGAGCAGCTGTTCGCCGCGGGCTACAGCGCCTGCTTCCAGGGGGCGCTCGGCGTCGTCGCCCGGCAGGCGGGCGCCGACGTCTCCGGCTCGACGGTCACCGCGAAGGTCGGCATCGGCAAGAACGACGACGGGTTCGGGATCATCGTGGAGATCTCCGCGAACATCCCGAACGTGCCCGCCGAGGCCGCCCGGGACCTGGTCGAGAAGGCGCACCAGGTGTGCCCCTACTCGAAGGCGATCCGCGGCAACATCACCGTGACGCTGGTCTGACCGTCGTCGTTGCGTTACCGGCAGCCGCATCCTTGGACGTGGGGTGCGGCTGCCGCCGTTCTCAGGCCGCCAGCGCCGCCGTGTGCACCGCTCTGACGAAGCCCTCGTTCTCCGGCGCCGCCCCGGCCGGGAACACCATGCGCCGGCGGGTGTAGCCGTACGCCAGGCCGCTGCGGGGGTCGGCGAAGGCCTGGGAGCCGCCCGCGCCGCTGTGGCCGAAGGTGCCCGCGCCCAGGACCGGGTGCCACATGTCGGCCGTCGCCTGGAAGCCGAGGCCGTAGGACTTGTGCGCGCGGGCCACCAGGTCGTACCCGACCGAGTGGATCTGGCCCACCTCGGCGACCGTGTCCGGCTTCAGCAGCGGCGGGCGGTCGCCCACCTCGCTGATCGCCGACGCGTACATCTTCGCGAGCCCGCGCGCCGAGGCGACGCCGCCCGCCGACGCCGGCCCCTTGGCGCGTACGAGGCGGGAGTTGACGTAGCCGTCCAGTGTCCCGGGCTCCGGCACATGCCTGTTGAAGGCGATCGCGGGGAGCGTGTGCGGACCGGCCGGCTCGGCGGCGATCAGCGCCTGCTGCTCCGGGGTCGGCAGCATCGGCTGCACGGTGCGGAAGCGGGGCTCCTCGGCCTCGGGCAGCCCGAGGTGGAAGTCCGTGCCGTACGGCGCCCGCACCCGCTCCTCGAAGACCTCCTGGAGCGTGCGCCCCGTGGCCCTGCGGACCACCTCGCCGGTGAGCGCGCCGATCACCAGCGCGTGGTAGCCGAAGGCCGTGCCCGGGCGCCAGAACGGCTTCTGGTCCGCGAGCCGTTCGGCCATCGCCCGGTCGTCGGCCATCTCCTCGGGCGAGAACCCGGCGTCGATCCCGACCAGGCCCGCCCGGTGCGCGAGCAGTTCCCTGAGGGTCACCGAGCCCTTGCCCTCGGCGCCGAACTCCGGCCAGTAGTAGGTCACTTTGCGGTCCAGCTCCAGCGTGCCGTCCTGCACGAGGAGCGCGACCACCAGGTGGGCCGCGCCCTTGGTGGACGAGAACACGCCGTACAGGGAGTCGGCCTCGCCGCCCGCCCACAGGTCGGCGACCCGCCGCCCGTGCACATACGCGCACAACTGACCCTCGTAGTCGTCCCGTTCCCCGGCGACGAACGCGGAGAACTCCTCGCGCACCGCCTCGAAGCCCTCGGCGACCGTGCCGTGGACGGTGATCTCCTGACTCATCCGCTCTCCTCAACCTGAGCCGCTCTCGCTGCTCCCCCTCGCACAACGCCCGTTCCCGCTGTGGACGTTCCCCAGACCGGTACGGCGGGATGTGCCTGTTCGACTCAACCGCCGCGGTGACCGGTCGGTGTCGTCGATGCCCCGGACGGCGGAGGGCGCGGAGTGGTGCGCGGTTGCGCGGCAGGGCTCAGGTGCACCACCACAGGAAGCGCTTGCAGGTGCTGCTCGGCGACGGCGCGGGGCTCGGGCCGGAGGCCGGAGGGGCGCTGGTCGGGGCGGTCGTGGGACGGGAGGTGGCCGTGCCGGCCGGGGCCGTCGGGGTCGCGCCGGACCCCGCCGGGGCCGCATGGCCCGTGCCGCCCGTGCTCGTGGGCTTCGGCTTGGCGGCCTTGCCCTTGGGGGACTTGGCGGCGGACGCGGAGGCCGACGCGTCCGGGGAGGCGGAGGCTCCCGCGGTGGCGCCGGAGGCGTCGTTCACCGGCTGGGCCGTGCCGCCCGGCGTCGCGGAGGCCGCGCCGCCGTCCGCCGCGGTCCCCCCGCCCGCGGCCGGGCCGCCGGTGAAGGGCGAGAAGGGGGCGTCCGTGCCCAGTTCGGCGATGGTGAGCCCGCCCGCGGCCAGCACGAGTCCGGCCGCGATCAGCACGGTGCGGCGGCGCGCGCCGGTGGGCCGCGGCCTTGCGGTCCCGGCGGCTGGCGTCCGCCCCGGCCGGGCTCACCCTCGCGGTGCCGCCCCCCTTGCGCCGGGCGGCCCGGCCGCCCGGCCCGGACTCGGGGGCGGAATCCGGCTCGGCTTCCGGTTCCCGTCCGGGCGCGGATCCGGATTCCGGTTCGGGGCCGAACTCGGCGTGCGGCCCGGGCTCCCCGGCCTCCTGCGGCACACGCCCACCTTGGGCGGGAACGCGAGGGCCGTACTGCTCGGAGGGGACGTGACCACCCTGCGCCGGGACATGACCGCCGTACCCCGGCGCCTCCTCCGCGCGCGCGTAGGCATAGGTGACCGTCGCTTCCGCGGGAGCGGCGTGCGCCGGCGCTCCGCACCCGGGACAAGCCAGGGCGCCGTTGAGGTGCCGTTGGCACGGGTGGCAGTAGTCCATGACGCCGGAAGACTAGATTCCCCGCCGGTAACGTTCCTAGGGGCGTCTGTGAAGGTTTCGTAGATCAGCGAAAGAATTCTCGAAAGACTTGCCGAAACCGTTATCTGTTCGACCCATTGACACTCCCACCGCCCCGTCCTTACTGTCACGCCAGCATTTCGAACGTGTGACGAAATCTCGAACAGCTGAAGGGCAACTGCCGTGCGCATCACCGGAATCAGCACACACGTGGTCGGCACGCCGTGGCGCAACCTGACCTACGTCCAGGTGCACACCGACGAGGGCATCACGGGTGTCGGCGAGACCCGGATGCTCGGTCACACCGACGCGCTGATCGGCTACCTGCGGGAGGCCGAGGCCAACCACATTCTCGGATCGGACCCGTTCGCTGTCGAGGATCTCGTACGCCGGATGAAGTACGGCGACTACGGGCGCGCCGGTGAGATCGTCATGTCGGGCATCGCGGTCGTGGAGATGGCGTGCTGGGACATCAAGGGCAAGGCGCTGGGCGTGCCGGTGTGGCAGCTGCTCGGCGGCAAGGTGACCGACAAGGTCAAGGCGTACGCCAACGGGTGGTACACGACCGAGCGAACGCCCGAGGCGTATCACAAGGCCGCCCAGGGGGTGATGGAGCGCGGGTACCGGGCGCTGAAAATCGATCCGTTCGGCACCGGGCACTTCGAGCTGGACCACGCGCAGACCCTCTACGCCGTCTCGCTCATCGAGGCCGTGCGCGACGCGATCGGCCCGGACGCCGAGCTGATGCTGGAGATGCACGGCCGCTTCTCCCCCGCCACCGCCGTCCGGCTGGCGCGGGAACTGGCGCCGTTCAAACCGGCCTGGCTGGAGGAGCCGGTGCCGCCGGAGAACCTCAAGGCGCTGGAGAAGGTGGCCGCCAAGGTGGACATCCCCGTCGCCACGGGCGAGCGGATCCACGACCGCATCGAGTTCCGTGAGCTGTTCGACAGCCAGGCGGTGGACATTATCCAGCCGGACGTCGGCCACATCGGCGGCATCTGGGAGACGCGCAAGCTCGCCGCCACCGCCGAGACGCACTACATGCTGGTCGCGCCGCACAACGTGGGCGGGCCGGTACTGACCGCCGCCTCTCTCCAAGTCGGCTTCACCTCACCGAACTTCAAGATCCTGGAGCACTTCAACGACTTCGCGGACGCGGAGATCAAGAAGGTGGTCAAGGGGGCACCGCAGGTCGTGGACGGGTACTTCCACCTCTCCGACGCACCCGGTCTCGGTGTCGAGCTGGACGTCGACGCCGCCGCCGAGTTCCCGCAGCAGCAGGCCCGGTTCGACCTGTGGGCCGAGGGCTGGGAGCAGCGCAAGCCGAAGGGGACGAAGTGAGCCCCCGCGGTTCCCAGGTCGTCGTCGAGGCGCCGGGCAGCCACCGGGTCGAGGAGCACACGCCCCGCGCCCCCGGTCCCGGCGAGGCGCTGGTCGCCGTGCACGCGGTCGGCATCTGCGGCAGCGACCGCGAGGTGTACCAGGGCAACCGGCCCGAAGGGTACGTCCGTTATCCGCTGACGCCGGGCCACGAGTGGTCGGGAACGGTGTCGGCGGTGGGCGCCGGTGTCCCCGTGTCCCTCGTCGGGCGCAAGGTCGTCGGCGAGGGCTTCCGCAACTGCCAGGTGTGCGACCGCTGTCACGCGGGCGAGACCACGCTGTGCACCGACGGCTACGAGGAGACCGGCTTCACCCAGCCGGGCGCCATGGCCGCCACGCTCACCCTGCCGGCCCGGCTGCTGCACGCCCTGCCGGACGACGCCGACCTCACGGCCGCCGCCCTGCTGGAGCCCGCCGCCTGTATCGCGGCGGCGGCCCTGAAGGGCAACGCGCGGCCGGGCGAGCGGGTCGCGGTGGTCGGCACCGGGACGCTCGGGATGTTCGCCGTGCAGTTCCTGAAGGCGGTCTCGCCGAGCGAGCTGCTGGTGGTCGGGACCCGGAACGACCGCGAGGCCCTGTCCCGGCAGTTCGGCGCCACCGGCTTCCGCACCAAGGACCAGCCGCTCCCCGACGACTTCGACGTCGTCGTCGAGACCGCCGGATCCGCGTCCGCCGCGCGCACCGCCGCCTCCCTGCTGCGGCGCGGCGGACGCCTGGTCCTGACCGGGATCCCGGCGCCGGGCGCGGACGGGCTCGACCCGACCGACCTCGTCGTACGGCAGCTGGAGGTGCACACCGTCTTCGGGGCGCCGCCGGATGCCTGGGCGCACACGGTGCGGGTGTTCGGTGCCGGGCTGCTCGACCCGCTGCCGCTGGTGACGCACGAGCTGCCGCTGACCGAGTTCCCGCAGGCCATCGAGCTGGTCGGGGCGGGCGACCCGAAGGTGGGCAAGGTGCTGCTCCGCCCAGTGCCTGCCTGACGATTCCCGTCGTCCGCCCGAAGGGCGGGCGGGAATCGTCAGACAGGCGCTAAGACGTACGCCGGTCAGGGCGTGACCTGACGGCGCCCTGACCGGCGTACCACCAAGGCCCCACGCCGTGGCCCAGCCACACCCAGAGCCGCGAACCTTGTCCGAAATACCGAACACGAAGGACAGCTTGTGACCCACGCTTCCGCCCCGGCAGCCCGCAGGCCCGGCGAGCAGGTGCTCGCCGCTCTCGGCCTCGGCGCGCCCGCGCTCGATCCCGCCGACGCCTCCGCCCACAGCTTCCCGGGCGGTGGCCGCTGGCGCACCGAGGTCCCCTCGTGCGAGGGGCCCGAGGCGCTGGCGGTCGTACTGAAGGAGGCCGCGCGCCTCGACGTGCCGATCCACCGGATCAGCCAGGGCAGCGGTGTGTGGATGCTCACCGACGCCGAGATCACCGAGATGGTCGAGGCGACCGCCGAACGCGACATCGAACTCTGCCTGTTCACCGGCCCGCGCGGCACCTGGGACACCGGCGGCTCGGTGCGCTCCGACTCGCGGGGGGCCGGACTGCGCGCCCGGGGCCACGACGCCGTGGCCGGCTGTGTCGAAGACGCCGTCCGCGCGACCGAGCTGGGCGTCAAGTGCCTGCTGGTCGCCGACGAGGGCGTGCTGTGGACCCTGCACCGGGCCCGCGTGAACGGCATCATCCCGGCCGACACCACCCTGAAGGTCTCGGCGCTCATCGGCCCCGTGAACCCGGCGTCGTACGCCGTCTTCGAGCACCTCGGCGCCGACTCCGTCAACGTGCCCAGCGATCTGACGCTGGACCACCTCACCGAGATCCGCCGGATCTCCGGCGCTCCCATGGACATGTACATCGAGGCCCCCGACGATCTCGGCGGCTATGTGCGGATGTACGAGGTCGCCGAGCTGATCCGGCGCGGCGCACCGCTGTATCTGAAGTTCGGTCTGTCCAAGGCTCCCGGCATCTACCCGTGGGGCACCCACCTGCGGGACGTGACCCTGGACACCGCCCGGGAGCGGGTGCGGCGTGGCCGGCTCGCCCTGGACCTGCTCGCCCGGCACGGCGCGGACGGCGGCATGGCGCCGCTCGGCTCCCGGCTGCCCGGCCCGCTCAACCGCTTCCCCGTCGACGCCTGATCCCTCAACGCCGACCACTCTCAACGACGAGACGACCAAGGACAGATCATCATGCGCAACCGCAGAACGGCACTCGCCGCGATAGCCGGAGCAGCCTCGCTCGCCCTCACGCTGACCGCCTGCGGGCAGAGCGGCTCGGGCGGCAGCAAGGAGAAGACGGGCGACGTCAAGGGCGCCACGATCGGCATCGCGATGCCGACGAAGTCCTCCGAGCGGTGGATCAACGACGGCAACGACATGGTCAAGAACCTCCAGGCCAAGGGCTACAAGACCAAGCTGGTCTACGGCGAGGACGACCCGAGCACCCAGGTCTCGCAGATCGAGAACCTGATCACGCAGGGCGTCAAGGGCCTGATCATCGCGGCCATCGACAACAAGTCCCTGAACAACGTGCTCCAGGAGGCCAAGCAGGCCAACATCCCGGTGATCGCCTACGACCGGCTCATCCTCGGCACCAAGAACGTCGACTACTACGCCTCGTTCGACAACGAGAAGGTCGGCACCCTCCAGGGCACCTACATCGTGCACAAGCTCGGCCTGGACAGCGGCAAGACGGGCCCGTTCAACATCGAGCTGTTCGCCGGGTCGAACGACGACAACAACACCCAGTACTTCTTCGACGGCGCGATGAAGGTGTTCAAGCCGTACATCGACAAGAAGCAGCTGGTGGTCAAGTCCGGGCAGACCAAGCTCAACCAGGTCACCACCCTGCGCTGGGACGGTGCCACCGCGCAGAAGCGCATGGAGGACATCCTCACCTCCACGTACACGAGCGGCAAGGTCGACGCGGTGCTCTCGCCGTACGACGGCATCTCCATCGGCATCATCGCCGCCCTGAAGTCGGACGGTTACGGCTCCGCGAGCAAGCCGCTGCCCGTCATCACCGGCCAGGACGCCGAGCTGGCCTCGGTGAAGTCGATCATCGCGGGCCAGCAGACCCAGACCGTCTTCAAGGACAGCCGCAAGGAGACGGCGGTCGCGGTGACCATGGTCGACGACGTCCTGCACGGCAAGAAGCCGCAGGTCAACGACACCACGACCTACACCAACGGCGCCAAGGTCGTCCCCTCCTTCCTGCTCCAGCCGGTGAGCGTGGACAAGACCAACTACGAGGACGTCCTGGTCAAGGGCGGCTACTACACCGACTCCCAGCTCAAGTGATCCCGCCCAACTGCCCGACCCCACACTGATTGGAAGGCACGACCATGGCGGGACCCGTCCTGGAAATGCGCTCGATCGTCAAGACCTTTCCCGGTGTCAAAGCGCTGTCGGACGTCACGCTGACCGTCCGCCAGGGCGAGGTCCACGCCATCTGCGGGGAGAACGGCGCCGGCAAGTCCACCCTGATGAAGGTGCTCTCCGGCGTCCATCCGCACGGCACCTACGAAGGCGAGATCCTCTTCGAGGGGGAGGTCTGCACCTTCAAGGACATCCGGGCGAGCGAGCAGCGCGGCATCGTCATCATCCACCAGGAGCTGGCGCTCTCCCCGTACCTCTCCCTGGCGGAGAACATCTTCCTCGGCAACGAGCACGCCAGGGGCGGGTTCATCGACTGGCGGGAGACCCTGCGGCACGCCACCGAGCTGCTGCGCCGGGTCGGTCTCAAGGACCACCCGGAGACCCGCGTCGCCGACATCGGCGTGGGCAAGCAGCAGCTGGTGGAGATCGCGAAGGCGCTCTCGAAGAAGGTGAAGCTCCTCATCCTGGACGAGCCGACCGCGGCGCTGAACGACGAGGACAGCGACAAACTCCTCAACCTCATCCTGGAGCTGAAGAACCAGGGCATCACCTCGATCATCATCTCCCACAAGCTCAACGAGATCCGCAAGGTCGCCGACTCGGTGACGATCATCCGCGACGGGCGGTCCATCGAGACGCTCGACGTGAAGGCGCGGGAGACGACCGAGGACCGGATCATCAGCGGCATGGTGGGCCGCGACCTCGACCACCGCTTCCCCGAGCGCACCCCGCACGAGGCCGAGGAGGGCGCGGCGCCCGCGCTGGAGATCCGCAACTGGACCGTGCTGCACCCGATCGACCAGCAGCGCAAGGTCGTGGACGATGTGTCGATCAACGTCCGCCGGGGCGAGATCGTCGGCATCGCGGGCCTGATGGGCGCCGGCCGCACCGAGCTCGCGATGAGCGTCTTCGGCCGTACCTACGGCCGGTACGCGGGCGGCACGGTCCTCAAGGACGGCACGGAGATCCGTACGAAGTCCGTCGCCGAGGCGGTGGAGCACGGCATCGCGTACGTCACCGAGGACCGCAAGCACTACGGCCTCAACCTCATCGACACCATCAACCGGAACATCTCGCTGACCGCGCTGAAGAAGGTCGCGCGGCGGGGCGTGGTGGACGAGCAGGCGGAGCGGCAGGTCTCCGAGGGCTTCCGCAAGTCGATGAACATCAAGGCGCCGACGGTCTTCGAGCCGGTGGGCAAGCTGTCCGGCGGCAACCAGCAGAAGGTCGTCCTCAGCAAGTGGATCTTCGCGGGCCCGGACGTGCTGATCCTGGACGAGCCCACCCGCGGCATCGACGTGGGCGCCAAGTACGAGATCTACACGGTCATCGACCAACTGGCAGCCCAGGGCAAGGCGGTCGTCTTCATCTCCTCCGAGCTGCCGGAACTGCTGGGCATGTGCGACCGCATCTACACGATGGCCGCCGGGCGGCTGACCGGTGAGGTGCCGCGGGCCGAGGCCACGCAGGAAGAGCTGATGCGCCATATGACGAAAGACAAGGCGCCGACGGACGCGACGGACAACGCAAAGGACGAAGAGGTAACGCGATGAGCACGGACGTCACCGACAAGAGCCCGGCCGCCGCGCCGCCGGGCAAGGGCGGATCGGCCGCCGGCGAGAGCCTGTTGCAGCTGGTGCTCGGCGGCCTGCGTCGCAACATGCGCCAGTACGGCATGCTGATCGCGCTCGGTCTGATCGTCGTCCTCTTCCAGTTCTGGACCGGCGGTGACCTGCTGCTGCCGCGCAACGTCTCCAACCTGGTGCTGCAGAACAGCTACATCCTGATCCTCGCGATCGGCATGATGCTGGTGATCATCGCCGGGCACATCGACCTGTCGGTCGGCTCCATCACGGCGTTCGTGGGCGCCTTCGCGGCCGTGCTCACGGTGCAGCACGGCGTGGCCTGGCCCCTCGCCCTGGTGCTGTGCCTGCTGGTGGGCGCGGCGGCCGGCTCCGTGCAGGGATTCCTGATCGCCTATCTGGGCATACCGTCATTCATCGTCACCCTGGCGGGCATGCTGCTCTTCCGCGGTCTCACCGAGATCCTGCTCAAGGGCCAGACCCTCGGCCCGTTCCCGAACGGCCTGCAGAAGATCGGCAACGGCTTCCTGCCCGAGGTCGGCCCGAACACCAACTACCACAACCTCACCCTGCTCCTCGGCATCGTCCTGATCACCGCCGTGGTGTGGCAGGAGGTGCGCGACCGGCGCCGCCAGCAGGAGTTCTCCCTCGACGTCGTGCCGAGGAACCTGTTCCTGCTCAAGCTCGTCGCCCTGGTCGCCGCGATCGTCACCCTCACGATGCTGCTGGCCAGCTACGACGGCGCGCCGATCGTCCTGATCATCCTCGGCGCCCTGGTGGGCGGCTACGGCTACGTCATGCGCAACTCGGTCTTCGGCCGCCACATCTACGCCATCGGCGGCAACCTGCCGGCGGCCAAGCTGTCCGGCGTGAAGGACAAGCGCATCACCTTCCAGGTGTTCCTGAACATGGGCGTGCTCGCGGCCCTGGCGGGTCTGGTGGTCGCCGCCCGCCTGAACGCGGCCTCGCCGAAGGCGGGCGACGGCTTCGAACTGGAGGCCATCGCCTCCTCGTTCATCGGCGGCGCCTCCATGAGCGGCGGTGTCGGCACCGTACTCGGCGCCATCATCGGCGGTCTCGTCCTCGGTGTGCTGAACAACGGCATGAACCTCCTCAGCGTCGGCACCGACTGGCAGCAGGTCATCAAGGGCCTGGCCCTGTTGGCGGCGGTCGGGTTCGACGTGTGGAACAAGCGCAAGTCCGGTTCGTAAGCGTCGCTCAAAGGGAGCCGCACCACATGGAACTGAACAGACGCACGGTCATCGCCGGCGCCGCCGCGGCGGGCCTCGCGGCCACCGCCCTCGGCACCACGGCGACATCAGCCGCTGCCGCGGCGGGCTCGTCGGGAGGCAGGAAGCCGGTGAAGGAGTACTTCGGCACGCTCGCCGACGGCACGAAGGTGTACCGCTGGTCGCTGGAGAACGGCGGCACGCGGCTGAAGGTCCTGTCCTACGGCGGCATCATCCAGTCCCTGGAGATCCCCGACCGCCACGGCCGGTACGCGAACGTCTCGCTCGGCTACGACAACCTCGCCGCGTACGTCGCCGGGACCACCTTCTTCGGCGCCACCATCGGCCGCTACGGAAACCGCATCGCCAAGGGGCAGTTCACGCTCGACGGCAAGAAGTACCAGCTGTCCGTCAACGACGGCGTGAACAGCCTGCACGGCGGCAAGCAGGGCTTCAACACCAAGGTGTGGGACATCGAGCCGTTCACCGACGGCCCGGACGTCGGCCTGCACCTGCACTACACGAGCGTCGACGGCGAGATGGGCTACCCCGGCACGCTGAAGACCAAGGTCACCTTCACCCTCACCCGGCACGGCGACTGGCGGATCGACTACGAGGCCACCACCGACAAGCCGACGGTCGTCAACCTCACCAACCACACGTACTACAACCTCGCGGGCGAGGGCAGCGGCAGCATCTACGACCACGAACTCTGGCTCGCCGCGGGCCGGTTCACCCCCACCGACTCGGGTCTGATCCCCACGGGTGAGCTGGCGAAGGTCAAGGGCACCCCCTTCGACTTCACGCGCCCCAAGCCGATCGGCCGGGACATCCGCACCGGCCACCCGCAGCTGGTCACGGCCAAGGGCTACGACCACAACTTCGTGCTCGACAAGGGCGTCACGGCCCAGCCCGAGCACGTGGTGACCCTGCGCGACCCCGGCTCGGGGCGCACCCTGAAGATCTTCACCGACCAGCCCGGTGTGCAGTTCTACTCGGGCAACTTCCTCGACGGCACCCTCGTCGGCCCCTCCGGCCACACCTACCGGCAGGGCGACGGACTGGCCCTGGAGACGCAGCACTTCCCGGACTCCCCGAACGAGCCGAAGTTCCCCTCCACGGTGCTGCGCCCCGGCCGGACCTACCGGACGACCACGGTCCACAGGTTCTCGGCATGAACCGGGCCGCGTGAACCGAGCGCGTGAGAACTGGCTCACACGACCGGTGAGTTGAACGCCACTGCCGTCCCCTCCGTATCCATGGGTGGCCCGTGCTCCCCCGCACGGGCCACCTTGAACGGAGGTTCCTTTGGCCGGCAACGTCACCTCGCTGTTCCGCGGCACCGCCGCGCACAGCCCTTCGATGGCGGCGCTGACACGGGAGGGCGGCGACGGGACGGGTCCGGTGGACTTCTGCGTCCCGTGCAATCCGTACTTTCCCACTCCGGCCATGTTCGACGAACTGGCGGCCCGGCTGCCCGAGATCGCCACGTACTACCCGAGCACCGCCGACACCATCACCGGTGAGCTGTGCGGACTGCTCCAGCTGCCGCCGCAGTGCGTGGCGATGGGCAACGGCTCCACGGAACTGATCACCTGGATCGACCACCTCCTGGTCCGCGAGTCCCTGGCGATCCCGGTCCCCACCTTCGGCCGCTGGACCGACCAGCCGATGGAGACCGGCAAGCGGGTCGACATGTTCCCGCTCCAGGAGGCGAGCAACTTCGCGCTGGACCTGGCCCAGTACGCGGACTTCATCCGCGCCCGGCGCACCCGGGTGGCGGTGCTCTGCAACCCGAACAACCCCGACGGCGGCTATCTGCGCAAGCAGCAGGTGGTGCAGTTCATGGACGCGATGGCGGACCTGGACCTGATCGTCGTGGACGAGTCCTTCCTGGAGTTCGCCGACGCCGAGGCCGACCCGAGCGTCGTCCAGGAGGCCATGCTGCGCCCGAACGTCATCGTCCTGCGCAGCCTCGGCAAGAACTTCGGCCTGCACGGCATCCGCTTCGGCTATCTGGTGGCGAACCCGGCCCTCGCGGGCAGGATCCGCTCGATGCTGCCGAAGTGGAACCTCAACTCCTTCGCCGAGTACGTGGTGTTCATGCTGAAGGAGCACGGCGCCGAGTACGCGCAGAGCCTCCAGCAGGTGCGCCGGGACCGCCTGGAGATGGCCAGCCACCTCTCCGCGCTGCCGGGGCTGACGGTGTACCCCTCCCAGGGGAACTTCATCTTCGTACGACTGCCCGTGGGAGCCGAGGGCACGGTGGTCCGGGACCGGATGCTCACCGAGCACCGGATCCTGGTCCGCGAGTGCGGAAACAAGATCGGTTCCTCCAGCCGCTTCCTGAGACTCGTGGTGCGCCCCCAGGTCGACGTGCGTCGCCTGGTGTCCGGCCTGGAACAGGTGCTCTACGGGACCAGGAGGGGAGCCGCCGTACCCGAGCTGGGCACCGGGACCAGCTACAGCTCGGGTACGGCGGCCGTGGACCGGCTGGTCAGCGAGACCAACGGAGGCGGCGTACCGGGCCTGGCCGCCCAGGCCCAGGCCATGACCGCCGCTCCCGCCCCGGCCGCCGGCACCGGCATGCCGCTCCCCGCCGCCGTACCCCCACCCGGCGCCGGGATGCCGATGTCGGCGGCGCCCCAGCCGGCCCCCGCTCCGCTGCCGGCGGCACCTCAGCCGTTGCCCGCGGCGCCCCAGCCGGTGGCCGTACCGCAGCCCCTGGCGCCGGCCCAGCCGCCGATGGCGCCCCTGCTGCAGCCGGCGGCCCCGGTGCCGGTCCCCCAGCCGGCTCCGGTACCGGCACCCGCTCCCCTGCCGCCGCCCACCCCGTTCCCGGCTCCGGTGCCGGTGCCGGTCCCCGCAGCCGCCATGGCCCCCACCCCGCCCGGCGTCCCGGCCCGCGGCGGGCTGACGGCGGCCCAGGTGCGCGGCATGACGGCCCCGGCCACCCCGGCGCCCGCCCCGGCCCCGGCCACCGGACTGACGCCGGCCCCGGCGACGGGCTGGCCGAACGCCCAGAGCTGGCCGAACGCGGCGGGCATGGGCCAGGCAGGCTGAGCGCGAAGTCCCGTGCCCCAAAGGGAAGTTGACGATCGGGGCCTTGGGTTAAGGACGACTCACACGATTGGCCCACACAAGGTGAAACTTGCCCCAAAGGCGGCCAAGGTGAATGTCATGAACGGTATATCGGCTTTCCGCCGGCACAGGATCATTGCCCGAGTACTCGCGGTCGGCGCTCTCGGCGTCGCGCTCGCGACCACCGCGGCCACGCCCTCGTCCGCCGTGGCCATGAAGGCCACCGCGGTCCGGTCCAGTCCCGCCGACCACGGACACGAACACGGACACGAACACGGCGACGACCACGAGCACGGCCGCGGCGACCACGACGAGGAAGGGGATGAGGCGGACTGCAACGGCCTGATCGTCCTGCTCTGCGTCTGACCGACAGCCCGCACCGGTGAGGCCGGGCGGAGGAGAGGGCCGGCCCGCGCCGGCGCGACTCTCTCCTCCGCCCGGCCCGTACGCGCGGGTTCAGTGAGCCACCGGCCAACCCGTGCTCCAGTTCAGCAGGTTGATGCCCAGCTTCGGGGTGCGGCCGCTGTTCGTCATCGCGACACCGCTCTTGTAGTCAACGGTTGTCACAACAACCGCCCCGGGGCGAAGGAGGGCCCGGTGCCGGGCCCCTCCCCCGCCGCCTGGAGCGACTTCGCCGGCTGTGCCGCTACGGGCACTGCTTCCACGCCATGTGGTACACGGTGCTGATGTCGCCGTCGGTCGAGTCCATGGTCATGAAGCTGACCTTGTCCGGGGACTGGCTGCCGGCGTTCACTCTCAGCTCGGTGTTGATGTTGAAGTTGCGCAGCACCCCGCAGGGCGCCCAGACCAGCTGGGCCCAGTCCGTGCTGTCGGTGGCCTCCCAGTTGTCGTTGAAGGGAGCACTGAAGGGGTGGCTCTTGGGCACCGTCTGCGGGGAGCCCTGGAAGTAGTACGAGGCCTTCTGGGTCGCGCTCGCGCCGGGCTGCAGGGCCAGGAAGCCCCGGTAGTCCGCGCTGGCGATGGCGTAGGTGAAGCCCTGCGGGACGTGGACGACCAGGTTGAGCTGGCAGTTCTTGCGGAAGGCCGTGGGGTCGGAGTTGCCGCCGGCCTGGGCCAGGTAGGAGCTGTAGGTCACCGTGAAGGCGGTGTTGTCCGGGGACACGGCGACGGCGGTCGTACCCTCCGGGCAGCCGGAGCCGTTGACGGTCGCCACGTCGATGACGATCTTGTCCGGGGGCGGGTTGTCGAAGACACCCGAGGCGGGTGTCCGGGCGGGCAGCGCGGTGGTGAGCAGAGCGGCTACGGCGCCGCTCAGGAGCAGTCCACCAGCCATGGTTTCTCCCGAGTAGTCGAGTGGGGGGTTGCGCCTGAGAACCGCCCGATCACCCTTGAAGAAACTGTGCGGAACCTGTGAAGGGCGGGAGGCGTGAGCATCGTAGGAAGCCACGCCACGGCCCGGGAGAGCGAACTCCAGCCATTCACATCCGGCTTTTCACGGGTTCTCCCAGGCGGCCGGTTCCGCTGCCAGCGCCCGGACGGATTCCGGCAGTGCGCCCGCCGCCAGGTCGGCCACCGTGACGCCCTCCAGGATGCGGCGGACGTTCGCGCGCAGGGCGATCCAGAGCGGCAGGAGGGGCTGGGCCGTGCCCGTGTAGGACAGGCCCGTCGGGCGTTCGCCACGCACCGAGACGATCGGGCCGTCCACGGCCCGGATGACGTCCGCCACGGTGATCGTGGCCGCGTCCTTCTCCAGGCGGTAGCCGCCGCCACCGCCGCGCCTGCTCTCCACGAGTCCGGCGCGGCGCAGATCGCCGAGGATGCCCTCCAGGAACTTGTGCGGGATGTCCTGCACGGCGGCGATTTCCTCTGCTTTCACGGGGCCGTTACCCTGCCGTGCGGCCAGTTCCAGTACCGCCCGTACCGCGTAGTCCGCCCGCGCCGAGATCCTCATGGGTCCATTGTGGGGCGCCGGTCCGTGGACAATGGCCGCACCCGCGCCCCGTAAGATCGCCCGGGAGGATCCACCTTGGCGCTCAGCAGACGTACTTTCAGTGCCCTGGCCGGCTCTGCCGCGCTCGGGCTCGGCCTGGGCGGCAGCGGCGGCCCCGGTGCGCCCTCGGCGTTCGCGGCCCGGGCCAGTGTGCCGACCGGTCCCGCGCCCGTGCCGCCCCGGGTCGACCACGAGCCGCACACCATCGGCTACGACCGGTACTCGCTGATCGTGGACGGCAGACGGCTGGTCGTGTGGTCCGGGGAGATGCACCCCTTCCGGCTGCCGAGCCCGTCGCTGTGGCGGGACGTCCTGCAGAAGATGCGGGCGCACGGGTTCAACGCCGTCAGCATCTACGTCGCGTGGAACTACCACTCCCCCGCGCCGGGGACCTACGACTTCTCCGGTGTCCGGGATCTCGGCCTCTTCCTGCGGACGGCCGCCGAGACCGGGCTGTACGTCATCCTGCGGCCGGGGCCGTACATCAACGCCGAGGTCGACGGCGGCGGCTTCCCGGGCTGGCTGACGGCGACCGGGGGCACCGCGCGGACCGACGACCCGGCCTACCTGTCGCACGTCGACGCATGGCTGACCCAGGTCAACCGGATCGCCCGCCGGCACCTCTTCACACAGGGCACCGGCACGGTCCTGCTCTACCAGATCGAGAACGAGTACGACGCCCACGCCGGGGACGCCACCGGCCGGCGGTACATGTCCCATCTGTACAAGAAGGTCCGGGCCGACGGGATCGACGTACCGCTCTTCCACAATGACAAGGGGCGCAACGGCTACTGGGTGCCGGGCTCCTTCGACACCGGTGGCGAGCAGGGCGGCTGGCTGTACGGGTTCGACGGGTATCCGTCGCCGTCCAGCACCCCGCCGGACTGGGGGACCTTCGGGCCGGGCGGCGCGAAGGGCGGGGCCAGTGCCTCTCCGTCGACGCCCGGGTTCCTGCCCGAGTTCGGCGGTGGCTGGTTCGACCCCTGGGGCGGGGCCTGGTTCGACGGCAAGGGGTACGCCGAGTCGCGGCGCACCCGTGACGCGGCCTACGAGCGCCGCTTCCATCTGACGAACCTCGCCAACGGGATCACCCTCCACAACGTGTACATGACCTTCGGCGGCACCTCGTGGGGCTGGCTGCCCGCGCCCGTCGTCTACACGTCGTACGACTACGGGGCCGCCATCGACGAGGCCCGCAACGTCACCGCGAAGATCGCGCCGATGCACCAGCTCGGCCATCTCTTCCAGCGCGTGCCCGACTTCGCCAAGCTGGACCGGGCGGCCGAGGTGAGCGCCCGGGGCCTGAAGGTCTACCACCTGGCCAACCCGGACACCGACGCCCATGTCTACGTCGCCCGCAACGACGGCGCCGACCCGGTCACCAGCGAGCTGCCCACCGAGGCCGGCCGGCTGCGGATCACGGTGCCCGGCAAGGACGCCCGGCTGCTGGCGACCGGGCTGAAGCTCGGCGAGCGCACGCTGAAGTACTCCACCGCCCAGCCCGTCTTCTGTCTGACGGCCGGGCAGCAGGACATCGCGCTGTTCACGGGGCGCAGCGACGACATGGCCGAACTGGTGCTGAAGAGCCCCGAGGAGCCGGCCGTCATGCGGCTGGACCCGGAGGCCGCCTGGGTCTACGACGACATCGACGAGCTGGCGGTGACCTCCCCGCTCGGCGAGGGCGGGCTGACCCGCGTCCTGGTGCAGAAGGGCGGCAGCGACACCCCGCTGGTGCTCCTCTTCGGCGACGACGCCACCTCCGCACGCCTCTTCCCGTACGACACCCCGACCGGGACCCTCCTGGTCTACGGCCCGGCGCTGCTGCGCCACGCCGAACTCCGCGGCTCCGAGGTCCACTTGACCGGCGATGTCACCGACCCGACGACCGTCGAGGTGTGGGGGCCGCGCGGCATCGACACCCTGGTGTGGAACGGGCGCACCCTGCCCACCCGGGTGACCCTGTCCGGCAGCCTGATGACCACCGGTCTGCTGCCCGCCGTGCCCGAGGTGCGGCTGCCCGCGCTGGGCGGCTGGCGGATGCGCAGGGAGAACCCGGAGGCCGGGCCCGGCTTCGACGACTCGGACTGGAAGGTCGCGGACCGTACGACGTCCTTCTCGACCACACCGGTCCCAGGCGGCCAGCCGGTCCTGTTCGCCGACGACTACGGCTTCCACTACGGGGACGTCTGGTACCGGGGCTCCTTCACCGACTCGAGCGCCCTGGAGGAGATCTCCCTCGCCTACGGCGCCGGCACCCAGGGCCTGCTGATGGCCTGGCTGGACGGCGACCCCCTGGGCACCCACCGGATGCCCGTCCCGGACAAGAACACGACCGCACGGCAAGGGAGTTGGGCGGCGACGGCCGCCTTCCCGGTGCGCGCGGAGCTGCGCTCGCCGGGTCCGCACGTGCTGTCGGTCCTCGTCCGGCGGATGCAGCACGACCAGGACGGCAAGGGCCTCGACACGCACAAGGCCGCGCGCGGCCTGACGGCGGCCACCTTCAAGGGGGCCTCCCCGAAGGTGACATGGCGCATCCAGGGCGAGGCCGCCGCCGATCCGGTGCGCGGGGCGATGAACAACGGCGGCCTGTACGGCGAGCGCAAGGGCTGGCACCTGCCGGACTTCCGGGACCACGACTGGGAACCGGTGGCCTTCCCCCGGGCGGCCCGGTACCAGGGCGTCACCTGGTACCGGACCGCCTTCCGGCTGTCGGTCCCGGCCGACATCGACGCCTCGATCGGCCTGACCCTCGAGGACGACCAGTACCGGGCGTACCGGACGCAGATCTTCCTCAACGGCTGGAACCTGGGCCAGTACATCAACAACGTCGGCCCCCAGCACACCTTCGTCCTGCCGAACGGCATCCTGCGCACCCGGGGCACCAACACCCTCGCGCTGGCGGCCCTCTCGGAGTTCACCACGCTGTCGGGCCCGGGGGCGGTGCGCCTGACGCTGCTCGGCCGGGCGGCCGGCGGGCTGCCGGTCACACCCGTGTGATCACGCCCGTGTGATCACGCCCGTGTGATCACGCCCGTGTGATCACGCCAGCCGGATCACGTTCCAGGACAGCGGCTCCAGTACGGCGGTGAGGGTGCCGTCCGTGAGGGCGGTGCCCTCGACCCGGTGCGGGGCGACCCGCTCGGGGTCCTCCAGGGTGTTGCGGGCGTCGGGGTCGGCGTCCGCGAGCGCGCTGTGCTCGGTGACTGTCGTCAACTCCAGCCCGCTCAAGGCGACTTCGAGGGGCAGGGCATTCGTACGGCCGCGGTTGACGGCGAACACGGTGACCGTGCCGTCGGCCGCGCGGACGGCCGTGGCGTGCAGCAGGTCCGTCTCGCCGTACTTCCTCGTCTCGTACGTCGGCGAGTCCACGCGCACGTCGAGCACCTCGCCGCGGCCGTACCTCGACGCCTGCGCGAACGGGAAGAACGTCGTCTGCCGCCAGGCCGGACCGCCCGGCTCGGTCATGATCGGGGCGATCACGTTGACCAGCTGGGCGAGACAGGCGACGGTGACCCGGTCGGCGTGCCGCAGCAGCGCGATGAGCAGCGAGCCGAAGACGACGGCGTCGGTGACGCTGTAGTTGTCCTCCAGCAGGCGGGGGGCCTCGGGCCAGTCGGACTGGCCGAAGGTCCTGGCGTGCTCCTCCCAGCGGGACAGGTACCAGACGTTCCACTCGTCGAAGGAGAGGTTGATCTTCTTCTTGGACTTGAGCCGCGCACCGACGTGGTCCGCCGTGGCCACCACGTTCTCGATGAAGGACTCCATGTCGACGGCCGAGGCGAGGAAGGAGTCGAGGTCGCCGTCGGTGGGCTCGTAGTAGGCGTGCAGGGAGATGTGGTCGACCAGGTCGTACGTCTCCTGGAGCACCGTCGCCTCCCACTCGGCGAAGGTGGGCATGGCCTGGCTGGAGGAGCCGCAGGCGACCAGTTCCACGCCGGGGTCCGCCTGGCGCATGGCGCGGGCGGTCTCGGCGGCGAGCCGGCCGTACTCGTGGGCGGTCTTGTGCCCGGTCTGCCAGGGGCCGTCCATCTCGTTGCCGAGGCACCACAGCCTGATCCCGAAGGGCTCCTTGTCGCCGTGGGCCGCGCGCAGGTCGGACAGGGCGGTGCCGGCGGGGTGGTTGGCGTACTCCTGGAGTTGGAGCGCCTCGGCGACGCCCCGGGTGCCGAGGTTCACGGCCATCATGGGTTCGGCCTGCGGGCCGAGCTTCTTCAGGAACGCGATGTACTCGGACAGGCCGAAGCGGTTCGGCTCCGTCGAGTGCCAGGCCAGGTCGAGGCGGCGGGGGCGGTCCGCCACCGGACCGACGGAATCCTCCCACCTGTAGCCCGAGACGAAGTTGCCGCCGGGGTAGCGGACGGCGGTGACGCCGAGTTCCCGGACGAGGTCGAGGACGTCGGTGCGAAGGCCCGCTTCGTCCGCCATCGGGTGGTCCGGCTCGTGGATGCCGGTGTAGACGCAGCGGCCCAGGTGCTCCACGAAGGAGCCGAAAATGCGGGGGTTGACCTGGCCGACGGTGAAGGCGGGGTCGAGGGTGAAGCGGGCGGTGCTCTTGCTCATGAGGTCCTTTCGAATCACTTCAGAACCGGCCGGCCGGCACGCCAGCCCAGCTGGTTCGGCCCCAGCTTCGGGGTGCCGTTGTCGTTGGCGCCGTAGTAGTGGTACGCCAGCCAGGTCTTGCCGTGGCTGCGGAAGGCCGACTCGCCGCCGGGGCCGATGTACCGGCCGTGGGAGGCCAGGAACAGGTCGCCGCCACCGTCGAGCATCGGCTTGCCGGTGCTGTCCGTGTACGGGCCCGTGACCGCGGCGGGCGCCTCTGATTCAGGCCAGGTCGTCCCATTCCCCGCCCTAACTTTTCAAGCGCCCGACCGACATTGACGTGATAGAGGCTTGCCGAGAAGTGTGTCCGAGATTTCGACAATCGCTCGCAACTTCGAACGGGACCGTAGATTCGAAGCGCTTCCGCGTCAATGGGTTGGACACAAGCTCATGGGCCGTTCCGGCTTGAACCACGGTCGCCGGATCCCATGACGCGGACACATCCAGCGCGTACGCTCATGACCGGCCGCACGGTGAGAAGGGGGAGGCGATGGGCATCGCGGGCGCGAGTGAGCGGCTGGCACGCCTGGCCCCCCTGACCGCTCGGCTGCTGCCCTCCCGGCCCGGGTCGACGATGCGCTCCCTGGCCCGCGACCTCGCCACCGCCGTCCGCGCCCGGCCCGACGCGCCCCACGGGGTACGGGAGCTGTGCCGGGCGCTGTGCGAGGAGATGAGCGCGCTGCGCGGCGGCCGGCCGCTCGAGCTGCGCTTCGAACGCTTCCCGGACGAGCTGGAAGTCACCGGGCTGTGGGTGGAGTTCGCCGACTTCGACCTGGTGATCGTCGAGGAACGGGCCGAGTCGGTGCAGCAACTGGTCATACTCGGCCATGAGTTGTGGCACCTGCACGCCGGGCACCGGCATCACGACCTGGCCAAAGACGCCCTGGCCGGAGACGCCCTGGCCGGTGACGCGGCGGCCCGCGCGCTCGCCGGCGCGCCCGGCTGGCGGGAGGCCGCGCTCACGGTGGCCGCCCGCAACGGATCCCGGGAGGCCGACGAGGCCGAGGCCGACGACTTCGGCCACCGGCTGGCCACGCTGTTCCGCGGCCGTCTCGCCGGGGCCCGCGCCGCCCCGGCGGACCCCGTCCAGCGGGCCCTCGGCTACCGCGGGCGCGAGCGGGAGACGAACCGAGCGTCCGGGAAAAGGGGAGGAGGAAGCACCCGGTGACTCTGCTGGCGCTCGATCCCTCGGGATTCCTCAGCGAGTTCTACATCTCCTTCTGGATCCCCACCGCCCTGCTCACCGCCGCGCTGGTGATCAAGCTGCCCACGATCATCCGGCTGTGGCGGGACCCGCTGCTGCGCGCGGTCGGCGGACTGCTGCTGCTCGCGTGCGCGGTGTTCGTGTTCTGCTCGCCGTCCACGATCCACCGGGTCAACCGGCTGACCGGGGTGCCCAACCTGTCGGCGCCCTTGTGCTATTCGCTCATCACCGCGTTATCGGCGTCCGGGCTGCTGCTCATCGTGACCTGGCGCAACGGCCTGTCCGACCACTCGGTCGTGCGGCGGTGCGCGATTCGCTGGGTGGTCCTGGTGTACTCCGGGGTGATCGTCGCGCTGTGGGTGCTGTTCCTGTTCGCCCACGCGCCGGTGGAGCGGGTGCGGGACCTGGACACGTACTACGCCGGTACGCCGTTCATGCGCGAGGAGATCCTGCTCTACCTCTGCGCGCACACCTTGGCCTGCACGATCGCCTCCCAGCTCATCTGGAACTGGGCGCACACCGAGGAGCTGGACGCCTGGCTGCGCTGGGGACTGCGGCTGCTGGGCGCCGGATACGCGTTCAACCTGGTCTTCGACGCGGCCAAGCTGACCGCCGTCGGCGCGCGGTGGTCCGGACACGAGCTGGACTGGCTGAGCACGGACCTGGCCCCGCCGGCCGCCTCGCTCTCCGCGATCCTGGTCGCGGCCGGCTTCATCCTGCCGCACGCCGGGCAGTACCTGCACGAGCGCTGGCGGCTCCGCCGCGCCCACCGTGAACTGCGCCCGCTGTACCTGCTGATGCGCACCGCGAGCGGCGACGGCGTGCCGTTCACGCTCCGGGCCGCCCCGGAACTGCGCCTGACCCGCCGCGAGACCTTCGTCCGCGACGTCCTGCTCCCGCTGGCCCGGTACATCGACACCGGCCTGGCGCGCCGCTCGTACGACGCCGCGCTCGCCGCGGGCCATCCCGCGGACCACGCCCGCGCGCTGGCGGCGGCCATCGCCATCCTGGACGCGATCGAGCGCAAGCGCCACGACCCGGAGCCGGCCGAGCCCGCCGCGGGCCCCGACCCCACGGACCTGCTGCGCGACATCGCCCCGATCTCCCGCGCCCTGCGCAGCCGGGAAGAGATCGAGGCGGTACGGGGGCGGGCGGCGGCGAGTGTGGCGGTACCGGAGTGAGCGACGGCACGCCGCCCGCCCCTTGCTAGTGCTGTGGCCGGAAAGGTTTGCCGGAAAGCTCGCGGCGTCCGGTGCGGTGCATCGCAAGGCGGAGCATCGCCCGTGTACTGGATGTACTCGGGTGATGCGACAACGCGGCGAGGTGCCGTGCCGGGCGTCGCGAGCCGGTGAACCTTTCCGGTCGCAGCACTAGCCCTGGAACGCCGGCTGGGGCAGGCCCTGTCCCGCTCCGGGAATCACCAGCAGCGAACCCGACAGGGGGTGCGGGGACGGCAGGCCGACCCTGGCCGTGGTGATGTATAGGTCGGTCAGTCCCGCGCCGCCGAACGCGCACGCCGTGGTGCGCGGGGTCGGCAGCGTGATCACCCGGTCCAGCTCGCCGGCAGGCGTGTAGCGGCGTACCGCTGCGCCGTCCCACAGGGCCACCCACACACAGCCCTCGGCGTCGACCGTCAGGCCGTCCGGGAAACCCGCGCCCTCCTCGATCTCCACCAGCGGGCGGCGGTTGCCCACCCGCCCGGCGTCGTGGTCGAACACGTCCACGCGGCGGGTCGGGGTGTCCACGTAGTACATCAGGCGGCCGTCCGGGCTCCAGCCCGTGCCGTTGCTGACCGTGACGTCGGACAGCACCGTCTCGGCGCTGCCCTGCCCGGTCAGACGGGACAGGGTGCCGCCGCCCGCCGCCTCGTCGTAGCGCATCGTGCCCGCCCACAGCGATCCGTCGGGCGCCACCGCGGCGTCGTTCGCACGGCGGCCCGGGACCGGCTCGTGGTGCAGCCAGCGAAAGCCGCCCGCGGGGTCCAGCAGGCCCACGCCGTCCCGCAGGTTGAGCACCAGGCCGCCGCCCGCCCGCGGCTTGGCCGCGCCCACGTGCTGCTCCGTCGTGCGCGCCGTGCGCCGGCCCGTCGCCGGGTCGTACGTGTGCAGGCGCATGCCCAGGATGTCCAGCCAGATCAGGCGCCCGGTGGCCGCGTCCCACGTCGGGCCCTCGCCGAGCGTCGCCTGCGCCCGGACCGCGACCTCGTACGCGCCGCTCGCCCCGGCGCTCATTCCGCGCCCCGGTGGCCCAGCCGCTCGGACAGGTCCGCCGCGCCCTTGACCGCCAGCTGCTCCAGCTCCGCCCGGCGCTCCTCGCTCCAGCGGATCATCGGCACCGAGATCGACAGGGCCGCGACCACCTGACCCGCGCGGTCGCGCACCGGGGCCGCCACACAGCTGACGTCCGGGTTGGACTCGCGGCTCTCCACCGCGATGCCCCGCTGCCGGATCCCGGCCAGGGCCTCGCGCAGCGCGGCCGGGTCGGTGATGCTGTTGGGGGTCATCGCGGCCAGCTCGGCGTCGTCGGGGATGCGCGCCGTCAGCTCCTGCTGCGGCAGCGAGGCCAGCAGCATCTTGCCGACGGAGGTGCAGTGCGCGGGCAGGCGGCGGCCCGCGGCCGAGACCATGCGCACCGCGTGCGTGGAGTCGACCTTGGCGATGTAGATGACGTCGGTACCCTCGAGGATCGCCACGTGCACCGTCTCGTCGCAGGTCTCGGCGACCGAGCGGGCCACCTGCTGGCCCTCGGCGGCGAGGTCGAGCTGCTCGGCGTACCGGCTGCCGAGCTGGTACGGGCGCACCCCGAGCCGGTACCGTCCGGGCTGACCGGGCACGGGCACGATGTACGACCGGGCGGCGAGCGTGGTGACCAGCTCGTGCACGGTGGTGCGCGGCAGCTGCAGCTTGCGCACGATGTCGGGGGCGGAGAGTGTCCCGTCCCCGTCGAGGAACAGCTCAAGAATGTCGAGAGCCCGGGTCACGGCAGGCACGAGGCGTCCCACGTCCGGCCCCCTCCCTTGGGTCTAAGCGCCCGCGTTCGATATTTCAACAGGCGATCGGCATGACGAACACAGGCTAATCACGGGGAGGTGTACGGGCAATGGCCCGGAGCACGCCGGGCACCATGAAGGGCATGTACGTCGACTTCCAGCTGGTGCTGCTGCGCCGTATGGCCGACCACAATCCGGACCTGGCCGAGGACGCCCGCCGCTCGCTGGGCGCGTCGGTCGCGGACCTGCGGGAGGCCAACAAGCGCTGGCAGGCCATGGTCCGCTCGCCCAGGTCGCGAAGTGCCGCCGCCCGCTACCACTCGGTCCTCGGCGAGCCGGAGTCCGTCCTCGCGCGCCGCCTCGGGGACGCCATCTGCGAGGCCCGGCGCTGGGCCCTGCCCCTCTGGCCCGACCTGCGCTTCGAAGCGCTGGTCGGGCCGCAGGGGGCGGTGTGGAACGAGTGGCTGGTGCGCGCACCCGGCGCCCCGGCGCCGAAGCTGGAGACCCTGGACGACCTCACCCCCTGGTCGTGCACGGTGGACGAGGCCGCCCGCGCCTTCGCCCCGGCCCGCCCCCTGGAGGGCACGGCCCCCACCCGCTGGGGTCTGGCGTTCACCGCGCCGGACCGGGACGGCGTGCGGCACGAGGTGGTCGCCGAGTTCACCTGGGGGCTGCTGCAGCGGACGGCCGTACGCCCGTGGGTCAGTGGTCGAAGCCCGTCGCCCGGGTCCGCTTCTCCCAGGCCGTGACGTCCTCGCGGACCTGGTCGAGGTGGGTGAGGACGGCGCTCACCCCGTCGTCGCCGAGCGGCAGCCGCAGCGGGGTGTGCTCGGCCTCCAGCGCGGCCAGGATCAGGGCCGCCGCCTTGGCCGGGTCGCCGGGCTGGCTGCCGTGGCCGCCGGTGACGAGGCCGCGGGTCTCGCCCGCCTTGGCGTACGTCCCGGTGTCGGAGCTGGCCCCGGCCCGGTCGGCCTCGAACAGCGAGGTCCGGAACGCGCCCGGCTCCACGATCAGCACCTTGATCCCGTACTCGGCGACCTCGTCCGCGAGCGCCTCGGAGATGCCCTCCAGCGCGAACTTCGTCCCGCTGTACGCGCCGAAGCCCGCGAAGGACATCTGCCCGCCCACGCTGCTCATCTGCACGACCGCCCCCGAGCGGCGCTCCCGCATGTGCGGCAGCACCGCCCGCACGAGCGCCGTGGGACCGAAGACATGCAGGTCGAACAGGTCCCGCAGCTCCGCCTCCGTCGTCTCCTCGACGGCGCCGACATGCGTGCGGCCCGCGTTGTTGACCAGCACGTCGATCCGCCCGTGCCGGGCCACGACGTCCCGGACCGCCGCCTCGGCCGCGGCGGTGTCGGTCACGTCCAGCCGCAGCGCCTCCACCTGGTCGGGACGGGCGGCCACCAGGTCGCCCAGGGCCTCGGGACGCCGGGCCGCGCCGACCACCACATCACCGGCGGCGACGGCCGCCTCCGTGATCGCCCGCCCGAACCCGCTGCTCGCCCCGGTCACCAGCCAGACCTTGTTCATCACAACTCCCGCCCGCTCTCACCGTGTTCGACACGAACCAGACTGCCGCCGGATGCCGTTGCCCGTCCAAGATCCGTGGTGATAACCAACGGCTATGACGATCGACGTCCACGCCCGCGATCTGCGCTACTTCGTCGCGGTCGCCGAGGAACTGCACTTCACGCGCGCCGCCGAGCGGCTGTTCGTCTCACAGCCCGCACTGAGCAAGCAGATCCGGGCGCTGGAGCGGCAGTTGGGGGCCGAACTGCTCCGGCGCGACCAGCACGGGGTGGCGCTGACGGCGGCGGGCGAGGCGCTGCTGCCGCACGCGCGCGGCGTGCTGGCCGCGTGGGAGGCGGGCGCGGCGGCGGTGGAGGCGGCCAAGGCGGCCCAGCGCAGCACGCTGGTGGTGGGCATGAGCACCAGCCCCGGCCGGGGCGGACTGCTGCCGGCCATCCGCTCCCGGTTCACCGCCGCCCACCCCGAGACCGTGATCCGGCTGCGCCAGCTGAGCTGGGACGATCCGACGGCGGGCCTCGCGGACGGGGAGACGGACGTCGCCTTCGTCTGGCTGCCGCTGCCCGACGAGGAGCGCTACGACTGGACGGTGGTCGCCGAGGAGCCCCGGCTGCTCGCCCTGCCCGAGGGGCACCCGCTGGCCCGGCGCGCCGAGCTGGATTTCGCGGACCTGCTGGACGAGCCGTTCCTGGCCCTGCCGAAGAGCGCGGGCCGGCTGCGCGACCACTGGCTCGCCCTGGACGCCCGCGCCGGCCGCCCGCCCCGGATCGGTGCGGAGATCTCCGGGGCCGAGGAGACGTACGAGGCACTCGTCGCGGGCCTCGGCCTGTGCCTGGTGGCCGAGGGCAACACCCCGCTGATCACCCTGGGCGGCGTCGTCGTCCGCCCCGTCCGCGGCATCGGCCCGAGCCGCTATGCGCTGGCCTGGCGCAGACAGGACGCAAGCCGCCCGCTGGTACGGGCGTACGCGCGGGCGTGCAGGGACACGGCCGGGGTCCGCTAGGTCCTGCCGCCGGAGGACCGGCCCTAGTAGGGCTTGGTCAGGTTCGTATTGGGGTGGGTATGTCTCGGTGGCAGGTGGGGCAGGTGCCGGCCCAGAGGGCGAGGAGTGTCTGCAGCTCGCGGACTGCTTGGTAGAGGCTCAGTCCTGCGCCGTGTCTTTTGGGGCGCCTGCCAGGCGTCGGAGGGTGCAGAAGGCGTGGGCGGCGGAGACGAGGGTGACATGGTGGTGCCAGCCGTTCCAGGTGCGGCCCTCGAAGTGGGCAAGTCCCAGGGCCTGTTTCATCTCGCGGTAGTCGTGTTCGATGCGCCAGCGGAGCTTGGCCAGCCGCACCAGTGTGGCCAGGGGCATGCCGGAAGGCAGGCTGGACAGCCAGAACTGCACCGGCTCCGGCTCGGTGGCGGGCCATTCGGCCAGCAGCCAGCGCTCGGACAGTTCCGCACCCTTGGTGGCCTGGCGGATCTCGCGTCCGGCGGGCCGGATGCGCAGGGCGACGAAACGCGAGTACATGCGCTTGAAGCCGCTGCGGCCCGTTCCCGGCCGGGAGCCCTCGCGCCAGGACACCGGCCGGGCCGCCTGCTGGCCGGCCTGGATGACCAGTTCCTTCACCGTCATCGGCTTGTCCGGATACGTCGCCACCGGCGGGCGGCCAATGCCCTGGTAGGCGGGGGTGATCGGCCGCGCATGTCCGGGATGAGCGGTGAGCCGGGAGGAGATACCGACGGCGTAGGCCAGCTTCCGTTCCTCCAACCCCAGGCGGAAGGCGGTGGCGTCGCCGTATCCGGCGTCCGCGACGACCAAGGGGACGTCGACGCCCCAGCTGCGGGCCTCGTCGATCATGTCCAGGGCCAGCTGCCACTTCTCCACATGACCGGCCTCGGCGGGGATCTGGCACCGTTTACGGCGGGCGACCTTGGCCGCATCCGCCTCCGGCGAGGCCGGATCCCAGGAAGCGGGCACAAACAGCCGCCAGTCGATCGCGGCCGAGGCACGGTCGGTAGCCAGATGCAGCGACACTCCCACCTGGCAGTTGGTGACCTTGCCCGCGGTCCCGGTGTACTGCCGCGACACACACGCCGAGGCGTCCCCGTCCTTGAGGAAACCGGTGTCGTCGACGATCAGCGCTTCCGGCCTGATCGCGTCCTGCATCTTCCAGGCCAGGCGGGCCCGCACGTGCGCCGGATTCCATGGGCTCGTTGTCACGAAGTGGGCCAGTGCCTGCCGGTTGCCGTCCTCGCCCAGCCGGGCCGCCATCGGCTCCACCGACTTGCGCCGCCCGTCCAGCAGCAGCCCGCGCACATACACCTGCCCCCACCGCCGCTGGTCAGCACGGAAGAACCCGTCGAACAACTCCGCCGTGAACGCCTCCAGGTCCTCCCGGACCTCGGCCATCTCCCCAAGTGTCACACCACCACAACGACACCCGAGCCCAACAGACACGCCACTCACGAATGAAGCTGACCAAGCCCTACTAGTGCTGCGACCGGAAAGGTTCACCGGCTCGCGACGCCCGGCACGGCACCTCGCCGCGTTGTCGCATCACCCGAGTACATCCAGTACACGGGCGATGCTCCGCCTTGCGATGCACCGCACCGGACGCCGCGAGCTTTCCGGCAAACCTTTCCGGCCACAGCACTAGCCGGCCTCGGCCGCGGTCAGGATCGACTTCGTCACCCGCTCCAGCGACCCGGGGTGCAGCGACAGGAACAGGTTCGGCTCCACCAGTTCCAGCTCCATCAGCCGGGGCGCGCCGTCCTCGCCGTCCACGAGGTCCACGCGCGCGTACAGCAGCTCGGGCGCGTCCGGTACTGCCGCCAACGCCCGCTCGGCCACGGCCAGTTCGGCCTCGGTCGGCTGCCAGCGCACCAGGTCGGGATGGGCCACCTTGTCGGCGTCGTACGGCGTGCCCGGTGCGAGGACGGCACCCTTGCGGCTGGCGTGCAGCAGCCGGCCGCCGAAGTACTGCAGCGCCCGCTCCCCGCTGACGTCGATGCCCCGGACGTACGGCTGCACCATCGCCGTGAACCCCTCGGCGTGCATCCGCGCGAGTTGCCGTACGG
This sequence comes from Streptomyces sp. FXJ1.172, assembly GCF_001636945.3. Lineage (NCBI taxonomy): Bacteria > Bacillati > Actinomycetota > Actinomycetes > Kitasatosporales > Streptomycetaceae > Streptomyces > Streptomyces sp. FXJ1.172. The sequence continues at coordinate 6,330,453 of NZ_CP119133.2, read as the reverse complement.
CCGTGCCGTGCTCGGCGGGCGTGTACCGGGCGGCGAACCGGGCGCCCGCGCCCGAGGTCGGTTTGATCACGTACTCGTGCCCGTCGGGCAGCTCGGCCGGCTCGCCCGGGGCTATGTAGCGCGTGGGGACGGTGGGCACTCCGGCCGCCGCCAGCTGACCGAGGTAGCGCTTGTCGGTGTTCCAGCGCACCACGGACGCCGGATTGGCCAGCCGGGTCACCGCGGCGACCCGCTCCACCCAGGCCCCGAACTCCGCGGCCCGCCAGCTGTAGTCCCAGGTGGAGCGTATGACGACCAGGTCGTACCCGGCCCAGTCGGCCGCCGGGTCGTCCCAGTGCCGGGCCTCGGCCTCGGCCCCGCCGGCCGTGAGCGCGCGCACCAGCACCGGCAGATCGGCGTCCCGGTGCGGCTCGGCGCCGGGGTCGTAGGTCACGAGTGCGATGCGGGGCACGGCGGACTCCCTGTCGTACGGCGGTTCGATCACGGCGAGGCTAACAAGCGCCGGCGCACGGCCCGCTCGTCGGGACAGGGGTCCTGGTGTAGGAAGGGTCTGTCGATTGTGCCGACAGTTAGGAGTGCGCCGCGTGTCCTCCCTCTTCCCCGCCCTGGCGGACGGCCCGGCCGGCCGGATCGCCCTGCGGTTCGGTGAGCGGTCCCTGACGTACGGCGCCCTGGCGGGGGCCGCCGGGGCGGTCGCCGGGCGGCTGAGCGGCGCCGGCCGGGTCGCCGTGTGGGCCACCCCGGAGCTGGAGACCGCCGTCGCCGTGACGGGCGTCCTGCTCGCCGGGGCGGCCGCCGTGCCGCTGAACCCGAAGTCGGGCGAGAAGGAACTCGCGCACATCGTCGCCGACAGCGCCCCCACCCTCGTCCTGGCCGCACCCGGCGCCGAACTGCCCGCCGGGCTCGGCGACTTGCCGCGGCTGGACGTCGACGCGACCGCCGCGGGGCCCGCCCCCGAGGCGGACGTCGCCGACGGGGACCCCGCCCTGATCGTCTACACCTCCGGCACCACCGGCCCGCCCAAGGGCGCCGTCCTGTCCCGCCGGGCCCTCGCCACCACCCTGGACGCGCTCGCCGACGCCTGGCAGTGGACGGAGGCGGACGTCCTGGTGCACGGGCTGCCGCTGTTCCATGTGCACGGGCTCGTGCTGGGCGTCCTCGGCCCGCTGCGGCGCGGCGGCGGCGTCCGGCACCTGGGCCGGTTCAGCACCGAGGGCGTGGCCCGGGAGCTGAACGACGGCGCGAGCATGCTGTTCGGCGTGCCGACGATGTACCACCGCATCGCCGAGGCCCTGCCGGACGACCCCGCTCTGGCCGAGGCGCTGGGCCGGGCCCGGCTGCTGGTGTCGGGCTCGGCCGCGCTGCCCGTGCACGACCACGAACGGATCGCGGCTGCGACCGGGCGGCGGGTGATCGAACGGTACGGCATGACCGAGACCCTGATGAACACCAGTGTGCGGGCGGACGGCGAGGCCCGGGCCGGGACCGTCGGGGTGCCGCTGCCCGGCGTGGACCTGCGGCTGGTGGAGGAGGACGGCACGCCGATCGCCGCGTACGACGGGGAGAGCGTCGGCGAGATCCAGGTGCGCGGGCCGAACCTGTTCACCGAGTACCTGAACCGGCCCGACGCCACGGCCGCCGCGTTCACCGCCGACGGCTGGTTCCGCACCGGGGACATGGCGGTGCGCGAGCCGGACGGGTACGTGCGGATCGTCGGACGCAAGGCCACCGATCTGATCAAGAGCGGCGGTTACAAGATCGGCGCGGGCGAGATCGAGAACGCGCTGCTGGAGCATCCGGGGGTGCGGGAGGCGGCGGTCACCGGGGAGCCGGATCCGGACCTGGGCGAGCGGATCGTGGCCTGGATCGTCCCGGCCGACCCCCAGGCACCGCCCGCCGCCGAGGAGCTGGCGGACCACGTGGCCCGTCGCCTCGCCCCGCACAAGCGCCCCCGCGTCGTCCACCACCTGCGGGCGCTCCCCCGCAACGACATGGGCAAGATCATGAAGCGGGCCCTGGTGGCCGGTGCCTGAGCGGCACTCGGCGCGCGCGATCCTGTCGCTGGTGGCGGACGACGGATCCTTCCGCGAACTACCGCATCCGGCAAGGGCGTCGCGGCCCGACGGCCCCCTCGCCTGGCGGGGCTACGACGCCTCGCGCGCCCGCGCCGCCGCCCGCACCGGTGAGGAGGAGTCGGCCGTCTGCGGCACCGCGCGCGTCGAGGGCACCCCGGCCGTGCTGATCGCCTTCGAGTTCGGCTTCCTGGGCGGCTCGCTGGGCGAGCGGACCGGGGACCGGCTGGAGGCGGCGTACGAGCACGCCCGTGCCCACCGGCTGCCGGTCGTGCCGTTGGTCGCGACCGGGGGCAGCCGGATGCAGGAGGGCATGCTCGCCCTCACCCAACTGCAGCGCGTGGCCCGGCAGTCGGTGCTCACCCGCGAGGCCGGGCTGCCGCAGATCGCGGTCCTGCGGGACCCGACGACCGGCGGCGGCTGGGCCACCCTCGGCGCGGGCGCGGACGTCGTCCTCGCCCTGCCCGGCGCACAGGTGGGCTTCGCCGGCTCCCGGGTCCGCCCGCCGGACGCCGACCCGGCCGCGTACACGGCACAGGCACAGGTGGCGGCGGGGGCGGCGGACGCGGTCGTACCACCGGAGCGGCTGAAGCGGACGCTGGGGCTGTGGCTGCGGCTGCTCACCGTCCCGGCGGCCGAGGCGCTCCCGCCCCCGGCACTGGGCCTGGCGGGCCTCCCCTGCACCGGCTGGGAAGCCGTCCAGCGCGCCCGCTCCCCCGAACGCCCCCGGGCCCAGGCCTACTTGGACGCCTGGTTCACCCACCGCCTCGGTATCAGCGGTGACCGGTGCGGCGGCACCGACCCCGAGGGCATGCTCTGCGGGTTCGGTGAGCGGGACGGCCGCAGCGTGGCCTACGCGGCGCAGACTGGGACGGCGACCCGGCCCGCCGGGTACCGCACCGCCGCCCGGCTGATCCGGCTCGCGGACCGGCTGGGGATCCCCGTACTGACACTGGTGGACACCCCGGGCGCCGCGAACGACGCGGAGGCCGAGCGGCAGGGGGCGGGCCCGGCGATCGCGGAGGTCTTCGGGGCGGTGGCCGCCGCCCGTGTCCCCCTCACCACGCTGGTCATCGGCGAGGGCGGCTCCGGCGGCGCCCTCGCCCTGGCCGCACCCGGCAACACCTGGGCCACCCCGGACAGCTACTTCTCGGTGATCGCCCCGGAGCTCGCGGCGGCCATCCTCAAACGCCCGCAGCAGGAGGTGGAGACGACCGCCGAGCAGCTGCGGATCCGGCCGCAGGACCTGGTGGAGCTGGGGGTGGTCCGAGGAATCGTGGACCACCCCCCGTCCTGGCCACGAAGGTGACGGTGCCGGCGGGGCTGCCCGGGGCGTGGTCATCCACGCCTCTTGTGCGGCGGGTTCTCGCCAACAACGGAGAATGTCCCGTCACCCGTCCGCCATGGCGCGACATGTGACGCACCGTCCGTAACATAGGAGTTGGCATCGAGTCACGGACGAGTACGACGGGGGAGCGAGCGTCGCCATGGACGGGTTGGTGGAGTTCAGCACCGAGGACGGCGCGCTCGTGGTGGTGGAGGGCGTCAGCACCAGGCCGGGCACCCGCCTCGTCTCCCGCGGCGACGGACCGGCGCAGGCGGCGCGCACGTTCGAGGGAGCGCTGGAGGGAGTCCGGGCGGCGGCCGCGTCCGCGCTGCGGGTCTTCCGGGACGGCAGCCTGCGCCCCGACGCGGTGGAGATCGAGTTCGGCGTCAAGCTGTCCGCGGAGGCCGGTGCGGTCATCGCGAAGGGATCGACGGAGGGCCACCTGGTCGTCAAGCTCAGCTGGTCGCCGGGGCAGGGAGCCCTGGAGCAGCCCGCACCGGGAGCGACGGTGCCGGCAGCGACCGTGCCGGGCCAGGCCACGGCGGAACCGGCCGCGGCGGAACCCGAGTCCACCGACCGCTGATGAGCCGCGCTGCCTGGCAGGCCCGGATCGTGTGCGGCGACGAGGTGGGTGCCGGCTTCCTGGTCGCCGGCCGCCGGGTGCTCACCTGCGCCCATGTCGTCAGGTGGAGCGACCTGGCGACGGTCACCGTCTCCTTCCCGCACGCCAGGGAGCTGGGCGAGCTGTCCGCGTCGGTCGTCGCCCACGGCGGCTGGGCCGGGGAGGTCACCGACCCCGGCGACGTCGCCGTACTCGAACTGGACCGTGACGTCCCGCTCACCCCGGCCGGCTTCGCTCCGCCCGACACCGCGTACACCGAGCCGTACCCCAAACTGATCGCCTACGGCTTCCCCGAGGGCTACGACGAGGGCACGCTTGCCGAATACCAGGCCGTTTCGGGCCAGTTGATTGCCGATGAGTGGCTGGAACTGGTCGCGTGGAACGGGTACGGGCAGCCGCTCGTGGCCGGATTCAGCGGGTCCGCGGCGACCCTGCCGGACGGCAGGGTGGTGGGCATGGTCTCCGCGGCCTCGGGCACGCCGGAGGTCCGCAAGGGCCGCATGCTGCCGCTGGACGTCATGGCCCGCTACTGGCCCGAGCTGGGCGAGCTGGTGCCCACGCCCGGTCACGGGAACGATGCCCGCCGACGGCTGTACGCCCTGCTGCGGCGGGCGGCGGCCGACCCCGTGTGCGATCCGGACCGGCTGTACGTGGACGCGGTGGGGCCCTTCGGGCCGGCCCTGCCGCCGGGCGGTTTCACCTCCCTGTGGGCGGCCGCCGCGTATGTCCAGTGGGAGGTCCCGGACCCGGACGCGGTGAGCCGGTTCGCCGACCGGCTGCGGGAACTGCTGGACGGCGCCGCGGCACGTCCCCCGCAGTCCCCTCCCCCGCCGGCCGCATCGGCGTGGTCTCCGGTCGTCGTCGAGATCGATCACAGTGGCGCCGGTCCCGACCAGGTCACCGTCGAGGTGTCCGCGTACCGCGACGGCCTGCGCCGGCCGGTGGGCGCGTGCCGGCTGCCGCGCACCGGTGTACGGGCCTATGTGCAGAACCGCATCGACGAGGCCGTCGCCCACCTCTCCCCGGACGCCGACGAGCTGGTGACGTTCGTCCTGTCGCGGGAGTGGCTCAACGAGGCGGTGGCGCACTGGGAGTGCAGTGCGGAGGACAGCACGCCGCTCGGCTGCGCCTACCCCCTCGTGGTGACCGACCGCGCGCGCCACCGCAGCGGCAGGCTGCGCCACCAGTTGGGCAAGAAGTGGCAGAAGCTTGACTCGGGAGGCGGAGCCGAGGTCCACCGTGTGGAGTGCGGCACCCGGGAGCGGCCGCCGAGCCTGCGCAAGCGGCTGTGGGACGGCGACGCCGGACTGGCGGCCTTCGCGGCCCCGCCCGCACAGGCGCGGCAGCACTTCGAGGTCGGCCTCACGGTCCCCGTTCCGGTCCTGCTGTGGCCCCGGACCGGCTGTCCCGGCACCGCGCACGGGGACACGGACTGCCAGGGCGGCCCGCACGGGGACCCGACCTGCCCGGGCAGCGCGTTCCTCGACCAGCTCGCCGCCTCGCTCGTCGGCGTACCGCCCGCCGAACTCCCGCGCCACGTCCTGTCGTTGCGGCTGACCGCCGACGCCGCCGACGAACCGGACGCGCACTGGGCGAGAGACCTCCAGCTGCTCTGGGACGACCCGCGCTGCTTCGCCGAGACCACCGCGAGCCTGCACTCACCCGTCGGCTGAACCGGCACACGACCGACCACTGAACCGACCGCGCCCCCACGGAGAAGAAGAGCCCATGCCCCTGTGGCCCGTCTACACCGGTACGAACGAGCCGCACGACGGCATCACGAAGCTGCCCCCGCCGCCGCCCTGGCGGGCCTTCGACGGCGGGCCGGTGCTCGACGCCCCGGACGCGGCCGCCGACGCCTCCGCCGTATCGCCGGACCGTATGCACCGTGCCGAGACGTACCAGGCCACGCAGCAGACGGTCCAGCTGGTCAACGCGGCCCTGTATCTGCGCCGTCCGCTGCTGGTCACCGGCCCGCCGGGCACGGGCAAGTCCTCGCTCGTGTACGCGGTCGCCCGGGAGCTGCGGCTCGGCCCGGTACTGCGCTGGAACATCACCAGCCGCAGCACGCTCCACGACGGCCTCTACCAGTACGACCCGCTCTCCCGGCTCTACGCGGCCCGGCAGGCGGCCGCCCGGCAGGACCACGCGGCGGGCACGGCCGCAGGGACATGGGCCGAAGGGACACGGGCCGAAGGAACGCGGGGCACGGCCGACGGGTCCGGTATCGAACACCATCTGCGGCTCGGCCCTCTCGGCACCGCCCTCCTGCCGTACGCCCGCCCCCGCGCCCTGCTCGTCGACGAGATCGACAAGAGCGACCTCGACCTGCCCAACGACCTGCTGAACGTGCTGGAGGAAGGCCAGTACGAGATCCCCGAGCTGGTGCGCGCCTCCCGGCCCGGCGCGGACGACATCGCCGAGGTGATGACCGACGGCACCGGCGAGCGGGCCCCGGTGGCGCGCGGCCGGGTCCGCTGCCGGGCCTTTCCCTTCGTCGTCCTCACCAGCAACGGCGAGCGCGAGTTCCCGCCCGCCTTCCTGCGGCGCTGTGTCACGCTGCATCTGCGGCAGCCGGACGACCGGCACCTCGCCGAGATCGTCCGCGCCCACCTGGGCGAACCCGACGCGTACGCGCAGACCCTGATCGACCGCTTCCTGTCCCGGGCGGGCGTCGGCGACCTGGCCACCGACCAGCTCCTCAACGCGATCTATCTGGCCCGCTCCGCCGATCTGGACGCCGAGTCCCTCGACCGGCTGGCCGAACAGCTGATGCCGTACCTGGGCCGGACCGCGCAGCCCGATGTCTTCTGAGCGCTCCCTGGCCCGCCTGGCCGACGTGCTCGCCGGGGCGGCCCACGGGGTGCGCCCGACCCCGCTCGAACTGGCGGAACTGCTCTGGCTGGCCCGGCACATGAGGCCCGCCACCACGGAACCCGGTGCCACCGGGCGCAGCGTCGCCGACGCCGGAGCCACCGGGTCCGCGGCCCAGGAGCGGCAAGCGCCGCCCCCGCCCGCACCGGCGCAGCAGCCGTCGGCCGAGCCTCGCCGGCCCTCCCCGCGAGAGGACCGGGCGGAGCGGGCGGACCGGGCGCGCGGGCCCGCCCCGGCGGTGCCCGGACCCGGCCGGGCCTGCGAACCGCCCTCCCGCGTCCCTCTGCACCTGCCCTCCCACCGCGCTGCCACCGCGGCCGACCGGCCCCACACCACGCTCCTGGCCCCGGCGCCCCCGATGCTGCGCCACCCGCTCGCGCTGCAACGCGCGCTGCGCCCGCTGGGACGCCGGGTCGACGCGCCCGTGGGCCACGAGCTGGAGGAGCGGGCGACCGCCGACCGCATCGCCCGCCTGGGCGCCGGCCCCCAGTGGTGGCTGCCGGTCCTGCGCCCCGCCCAGGAGCGCTGGCTGCGCCTGAACCTGGTGTACGACGCCGGCCCCACCATGCCGGTCTGGCGCCCTCTGATCCGTGAACTGCACACGGCCCTGGCCCAGTCGGGCATCTTCCGCACGGTCGCCCTGTACCGCGCCGCCGCCGACGGCACCGTACGCGGCCCCGGCCTGCCCGCCCCCGCCGACGGCCGTACCGTCACCCTCCTGGTCAGCGACTGCATGGGCCCGCAGTGGCGGGAGGGGCGCGCCGGCACCCTCTGGTACGACACACTGCGCCGCTGGGCACGCCGGACGCCCCTGGCCGTCGTACAGCCGCTCCCGGAGCACCTGTGGCGGGACACGGCTCTGCCCGCCACCCCCGGCCGCCTCTCGGCCCCGCACCCGGTGGCGCCCAACGCGACGCTGACGTTCACCTCGTACGAGCAGCACGAGCAGCACGAGCAGCACGCGCGGCTCGAGTTCTCCGTGACCGACGGGGCCCACGGGGCCGTCCCGTTGCCCGTGCTGGAACCGGAGCCGCGGTGGCTGGGGCATTGGGCCGGGCTGCTCACGACGCCGGGAGGCGTGGAATTCCCCGCCGCGGTCGCCGAGTTGGGCCGTCCGCTGGCCGCCGACGCCGAAGACCGCACGGACGTCGGCCTGTTGTCCGCCGAGGAACTGGTCCTGCGGTTCCGGGCGAAGGCCTCCCCCGAAGCGTTCCGGCTGGCCGGCCATCTCGCGGTGGGGCGCCCCGATCTGCCGGTGATGCGGCTGGTCCAGGCCGCCGTCGAGCCGGACCCACGGCCCCAGCACCTGGCGGAGGTCGTCCTCAGCGGCATGCTCACCAGCGTCACGAGCGGCCCGCCGGGCTCCTACGCCTTCCGGGAGGGGGTGCGCGAGCTGCTCCTGCTCGGCCTGCCGCGCACCGCCCGCAAGAACACCGCCGAACTCCTCGGCAGGGTAGGAGAGTTCATCGACCGCCGGGCCGCCCGGGCACCGGGCGAGTTCCGGGCGTCGGTCCCGGCCGCGCGCGGGACGGACGCGGCCGTGGAGAGCGATCCCTTCGCCATGGTCAGCGAGGACAGCGTGCGGCGGCTTGCGGCGCAGGCGGGTACCGCCGAGCCGGCCGGGGTGCTGTTCGCGGGTCGGTATGCGCTGCTGCGGCAGCCGGAACCGGGGGGGACCGGCCGGCTCGCCGAGGACACGCAGGACGGGAACGCCCTCGTCGTGGTGCACAGCTATCCGCGGGGATGGTCCTCGGCCGGCTTCACGGAACTGTGCCGACGCCTCGGCGCGGTCCGCCACCCGAGGATCTCCCGGATCCGGGACTACGGCTTCGCCGACGGTACGCCGTACGGCTTCGGCGACGGAACCCCGTACCTGGTCGGTGAGTTCGTCGCCGGCCCGACGCTGCGGCAACGTCTCGAAGACCCCGCGGGCGGCCTGTCGGCCGACGAGATCACCGCCCTGCTCCCGCCGCTCGCCGAGGCAGTCGTCGCCCTGCACACGCAGTACGGACCGCACGGGCCGCTGACGGCGGACTCCGTCGTCCTCACCCCGGACGGACCGGTCCTGACCTGCCTGGCCGCCGCACCGGCGGCCGACGGGCGGCCGCCGCCGGACGATCTCCCGGCGCTCGGGCGCATGGTGCGCGCGCTGCGCGCCCGGTACCGCGACGGACCGGACGCGCTCGGCGAAGAACTGGACGCGGCCGTGGCCGACCTCCTCTCCGGCCGCCTGGAGGCACAACTGCGCGGCGCCGACCGGCTCCGCCGCCTCCCGCCGCACCGGGAGCGAACCCTCGGAATCTCCCTCCTCGGTCCGCTCCGCGTCACGCGGGACGGTGACCCGCTCGCCATCGACCGCCCCGAGGAGCAGGGGGTCCTGTGCCAGCTGCTGCTCCGCCGGGGCGAGCCCGCCACGCGCGAGGATCTCGCGGACGGGCTCTGGGGTCCCCGGGACCGCCACGGCTCACCCGAGCTTGTGGACACGTATCTCACCCATCTGCGCCACCTGCTCGGGCCGGACGTCCTGACGGCCGACAACGGCTACGCCCTCCACCTCGACCACGTCTGCGCCCCCGACGACATCGACGTCCACCGCTTCAGGCGGCTGGGCGCCGAGGCCGAACAGGCCGATGCCGCCGGCGACCGGGCACGCGCGGGTGAACTGGCGGGCGCAGCACTGGAGTTGTGGCGAGGAGAACCTCTGTACGGTGTTCCGGGACCAGCCGCTCGGCATACCCGGACCAGTCTCTACGCCTTCCGCAGCACACTCGACACGATCCTGGCAAAGCACCGGGGTGCCTCCGGCCGCCCCGAGATCCTCTTCACCGCCGACGCCCTCACCGGCCACCCCGAAGCCCGGATCACCCTGGAAGCCGCCGTGCACGAGATCCTCGAGCGCGGCTCGCTCACCCCCCGCCAGTACGAGGTGGAGGTCCGCGCGGACGGCTACCTCGTGCGCACCGAACCCGGCGTCTTCCTCCTGCCCGTCCTGGTCGCCGTGCTGCGTGAACTCCCCCTGGCGCTTGGCCGGCTGGCCGATCCCCCGCGCCTGCGGGTCACCTTCGGACAGCCGCCCGTGCGGCCGCCGCAGACCCCCGCGGACGTCATGGTCGTCGTACCGCCCGCGCTGTACGACGACTTCACCACCAGCTCCGCCGCCCAGGGCACCCGGCGCTTTTGGCCGCTCTACCCCGACAGCGCCCCGGACACCCCACCGGCCGCCTGGTACTGCCCCCTCGGGCCGCCGGGCTCCCCCGAACCCGGCGAACGCGACCTGGTCCAGGGCCCCTTCATCACCCGCGACCTGCGCGAGCTGGGCATCCCCGCGCCGGGCCGCTCGGCGATCGTCCACACCCGGGCCGACGGCCCGCTCACCCTGCTCGACCCGATCCAGCCGTACGGCACGCTCGCGCCCCGGCCCGAGACGTACTACTCGGTCGACCTCACCGCGCACCATGCCCGGTACACCGTGCCCCTGCCCAGCTCCGGCAAGGGCGCGTTCGCCGCCGCGGTGGAGCTGTCCTGGCACGTCGACGATCCCGTCGCCTTCGTCCGCGGTGAGACCGGCCACGTCGCCGGGCTCCTGCTGGAGCACCTGCGCGGCGCGGCGGTCCGTGTCACCCGCCGGCATCCGCTGCGCCGGGCGGGCGCGGCCCAGCGGGCGGTGAACGCGGAGGTGGACGACTGGCCGGTGCCGGGGCTGGCGGTGTCGTACACCGTGCACCTGGTCCCGGAAGGAACACCCGTGCCGGTGGCGGAGCCGCCGGTTCCGTCACGTGGCCGCCTGTCGGCCCTGCTCTCCGGCGCCGAGAGCGTGCTGGTCGGCTTCGACGGCCCGCTCGCCCGGTTGTTCTCGGCGCAGACGGCGCGTGCGGCCGTTCTCGAGCTGCTGTCCGTCCTGGCCGAGCACCGCGATCCGCAGGACGCGCTGGCGGGCCGGCCCCTGGCCGTCGCGGGCGACGCCGGCCGGGAGGCGTTCGTGCATCCGCTGGACCTGCTGCGCGCCTTCGCCCACGACCGGTTCGGTCCCCTGCTGCGGGCCCGCCTGGACGACCTGGAGCTGCACGCCGTTCCCGACGCGCCCACGACCCACCAGTCCCTCGCGCTCGTCCGCGCCCTGCACAGGTCCGGTCGTCGCGTCAGTGTGGTGACGGACGTGAGCACACAGGCGGTCCACCGCTACCTGTCGCCCTACCGCCTGCCCCTCGTGGGGGTGCATGGCCGCCCCGACGACCTCGGCCTGCTGATGCCCCATCCCGACTGCCTGCTCCGCGCCCTCGGCTCCCCCGGCGCCCTCGGCTCCCCCGGCGCCCTCGGCTCCCCCGGCGCCCCCGGCGCCCCGGTCCGCGGCGGCGTCCTGATCAGCTCGTCCGTCGCCGAACTCACCGCCGCCCAGCAGCTCGGCCTCCCCGTCATCGGCTTCGCCCCCACCTCCGCCGGGCGCCGGCACCTGGCGGAGGGCGGCAGCGACATCACCGTCTCGTCCCTGGAACCACTCCTCGAGGCCGCCCGCTCACTCTGATCCCGCTCCCCTCCGCTCCCTCCCCCCGATCCCGCTCCCTGCGATCCGGACGGTGTCCCGGGGTCCGGCCGGCGCGGCCGATCATGCCGGGACGCCCGAAGTCCGGCCGACACACCGGGGCGGCCGGAAAATACCCCCGTTCAGCGGCACCCCGCCCGGCCGCCCACAAAGGGCGCCGGTTCCCGTCCCCGCGCAGGATGCAGTCAGAGGAAGACACCCGCCGACCGGGCGGGCGCCATGGCCCGAGCACTCGGGAGGACCCGCCGTGACCGTCAGTCTGGAGCAGTTGCGACGCTGCCACTTCGCCGTCGACCTGGGCGCGGCCCGCACCCGGATCTATGTGAAGGGCGCCGGTCTCGTCGTGGACCAGCCCTCGGCCGCCGCCGTGAACAGCCGTACCGGCGCGCTGATCGCCGTGGGCGAGTTCGCGGAGAAGATGACGGGGCGGACGCCGGACTACATCCGGGTGGCGCGGCCCATCGCCGGCGGCACGGTGGTCGACATCGAGATGGCCCAGCGCATGCTGCGCCAGTTGCTCGGTGACAAGATGCGCCGGGCCCTGCGCCGCAATCTGCGGCTGCGCGCGGCGGCCTGCACCCCGCACGACGCCGATCCGCTGGCCCAGCGGGCGACGATCGAGACGCTGGTCGGGCTGGGGGCGCGCAAGGTCGAGCTGGTGGACACGCTGATCGCCGCCGCCGTGGGGTGCGGGCTGCCGGTCGAGCGCCCGGAGGCCACCATGATCATGGTGTGCGGGGCCGCCGCCACGCAGGTGGCCGTCCTCTCCCTCGGCTCCATCGTCACCGCCGAGCGGATCCCGGTCGGCGGTGAGGCCGTGGACCACGCGATCGTGCAGCATCTGCGGCACGAGCACGAGCTGATGCTGCCCAGCCAGTCGGTACGGCCGCTGCAACTGGCCCTGTCGGGCAACGGGTTGACCCCGCACGGTCCGGCGCAGACCGAGATCCACGGGCGGGACGTGGCGACCGGGCTGGCGCGCAGCGTACGTGTCGACACCGCCGCCGTGCGGGAGGCGATCCAGACCCCGCTGACCGCCGTCCTGGACGGCATCGGCAAGGTGCTGCGCGGCTGCCCGCCCGACCTGGTGGCCGACCTCGCCGACCGCGGGATCATGATGGTCGGCGGTTCGGCGCTGCTGCCCGGCTTCGACGAGATGCTGCGGGAGGCCACCGGGATGCCGGTGCACATCGCCGAGCGGCCCGACATCTGCGCGGCCCAGGGCATCGGCGACATGCTGGAGGGCCGTATCGAACCGCTGGTCCTCAACCCCCTGGCCGCCTGAGCCGCGCGGCTCCCGTACGGCCCTGTGGCCCGTGCGGGCCGTGCGGGCCGTGCGGGCTGCGATCCCGTCCCGCACCTGCCGCCGCCGTGAGGCCCGGCCACAGGTCACCGGTCACCGGTCACGGGTTCCGGCCACCAGCAGCACGGCGATCGCCCCCACGCCCATGAGCAGGTACCCGGAAGCGGTCAGGGATCCCAGCGTGCCCAGGACGGCGACCCCCAGCGCCGAGCCGCCCTGCCGGATGCCGTTGAGGGCGCCCTGGCTGGTGGCGGCGTACTCCGGCGGCGCGGCGACGGCGACCGCGGCGGCGGCGCCCGGGATGGACAGCGTGCCGGTCGCGGCGAGTGCCAGTTCGGCGGCGACGATCAGCGGCAGCGGCGGGTGGTGGCCCGCCGCGCAGGCCAGCAGCATGCCCGCGACGACCGCGGCGGCCATGCCGGTCAGCAGCACGGGACGGGGGCCGTAGCGGGCCACGAGCCGGCCGGTGAAGACCGGCATCACGCACACGGGGAACGCCATCGGCAGCGCGGCCAGTCCGGCCTTGAGCGGGGTCAGGTCGTAGGTGCGCTGGAGCCATACGGCGAGCAGGTACATGCCGCCGAAGTAGGCGAAGCAGGACACAGCGGCGGCGGCCATCGCGGCCCGCACCCGCGGCAGGGCGAGCAGCGTCGGCGGCAGCACCGGGGCGGCCACCCGGCGCTCCACGACGGCGAGCGCGACGAAGGAGCCGAGCGCGGCGGCGAGCGGAAGCAGGGCGCGCGGCGCGCTCCAGCCCTCGATGCCGGCCTCGACCAGCCCGAAGGTGAGCAGGCCCAGACCAGCGGTGGACAGCACCAGGCCCGGCCGGTCCAGGGCCCGTACGGCCCGTACGGGCGGCGCGGGCAGCCGGCCGGCGAGGAGCAGCGCGGCCAGGGCGAGGGGCGGGTTGACGAGGAACACCAGCCGCCAGCCGCCGAGTTCGACCAGCGCACCGCCCAGCACGGGGCCGGCGGCGGCACCCAGGCCGCTGAGCGCGGCCCAGGCGCCGATGGCGCGGGTACGGCGGGCGGGGTCGGGGTGCAGGTGGATGAGGAGCGCCAGGGAGGCGGGGACCAGACCGGCACCGGCTGCACCGAGCAGCGCCCGCCCGGCGATCAGGGCCCCCGCGCCGGGGGCGAGGGCACACGCGACGGACAGCACGGCGAACAGTGCGAGGGCCACGGTGTAGACGCGGCGGGCGCCCCAGCGGTCGGCGATGACACCGCCGGCCAGCAGCAGCCCGGCGAAGACGACGGTGTAGGCGTCCACGGTCCAGGGCAGCGCGGCGGCGCCCGGCCGCAGCGAGGTCCGGATGTCGGGTACGGCGACGTTGAGGATCGAGGTGTCCATCAGGACGAGGAGGTTCCCGGTGGCGATCCCGGCGAAGGCGAGCCGGGCGGCGGCGCGGGGGCCGGGGCCGGCCGGGGGCGCGGACGGTCTGGACTTGGCAGGGGCTGTGGTCATGCGTGCAGCGTGTCCCGGAGCCGGGCGGGCCCGCGACGCCGTAAGTCCGATGCCCCCATCGGAGAGTCCGATGGGGAGATACCCTGCCCCTCGTGGACTCCCGCTATCTGCGCGCCTTCGTCGCCGTCGTCGAACACGGCGGCATCTCCGCCGCGGCCCAGGCCCTCGGCTACGCCCAGTCCAGTGTGAGCGCCCAACTCAAGCGCCTGGAAGCCGACTTGGGCGTGAACCTACTGGTGCGGGCGGGCACCGGGGCCGTGCTCACCGAGGCCGGTACCCGGCTGTTGCCGTACGCGCGCGAGGCACTGGAGCTGGAGGAGCGGATGCGGCGGGCGGCCCGCGGTGAGCGGACCCGGCTCAGGATCGGCGCGCAGGAGTCGCTGGCCCACGCGTGGTTGCCCGAGGTGCTGGCCGCCCTGGAGTACGGGGCGAGCGGCCCGGACACCGGCGCGGACGTCGTCCTCACGGTGGCGACGCGCGCGGTGCTGGACCGGGCTTTCGGGGCGGGCGAGTTGGACCTGGTCTTCCAGTACGACAACGGCGTCCGCTCGGTCCGCCCGCACGCGGTCGTGGGGCACGACCGTACGGTGCTGGTGGCGGCGCCGAGCCATCCGCTGGCCCGGCAGCCGACGGTGACGCCCGAAAGCCTGCTGCGCCACGACTTCCTGGTGGCCGAACTCGGCTGCACCTCACAGATGCTGGTGGACCGCTTCGGCCGGGATCTGCTGGCGGGTGCTCAGCAGACCCTGCTCCAGGGCTCGATGGCGGCTCTTCTGCGCCTGCTCGGCCACGGGCACGGCGTCACCCTGCTGCCGCATCTGACGGTCGCACGGGAGCTGGAGGAGGGCGGCCTGGTCGAGCTGCGGCTGGCCGAAGCGATCCGCCCGGTCAGCATCATCGCCCAGTGGCACCCGCGCCTGGGCCCCGCCGAACGCGCCGTGCACGCGCTGCTCGAGCTGGCCCGCCGCGCGGACCCGCTGCCCGAGGTGACCCGGGCGGCCCGCGCGTCCTGAGCCCCGGTGATCAGTACGGCAGGATGCGCCCCGACGGGGTCCTGCGGTCGATCTCCTGCTCGCGGCGGGGAGCGGCGGGACGCCGGCTGACACGTACCCGGATCCGACGGTCCATGACGCCCTCCTTCTGTCCGTACGGCTGTGTCCGTACGACCGGCCGTGGATGCCGGTAGCAGGTGCGTGCCCATGACACGCGTACTTCAAGCATGATCCGGCCAACTCGTCGGCGGGTTCAGGGAAGAGACGGGCGGACTACCCGCCGAGCAGGTCGGCGAGTTGGGTGCGGGAGCCGATGCCGAGCTTGGGGAAGGCCCGGTAGAGGTGGTGCCCCACCGTGCGCGGGCTCAGCAGCAGTTGGGTGGCGATCTCCCGGTTGGTCGCACCGGTCGCGGCGAGTCGCACGACCTCGCGCTCCTGCGGACTCAGCCGTGCGAGCGGCGAGTCCGCGGCGAGCGCCGGGTCGTGGTGCTCGCCCGCCGCACGCAGCTCGGTCCGGGCACGCCGCGACCATGGCTGCGCGCCCACCCGGTCGAAGTGCTCGAGCGCGGCGTGCAGCCGGTCGCGCGCGTCGAGTTTGCGGCGCTGTCGGCGCAGCCACTCGCCGTAGAGCAGTTCGGTGCGGGCTCGCTCGAAGCTGTCGTCGGCCGGATGCAGGCCGAGGGCGGCGAGGTAGTGTTCCTCGGCCCGGGGAGTCGGTGCGGTCAGGGCCGTGCAGCGGCGGGACTGCGCGCTGACCGCGGCTTGCCCGAGGGCGTCCGCGCAGGCCGCGAGAGCCTCCGCGGGCGCCTTCGCCCGCTCCGGGTGGCCGGCCCGCACGGCGGCCTCGACCAGGTCGGGCAGCAGGTGACGGGCCAGCAGCGGGTGACCGGCCGCCTCCCGTGCGGCCTCCAGCCGGTCCAGCGCCCGCTGGGCCTGCCCAGAACCGAGGTCGAGCAGGCCCAGCGCCCAGAGCGCGTCGGAGGTGCCCCGGCCGACGCCGCGCGGGCGGGTGTACTCCAGGGCGCGGTCGGCGAGTTCGCGCGTGTGGTCCTGCTCACCACGGGCCGCGGCCAGTACGGCGAGCAGGGCGCGCAGATGGGCGACCCGGTGGTCGAGGTCGTAGTAGTCGGCGAGCCGGAGCGCCTCGGTGGCATGCGCCAGGGCGTCGCCGCGCCGGCCGAGCGCGAGTTCCACCTGGGCGAGCAGGTGCAAAGTGGTGGGCAGCCAGCCGCCGACGCCGCGGTCGCGGCAGTGCACCACGGCGGCGGTGGCGACCTGGTGCGCAGCCCCGTGGTCGGCGAGCAGGTGGCAGTAGTGCCCGGTCATCAGCTGGTCCATCAGGTCGGCTCGGGCGCGGCCGCAGGCGGCCACCAGCTCGCGCAGCGGCCGCTGCGCGCCGCGTACTGCGCCGACGTCGGGGACCGTGGGTACGCCATCGGTGGCCGCCCGGCCGTCCTTGCGCGGGCCCGCCGCCGCGGCGTCGGCGAAGAGGTACGCCGGCACCGCGAGGACCGGCAGGTCCGGCGAGCGGGCCGCGATCTGGGTGATCAGTGTCGCGTCCCCTGCGGCGAACGCCGCGTGCAGCGCGTCTGTCAGCAGCACGGGGATCTTGTCGGGGCGCTGCGCCGCGGTCGCGTCCGCGCTCTCGGCGAGTAACCGGGCGGCCTGCGCCGGGCTGCCGAAGCCGAGTTCGACCACGGCCCGCAGGCGGGCGAAGTCCGCCGCCATGCCGACATCCCGCAGCGGCTGTGGCACTTGGCCGGCGAGGGCGGCGCAACGCTCGTCCTGTCCGGCCTCGCTGGCCCGCTGCGCCGCGCCGATCAGGCGCCTCGCCCGCAGCGCCGGGTCCGAGGTGAGCTGTGCGGCCCGCTCGTAGGCGGCGGAGGCCGACGCCATCGCCTGCCGGCTGCCCGCCCATTCGGCGACCCGCTCCAGCTCCGCAGCCACCCGCTCGTCCGGCCCGGTCGCCGCCGCGGCCAGGTGCCAGGCCCGGCGGTGCGCCTGCCCGGCGCCGTCCAGCGTCTTGGCCAACGCCCGGTGCGCCGCGATCCGCTCCGCGAGCGGCGCCCCCCGGTAGGCGGCGAACCGGACCAGAGGATGCCGGAAGCGCAGCCCCGCGCGGGACACGGCCAGCAGCCCGGCCCGCTCGGCGGGCGCCAGATCCTCGACCGCTCCCCCGAGCCGGGCGGCCGCCGCCAGGACCGTGTTCAGGTCGCCGGTGTCGTCCGCGGCGGCCACCGCAAGGATCCGACGGGTGGCGTGGGGCAGGTGGTGGATCTGCTCAGCGAGCGCCTCCTGCAGCCGGCTCGGCAGTGCCGGAGGGCCGTCCGGCATGGCCAGCGGCCCCAGTTGACCGGACCGCTGTGCCGGGGTGAGCGCTGCGGACAGCTCCCGCAGCGCCAGCGGGTTGCCTCGCGCCTGGTCGATGACCCGTTCGGCGACGTGGGGCGCGAGCCCGGGCAGCAGCGCCGCGGCCGCCGTCCGGTCGATGCCGGTGACGTGGAGCCGGGGTAGCGCCCGCGCCGTGCTTCCGGGCGAGTCGCCGCGGGCGGCGAAGAGCATCACGACGCCCTCGGCGCGCAGCCTGCGCGCGGCGAACGTCAGCACGTCGGCGGACGGCTGGTCGAGCCACTGCAGGTCGTCGACCAGGCAGAGCAGGGGCGTGTCGGCGGCGGCCTCGGCGAGGACGGACAGCGCGGCGAGGGCGACGGTCAGCCGGTCCTGCACCGGCGCGTCGACGAGGCCGAAGACGGAACGCAGCGCCTGGGCCTGTGGGCCGGGCAGCCGGTCGAGCATGTGCAGGACCGGCAGGAAGAACTGGTGCAGCCCGCTGAAGCCCAGCTCCATCTCGGACTCGATGCCCTCGACACGCAGCACCCGCAGGCCGTCCGCACGGGCGGCGGCGTGCTCGAGGAGCGCGGTCTTGCCTATGCCGGCCTCGCCGTGCAGCAGTAAGGCGCCGCTCTCACCGCACCGGGCGCCGGCGAGCAGCAGCTCGATCCGCCGCAGCTCCTCGTCGCGTCCCTGCATCCGTGCGCCCCCGGATCCGCCGGCCCGGCCGCCCACGGGCCTCGTTGATCATCACTGTACGCGGACCGGGCGGGACGGAGCCGGGGGCGGCGGCGCTGCGTCTACGGCTCCCGCTCGGCCACCGGCGCCGACCAGATCATCCGGATCTCCGTGGTCCGGTAGCCGGCCCGGGCGAATGCGGCCGCCATCGGGGCGTTCCCGGTGTCGGTGGTGGCGGTGATCAGTTCGGCGCCCGCCTGCGCGTGGCTCCGGGTGACCTCGGCCAGCAGGTCGTCCACATAGCCGCGGCCGCGGAACTCGGGCAGTACGCCGAGGAATCCGACGTTCCGGGCGTACGGCGTTGCGGAGGGGATCGCCAGGCCGGCGAGCCGCCCGTCGGGACCGTACGCAAGCCGCCACCACTCCCGCTCGCCCGGGCAGCCGAGATAGAACTTCAGCTCCTCTCGGGCGGCCGCCTCGACGCCCAGCGCGGCGACGTTCCGGCGGGTCTCGTCGTCCAGGCTGCCGACCGCGATCCGGCGGAACACCGCGAGGAACTCCTCGTCCGACGCGGGGGCGAAGGTGAGCCGGTTCCCGCCCCTCGGCGGCACATCGCCGACCGCCCACTCCAGCCGCAGCCGCTCCACCTCGTGACTGAGGCCGGCGGCCCGTGCGGCGGACCGGCGCCAGGCCACTGATGCCGCCGCCACCGGGTCGTCGCGCCAGCCGACCGGCAGCGTCAGGTTGTACAGCGGCGGCTTCGGCGCGCCCGCGGCGGCGAACGCCCGCAGCCCGGCGGTGAGCAGCCCGGTCGCCACCTGGGCCCGGTCCCCCGCCGCCGGGTCGACGTGCAGGCAGTCCAAGGCGACCGGGTGGGCGCTGTCCGCCCGGCCCCACCACAGGGCACGGGCCTGCAGCCGTCCGTCGTCGTCCTCGGCGATCCAGGTCCACTCCGGCCGGTACATCCCCTTCCCGAACTCGTCCCGGTAGCGGTCGGCGCCGATCCAGCCGACGGGCTCGGGGACTGTCACCGCGGCGACGCGGTCGACCTCGGCCCCGGTCGTGGGTCGAAACAGCATCAGTGCGCCTGGTGCCGGACGTAGCTGGTCAAGGTGGTGCCGGTGAGGAAGACCCTGGAGTCGCAGAGCTGCCAGTCGGCGGGGGCGAACGGGGCGCGGAACAGCGGGATGCCGCTGCCGTGCACCACCGGGTAGCGCTTCACCACCAGTTCGTCGATCTCGCCCAGCAACTGCCCGGCGAGGCCGGCCCCGCCGCACAGCCAGATGCCCGCGCCCGGCTGCCGCTTGAGGCCGCGGACGAACTCCACCGGGTCCCCCGACACCACCTCCACCTCGGGATCGGTCGGGGACAGTGTGGAGGAGAAGACGTACTGCCGCAGGTGCGCATAGGGACTGGTGACCCCGATCCGCAAGGCGGGTTCGTAGGTGGCGCGGCCCATGAGGATGGTGTCGAAGACCTTGTTGGGCACGCCGGTGAGCCCGAGGGCCTCGCGGGCGTGGGTGGGGATCGTCTCGGGGTACTCGCTGAGGATCGCGTCCTTGAGATCGCCGTCGAATCCGGACGAATCGGTCTCCCCGTCCGGTCCGGCGATGAAACCGTCGAGGCTGCAGCCGATGTAGTAGGTGAGCCGGCGCATGGGCGGCCTTTCGTTTCGGTGGGTGACCGTCGGGCCCTGGACGACCGACGAGGACGACCCGAACCTAGGCCGCGGCCGCCTTCCCGGGCATCGGTCACAGCGACCCAATGTGCCGGCCCGAAGTGCGGAGCCGGCGTGCCGCAGCCGGCCGGCCGAGGAAGCACCGGGTCAGTCGGAGGCGGCGGAGGCGGTCTCGGTGAGGGCGTCGAGTCGGGCGGCGAGGTCGGGGTGGAGGTGGGTCAGGTAGGGGCGAGTGGCGTTCAGCGGGCGGACGAGGGCGGCGGGGTCGTCCTGGGCGAGGGCCGCGTCGAGCTGGCTGACGGGGCCGCGGGCGGCGGCGGGGAGCTGGGTGAGGGCGGTGATCTGGCCGGCGATGCGGCGCAGGTCGGCGGCGTTGTTCCGGGCCCAGGCGGTGAGGGCGCGGTCGGCGGCGCGGCGTTCGCGGGTGGCCTGGACGCGTTGTTCGCCGGTGGCGCCGATGGGGCCGGGCCGGCCTCGCAGGTAGCGGCGTTCGGCGGCCTGGCGGCTGGCGACGCCGAGCGGGTGGGCGAGGTCGGCCCAGCTGGCTCCCGCGTCGCGGGCGGTTTCGATCAGGCCGGTCTCCCAGCCGGCGAGCTGCTCGCGAATCTGCCGCAGCAGCAGCAGTGAGGCCAGGGCCTGCTCCGGGTCGGGGCCGGCGTCCGGGGCGTCGCGGGTCTCTTGCCGGGCAGCGTGCAGAGCGTCGTCTATGGCGTGCAGGGCCGCGGCGGCGGCGAGGAACGAGGCCGGGCTGCGGCCGCCGGTGCTGGAAGAGGCCGGGTGGTCGGCTGCTGCCATGGGCACCCCCTTCAGCGTGTCGTCCGTTCGATGACATCATGTTTGTCATCCATTGGATGACATGTTACAACGGTTCAGTGAGGCGCATTGGCAGCAACTGCCCGAACCTTCTGGAGGTGTTTCACGATGTTGATGCGCACCGATCCCTTCCGTGAACTCGACCGGCTGGCTCAGCAGATGATGGGTCCGGGCACCTGGTCACGGCCGTCCGCGATGGCGATGGACGCCTACCGCGAAGGTGACCAGTACGTGGTGGCCTTCGACCTGCCGGGCGTCAGCCCCGAGGCGATCGACATCGACGTCGAGCGGAACATGCTGACCGTCAAGGCCGAGCGCCGCCCCGTCGCCAAGGGCGACGACGTGCAGATGGAACTCTCCGAGCGGCCCCTGGGCGTCTTCTCCCGCCAGATCGTGCTCGCCGACACCCTCGACACCGAGCACATCACGGCCGACTACGACGCCGGAGTGCTCACCCTGCGCATCCCGATCGCCGAGCGCGCCAAGCCCCGCAAGATCTCCATCGGCCTCGGATCCGGCCGCAAGGAGATCTCCGGCTGACCGCAGGCGACAGAGGCCGATCAGCAGCGGAGGGCGGGCATCCCCCACTCCCGCCCTCCGCACACACCGCAGCACAAAAGCCGAAGAAGGGCGGCGGCCGACGTGACCCTGCACATCGAAACGTTCCTCGACCAGGTCAAGGAACGCGGCGAGTACAACAGTGAGCAGGAAGCAGAACGCGCGGCTCGCGTGGTCCTCGCCCTGCTCGGCGCGCACCTGGTCGGCGAGGTACGCGCCCAGCTGGCGGCACGCCTGCCGGAGGGCCTCGCCCAGATCCTGCTCAATCCGCTGCAAAGCGCCGAACCGCTGCCACCGGAGCGGTTCGTGCGGGCGACGGCAGCCTGGATCGAGGGCGCCACCGAGCAGACCGCGGCCTGGGACGTCAGCGCCGTCCTCAGCACCGTCGCCGACGCCGCCGGTGACGACCTCCTGGGGCGCATCCTGCTCCAGCTCCCCGCAGGCTACGACCTGCTCTTCGGCCACCCCCAGCCCACCTGACCACCCCAACCCGCCGGCCGCACACCCATGCGGCCGGCACCCCGGCAAGAGAAAGGGAACCACCGAAGTGATGTCCGACCGGCGTGCATCGCTTGAGCACCTGCCCGTGATGACATTCGAGCAGATGCTGGACAAGGTCCGCCACGAAGGCGCCTACCCCACCCGGGAACAGGCCGAGGAAGCCGTACGTCTCGTCGTTTCCGGACTCGGACGCCAGCTGACCGGCGAGGAACGCGTCGAACTGGCCGCACGCCTGCCCCGGGAGGCCGCACGCATCCTCGCCGAACAGATCCCCGACACCCAGCCGCTGACCGGCTGGGCCTTCGTCAAGGACCTCGCCGCCCGCAGCGGCGCCAGCCTGGCCACCACCCGCTGGGACACCGGCTCCGTCCTCGCCGCCGTCGCCGCCTCGGCCGGCCCCGAACTACTCACCCGCATCCTGCGCCAACTCCCCACCGGCTACGCGCTGTTGTTCGGCCGCGCCGAACTCACCCAGGCAGCCTGAACACGCGCCTCGAAGCCTTGATGCCGTGACTCGCCGCTCTGAGCGCGCAGTTGCTCGTTGATGCCCCGGGCATCTTCGAGCTGGTCTTCGAGGATGACGATGCGGCAGGCGGCCTCGACGGGAGTGCCCTGGTCGACGAGTTCGCGGGGTAGTCGTCGTCATCGAGATTGCCGACGGGACGGGTGCCGGCGAGGCCGCGACGCTGCTGCGGCGCGCGCCAGAGCGGGTGCCCGGTGTGGCGCTCGGCGTGGACTGTGTGCGGGGCCTGCATCCGGAGCCGGGTTTCGCCGAGCCGGCGCCCGGCCGCCGGCCGCACGGGGCGGTGCCGGACGCCGCGCTGCCGGTGCCGCCCGAGGACCCGCCGGCCGAGGTACTGGCCGAGCACCCGCCAGTCGAGGTGCCGGCCGTGCACGCCCGCCTGCCGGGCCGCACGGCCCGAGGAGGCGCTCGTACGGCCCGGCGAGGCCTCGCTGCGCCGCCTGGCCGGCCGCTACGGGATACCGCTCGCGGCCACCGCCGCCGTGGGCGACATGCCCGGCGATATGCCCGACGACCTGCCGATGCTGCGGGTCGCGGGGCCGGCCGCGGGGCCTGCCACGGCCGATGGCGAACGCCCACCCCGAGGTGCCGGCCGTCGCCGGTCTCGTCCTGCCGGAGAACGAGCGGGAGGGTGTGGCGCGGCTCCTGTCCGGGATCCGCGCGGCCCTGCCCGGACAGAAGTCCGACACGGGGTCAGCGGCCTGACGCCCCGTCGGACAGGGCCTCGCCCGACGCCACCGTGCGGGCCGCCGGCCTCGCCGGGGGCCGGATCTTGAGCTGAGCGGGTGAGCGGTGGCCACCGCTGCGGTGTGGCGGCCACCGTACTCGTGTACTCGCAGGTCATATCGATTCTGCACAGACCTGCGCTGGTGGGGCGGGTGGGACTCGAACCCACGGCCGACGGATTATGAGTCCTTCGGGGATCTTGGCGGCCCTTGTCGATCAACGCTCATCCTGGGCGTTTCGCAGTTCAGAGCCGGTGAGCAGTGCCGGGGCTTCCCGAGCCTTGTCAGTCTGTTCCTATCCTTGCGTCCCAACCGCGTCCCGACACCGTCCCGGATGGACACGCCCGGCCGGCTCAGCAGCCGTCTCCCCTGCTCGGAAAGGGCGCTACAAGGTGGGCGCGGGCCACGGGCACCTTGCGTCCAGGGCCAAGCCGCCCGACCCAACACGAAGCGTGACGCCATGTCAACAAGCCCGAACCAGCACACCGCTCAACTTCGAAGACCCGGACAACCGCCGTCGGCGATCGTCATGGTCTTTCCGACGGCAGCCTTCGCACCGGATTCCTCCCACGCCTTACAGTCGTTACGGTTGCCAGGGACTGGCTCGCCGACGGCGACGACGAGACGGCTGTCGGCGTCGCTGACGACCTGGTGGTTGGTGGAGTAGCGGTAGTTCTTCGACTGCTCGGCAACCGTGTGATCACGGGTGGGCACCAGGGTGCCCTCCACGATGAGCACAGTGTTCCTTCCGGAACCGTCGGCGGGGGTGGAGCGCGAGCCGTGGGCCGAGGTGGTTGATGACGCGGTCCGCAGCCGACTTGGAGACACCGAACAATGGAGCGATCTGGCGCAGCGTCAAGTTCGTCCGCCAGTAGGCCGCGAAGAGCAGCAGCCGGTCCTCCACGGAGAGACCCCAGGGCCGCCCCGGGCGCACCTTGCCGGCTTCCCCGTGCCGCAGCACGGTCACCAGCTTGCGAAACTGGCGCGGGCTGAGCCCTGTGAACGGGGTTATCCAGGACGGCTCCGACGCCGTGATCACACCAGCCACTGCGAGATCATCTCACCCGTGACCAGCAGATACGTTCCAGCTCTCACCCGATCCCGGTAGCCGTCGAGGCCAGGGACAGGACCAGTGCACCGAGTACGCCCACGGCGCCGTAGAGGCGCATCTTGCGCCGATCATCGTGTTGGCGGACGTACTGCGCGGTGGCCCCCGCGAAGGCCAGACCACCGACGATGAACCACGGCCCCCACAAGTAGAGGTACCAACCGGTCAGTCCAGCCAGATCTGGCTCAACAGAGACGGCCCCCGCCTCGACCAGCACGCCGTGGACGACGAAGAGGCCGCCATGCCAGGTGAGCAGGGTCGCCGCACCACCGCCGCAGAACACCATGAGCCGGCTGATCCGCGAGCCTCGCAGTCGCGTCAGGCCGATGCCGACCAGTGCCCCGAAGAGCTTCAGGAAGCCAGTTACCACCAGGACGGTCAGGAACCATGGCACTCCATCGCGAGCAAGCTTCACCAACGACGGCGATACCGTCGACTGCGCGCCGAAGGTATCGCCCGTCGCCCAGACGAAACTGGGTACCGCGAACAAGAACCCCCACGCTGCAGCAGCGCATCCAGGCCATTTGCTCAGGTGGAGGCGGACTGCCTGGCGCGGGACAGGGCGCACTGCGTCGTCCGAGGAACGCATTGTTGGCATGGTTCGATCATGGTCCGAACCGTGACGACGTGCGTCATCCGCGCGGAGGACCCGCCTCCCCCACGAGAGCTACCTGTCGCTACCCGAGCTGCAAGCGGTCCGACTGACTCGGAACTAGCAACACCAAAGATCAGTTACGGGACAGCCCTTAAAGGGCTTCCAGATTGTCCTGCGAAGGTGAACCTTGCGGATTGAAGACGTATCTTGCGGAATCTTCTGCGGGTTGATGTCGGGCGCAGGCTTGATGTCGGTGGGCTGCGCGGGATCGTGAACTCCAGGGCAAGGTGCGTACCTTGGCTGGACACGGCATCCGGGAGGGCCGATGAGGTGTCCTAAGTGTGGGAGTTCGAATACGTCGGGTTCGCATGGAGCCCGCGGCGACTACTGGCAGTGCAAGGACTGCGGAAACAAGTGGTGGGACTTCCGGCGCCAGAGGCGCTGAGGGGCGAGGACAGGCGACGGTAAAGCACAAGGTAGGTCTTCGCAGCCTCGGCGCGCGCTGTGAAGACACACTCTTCGTCTCGCTGGTCACCGAGCCCCAGCGGCGCGAGCTCCAGCCGCATCGGACACAGATCATTAACACGTTGTTTTGATCACGCTGCTGGGGTCCCACTCAGGGCTTGAACCCGAGCCTGAAGGGCTGTGAGGGCGGAGGGCGGGGTGGCTGCCGGTGAGATGACGATGCTGTGCACCTTCAGCAGTGTCCTGATCTTGAGCAGGGTGCGGTGCGTGGCGGTGCGACTGCTGTCGAACAGCACGCCGAGGGGTTCCGCGGCCAGGGCGACCCGCAGGTGAAGGACGGCCACCAGGACCTGGTCGGGGAAGGCGAGTCGGGGCGGGCGTGCGCGCTTGACGTCGCCATCGACGGCCAAGATGTCGGTGAGTTCGCTCAGTTGCTGCCGAGTTATGCCGGTCAGGGAGGGATCGGACAGCAGAGCCTGGTCCCACTCCGGGGCCGGCTTTTGCGGAGTCCGGGGTGCTGGGACGGCAGGGTACGGAAGCCGCTACACGCACCCCCCGCCGACCACCTCGGGAAACAGCGAAGGCCCGAATCGACAGTCGATCCGGGCCTTCGCTCTCGTAGCGGGGACAGGATTTGAACCTGCGACCTCTGGGTTATGAGCCCAGCGAGCTACCGAGCTGCTCCACCCCGCGTCGGCACGGTGGACTCTACAGCACCTGTCCGGCACGCTTCCGCTCCGGGCCGTTCACAATGTAGGTTCCGGGTCCGCGTTAGCAGCGTCGGTCGATCTCCAGCAGTCGGCTAGCAATCTCCCGGGTGGCGTTAGCAGCACCTGTGGTCGGTGGCGGTGAGTCCCGGGAGCTTCTCCGCCATCCGGCCTCTTCGCCTCTTGGACGCAGCGCGATCCTCCGGTCACCCGACCGGTGGCCCGACCTGCGACTGGGGTGGTGGCAAGGCGCCGGCGATGACGGTGGTCACCATCTTGCGGACGGCGGCGGTCTGCGGCGGGGCACTTGTCCGGTCGGCGAACAGCAGGTGCCCGGCCCCGACGAGGGTGGGGGCGAGTGTGTCGATGTCGGCATCACCGGCCAGGCGCCCCGACTCCCGCTCGGCAGTGAGATATGCGGCGACCATGGCGGTGCCCTGCATGGCCAGGGGGATACCGGTCAGACCGGCCTCGCGCAGCCGGGCGCGGAGGCCGTCGCGGAAGGTGATGAGCGCGACGATTGCCACCGTGACCGGCCCGAACAGGTCCTGCAGCGCGTCAGCGAGGTTGTCCACCACGCTCCCGGTGCCGGCGGCCGCGCGCAGAGTCGTGGTCCGGTCCTCGATGCCGCGGACGCGGTCGAGGATCAGTTCCGCCAGGAAAGCGTCGAAGTCGGTGAAGTGCCGGTGGAGCACCCCCTTGGCGCAGCTCGCCTCCTCCGTGACCGCCCGGCTGGTCAACGCGTCGGGCCCGTCCCGAAGCAGGACGCGCTCGGCGGCTTCGAACAACTGGCCGCGCACATTGTGGATGTGCACCCCTGACGGCATTGTCTCCCTTTCCGCGCTGCCCCGCCTTAACAAGTGGGCAACCGCCCATTAGTGTGGGCGCATGCCCACTTTATCGCAGGGACAGCCGGACAAGTCCGGGCCCGAGCCCCACCGCCACCGGCAGACGGCCGAGTCGTTCGGCGCGGACGCCGAACGCTACGACCGCGCCCGACCGCCGTACCCTAAGGCCCTGGTGGACAGGATCGTCGCGGCAAGCCCCGGTCGGCACGTCCTCGACGTCGGAGCCGGGACCGGCATCGAGGCCCGGCAATTCCAGGCAGCCGGCTGCACGGTGCTCGGTGTCGAACCCGACGAGCGGATGGCCGCCTTCGCGCGACGCAGCCGTGTCAAGGTCGAGGTCGCCAGGTTCGAGGACTGGCAGCCGGCCGGGCGGCAGTTCGACGCGGTCATCGCCGGCACCGCCTGGCACTGGGTGGACCCCGTCGCCGGCGCGGCCAAGGCGGCCCAGGTGCTCCGGCCCGGCGGCCGACTCGCCCCCTTCCACCACGTCCCCCAGCTCCCGGCCGAGGTGATCGACGCCCTCGCCGAAGCACTCCAACGGGTCGCCCCCGA
Source organism: Streptomyces sp. FXJ1.172 (assembly GCF_001636945.3). NCBI lineage: Bacteria > Bacillati > Actinomycetota > Actinomycetes > Kitasatosporales > Streptomycetaceae > Streptomyces > Streptomyces sp. FXJ1.172. Next base: position 6,303,177 of record NZ_CP119133.2, on the reverse strand, counting down.
CTCCCCGTTCAACCCCGGCCTGCTGAGAGGATCGGCCGTGGACGCATACCAGCCGCTGTTCGCGAAGATCGCCGACGGGATCCGGCAGGCCGGCAGCTTCAGCGAGCCCGAACAATGGCGCTTCGCCTGGGAACGCACCTACTCTCGAGAAGAGTGGCTCGACCAGCTCCCCACCTTCGGCGGCCTCACCCAACTCCCCGCAGACAAAATGGCCGAGGTCCTGGACAGCGCCGGGACCGCGATCGACAAGCTCGGCGGCCACGCCACCATGCCCTACACATCCGTCGTGATCACCTCGACCCGCTCCGAACCGGCCTGATCGCCGCAAACGTCGGGCGTCGCCGGGCACGAGCAGACTCATGCGCTCGGCGACGCCCCCAAAGAGGCGGGGCAGGTTCTCCGGCTCCTTACACCGGACCTCAGTCCATCGGTCCGTCCCGGCGAGCCACGCGATTGCTAAAGATCACCCATCGGCCCGCTGCTACTGACTTCGGCTGATCAAGGTGATGCCGTCCGTTCACCGAGGTCGAGGCCGGTTCCAGCGATGAAGCCATCGAGGGTGCCGGGCCGGTACTGGAGACGTTTGAGCCGGTTGCGGACGAGCGTCTCCAGGCAGTCGAGGGCGACGGCGGCGAGGTTGGCCAGACTCTGTTTGACGTGCGCCCACACGCCCTCGACCGGGTTGAGGTCGGGCGAGTAGGGGGGGCAGCAGGAACACTGTCAGCCACTCACGCCCAGCGATCAAGTCCCGCATCGCGCGGAAGACATGGGCGTTCAGCCGGTCCCACACCAGCACGATCGGCGCCTTGACGAGTTGGTGGGCGCCGTCGATCAGCGCGATGAAATCTCGCTCGCCCATGCTGCGGCGCATGCCCTTGTCCGCGGGATGGGTGCGCAGCCGGTGGCGCAGCCGGGTGCGTGAGCCAGGCCGCGCCGTTTTGCGAACCAGCACCTTTGTCCGCGAGTGGCGGACACGACCTCGGCCTGGAACCCTCGGAAGCCCGGGACTCCGTTGTAGACCGCGAGGGTGCGGGCTCCATGCCCCGGCGGTCACAGTCGCGCAGCGGGTCGGCCCACGACTCGAACATCCGCCGCCCGCTCCCTCGGGCGATCTCATCCGGCAGTCAGATGCCGCTTGGCGTGCCGGCGTCCTCGTCGCATACCGCAAGCACGGGTTTGCCTTCGCCACCGACACCGCAACCTCCGTCTTACTCAACGACCTGTCGATCGATCCACCAGGAAGGTACGTCTCTTCCCGTCAGGGCTGACCCCCACGTGTTGACCGGTGCTTCTCGCCGCGCAGCCCGGAACGTACCGTGCTGCGCACAACCGCCTCCTTGAACGCTGCCGCAGCGCGGCCTGTCAGGACGAACCTGCGCGGGCGGTCGTCGGCACGGGTGAACTGCACGACACCGTCGCGCCGGCCCAGGCTGATGTTGGTGAAGACGTAGCCGATCCGGACCGGCCCCGATTCCCGGCCCGTCAACCGAGCCGCGACGACATCGGCCACGCCACGGCCCATGGGCAGTGCTGCCTGGCAGGACATTCGACTTGGTTCTCCGCTCACCGATGCTCCTGCGGCGGCGTCGCCGACGGCGTACACCTCGGGATGCGAGACCGAGCGCAGGGTGGCGTCAACGAGTATCCGGCCACCGTCATCCGTGGCGAACCCTGCTTCGCGAGCCAGGTCCGGCACACGGAACCCGGTGCTCCATACGACGGCGTCGGCGGCGAACGCCCTGCCATCGAGGGTGTCCACGCCGTTGTCCCGTACGGACATGACGACGGTCTTGGGATGAATCGAGACGCCCAGCCGGTCGAGAGCGCGCCGCAGATGGGTCCGGCCTCGCGGGGCCAGCCGGGATCCGACGTCATCGGCATCGGTGAACAGCCGGACGTGCAGCCCGGGATGACTCTCGGCCAGTTCCGAGGCGGTTTCCAGCCCGGTAAGTCCTGCGCCGACCACGGCGACCGTGCCGCCGGACTCGATCTCGGCAATCCGGTGCCGCAACCGGGTCGCCTGCTCGGGGCTGGCGACGGCGTGGGCGTGTTCGGCTGCTCCCGGCACCTCGTCGAGCCGTGCCTGGCTGCCCGCCGCGTACACCAGAGTGTCGTAGACCATCACTCGTTGCTCGTCGCCCATGCACACGGTCCGGGCGGTGGTATCGATCGCGGTCACACGACCGACGACCAGTCGGACCGGTGTGCCGCTGAGCTGTTGACGCAACGGCAGTACCGCCAGTCGCTGCCCTGCGGCGAGTTGATGGAGCCGGACGCGTTCCACGAACCGGTCCGAGGCATTGACCAGCGTGACGGTGACGTCGTTGCGGCGCAGGTTGCGGGCGAGGCGCTTGGCTGCCGACAGACCGGCGTAACCGGCGCCCAGGACGACGATGCGGTGACTCATAGAATGTAGCTTCCTCTGTGACTACGGGTGGTCTCGGCGCCGTCCGGGGCATTCGGGGCGCCAGGCATCGGGGTCAGGCCGCGGATCTGGCCACGACGACGGCCCAGACGATGTACAGGACGTTCACCGCCAGTCGAGCCGCGGCGCCGGCCGGCCGCTCCAGCAACCGGGGCCGGTCGGGCCGCGCATGTCGCACCGCGTCAACGTGGGACACCTGGTAGCAGGTGATCAGGAAGGCGGCAATCCAGCCTCCGACCGGTCTGCTGCGCGCAACCAGCACCAGCACACCCACGACGACCTCCGCGGCCCCGGTGACGGCCACGAGGAGCCGCTCCCTGCCAAGCCATGCGGGTACCAGCGTGCGGAAGTATTCGGGAGCCAGAAAGTGCATGACGCCCGTTACCGCCATGAACACGGCCAACCCGATGGCAGCGATAGCGTGCATGGCATGATGATCCGTTCGCCCCGGGCCTGGGAGCTTGAACAAAACGATCGCCGCATCGTCTTCGCCGCAGGCACCGAGGCGACGATGTTCGCCGAGTCCCGCCCCTTCCGCGTCTCCGAACATCGGATGCCCGTGTGGAAGACCGTGCTGCCGATCGGCGGCCACGCCGAACTCCTGCAGCCGGGACAGCGCATGGTGGCCGCGCCCGGGCTGATCGTTCCACCTCAGCTGTCCCACGTCTGTGCGGCCACATCGCCCTACGTCGCCTTGTTCATCGACTCCTGGCTGCTGCCCTCCGGCCCGGGACCGATACGACTCGAGGCAG